>CAZFMC010000024.1:0-23615 GCA_964520065.1 uncultured Ruminiclostridium sp.
CCTGCTTGCTTTTCGCTTTTGCGAAACTCTCCTGCGGCGGCGAAGCCGCCGCAATATGCGGGCGCATTCGCGCCCGCCCGCTTGCTTTTCGCTTTCGCCAAGCCGCCGCAAACGGTTTAACATTCATTCCTTGTGCGAGTTGTCGTAGATTTCCTGTATATCCGGCGGGAGCTTGCCGGGAATAAGCGCTTTAACGCGCTCGTCCGTGCCGTCGGCAACCGCCTGCCCGTAATACCAGCACTTGAATTTCAGCATATCACGCACCTTGTTCATGCGTTCAATTTCCGCTTCAACAGTCCTGAGCTGGCGCTCGAAAAGCTCCTTTCTTTGCGGAATCGTGGAATCGCCCTCTATGCACCAGTCAATAAATTGCTTAATATCCTTGATTTCAAGCCCCGATTTTTTCAGACACTCTATAAGCCGCAGTATCTCTATTTCCGCGCTGTCAAATCTGCGGATACCCGATACCCTCTTCATATTCGGGAAAAGTCCCTGCTTGTCGTAATAACGAAGCGTCGAAACGGGAAGCCCGAACATCTCCGAAACCTGTCCGATAGTATACATAAAAACCTCCAATTTTTTCATAACCTATTGACATAAAGTCAGGTTTAGGTGTTATTATTATAACAGATTTGCAGGAAAAATGCAAGAAGGGAGCAATTTTTATGAATTACATTACACTGTCCAATAAGACCGGCTATCGTCTGGTTGACGCCGTACAGTTCTATTTCAACAAAGACCCCAATATGGTAGAATGGTTCGTAAAAATGGTCGAGGAACGCAAAAAGCAGCACGACTGCACCAAGGATAAGAAAAATTGGTAAGAATCAGCCCGCTTCGCGCGGGCTTTTTTTAATGCGCTGCGGTATTGACAAAACCAGACCGGCATTGTATAATTGTATTACCTCTCAGATAGATAAGCATTTCTGTCCGGACGTTGCGGGCAGCAAAAAGGAGAAGAAGTTGAAGAAAAAACCAAAAAAGCAAAAGAAGCCCTCGCTTGAGAGCTTCGACCCAATCGAGAAGAAAAACACCTACACAGCGCATGAATACGGCGTTTTCGGCAACTGCCGCTATCTTCTCGGAAAAATGAACAGGTACAGCCGCGGAAGCGTGGCGCGGCTCGTCATAATCGGCTTTACGGGCGCGTCAATGGGCTACATCTGGAGCTTTATCGGAAAGCTCGTAATCGAAATGATTGAAAAACAGTCCGCAAGCGGCGGCAGCGACATAACGCCCCTGCTTATCCTCGTTTCAGTCGTTACGGTTATAACCTTCGCGATTATGTGGCTTAACGCGTGGCTCAACAATAAGCTGTACCTCGACTTTACAAAAACAAGGCTCATGCTATGCCGCGAACGCATTAAAAAGGTGCTGTCGATGGACTATGAAAAGCTGGAAGAACCCGAAATGCTCGACCGTCACCACCTCGCCAAGCGCGCTACCGAAGGTGACTATAACGGCGTTCAGGGGCTTATGTCGCGTATGTCGGAAAGTATAGTCGAGATTGTTTCGTTTCTCGCCGCTCTTGCGATTATTTCCACCCTCAATCCATGGCTCGTGCTTATTTTAATTGCGCTTTCGGCGGTTCAGTTCCTGTATTTCGACCATATCCGTAAGCTGGATAAAAAAATAATGTGGGACGCGATGGCGGGACATTGGCGCAAGCTGGACTACGTTACAAACACGGCGGGCGATTTCACCTACGCAAAGGACATTCGCCTTTACAGTATGAAAAGCTTCCTCGCAAAAAAGCACCACGAGGTAAACGAAATCGAACTGGCGCACTGGAAGGCTTCGCGCAACTACTGGATCAAAAATTCATTTTTCAGCCACGGCATTTTTTTCATTGCCTCGGTGGTAATATACGGCTGGATCATCACCGATTTTCTTAACGGAAATATCACTGTTGCCGATTTCACATTTTATTCGGCAAGCGCGTTTCAGTTCATAAATTCCATGACGGACTTTCTGAAAAGTATTTCGGGAATACGGGAGCAAAGCACTAAAACCAACGATTTCCGCGATTTTATGGACGCGATAGTATCCGAAACAAACCCGAATCCCATGCCCATTCCCGAAACAGACCGCTATGTTTTCGAGTTCAGAAACGTTTCTTTCCGCTACCGTTCGCAGGAAAATTACGCGCTGAAAAATCTCAGCCTTACTCTTGAGGCAGGGCAAAGGCTGGCGGTAGTCGGACTTAACGGCGCGGGAAAAACCACGTTTATCAAGCTGCTGCTAAGGCTTTACGATGTTACCGAGGGGGTAATCACCCTTAACGGAATCGACATTCGGGAATTTGACCGTGTTAAATACTACGAGCTGTTCGCACCCGCGTTTCAGGAAACCGAAATTATGGCTTTCCCGATGGACGAAAACGTTTCAATGGAGGAGCCTGATAAAACCGACCACGAACGCGCCGAAAAAATGCTCCGTGCGGCGGGACTGGGCGAAAAAATCGACAGCCTCCCGAACGGCTCAAGAACCGAGCTGCTTAAGGTGCTGTACGATGACGGAATCGACCTTTCGGGCGGCGAAAAGCAAAAGCTGGCGCTTGCGCGCGCGCTTTACAAGGACGCACCCGTTGTCGTTCTTGACGAGCCTACGGCGGCGCTTGACGCAATCGCCGAATACAAGCTGTATCAGAGCTTTGACGAAATGATAGGCGACAAAACAGCCGTATACATCTCCCACCGCCTTTCGTCTACCCGCTTCTGCGATTCTATCGCAATGTTCAAGGAAGGTGAAATGGTTGAATACGGCACTCACGAGGAGCTGCTGGCGAAAAACGGCGCATACGCCGAAATGTTCCGCGTACAGGCGCAGTACTACGTTGAAAACGGAGAGGAGGCGGCTGTAAATGCGTAAAGAAACCATAAAAGCTGAAAAAAAGCAGACCTTCGTTATCCCGACTCTTAAATACTTTTTCCCAAGAGCGTGGAAAACCGACAAGCCGTTCTTTATTATCGGAATATTAAACCTGCTCATCGGCGCGGCAATACCGTTTGCCGAAATTATTTTCCTCCCCGTAATTATTGACGCGCTGCTCGCGCCCGAACGGGATTTAACGTTCATTTTCTCCAACGTTGCAGTAATGATTGTTCTGGACATCGGATTAAGACTTGCGAACTCGGCGCTGAGCTGCCACCTTGAAAAGTACGAGGACGTGTTCTACAACAGGCACAACGAGGAAGTCGCAAGGCACTGTATGGAAATTGACTTCGCACTCACCGAAAATAAGGACGCGCTCGACCAGATACGAAAGGCGAATGACGGTCTGAGATGGGCGGGACACACCTACCCTATTGCGAAAACTTTTTTCGGGCTGATTTCCTCAATTATTCAGGCTCTCGGCGTTATAACGCTGCTTGCGCTGAACGCACCGTGGCTGCTGCTGATTACCGCGTCAATGCTTACGCTGAGCGCGCTACTGAACAAAAAGAAAAACGCGGTGGAGGTCGAATGGTTCGGGAAGCTCGCGGGGCTGAACCGCATTTTCGGCTATGTTATTTTCAGGCTGGAGGACTTCCGTTTCGGCAAGGACATACGGCTTTATAACGCTTCGGGAATGATGCTTGAAAAAGCTTCGCAGCAAATCAACAGGCTTGTAAAAATGTTCGAGGAAAAAACGTGGAAAACCTACCCCCTCGATATATTGAGTCTGGCGGCAAACGCTCTGCGCGACTTCGGCGCGTATCTGTACCTTGGCGCGCTGGCAATTCTCGGCAAAATTTCTATCGGTACGTTTTCGCAGCTTATAAGCGCGTCTGGAACGCTCTACACCGCCGTAAACAACGCGATTTTCGGCTTCCAGAACATTGTGAAGTTTACCAATTACGGTCACGAGCTGGTTAAATTTATGAATTACCCCGCGTACCTTGAAAAGGGCGACAGAAAAATTGAGCGAATGTCGGGCGAGCATACGATTGAGTTTAAGGACGTGAGCTTTACCTACCCGAATACCTCGGTTCAGATTCTGAAGCACGTTTCGATAAAGCTGAAAACGGGCGATAAGCTGTCGGTTGTCGGGCTAAACGGCGCGGGGAAAACCACGTTTATCAAGCTTCTCTGCCGTTTATACGACGTAGACGAGGGCGAAATCCTGTTTGACGGAGTGAACATAAAGGACTACGATTACGACGAATATATGAAGCTGTTTTCGGTTGTATTTCAGGATTTCCGGCTGCTTGCGTTTACCGTTAAGGACAATATCCTGCTTGGAAAAGAGGACGAGAGCGGGCGTGTTGAAGCTCTGCTGGAGCAGGTCGGGTTGAAAAATAAGGTTGACGGTCTGCCCAAGGGCGCTGATACGACGATGTTCCGCTTTTTCGATAAGGACGGCGTTGAGCTTTCCGGCGGTGAACAGCAGAAGCTGGCGCTGGCGAGAGCGCTTTACAAGGACGCGCCGGTGGTGATTCTTGACGAGCCGACAGCGGCGCTTGACCCGATAGCGGAGTATGAGATTTACAGGCAGTTTAACGACATTGTGGGCGGAAAAACGGCGGTGTATATTTCGCACAGGCTTTCGAGCTGCAAATTCTGCGATAAGATTGCGGTATTTTCCGGCGGAACGATAGCGGAATATGGCACGCACGACGAGCTTGTGAAGAAGAAGAACGGGATTTACGCGGAAATGTTCCATGCGCAGGCGCAGTATTACGTGTAAATTTACGGAAAAATCAAAAAATTTCAAAAAAGGTATTGACAAACGGCTCACAACGTGCTATAATAATTAAGCACCTTGAATAAAGGTGCTTATATCGCGGAGTGGAGCAGGTGGTAGCTCGTCGGGCTCATAACCCGAAGGTCGTAAGTTCGAGTCTTGCCTCCGCAACCAACTATATGTGAAGGTATTCGCCCATAAAAGGCTTGATTGAGCCATTTGTGGGCGAATTTCTTTTAAAAATCGAAAAACTACGCTCACCGTCCAAGGAGCGGGACTAAATTAAATAAAGCCGGCAGCGCTTCATTCCATAGAATGACAATCATTCAAGGAGAACACGCTGTCGGCTTTCGCATATCCCGTGTGCTTGGGCTAGGATTCCCCAAGGGCGTGGATACGCGGTAAAAGCGCAGAACGCTATTACCCGTTACTCGGTGGATATTTTTTTCAGCAGCCACTCGCCGAAGCTCGCTGCAACCGCCTGCTCATACTGCTCGTCGGGGATTATGTTCAGTCGTATCCCCTGCTCCTCGCAGGCGGCTTTAAGCTCCGCAGTGACCTCGCTTTCAGCAAAAACAAGTCCCTCCGCCTGTTTTTGCAGCGTTATTTTATCGCATTTCACTCTCATTTCCCCTTCCTATTCCAAAGAATAGCTTCCGTTTGTAAACGTTATAACGTAATCGCGCCAAAGGACGTCCCTCGTTATCAATACCACGTGCGTGCCGAAGGAATCCTCAAAGCAAAGCACACGGCGCTTGTCCTTGAGGTATTTCCGCGTCCTTTTCAGCACGCCCGCAAGCAGCACGTCCACGTCCTCCTGCGACATACTCCATACGCCCTCCTCGAAGGGATCCTGCCAGCAGTTCCTGTACAGCCCGTAGCAGCAGTACCAATACTCGCAAAAACCGGAGTGCTTATTAGCCCTTAAAAGGCTGACCAACTTATCGTATGACATTTTCGTAAACTCATAGCTGTGCGAGAATATTCTTGAATACTCTCTGCGCGCGTGATTAAACAGCCTGCATTTTTCCTTGATTTTCATTTCAAAAGCACCGCCTTTCAATAATTACGGATTCTATTTCTTCTTTTCGAACTGCACGCAATATATGCTACGCTTTAAAGTATACAACAAAAAGCGCTATTTGTCAAGTGTTTTTTTAATTTTTTCTCTGAATTTTTTTCTTGACAAAATCAGATTTGCGGAGTATAATATGAATGACGATAAAGGTACGCTGATATCGTTAGTGTGGCTGACACTTTAGGGGCACGTTCGCAAGAACGGGGCGTATCCGAAACTCTGTTGCTAATACCTATCGTTGTTACTTTAGGTGCTTTTGAGGAGTTGGTCGACCGGAGCGACTATAAAAATCAGCCTTATATGAAAATTAACCTCAGCCGATGATGAAGCTGAGGTTTTTGTTTGCTGTAAATATTTTTCCGCTGTCCGCTGTCCGTATTACAAAGCCTGACAGAGGACAGCTCGCTTCAAGCGGAAGGGGCGCGGCGCGCGCGTTTTGTGCGGCTTCGCCGCACAAAACGATTCCTCGGGCAGCTTCGCTGCCCGAGGAACTTACATTTTGCTTCGCAAAATGTAAGACGCGCGCCGCGCCAGCTGTGTGGTTAGCAGAATATCCAAAGAGGGCTGCTGCAGTATACTGCAGCAGCCCTTGCTATTCAAATATATTGAAGCTCCGCAACGAGAAATCAGCCCTTCTGCTTTGCCGCCTTGATGATTTTCTGGCGGGAAAATTCCTCCCGCTCCTTTTCCTCCAGCGCATTCGTGATATACTTCACCTGCTCGCGGTAAGTCGGAATCATGATGTTTTTTAAAGCGTTAGCCCGCTTCTGGGTCTTGCGAATCGCAATCGAAAGACGGTAAATGCTGTTCTCAACCTCCGCCAGTTCAACGCTCATCTTTTTCGCCTCGTGAAAGCAGACATACGCTCTGTCGAAAGGCGTGTTCGTGTCGGAAATGCTGTAACATAACACAGGCTTCACATCTCCGCCCGAAACCTCGGGAAGCTCTACGCCCATAACGCTCCGGTATGAAACGGAAATGCTGTTGTCCTCCGGCATTCTCGCCGCTCTCTCCGAAATAACGCCGCTCATCATATTCGCCGCACGCAGCGCGGAATACGCCTTGTCAAACGTTTCCTCAAGCCGCCCCTTTATCGACATCGCCTTGTCCGAAAGGCTCACCATTTCACGTATAAGAATGTTGCGCTTGCGATCCATAAGCTCATAACCAAGCTGCGCCTGTCTGAGCGAACGCTTCGCGTTTATAAGGTTTCCCTTTGTGGCAAAAACCTGCTGTGCCGTAGGTCAGCCCTCCTTCCGTTTATTTCTCGCGGTAATGCTCCTCAATAAGCTTGCCGTTCATTCGGTCAAGCTCGGATTTCGGAAGCAGCGAAAGTAAATCCCATGCAAGCTCCAGAGTCTGCTCCATGCTTCTGTTTTCGTCGAAGCCCTGATTCAAGAATCTCTGTTCAAATTCCACACCGAAGCTCATATACTTCTTGTCAATATCGGAAAGCTCGTCCTCGCCGATAACCGAAGCAAGCGAACGCGCGTCCTGAACCTTCGCATACGCCGCAAAAAGCTGGTTCGCCACGTCCTGATGGTCGGCTCTTGTATACCCCTCTCCGATACCGTCCTTCATCAGTCGCGAAAGCGAAAGCAGCACCGAAAGCCCGGGATAAACGCCCGTCGAATCGAGATTTCGGTCGAAAACTATCTGCCCCTCGGTAATATACGCGGTAAGGTCGGGGATAGGGTGGGTAATATCGTCGTTGGGCATTGTAAGAATCGGAATCTGCGTAAGAGAACCGCTGCTGCCCTTTACAACGCCTGCGCGCTCATAAAGCGAGGCAAGGTCGGAGTAAAGATAGCCGGGATAGCCCTTTCTTCCGGGAATTTCGCCCTTTGACGAAGAAAATTCACGCAGAGCCTCCGCATAGGAGGTCATATCCGTCATAATAACGAGAATGTGCATATTCTTTTCGTACGCCAGATACTCCGCGGCGGTAAGCGCGCAGCGGGGCGTTAAAATACGCTCGATAATCGGGTCGTTGGAAAGATTGAGGAACATTACAACTCTTTCGCTTGCGCCCGCCTGTTCAAAGGAGCGGCGGAAATAGTCCGCAACGTCGTTCTGAACGCCCATTGCCGCGAAAACAACGCCGAAATCCTGCCCGTTTTCCTCGGCAATTCGCGCCTGTTTTACAATCTGGACGGCAAGCTTGTTATGGGAAAGTCCCGAGCCTGAAAAAATCGGCAGCTTCTGCCCGCGAATGAGCGTCATAAGGCAGTCAATCGAAGAAATACCTGTGTGAATATAGTTACGCGGATAGGTACGCGCAACGGGGTTGAGCGCACGTCCGTTTATATCGCCGTACTTTTCTGCAAAAACAGGTCCCGCGCCGTCAATCGGCTTGCCGCTTCCGTTGAAAACGCGTCCGAGAAGCTCCTTACTCAGCGGCATTTCAAGGGGTCTGCCCTTAAAGGAGGTCTGTGTATTTTCAAGAGAAAGTCCCGTCGTGCCCTCAAAAACCTGTAAAATAACCCTGTCGCCTTCCATCTGAACAACACGACCCATGCGCGTCGAACCGTCCGCAAGGCTCAGCGTAGCGATTTCCTCATACGAAACCCCCGTTACCCCCTCAAGGCACACCAGAGGTCCGTTAATTTCGGTCAGTCCCGAATACTGTATATTCATAAGCCGACTCCTTTCACATTGCCGCAAGCGTTTCGTCCGTGTAGCGGTCGTATTCCGCGAAAAGCTCAGGCTTATCGTTGGGAATGTCGTATTTCATTTTTATAAGACGGTCAAAAAGGTCGGTAGAAGCAATGCGCGAGAACATAACCCCGCGGCTGATCGCCTCAAACGCCTTTTCGTGCAGATGCAAAATCGCCTTCATCATAAGAAGCTGCTTGGAAAGCGGAACATAGGTGTCGTCCTTGTGGAAGGCGTTCTGCTGCAAAAAGCCGATTCTTATAACCTTAGCCGTTTCAATAACAAGCTTCTGGTCGTCGGGAAGAACGTCCGCGCCGATAAGCTTTACAATCTCCATCAGCTTGTTTTCTTCAAGCAGAAGGTTGCTTATTTTTCTGCGGCAGTCGAGGAAATCCTCTCCGACGTTCTTTTCGTAGTAATCCTTAAAATCGTCAACGTACTCCGAATAG
Organism: uncultured Ruminiclostridium sp.; assembly: GCA_964520065.1. Classification (GTDB taxonomy): domain Bacteria; phylum Bacillota; class Clostridia; order Oscillospirales; family Ruminococcaceae; genus Ruminiclostridium_E. The sequence goes on from CAZFMC010000024.1 coordinate 8,849, forward strand.
CTCGTGATCCAGTTTATCGCAGGATAGTGTCTTGCGTAGGCAAGCGACTTGTCAAGCGCGAGGAAGCACCGTACAAAACGCTTTGTGTTCTGTGTTACAGGCTCGGAGAAGTCGGAGCCCTGCGGCGAAACGGCGCCGATTATGGTAACGCTTCCGCGCTTGCCCGACAGCGTATCCGCGTTTGCGGCACGTTCGTAAAACTCGGAAAGTCTTGACGGGAGGTAAGCAGGGAAGCCCTCCTCCGCCGGCATTTCCTCCAGACGTCCCGAAATTTCACGGAGCGCTTCCGCCCAGCGGGAGGTTGAGTCCGCCATAATTGCAATATCATAGCCCATATCGCGATAGTATTCCGCGATAGTGATTCCCGTATAAATCGAAGCCTCGCGCGCTGCAACAGGCATATTTGACGTATTCGCAATGAGGACGGTTCTGTCGGTAAGCGGCTTGCCCGATTTCGGGTCGATAAGCTCGGAGAATTCTTCAAGCACCTGCGTCATTTCGTTTCCGCGCTCGCCGCAGCCGATATAAACGATAATATCCGCGTCGCACCACTTAGCAATCTGGTGCTGGGTCATCGTCTTACCCGTGCCGAAGCCGCCGGGGATTGCCGCCGTGCCGCCCTTCGCGATAGGCGCGATCGTATCAAGGACGCGCTGTCCCGTCATAAGAGGCGTGTCAATAGGGATTCTTCGTTTAACAGGGCGCGGCTGACGGATAGGCCATTTCTGGCAGAGCGTCAGCTCCGCTTCCTGTCCGTCCGCTTTTTTTACCTTTATAATAGTATCGTCAGCGTGATATTTTCCGTTAGCGGCGGCATACGTTACCGTGCATTTACCGAAATCGGGCGGAAGCATTGCCTTATTGACAATGAGCGAGGTTTCACGGCAGGTTGCGTAAACCTCTCCGCCGCTTATCTCGTTTCCGACAGAAACGGTAACCGTCACGTCAAATTCGCGTGAAAAATCAATTGTGGGAATAGAGCTGCCCTCGGTGACAAAGCTTCCGTCGGTTTTCTGCATATCGCGCAGCGGACGTGCAATTCCATCGAAAATACCCGAAATAATTCCCGGTCCGAGCGTAACGCTCATCGGCGCGCCCGTGCCTTCGACAGCTTCGCCGATTTTAAGTCCCGCCGTATTCTCGTACACCTGAATAATGGTATCCCTGTCGGTAACGCCGATAACCTCGCCGATAAGCTTTTTTTCGCCGACGTAGACCATTTCGCGCATTGCAAAATCCTTCGTACTGCGAAGCTTTATAACAGGTCCGTTAATGGCATATATAGTATTCATTTCAGTTCACTCCTTTAAGGGTGTTCAGATTTGCAGCTCAGCGCACATAGCGAAGCGTTCATGCTCCTGTGCAAGCACGGTGTCAAGCGTAAAATCCGCAAACGCGCTCTGCGAGCCGCTTTTAAGCAGAAATCCGCCGAGTCTGATTCTTTCCGAAGCCTCTACTGCCGCTTCGGGAGCAAGCCTTTTTACCGCGTCAGCGTCCTGTGGGCGGCATAAAATGGTGGCGTCTGCGTCAACGCGGCAGTATTTCTCCGCTTCCCGCAGGCATTTTTCGAGATAGCGGGAGTTTTCGCCGTCAGCCAGCTTTTGCTCAAGCTTTTTTTCAAGCTCGGCAAAAAAATCGTCAACAATCTGCGCGCGGTGGATAAGCACGCGTCTGTTTTCGGCGAAGCGAACCTCCGAAACGCGCTTTTTCTCCTCTGCCAGAGCGGCTTCCTCCGCCTTTTTAACCTTTACGCTGCGCATTTCACTGAGCTTTGTTTTAAGGTCGGAAAGTCCGCTCTCTGCCTTTTTCTGTGCGGCGGAAAGGAGCTTTTCAGCTTCATCGGACGAGATTTTCTCAAGCTCCGCCCGAAACATTCCGAGCTTGTCTGTATTTTCGTTCATAGCTTTTTCCTTTCATTTTCGGCGTTATCGCTACACCTTCAGTCCGATTGCCTCGTTTACATAACCCGTAAGGGTATCGCCGATATGGGAATCGCCGTGACGGTCGGGAATCTCAACAATAAGCGGCTTGGGAGTGCCGAGCTTGTAGTCGTAGATTTCCTTTCTGCAAAGCGCGGTCAGCTTTTCGGTAATGAACACTATTGCAACGTTCGGGTCGGCGGCAGCCCTTTCAAGCGCGCCGAGCGTTTCGCCGCGTTCGTGAACGACCACTCCGTCAATCCCCGCAAGCCTCATTCCCATCTGGGTGTCTACATTATCGCTGATTAAAAAGCACTTCATATTTTTCTTTTTCCTTAGCTGAAAAGAATAAGAATGGAAATCAGTAGACCGTAAATTGCAACGCCTTCGCCGAGCGCAACGAAAATAAGCGACTTTGTGAAGTTCTTTTCGTCCTCGCTTGTTGCGCCGATAGCTGCGGAAGCTGCCGTACCAACGGCAAGACCTGTACCGATAGTAGCTGCGCCCGTAGAAAGCGCGGCAGCGAGAGCCTTAAGACCGTCGCCGATGGTAGTTCCTGCTGCCTCGGCAGCGGCAGCCGCGCCCTCTGCGCTTGCAAGAACGGGCATAAGCGCAGTCATAAGAATCATTACGCCGATAAATGTTCCGCTGTTGAGAAGAATGGTTTTTTTGCGGTTAATCTTGATTCCGAGCTTGTTTCTGTGGATTGCGAGTGCAAGCGGTACGATGATGAGAGCGAGTGCAATTAAAGGTAATACGAAAATCATAATCATTTTTTTATCCTCCAAAATATGTTATGCGTCAAGACGTGTTACGTCAACGGGACTGAAAGGCTTCCCGCCTCCGCGGAAGAATCGGCTGAACAGCTCGTAAAATTCCAGACGAAGAACCTGTATTCCGACGAGGAAGCCCTCGACGCCCGTTACAAAAAGGTTTCCGATTACGAGAACAACATAGTAGCCGGCGCCGCCCGCGTTCATTTCCGCAAGCACGTTTACTACCAGCATAAGTCCCGCGTGGCTTAGAATAAAGCCGCCGATTCGCAGGAACGACATCGTGTTGGTGAGGTAGGTAAGACAGGTTTCAAAAAGCTCGATAATACCCTCGATAATGAAATTGCCGACGGACTTTTTCTTCTTGTCCTGCTGTCCCGCGAAAATAGACGCGAAACGCTTTTTAAGACCCGTGTCGATATTTCCCTTGCCTGTTTTTTCCTCACGCTTTTCTCCTGCCGCCTCAAGCAGCGGTTCTTTAAAGAACATAAGCACAAGCGGCAGAACAATCAGCGGAAGAACATACCACGCATGGAGCAGGTCAAGTCCTATAAAGCTTCCGCCCACGCCCACGATAAGAGCGGCGTAGAAAATAAAGCCGAGCAGACCGCTTGCGCCGAAAAGACCGTTTTCCATATCCTTCGTGCGCAGGCAGACTATCATATTCAGTATCATTGACATAAGCACGAGCGCCACGCCTATGATAATGGCTGCAATAAGCAGCATTCCCGAAACTGCGAATATATCTGCGGGCGGCGAGGTATAGCCGAGAAGCTTATAGACCTCGGGGAGCTTGAAGAACGGAGTTATCAGCTCCTCGTTGCCGAAAACCGAACCGTACAGAACGCCGAACACTGCGCTTGAAATACCGATACGCGTCATAATCGGCGCAAGCTTTACCGTGGTAAATTTCGTCAGCAGCAAGCCCAGCAGGAAAATCAGCAGGCCCTGTCCGAGGTCGGCGAACATTATTCCGTAAATCAGAATGTACGTTATCGCAACTATCGGGGTGGGGTCGATTCCTCCCGCAGCGGGCAGTCCGTACATTTTTACGAACATTTCAAACGGTCGGACGAACCAATTGTTTTTCAGCTTTACGGGAGCTTCCGCGTCGTCCTTTGCGGCGACCGTTGTAAATTCAACCTCTTCGGGCATAGCCGCGCGGAATTCCTTTTCCTTATCGGAAGGTATATATCCCGAAAAATGGAAGCGGTTTTCAACAACGAGAACGTTCCCGCGCAGCTCATAGCTGTTGTCAATTGCAATCAGCTTTGCGTAAACGCTTGAAAGGCGCGCAGCCTCGTCCTTTGCCGCCTGCTTAAGCTTCCGCTCAAGCTCTTCAAGCTGTTCGCCCTCGGAGCTTATCGTTTCCAGCAGCTTACGGCTGGCTTCGGCGCTGCTTCCGTTCAGGTATTCGGGAAGAATAACGCGTTCAAAATCAAGCGATGTGAAGAGGTAATCCGTTTCGCTTTTTTTCGACTGCGGCGCAAGATAAAGGCACCACGTATAGTTCTGTTCCGTCTTGAACGGGAAGAAGCAGAACGGTCTGTCCTTGTAAAAATCAAGCTTGCGCATATTTCCCGTAGGAATCCGTCCGAAGCGTATTTTCACGTATTTGCAGGCGAAAATATCCTCGAAGCTTGCGTTAAAATCCGCGAACTGACACAGATTTGTATAAATTGCGTGATGAGATTTGATTGAGCTTGTAAGCTCCGCCTTTTTGTCCAGCATTGCGTTATATTTTTCGTCGATGCTGTCCAGATAGTTTTTGAAATCAACGCTTACGTTGAACTCTACGCCGTCGTAGGAAGCGTTTTCGTCCAACGTCACACCGAGCGTATCCGCAATGCTTCTGCACCGCTTTATCATTCGCTCGTAAAGACCCTTGTCCTTCAGGCTTTTTGCTTCAAGGTGCGAGCCTGAAATATTCGGCGGCGGGTTTATGTGAAAATACCCGCTTTCGCAGCACTTTATCAGCGTTTTGTTGACCTTTCTTACAGGTCCCGCAACGTTGACAAGCGTTAATTGTTCTATTGCCATGGCTTTTACATCAGTCCTTTCCTGTTCTTGCGTTATGCAATTATAAAGCTCTCGATTTCCTGCGGAGGCATTCCGTAACGGATTCCCTCGATAATTTTTTGCAGGTTCGCACGCTCCGTTTCCATAAGCATTATCAGCGAGTACACCGCCTCGGTTTCGTCCGAGGTAAGCGCGAGCCGCTGTCTGAAATAGCGGTAGCTTCCGCGCGCGATATCTATTTCGGGATAATCGCCGTTTACCTCTGCGCCTGCCGCAACGCATTTTGCCGCAAGAAGCTCTATAAGCGCGGCGGTAGCGTCCTGACTTTTAAGTGCGTTGTCAATATCCTCCGGTTTTACGCGCGAATGATACGGAACAAGAAGGCTTCGTATCCGCTCGTCGCTTTCGTCAAAGAATTTCTTTAACCGATAGCACCTCAGAACATTGTCGCTGTCCGCCTTTTTCAGAAAGAAGCGCTTTATTTCTCCGCGTTTTTTTCCTTTGAACTCCTTGTCTATGCTTGCGAACGCCCATTTTATATAGCAGGCGTTTATAACGTTAAGGCACATATTTATATCAGGCTCTGCGCTTTCCAGATACGGCTTTAACGGTTTTGAATAAATTGTACCGTCTATTGCCCGAAGCAGGTCGGAAAAATTTTCCGCTTTTGCCGCGTCCTCCGCGCTGAAGCTCAGCTTATCCATAAGATATTCGGGCACGGAGAGGAAAAAGCTCTGCTGGTTTCCCGTTGCAACGGCAATAACCGCGTGGGAGAGCTGCTCCGCCTCCGCCGAACGTATGTAAAAATCGGTTATTCCGCCGCGCTTTGAGCTTGTGAACCTGCGCACCTTCATATATGTTTCAAAGATTTCCCTGCCTATGAGCGCTTCAATCTGACCGCGGTGGGTGAGTGCGGGGTCTGCTCCTTCGAGAAGCTTTCTGTAACGTACCGTTCCTTTTAAATAGGAAACGACCGCGCCGACAGAGGTTCTATGGATAAGGTTATCGTAATCTTCTTTTTTAAGAAAAGTGCCGTAAACAGCTCTGGATTTTGCAACAATTGCGCTGTTTGACATATTCGCCCGTTCCTTTCTGCTGTTTACTCGCCGAAAATGCGTCCGAGAATTTCTTTTTCCCAGCGCGGCGCGTTCGACTGAGCAATTTTATCGAGTCTTCCGCAGCTTTCCCGTGAGGCTGCCTTAAGCCGTTCTATCTCGCTGTCCGCCTTTTCTCGGCAGCTGCGCTTTATACGCTCGGTCTGTTCGCGGATTTCGCGGTCGGTTTCCGCGGTAAGGCGTTCCTGCTCCGCGATACATTCTTCCGTGACGCTTTCCGCCTGTGCCTGCGCCTGTTCGACGCGTTCACGCGCTGCGCGGTCAAGCTCGATTATCGTCTGTATAGTATTATTCAAAAAAATCATTCCTTTCAAGTCAAAGGGCATTGATATACTCATTATAAACCTTTGTTTTGTTTTTTTCAACGGCAATATCGCCTAATTATTGGAGATAAAAACAGTTTTTTTGCCGCTTTTAAACAAATGCGCAAATTTTGTTTATTCTTTTTCACAGTACTTTCAGATTATATCCATAGGGCTTCTGTGCGGAGGTGGTACAATATATTTTTACAAAAACGGAAAGGAACTTTCGTGAAATGAACATACTCATAAAAATTCTCGTCTGCTTTCTTGCGGGAATGAGCGCGGCTGCCATCCGTGAGGGGTGTCCGCTGCAATCAGCGCACCCGTCACTGCCCCCTCCGTCGGCAGCCGCCGCGCCTTTTAAAAACATTGCGATATTTCGCACTTAAGCTAACGGCGCACCGGAGTGTACCTTACCCCAATAAAAAATAAAACGCACAGTCTATGTAAGCTGTACGTTTTTGTGATGTTGATATTGTTTCTGAAATTCTAAAAAGATTAACGAATCCTCTGCCAATTAGTTACCCATTATTAAATATTAAAGATTAAAATAAATTAGCCCCTGCGGTTAGCAGGGGCATATTTGGCAGCAGTTGATAATAATGATACGATTTAAGATGGTTTCATTTGGTTTCACTCAAAAATGAAACCATAGCGGGGAAGGTGAAACCATGCTTATCTGTTCGACAAACTGAAAGTTATCGTTTTAAAACAAATCGAGCTACTTCTACATTTCCATCTCTTTCAGTTGACACAATATCAAATCCGCACTTTTCAGTATAAAACTTAATATTTTCACTCTTATCTACTGGTGTTACTAAGGTGAGCTTATCCCAGTCCTCATAAAAAGACTTTACAAATTCAATTGCTTGACTGCCGATTCCTTTGCCTTGAAGCAATGGGATAACACATAAACAACCAACTTCATATACTCTTTCTTCTATTTTTTTGCAAGAAATACAGCCGACGGGATTGCCATCGCATAGTATAAGAAATTTAGGATAATTTATTATGGACTTCTTCATTACTTCCTCTGTTTTTCCATATGCGGGACATTCGCCATATTTAATATAATCGCTATAAAACGAAGCATTATAAATCTCAATCAGCAATTCCGCATCTGTCACGGTAGCTTGCCTATATTCAATCTTCATAGATAATACCTCTTCAAATTCCGATTTATCAAATGATTGTGCTTATTTCAAATAAAAAGCACGATGGCTTCGTATCAAAACCATCGTGCTTATTTTTGGTTGGGGTGGAAGGATTTGAACCCTCGAAATGGCGGAGTCAGAGTCCGATGCCTTACCACTTGGCGACACCCCAATGTGTTTGCTTCATTCAGCTGTTAAATAATAACATATTTTTTCGCGTTTGTCAAGCCCTTTTTTGAAAAAAATTAAAAATTTTTTAAAAACCGTCTTTTTTCCGCAAAAATATTGTAATGTGAAGGAATTTGTGATAAAATGGTATTTGTGTCATTATTGTATTTTTTGAAAGGAACTCTGACTTATGGACAAATACAGCACCTACGAAAGCCCGTTCTGCACCCGCTACGCCGGCGAGGAAATGCAGTACGTCTTCTCCGCGCAGAAAAAGTTTTCCACCTTCCGCAGACTTTGGGTAGCTCTCGCCCGCGCCGAAATGAAGCTCGGTCTTGACATCACACCCGAACAGGTCGCGGAGCTTGAAGCAAACGTCGATAATATCGACTTCGCGGTTGCCGAGGCTCGTGAAAAGGAAGTCCGCCACGATGTTATGGCGCACGTTTACGCCTACGGAAAGGTCTGCCCCTCGGCAAAGGGCATTATCCACCTCGGCGCAACCTCCTGCTACGTCGGCGATAATACCGACGTTATCGTAATGCGCGACGCTATGGAAATCGTTCACCGCAAGCTGGTAAACGTTATCGCCAACCTTGCAGCCTTTGCTGAAAAATACAAGGCTATGCCCTGCCTTGCCTATACCCATCTCCAGCCCGCTCAGCTTACCACCGTCGGCAAGCGCGCAACCCTTTGGGCGCATGAGCTTCTTATGGATTTGGAGGAGCTTGAATACAGAATGTCCAAGCTGAAGCTTCTCGGTCAGAAGGGCACGACCGGAACACAGGCAAGCTTTGTTGAGCTTTTCGGCGGCGACAGCGAAAAAATTAAGAAGCTCGAACAGATGATTGCTGAGGAAATGGGCTTCTCCTCCTGCTTCCCCGTAAGCGGTCAGACCTACTCCAGAAAGCTTGATTATCAGGTTCTCAGCGTTCTTGCGGGAATTGCGGAGAGCTGCTCGAAATTCAGCAACGATATCCGTATCCTTGCAAACTTTAAGGAAATTGAAGAGCCGTTTGAAAAAAATCAGATCGGCTCGTCCGCTATGCCCTATAAGCGTAATCCTATGCGCTCCGAACGTATTACGGCACTTTCGCGCTACGTTATGATCGATTCCCTCAACGCCGCGTTTACGGCGGGAACCCAGTGGTTCGAGCGCACCCTTGACGACAGCGCCAACAAGCGTATCGCCGTTGCCGAGGGCTTCCTCGCCATCGACGCAATTCTCAATATTATGCTTAACGTAACCAACGGTCTTGTCGTTTACGATAAGGTTATTCGTCAGCGCGTAATGCGTGAGCTTCCGTTTATGGCAACCGAAAATATTATGATGCAGGCTGTCAAAAAGGGCGGCGACCGTCAGGAGCTTCACGAAAGAATCCGTCAGCACAGCATCGCGGCGGGTAAAATCGTCAAGGAGGAGGGCGGCGAAAACGACCTCGTTGACCGTATCGCAGCCGACCCGCTGTTTATGATCACAAAGGAGGAAATCGAGGCTACGCTTCAGCCCGAGCATTTCACAGGCCGTTCCGCAGAGCAGGTTGACGAGTTCCTCGCCGACTTTATCCGCCCCGTTCTCGAAAAGAATAAGGACGTCCTCGGCGAAAAGGCGGAGCTTTCCGTCTGAAACCTCACGCAAAGTGAAAAAAAGACGATAAATCCAAAAAAAGACTTGACGAACAAGTGTTTTTGCACTATAATATTAAGGTATGCAAGTCCGACAAACGGTCGGAAACAGAAATGGAGTGAAACATAATTGAAACGAGTTAAAAAGCCCGTTTTCTTTGTCGTTTTCCTGCTGATTGCAGTGTTCGTTTATTTCTCAATCGCAGGCTTCAGCACCTGGTACGGCGACATTGAAACGGTTTATGTGCGCGGCGTTGACGATATTCGCTGGGGTATTGATATCCGCGGCGGCGTCGATGTAACCTTTACCCCGCCGGAGGAATACGACGCGACAAACGATGAAATGGACGCGGCAAAGTCCATAATCGAAACGCGTATGGTCGGAAAAAATATCACCGACTACGAAATCTATGTTGACTACAACAGCGATCGTATCATCTGCCGCTTCCCGTGGCAGTCCGACGACGACAGCTTCGACCCTGAACAGGCGGTTAAGGAGCTTGGCGAAACCGCTATGCTCACCTTCCGTATGGGATACAGCGGAACTATTCCCGCAGACGGAACCCACGAGGATCTGGAGCTTGTCCTTTCAGGCGCGGACGTAGCAAAGGCTACCGCCTACTACGACACACATTCAAAGGAATATGCGGTCGCTCTTGAGCTTAACGAAAGCGGCAAGGAGGCGTTCAAGGACGCTACCACCGAGGCATATTCATCGGGCACGCGCATTTCTATCTGGATGGACGATACCGAAATCTCCGCACCCAGCGTAAACGCAATTATCACAAACGGCGAGGCAACCATTTCCGGCGGCTTCTCCGATTATGACGAGGCGAACAGCCTTGCCGCTAAAATTAACGGCGGCGCGCTTCCGTTCAAGCTTATAACCGACAGCTTCAGCACGATTTCCCCCACGCTCGGTATGGGCGCGCGCGACGCTATGGCTGTCGCAGGCGTCATCGCATTCGCACTCATCGCCATTATGGTTATTGCAATGTACCGTCTGCCCGGCGTTGTTGCGGTAATTTCTCTTGCGGGACAGGTTGCGGGAACGCTTGCGGCTGTTACAGGCTTCTTCGCCTTTAACGACAGCTTTACCCTCACAATTCCCGGTATCGCGGGTATTATCCTCGCGGTCGGAATGGGCGTTGACGCGAACGTTATCACAAACGAGCGTATCAAGGAAGAGCTTCGCGCGGGAAAAACTATCGACGGCGCGCTTTATACAGGCTTCAAGCGTGCATTCTCGGCAATCTTCGACGGCAATATCACAATGCTCATCATTGCGGTTATCTTAATGGGCGCTTTCGGTACTCCCGACAGCTTCTGCTCGATTCTCCTTACCCCCGTGTTCACATGGTTCGGAGCTTCTACGGCAGGTTCAATTTACTCCTTCGGCTATACTCTTGCGGTAGGCGTTGTGCTGAACTTCCTGTTCGGTATCCTTACCACAAGACTTATGACAATGTCGCTCTCGCGGTTTAAGATATTCCGCAAGCCCGCATTATACGGAGGTGTTAAAAATGGAAAATAAAGTCTTCGATTTTGTCGGCAAGCGTAAAATTTTCTGTGTTATTCCGCTTATTATCGCAGCTGTTACCATTATAGTCGCTCTTATCCTCGGCGTAGAGGTGGATATTGAGTTCAAGGGCGGTACTATGCTTACTTACAGCTATTCGGGTACTGTTGATACCAACGCGGTCAAGCATACGGTTGAGGACCTCGGACTCGGAACTGTCGGCGTAACGACAGGCTCTGCGTTCGGCAGCGACCTTGAAACCGTTCAGGTTTCCTTCTCTTCGGCAGAGGGTCTTACCGCAGAGGTTCAGTCGCAGGTTACCGACGCGCTTATCGCGGCAATGCCCGATAACGCTCTTGCCCTCGTAAACAGCCAGGACGTAAACCCCTCGGCGGGCTTCTCGTTCTTCCTCAAGTGCTTTGTGGCGGTTATCTTCTCCTTTATCCTGCTTGTTATTTACATTGCCTTCCGCTTTAAGAATATCGGCGGCTGGTCGGCGGGCGTTTTCTCGCTGGTTGCACTTGCAAACGACGTGTTTATGGTATTCGCCTCGTTCGTGTTCTTCCGTTTGCCGATTGACGCGAACTTTATGGCGGTTATTCTCACAATTCTCGGTTATTCAATCAACAGCACTATCGTTATGTTCGACCGTGTGCGTGAAAACCGCAAGCTCTACGGAAAGAAATACACTATAACCGAGCTAGTAAACAACAGTATTTGGCAGACTCTTTCACGTGCAATGAAAACCACGATAACAACCGTTCTTGCGGTTCTTGCAATGTGCGTTGTATCGCTTATCTGCGGCATTGAGTCGATAGTTACCTTCGTTTTCCCGATGCTTGTCGGTCTTGTTGCGGGCGCGTATTCGTCCGTGTTCATCAGCGGTCCGCTCTGGGCGGCATGGAACACCAGACCTGCCGCAGGCAAGAATAAGGCGAAAAAGTAATCAAAAAACCGAATTGCCCCACGGAAGCCTCTGTGGGGCATATCCGATTTTAGAGAAAGGAGGACAAAATGCTCATAGGCGTATCAAGCGCGTCGCTTTATCCGCTTGAAACGGAGCGCGCGGTTAAGCAGCTCGGAGAGCTTGGCGTAAGAAATACTGAAATTTTTCTGAACGATTTTTCGGAAATGTCGGGAGCAATTTTTGACGAAATTCTCCGCACGATTCACGAATATGATATGAACGTTGTTTCGGTTCACCCGTTCACCTCGCCGATGGAAAGTATGTTCCTTTTTTCAAACTATCCGCGCCGACAGCAGGCGCTTCTTGATATGTACAGGAGATTTTTCGAGTGTATGAATCGGCTGGGCGCAAAAATTTTTGTCCTTCACGGCGCAATTTTAAGCTCTAATTGTCCCGACGACCTGTATTTTGAGCAATTCAGCAGACTGCTGGACGCGGCGGACGAGTTCGGCGTTACCATCGGGCAGGAAAATATATGCTACTGCAAGAGCGGAAGCCTTGATTTTCTGAAACGGCTGCGGGAGCAGTGCGGCGCGCGCACGAAGTACGTGCTTGACCTGAAACAGGCGCGCAGAAGCGGAGTCAGCGCCTTGGAAATTCTTGACGAGCTGGGGAGGGACGTTGTTCACGTCCATGTCAGCGACGCGGACGGAAAATCGGACTGCCTTCCCGTTGGAGCGGGTACGGAAAGCTTCCCGCTGCTTATAAGCCGGCTTAAAGAGCTTCAATACGGCGGCGCACTTCTCATAGAGCTGTACAGGAGCAACTATTCGGAGTACGGAGAGCTTGCGCAGGGTGTGAAAAAATTAGAAAATTTGCTTTAAGCGCAGCGATTTTTCTTGCATTTTTTCAAGAAAAATGGTATAATATCGGTAAGAAAAATTTCCTCGCCAACCGCGGAAAGGAGCAGCCTATGAAATGTCCCGAATGTGGCTTTGAAGACAGCAAGGTTATAGATTCGCGCCCGACTGACGGAAAAATCCGCCGCAGACGAGAATGTCTTTCCTGCAAATGTCGCTTTACGACCTACGAGGTCATTGAAAACATTCCGCTTGTCGTTGTGAAAAAGGACAGGTCGATTGAGCCGTTTGATTCGCAGAAGCTTATTGAACGCCTTTTGCGCGCTACGGTAAAACGTCCCGTATCGCTTGAAACGATAGAAAATATGGTCGATGAAATCGAGAGCGAGTTGAAGAACAACTTCCAGCGCGAGGTCACGTCCGAAAAAATCGGCGAGATGGTTCTGAAAAAGCTCAAGGATATCGACCACGTTGCGTATATTCGTTTTGCTTCGGTTTACCGTGATTTTACGGACGCGGACAGCTTTATAAGGATAATTTCCGAGCTGACGGAGGACGAGGCGAATTAACGCGGAATAAAAAGACTGTCGATTTTTCGGCAGTCTTTTTTCAATAAGGAACCTGCCCCGCCGTTGTATCTGCGGTGTTAAAACCGCAGCAGCGAGGAAATGAGCGCGCGCAGGCAGAGGGAGAAGTCGAGCGCTTCGACAGACTCGGCTGCGACGATTTTCACTGTTCCGATGACCTGTTCGCCGACGGTCATTGTAACAATGCCCAGACGTTCGCCCTGTTCAACGGGCGCGGAGATTCCCTGCGAGCGGCTGTAATGATATTCGACAAGCTGCGCGCTGCCCTTGGGGAGGATAACGCTGACTGATCCCGAAAAGCGGGTGTCCACTGTTTTTTTCACGCCGCCGTCAACGGGAATTTCCGAAAGCTCGGCGACGTCGGGGCGGAGGGTGACAAGCTCGAAGCCGCCGAAGCCGTAATCGAGGAGCTTTTCGGCTGTGCGGAAGCGCTGTTCGTCCTCGGAGCAGCCCAGAACCACCGCGACAAGTTCGGTTTCGCCGCGTTTTGCGGTTGCGCAAAGGCAGCAGCCTGCAAGGTCGGTTGTGCCGGTTTTTAGCCCTGTGATTCCCGTATAGCTTGTAATCAGCTTGTTGGTGTTCAGGAGCTGGGTTTCGGTTTTAGTGCCTGTGCGGACGCTGTCCAGACGGGTGAGGAGGAATTCGTCGTAAACGCTGTACCTGCGGAGCTGAGCTGCCATTTTTGCGACATCTCGGGCGGTTGAGTAGTGGTTTTCGTCGTCGTAACCGACGCAATTTGCGAAATGCGTGCCGGTCATACCAAGCTCGGCGGCTTTGCTGTTCATTGCGCTGACGAAGCCGGTTTCGCTTCCCGCTATATGCTCGGCAAGCATAACGCAGGCGTCGTTTGCGCTGGCGATGACGACTGATTTTACCAAATCACGGACGGACATTTCCTCGCCCTCGGTAAGCCAGATGACTGAGCCGTCCATACTTGCGGCGTGGGCGGAGCAGATGGCGGTATCGGAGAGGGAGAGCTTACCTGCCTGAATATGTTCGGCAGCGATGAGGAGGGTCATAATTTTTGTCACTGAGGCGATGGGGAGTTTTTCGTCTGCGTTTTGCTCAAAAAGCACCTGTCCGGTTTGCTGCTCGGTAAGGATTACAGCTTTAGCTGCGGAGCAGTCCGGTGAAGCTTCGGCAGAAACGGGGAGTACGAGAGCGCGTGTGAAAAAAAGTGAAACTGAAAAAAGCCAGAGAAGCCTAACAAAGTTTTTCATAAAACCATTCCTTTCCAAGCCTATTATATGTATAGCTTTTCCCTAAAATGTGCAGAATAGGAACATAAAAGGCGGGAAGGGCGGATAAAGCTGAACAAATGGAAAAGCTGAAAACTATTTACGCGAAAAAAAACAGCTCGTTTTTTACCGAGCTGTTCAGGCAGGTCATTATTATGCTTTACGGCGGGTTTATATACGGTGCGGTTGAGATACTTTACCGTGGGCACACGCACCCGTCCATGTTCATACTGGGCGGGCTGAGTCTGGTATGGGTTGGCGGGCTTAACGGCTTTTTCAAGCGGAAACTGCCGCTGCCCGTGCAGATGCTGATAGGCAGCGTTATTATAACGCTGGGAGAATTTCTATGCGGGCTTATTGTGAACGTTCAGCTAAAGTTGGACGTCTGGGATTACAGCGATATGCCGTTTAACATTTACGGGCAGATATGTTTGCTTTTCACGGTTATCTGGTTTTTCTTCTCATTTATTGCGATTAAGGTTGAGGATTTCATCAGAGCTAGGCTGCTGCCATAGACGCTTTTCACTTTCGCAAAGCTCTCCTGCGGCGGCGAAGCCGCCGCAATGTGCGGGCGCATTCG
>CAZFMC010000025.1:0-23603 GCA_964520065.1 uncultured Ruminiclostridium sp.
TTCACCATAAACAAAATCAAACAGAAAGGTCTCAATCATTTATGGAAATTATAACTTAGGCAAGATTTCCCACGCCTCTTAGGCGGCAGGTTGGCAAAGCCAACCTTGCCACGTTACACAACTTTTGTGACATGACGGGGCAAGCCCCTTATTGAACACAAAAAACTGAAATAAGCACAAAGGTTCACGCCGTTGAAGCATATCGAAAAGAAGCGGATGTGAGCTTTACGGGAAACTGCGTGAAGATAAAGAGTATTCACGGCATCCCGGCTCACTTTATCGGGGATTTATTCGGCTCGGATTTCGAAAAAAGATTGAGTCTACAAAGAAGAAGAGTCTTCATCCGGGCAAATATGACACGCCAACGGAAATCGACGTTGCGCCGCAGCCGCTTGACATATCCGACCTTGAAACGGCGGCGAAAATTTACCGCGACGAGGTCGTGAAAAAGGTTGACATTTCGGGGGAAAGTGGTATAATAAAAGAGGAAAGAGCGATGGCAACTAAATCGTTTGATAAGGCTGCCGAGTATGCAAGGGAAGAGTTAAAGACCTCTATTTTTTCGCTCTCTGAATTGCCGTTGAAAACAGTAAACGCCGTGAATAATTCTATCGAAAGGCTGTACAAGGGCGTTCCCTCACTTGTGGGAGCAATTGACGAAATTGTTGTTGATGATATAGACGAAATAGCAAAATCGTCATTGAGGTGGATAAATGGTTCGCCACAAATCAGGCTTAAACTTTCGCGTTCCTACTTCGCTGATATGTCAGTTGATGAATTGGAAAGCGCGATATCTAATCTGGCAGATGCAGGAGTATTCACTCCCAAAAAGGGAATTAACGGCATTATTCTGCACGAAGCTGTTCATTTAGCAGAATTTAAGCAGACCTTAAAAAGATATGGGAGTTCACAAGCTGCTGTTGAACGATCGCTTGGCAGTTTCGAAATTGCCAAAGAAATAAAGGAACTGGCGCTGCGCAACTGTTCTCTTGATGATACAAGCGCCACACTGAGTCGTATGCTGTGTTCATATGCCGCTGTAAATCCTGCTGAGTTCTTAGCAGAGGGTTATTCAAGCACAGCGTCAAATCCTTTGACCGATGAAATTAAACGACTTTTGAAAAAGAAATGGGGTATGTGATATGATGATTTTGCCGCCTTCGGAAATAGCCAAGCAGTTAAGATTTACCGAAGGCTCGGTATCATATGTCGGCAAACTCGACAAACATCAGCTTGAACTTTTCAACGAATACAAGGCGAAAATTGAGAAAGCCAGCAAAAAACGATACAAGTAAATGAATGATATAAGCACCCTGTACCAAAAGGTGCTTTTCATTTGGGAACGCAGCGTAGCAAGATGATATGCATTCAATTCACCGGGAATAGGTCGTTTATCCGGTGAATAACGACCGGCAAGGGCAGGACTTGCCGGTCCCACCATATACAAGCGCTCTTCGGGGGCGCATTTTTTATGCCCGAAAGGAGATGGTAAAATGGCGGTAAAAAGCCGCCGCAGCTGTGCGGGTGCGAGCTGATAAATCAGCTGAGTTCTGAAAATAACTTTTCTATAAGCTCAAGCTCCCCAAGTCCCGCTGAAAAAGCGGTTGCTCCACCCGCCGCCGAGCCTAACGTCAAGGCGTAGCCGTAATCTTTTTTTCGGTAAAGCCCCGCAAGAAAACCCGCAACCATTGAATCTCCCGCGCCAACCGAATTTACAACCGTTCCGTTTGCGGCAGGCGCATTGTGAACGCCGCCGTCTGAATCAATAAGCAATGCTCCCGCTCCCGCGCACGATACCAGAACATTTTCAGCACCGAGATCCTGAAGCCGCCGCGCCAGCCGAATTATATCGTCGGCTGCAAGGTTTTCTTCGCCGAAAAATTCAGCAAGCTCGTGGTGGTTTGGCTTTATCAAAAAGGGTTTGTATCGCAGTACTCCGCGCAGCAGTTCTCCCGACGCGTCCACGACAAGCCGAACCCCGCGACCCGAAATTCGCTCCGCAATTCGGCTGTAAATGTCAGCGGGCAGGGAGGACGGAACGCTTCCCGCGAGTACAAGCGCGTCGCCATAAGCAAGCGTGTCAAGCTTTCGTAAAAGAGCCGATAAAGCTTCTTCGGAAATCGTCGGACCCTGCCCGTTGAGTTCGGTTTCGGTTCCGTGGTTGATTTTAACATTTATTCTGGAAAAGCCTGCCGAAAGATGAATAAAATCAGTTTTAATTCCCTCCGCACGCAAGCCGTCCTCAATCGCCTTTCCCGTAAAGCCTGCCACAAAGCCAAGCGCAACGGATTCAATGCCGAGCCTGCGAAGCATAACGGATACGTTTATCCCCTTTCCGCCGAAAAAAATATGCTCGTCGTTTGCACGATTTACCTTTCCGATATTAAAATTGCCTACCCCGACAAAGTAATCAATCGCGGGATTAAAGGTGACTGTATAAATCATTTTTATCACTCGTTTCGTTTTGTAGAATGCGGTAAACAGCAAAACGCGGTCAAGAGCCGCCCCGACCGCATTCTACGTAATATTTTTTATTTGCTCGACGCTATGTAGGGAGCGACAGCGCCCGCAATAACGTTTTTCGGCATTGTCTGGAGCCAGATTCTTCCGGGACCCGTTAAAACTGTATTAAAAAGTCCTTCGCCGCCGAAAAGAACATTCCCGACGCCCTTCACGGTCTGAACGTCAACACTAACGGTTTCGTCCATAGCGGCAAGGTTTCCCGTATCAACAATGAGCGACTGACCGGCTGCGAGGGTGTATTCAATAACCGAGCCGTCGATTTCGAGGAAAACCATACCGTTTCCCGTGAATTTCTGAAGAATAAAGCCCTCTCCGCCGAAAAATCCCGCTCCTCCGCGCTTCTGGAAGTGGACGGAAAGTTCGACTCCCGCTTCGCAGGCGAGAAATGCGGACTTCTGCGCAACAATGGTGTTGGCGGCGGAAATCGGTATAGCGAGGATTTCGCCGGGGAAGCTGGACGCACATGCCAGCATACCCTCACCGCCGCGGCTTGTGTAAATATTCTGGAACATTGATTCGCCGGAGAACATTCTCCCGAACGCTTTTCCTATGCTTCCGCCCGCGTTGGTGGTCATCTCCATATTCGGGGACATCCAGCTCATCGCACCTTTGTCGGTTTTAATGGATTCGCCGTTGGCGAGGCTCATAATCACGACGGGAAGGGGAGTGCCTTTGATTTCGTATTTCATACTTAAAGATTCCTTTCCAAACTTGTTTTATGTAATTTTATTATATCAGTTGGCTTATCATATGTCAACAATTTTTTGGTGCAGCGTGAAATTATTTCTGCCGCTGTATTTTTCCAAAGAATTGGCTGAATAATTGCAGAAAAATCGAAAAAACTATTACCGAAACAAATCGAAGGGAGATTTTTTATGAATATATTCTATAAGCTTTCAATCGCCTTGCTTGCAGCGATAATATGCGTATGCGGGATTCGCGGACAGGCTGACGCGCCCGTATATTCACAGACAGGCTCGTCGGGCACGGAGGTTGAAGAAATACAGCGCGTTTTAAAAGAATGGGGGCTGTTCAGCGGAGAAATTACAGGTTATTACGGTGCGCAGACGGAAAAGGCGGTGCGTTCGTTTCAGAAGGTTCGCGGTCTTACTCAGAGCGGGGTTGCGGACGAAGCAACGCTTAAACAGCTAGGCATAACCATAGGCTCGATACCCGACTCGACGGAAGCGAATGTAAATTTACTGGCGCGGATTATATCGGCTGAGGGGCGCGGCGAAACGTATGTCGGACAGGTCGCTATCGGCGCGGTAATCTGCAACCGGATCGAGCACCCGTCCTTTCCTGATACGCTTTCGGGAGTAATTTACCAGAACGGCGCTTTTACCGCCCTGGTTGACGGGCAGTTCAACGAGCCTGTCGCGGACAGCGCGTATTCCGCGGCGCGTGACGCGCTTTCGGGCTGGGACCCATCGGGCGGGGCGATTTATTATTACAATCCCGCCAAAACCAGCGACAGCTTTATCCATTCGCGCCCTGTTATAAAGGTAATTGGAAACCATCGGTTTTGTTCGTAAATAGAGGGTATGAGAGGGAAAGAGAGAAATAAGAGAGGGGTGCTGCCCCCTTTAATCCCCGCCAAAGGAAGTTTCTCCCTTTGGAATCCCGTGTTTTTGCTGCAATTTTCTCCAATTCATCAAATTGAAAATTTAATCAAAAAAACTTCACACAATCTCTGCATTCAGGATTATGTGAAGTTTTAGTGTCAACACGCCCTATATCTCAATTTTTCCACAAACCGTACAGCTTTTCGCTTCCTTTTGGCACAAAAGGAAGCAGGGGTACGGGGGCAACGCCCCCGATCTCTTTTTCTCTTTCTTCTCCTTTAGCCTGCCTGCTATTCGTTGCGGATGGCTTCCAGAGCGCTGATTTTTACCGCACGGTTGGCGGGGTAGAAGCCCGAAACAAGACCGACAGAGGTTGAAAAGGCAAGAGCGACAAGTACAAGCCAGAACGGAATAATCGAAACCTGTGAGCCGTCGCTCATGTTTGAGCCGTACATAAATTCAAAAAGACCTCCGCCGAGCGAGTTCATAACCGCCGAAATGATGAAGCTTATAATCGTGCCCATCGCACCGCCAAGCAGACCTATCATTCCCGCCTCCATAAGGAATATAATTCTTATATTGCTTATATAACAGCCGAGAACCTTCATAATGCCGATTTCCTTCGTCCGTTCGTATATCGACATTATCATTGTGTTCGTGATGCCGATTGCCGCTACAAGCAGACTTATCGCCGCTAAACAGCCGAGTACAAGCTCGATAACTCCAAGCTCGCCCTGTAATTCGTTTCGTACAGACGCTAAGCTTGAGGCGTTAAAGCCCATCTCCTCAATCTGCGCCTGAACCGCGTCAACGTTGTTGATATCGTCAACCCACAGCTTTATCTGGGAGTATTCAGGCTCCTTCGCGTCCTTTAAGCCGTTTTTCTTATTGTAGGTATTGATAATCTCCTTCGCAAGATCCATATCAATCATAACGCTGTAAACCGTTTCCCAGTTTGGGTCCTGTTCAAGCACAGCCGCCGTTGTCATTTTAAACTCATACGCGCGTCCAAGGCTCTGATATGTCCCGTCGTCGTTCTGCTTTTTCGAGTTGTTTATGTATATTTCAACAGTGTCTGTGAACGGGTCGAAGAACGGCTGGGAGTATGTTCCGTCGGCAAGCTCCTGCTTCCACGTATACGAGTTCTGACCGCGCCTTTTGGTGTCGTTGTATTGATACGCCGCCTCGTTTCCGAAAACGATGGTGTGTATATCCGCGTCCTCGCCGGGAAGCTCGCCCTGTTCGGCGACATATCCCATTTTTTCCAGCGCGGAAAAGTCAACGCCGTATATTTCCATCCAGTTTGCACGGTAACGCCTGTTTTTTCCCGCCGTGAGCGACACATAGTCAGAGTAAACCGACAGCTTAGGGAAAACGATGTCAACGTGTTCAATATTTTTCAGCATTTCAAGCGCGTCGTCGTTTAGTTTGGGTCTGCTGTCGTCCGAGCCGTCGCCGTAATAATAGTTCCCGCCGTATATCGTGACAGCGTTAAGGTCGCCCCACGTTGAAATCATATTCTCCATCGCCGCGTTCATTCCAAGACCCAGCGATATCATTACGATTATCGCGCAGCAGCCGATAACTACGCCGACAACCGTCAGCATAGTACGCCCCTTGCGCCTCCACAGATTGCGAAGGCACATGATAGCCATATCAGATATCTTCATCGTCAAGCTCCAGTTCTCTCTGCTTCTTCTTTTTCTTTACAACTGCAACGATAATTATTACAACAACTGCCGCGACAACAACGCCTCCGATTACAAACCAGAGCCATGTCATATCGCCCTCTTCCTCCATCGGCATTTCTTCCATACCGATGTCTACCATTCCTCCGTCGTCGTAGCCGAAATCGTAGTTGTAGGAAATTGCGTTTATTGTAATAGGCGAGCGCTGTTCACGCTCCGTTCCGTTAGCGTCCTCGTATGTAACGACAATGTTCGCTTCAATCGTTCCCTCCATATCGGGGGTAATCTGCACGTCGTAGTATTCTTCTGCGCCGCTGTTCACGTTACCGACGTAGTACGCCGATGAGGTCTTTGTAAATCCTTCGCCTTCGATGTCCGCGATAACGTTGTAAACGCCGCTCTTGCCCTTATTGATAAAGCTTACGCTGATATATGCCATTTCGCCGACTCCGCAGCTTTCCGGATATTCGGGCTGGTTGATGGTGAAGCGGTCCTCCTGCTGAAGCGGAATTGTGATTGTTTCGGTAATGGTTTCCGCTTTCGCGCGCTTTCCGTTCGCTAAATATTCATATTCAAAGGTGAGGATAACAGGGTAGCTGTCGGGCTTTGCGTCGGCACGCGGGAGCAGGTCGAGCGCAATTTCCGTTGTTTCCTTAGCTCCGAGCCGTTCAATAAAGAACGAGTTGGAGGAGCTTGCGGGTGAAAAAGCAATGCCGTTGTCGCCGTTGCCCGCGCCGCCGCTTACGGTGACTTTAAGATTCTCAATCGGAGAGGAGGACGAGGTATTCTTTACCGAAACGCTCAATGGGAAGGTTGTTCCGCCCGTGACAAATTCTCCGCCGAAGTCGTAGCTTTCAATTATGATTGCGGGCGCGAAAGCCTGCCCATCGTTTGTCTTATCCTCGGACGGAACGCACGTTACGGTTGTGTAAACTGTCTGCGACTGCTCTCCAAAGGAGATTTCAACGGGAATTACCTCGCGGATAGACGAGATTCCGTCGCAGCCGACAAGCGTGAACGAAAACTTTTTGCTTTTTCCTGCGGCAAGGTCGAAATTCGCATAGGTAAGACCGCTGTCGATAGCGAACCTGCTTCCCGTAAGCTCAAGCAGCGAAACGCGGCCGCCCTTAACGTCCTTCTCGGACACGTTTTCAAGCGTAAAATCAAGCGTGAATTTCGTTCCCTTTTTTACAGCGCTGCTGCTGAACGAATAGTCGGTCATTGTTATGTCGTATTTTCCCGCGTTCTGATTTTCGTTTTCCACCTTGCAGGCAACTATAACAGAGGTGTTAAGCGCCTGCGTTTCGGAATTTTTATCAGAGCCGATAGAGTATTCCGCTCTTACGGGAATCATTTCGCGGACGTTTGAAATTCCGCTGCACGCAACAAGCGGGAAGGTTACGGACGCTGTTTTTCCGTTCTTTATATCGACGCTCCGGGTGGAGAAGCCGCCGTTAAGCACGAATTTCGTGCTGTCAAGCCCGTCCAGCGACACCTTAACGTCCTTGAGGTCGATTCCGCAGCTGTTTTTGATTTTAAGCGTAAGCTTGAAATTGTCGCCGTTCTTTACCTGCGACTTGCTTATTTCGTAATCTGAAACGGAAAGTCCCGCCGAAACAACGTCGCTGCTGACCTTTACGGGGAGCTGATAGCTTTCGGTGGAAACGGGAGTTCCGTTCTTGCTGTAAACCGTTGCTGTAAGCGTGAGGGTGTACATTCCAGCCGCTGTTGATTCGGGAACGGAAACGCGGTAGCTGAACGAGGGAGAGGAAGAAGCGCTTGTTTTAGCGCCCATTTCCTCGACAATTATCGAGTTGTCCGCGGAGGTAAGCACAGCGGAAACCTTAGAAAAGCTGCCGCCGTTCATAAGCTTCAGCGAAGCGGAAATATTTGCGGTCGTGCCCGCTTTTACAGCGGCGGTACTGCCCGAATTAAGCGCAAAAACCGCGTCAACTACCTCGTCCTTTACATCTTCCTCCTCTTCCTCGGTATACTCCACACATTCCGCGACAGAAACGGAAATTGGCACGTTTACGCCTGTCTCGCCGCTCGTGTAGCAGATATTATATGTAAAGGTATTGCCTTTTCCGAGATAAACAACGTCGATAAAGCGTGTTGTTACGCAGAGAAAGCTTCCCACAATGCGGGTTTCGGTTTCCCATGCGTTGGGGGTATAGGGGTTGAACGAGTCGTTTGCCGCAGCGAAAGCGAAAACGTTTGCGGAATTGAAATACGCGGGGGTAAGACCGTTTTCAAAATTATCTATCGGGATATATGTTACGGCTGTAATTTCGTAGCCCGAATCTCTCTTGGTGATTTCGTTGTAAGGCACGCTGTAGCCGCCCGAAAAAGCGCCGCTTGAAAGGGAGGGAACGGCGGGCGCGCTCGGTTGGGTGGCGCCTGCTGCTCCGGCTCCGCCTGCCGCTGCACCTTCGGCAAGGGCGGAAAGCGGCAGTGAGGACGCTGCTACACAAGCTGCCAATACGGCAGCCGCAATTTTATTTCTCAGTTTCATTTTCATCTGTTTCCTTTCCTGTATTGTTTGTATTTGACGTATCCGGCTCGTCGGGATTATAAATTGCCTTGTTCAGCTCGTCGCTGTGAATATCGCCGTCTATCAGATGCACGATACGGTCGGCGTATTTCGCAATATCGAGGTCGTGCGTTACAAGAATAAGCGTAAGGTTATGCTTGCGGCACATTCGCACCATAAGCTCCATAACGTCGGTGGTTGTCTTGGTATCGAGATTTCCCGTAGGTTCGTCCGCGAAAATGACGTTCGGCTTTGCCACGAATGCCCGTGCAATACCCACACGCTGCTGCTGACCGCCCGACATCTGGTTGGGTCGGTGCTTTATGCGTTTTTCAAGTCCGACAAGCTTAAGCATTTTTTTAGCCTCCTTGTCGCGCCTTGAACGGCTCCAGCCCTTGAACATAAGCGGCATACCCACGTTTTCCAGCGAGGAGAGCTGCGGGAGCAGGTTGTACGACTGAAAGATGAAGCCGGTATTCTCCTGGCGAAATTTTGCCAGCCGACGTTCGGAAAGCTTCGCAATGTTCACTCCGTTTATGAAAATATCGCCGCGCGTTGGCTTTTCAAGCCCTGCAAGCATATTCAGGAGCGTTGATTTTCCCGAACCCGACGTACCGAGAATACAGCATATCTCGCCCTTTTCAACCTTAAGGCTGACGTTTTTCAGCGCGTACACCTTTTCCTGTCCAAGACGGTAAACCTTTCTCAGTCCCGTGACTTCAATAAATGACAATATATCACCCCATTTTTCACTTCATATATATTATAACGTATAAGCCGAGCAAAAAGTTGCAGCGTGTACCAAAATTCGGCAGCTTTAACAAAAAAATCTTTTTGCTTCCGCCAAAATAAGGCATAACAGCCAACCGGCTTTTTCCGCAGACATATATTCGCGTTACCCACACATTATATCACAACACAGCTCCAAAATCAATATATTTATACTTTCATAAAAGAAAAAATATCAAAAAATTGTAAAAAATATTAAAATAATAAGGCGGTAAATTGTTAAAGTGTGCAAAAAATTACGGATATGTGGATTTTTAATATAAAGGGGTTGAAAAAAGGACGTAATTGTTGTATAATATAGTTATAATGACGGGGCAAACCCTTGTTGAAACAATACAAATTTCTCGGGGAGAACTAAAATGAAAAAGAAAAAAGGTGGACTTATCGCAAGAATTTCCGCGATAGTTTGTCTTACGTCGGTTCTGCTTTTTATTTCAACGGCTGTCG
Source organism: uncultured Ruminiclostridium sp. (assembly GCA_964520065.1). GTDB lineage: Bacteria > Bacillota > Clostridia > Oscillospirales > Ruminococcaceae > Ruminiclostridium_E. The sequence goes on from CAZFMC010000025.1 coordinate 9,546, forward strand.
CGGGTTCAACGTTCATTTTCACGCTGACGGAAACCTCTGTCGAAAACGAAATTGAAAACGCGGCGACTACTCTTTCAAAGCTTTATGATAAGATGTTCGACGGCGATTTTGAATATAACGACGCTATCCTCACAAAGGGCGGTCAGATAATGGACGACGCGACCTTTAACCGTTTGATTTCCATTATCGGCACCGATAAAAATGTTGAGTATACCATTTTCTGGCGCGATACGCGAATCCTTACGAGTATTCGCAACGACGACGGCACCCGCGCGGTCGGAACAAAGGCTGCCGCCGAGGTTGTACGAAATGTCCTTGGCGAAGGTAAGGCGTATTTTTACAAAAAGGTGCTTGTAAACGGACGTAATTACATTGGCTGCTATATTCCGTTCAGCAATTCCGACGGTGCTGCAACGGGTATGATTTTCGCGGGTAAAACGCTCGACGAGGCATATAAAAATGCGGGAAATATGCTTGGAATAATGCTGCTTGTCGATTGCTTTGCGCTTTTTATCTCGCTTGCTATTTCTCACCTTTACGCGCGCAGGCTGGTTAATTCGCTGCTGGATATACGGGATTTTATGGTGCGGATAGCGGACTGCGATTTTTCGGCGGAGCTTTCGGAGAAAACCTTGCGGCGAAGCGACGAGATTGCGGTTATTGCAAAAACCGCCGACAAGGTAAGCGGAAACCTGCGCGAGCTTATTGAACGTGACCCGCTTACGCTGCTGCTCAACCGAAGAAGCGGCACAAGAGTTCTTGACGAGCTTGCTGCGAACGGTTCGGAATACTGCGTTGTTATGGGCGACGTTGATTTTTTCAAGAGCGTGAACGACAGGTTCGGACACGCCTGCGGCGACGCTGTTCTTACGCGCATTTCAAAAATACTCGACGACAGCGCTGCAAGGTACGGCGGTTCCGCTGTGCGTTGGGGCGGCGAGGAGTTCCTGCTGATTATTCCCGATTGCAATCGGGAACGTGCAAGACTGCTGCTTACGGAAACGCTTGACGAAATTCGTGCGCAGACCTTCACGGACGGAAAAACCGATTTTTCCGTTACAATGACATTCGGTATAGCGCAGGCGAACGGCGGTGAAACCTCCGACAGCGTTGTAAACCGCGCAGACGCGCTTCTTTACGACGGCAAGCAGTCGGGAAGAAACCGCATTGTTGACGGTACGGAAGCGACAGTGTAATTCAAGTAACATAAATCCCCCGACGGACTGAAAAATCCATCGGGGGGTATTCATTTCCATTTTCTGTCAAAATCAAAGCTTTCGGGAAGAACGCGCGTTTTCGGGCGGCGGCGGATAAAGTCAGCTTCGCGGAAGGCTCTGGGTTTTGGCGTGGGCAGCCGCTGCCATTCGCCGTACGCGGCTGAAAGTGCTTTCATCAGCGCAGTCGGCTTGCCAAAGACGGGCGGGATTTTCAGCTGCTTTTTTAATTCGAAGCCCGTTATATTCAGCACTTCGCGGTCAAATGTGAAATCGCCGTCGGAAATGTGATAGCCGAGGTTGTCGCTGTTCATGCAAAAATGGCGTATTTCGCCCGTTATCACAATGCTTTTGCCGTCCTCGCAAAGCTCCGCAAGGGAAATCGTGCGAAAAGGAACGTAATAAAGGTCGCGGAAAACGGTTTTTCTGCCGAGTATGCGAAATTCGCCCGCATAAACGCTCAGAACGAACCCCTTCTGCTGAATATCGAGATAGGTGTAGCGGCTGTGGCGGCGTATTTTCTTGTTGGACAGCTCCGCCGCAATAAGGCAAATCAGCATTCCCGCTGTAAGCGTTGCCGCAATCAGAAGCGGCATTGCAGCGGAAGCGTTATTTGAGCCGGCAGCTGCGACGCTCAGTATAAACACGAAAAAAGCGGCAACGCTGATTTCCGAGCAGACCGCGGCGGTACACAAGATAACCGCTCTTGCGCGCGCCGAGTAGTTTTCCGTGCGGCAGTGATAAAATATGCTCAAGCGCTCCCTCCTCTGCGTGCAGTAAGTGTAATCACAATAAATTATACCTTTTTTTAATGCGGTTGTACAGAGAAAAAGCTGATTTTTTTATATTTTGACAATTTCTTTGTCGAAATGAACAAAAAACAATAAAATTATAATGATAAAATCTCGCTTTTTTGTGCAAAACGCTGTTTTATGAAGAAATATCGCAGTTTTCACGTTTCTTGGAAAAAAATTTGCTTACCGCTATTGACTTTTTTGTGCATTTTAATGTATAATTAGTAATAAGCGGTTTGCTCTTTTTCGGAGGGGCAGGCTATGTTTGTTGCGGAGAGGAGGAGATTTTGTGTTTGAGCGCAGCAAGATTATGAAGCTGGAGCTTACAACCGCGACCGGCAGAAAGCTTGTTGAAGCGCAAAAGGACCAGATATCCTTCCCAAGGCTTTTCATAGACGATATGCCCGTTGACAATATCGTTATCATCAAGGGTAAGGATTTGCCGCTGTTCCGGATTGAGCAGAGCCTTTACGTTATCGCATATATGAAAAACGGCGACCGTATACGCTATGTCGGCGTGGTTCGTATGTCGCTCGATAATCAGGTCAATGTCCAGATCCGCAACGAGTACGGAACGCTTATGGCGGAGCGCAGACGTTATTTTAAGGTCGAGGCGGATATCACCGCCGATATTACAGGCTTTATGCGCGGCGATGACGCTTACAGCTTCGACGTGCCTGTAAAATGTCACATAAAAAATATCAATATCGGCGGGATTTTTATGTCGCGTATCGAACATAATTTTTCGCTGAACGACGTTATGTTTATGCAGTTCGCTTCGGGCGCGGGGAATATATGCGTTATGGCGCAGATTATCCGCCTGCAGCGCGATCACGACGGCAAAATGGAGGGCTACGGCTGCCAGTTCGTGAATACCGACCCGCAGTTGGAGGAGCTGCTCGCAAAGCTGGTTTTTGAAATTCAGCTTAAACAGCGACAGGAACAGCAGGATCGCGACGAGCGGCTGGAGGCTGTCGCGGAACAATAGTAATTCCGAAGCGTTCGCTTCTGAAATATCATGCGCTTGGCGCAGCGTTATGCGCCGCAGGAAAGGAATGGTTCAGACATGAATATTAAGTTGAAAACTTCATTAAGAGCGGTTTTAATCGGCATAACGGTGCTGCCGTTGATTATTCTCGGACTGGTTTCATCGCTTCAGATTTTCGGCTTTTCAACGGAAATGCTTACCGACGAGGTCGGCACAACGGGCTATGCTTACGGCGCAGGCGTTGAAAATATTGTAAAGGGCTACGTTGACGATACGAAAACCCTTGCCTCTCTTACCACGATAAATAAGGCTGTTTCAGACCTTAATTCGGTAAAAAGCGACGTTATCGACCTGCGCGACAGCTTTATCGAGCAGCGCGGTCACGTTCTCGACGTTGTTATTCTTGATACCGACGGAAGCGTTGTAAACGACGGAATCGGTTCGGGCGCCGGCAAACACTTCTTCGCAAGCGAGGACGACTGGAGCAAGCGCGAAAACGCATTTGTTACCGATATTTACACCTCTGCCGAGGGCTATGACGGAAGCGTTTTTGTAACCGCAAGCAAGCTTTCCGACGGCGGCTACGTTGCGTGCGTTGTAAGCATGAACTGCATTACCGATTATATTGCGGGCTTTACCGTTCTCGGCGACGGTTCGTTTGTTGTAGCCGATAAGGGCAGCGTTGTAGGATATAACGGCGAGGGTGTTGTAGATATGGACGCCTCCGCTCTCAGCAGCGAAATCAAGAGCAGTATCCCCAATTGGCTCGGCGAATCCTTCGCAAATAATTACGGCAAGCTTGACAAGGCGGGCTACATAGGCGGCTACGGTCCCATCAACGGAACCGATTGGCTCTGGGCGTCGGTTTATCCCGTTTCGTTTGCCGGCGACAATGTGTCCTTCCTGTTTATTGTAGCTGTGGCTGTAATCTGCGCACTTGCGCTTATCTGCGCGCTCGTTATGGTTATTATGACCCAGAGCATTATCAATCCTATGCTTGACATGGTTCACACAATGAAGGAAATCAATTCCGGCAACCGCGAGGAGCGAATTGATGTTAGAAATATGAAGCGTGAGTTTGCGGGTATGTCTGAAACCTTCAACGATATGCTTGATCAGGCGCTTCTCAGCGAGGAGCTTCACAAAACCGTTTCCGACCTCTCCGACAATATGCTTTTCGAGTACGATTTCGCAAAGGAAAGTATGTTCGTTTCGGATAACTTTAAGGAGAAAATCGGGCTTGAGGTTTCCGGCTCAACGCTTAACAACGGCAAGTTTATTGATTCGACAATGAACGAGGAGGACAGAGAGCGTTACAAGCGCGATATGAACACCCTCCTCAAAAATAAGGACGATATCGGCGGCGAATACCTCATCAAGAACGCTCAGGATAAGGACGTGTGGGTTGCTATGCGCGCACACTGCATCACAGACCGTCTTGGCGAAATACTCCGCGTTATCGGCGTCCTTACCGATATAACCAGCGAAAAGAATGCAACGTTAAAGCTTGCAGAGCGTGCAAGCTACGACTTCCTTTCGCAGCTGTACAACAGAAATACTTTTGAGCGTGAGTTCCAGTCCGAGCTTGACCGCAACGCAAACAAGAAGGTCGCGGCGCTCTTCCTTGACGTCGATGACTTCAAGTTTATCAACGACCGTTACAGCCACGCAGTCGGCGACGAGGTTATCAGATACGTTGCGGACGTTATCAAAAAGCGCGCGGGTGAAACCGGCTTTGCAGGACGTTTCGGCGGCGATGAATTTGTTCTCTGTGTTTCCGACCCGAAGATGATTGAAAATCTTGAGGTTCTCTCAATGGACATTATCGACGACCTTTACAGCGGCTACTATTCCAAGTCTGTTGACGCAACGCTTAATATCAAGGCAAGTATCGGTATTGCCGTTTCGCCCGAACACGGTCAGGACGGCAGAACGCTTATTGCCTGCGCGGATACCGCGATGTACTTCGTTAAGAAAAACGGTAAGGCTAACTACCACATTTACGACCCCTCCGACGAAGAAACGACGATGGGCGCGCACACTCTCTGATTTTAAAATAAGTTATTTAGCCGCACGGAATGGTGCGGCTAAATGGCATTTTTTAGCTTGAAATGGAAGGATATGGCGGTTAATGGCAAAAGTAATTGCAGTTACAAATCAAAAAGGCGGCGTCGGAAAAACCACGACCTGTTCCGCACTTTGCGGCTGCTTGTCTGCGATGGGCAAGCGGGTTCTCGGAATCGACCTCGACCCGCAGGGCAACTTCAGCTTCAGTCTCGGAGCTGACGCGGACAACGCATACACTATCTACGATGTTTTCAAGGGAAATGTCGGGATTTATGACGCGGTTCAGCACTGCGAGTGCTGCGATGTGATACCTGCTAACATTCTTTTCTCCGGCGTTGAGCTTGAATTGACGGCTGTGGGACGCGAGTATATTCTTCGCGAACACCTCGGAGATATAGCTGACAGCTATGATTACATACTTATCGACACGCCGCCCGCGCTGTCGCTGCTTACGATAAACGCTTACGCGGCGGCAAATCAGATAATCATTCCGATGGTCGCGGAAATACTGTCGCTGCAAGGGATAGCGCAGCTTAAGGAAACGATTTTTGCCGTAAAGAAATATTACAACCACGCGCTGGAAATACGCGGAATTGTTCTTAACAAGTACAATCCGCGCCTTATTCTCACAAAAGAGGTTGAGGAGCTGGCGAATATAATCGCCGAGCAGCTCGACACGGACGTTTTCGAGCAGAAAATTTCCAACAGCGTAATCGTTGCGGAAGCTCCCGCACACGCGAAAACGATTATAGAGTACGCTCCGCGCTCAAAGGCGGCGCAGGAATATATGGATTTGACCTACGAGATACTTGGTATGGAAAAGCCGAAGCGCTCCGTTCGCAAGCTCGGACGCGGCAGACCGCGCAAGCAGAGGAGTGAAACCGAATGAGGTCGGCGCGAACCGATAAGGTGCTGAATCTGCTCGAAAAGCAACCGGTTCGGGAGCAGCCGTCTAACCCTATGCTTACCGTTCCCGACAGCGAGCCTGTTCCCGTGGTTTATGTGAAAGCTTCGGGCGGAACGCAGCTTGTGAACGTGGTTTTTCTTCTGATAAACGAGCAGCTTGCCGCCGTTATGGAGCGGTTCAATTGCTGTATGTGCGAGGATTGCGCAGCCGCGGTAACAGCTGAGGTGCTCGATCGTGTTTCACCCGTTTATGTCACCGTAAAGCGCAAAAGCGACGCCGATGAGGTGAATAAAGCTGCCGCAAAATGCCGCGGAGATGTGATTGCAGCGGTTACCAAGGCTGTAATCGCAAGAAAATCCGCCGACGTGCACGGAAATTTTAAAAAAAGTATTGAAAAATGACGGGAAATGTTGTATAATAAATAGGTAGGTATTTTTACGTCGCTTTTTCTTTGGAGGCATTATGGCTTTATTTGATTATACATCGTTCCGCATTATGGAACAGGGTCTGGGGCTGTTAAGTCAGCAGCAAAGCATTATTGCGCAGAATATCGCCAATCAGGATACGCCCGATTATAAGTGCAAATATCTTTATTTTGCAGGAGTTCTTAAGGATCAGATTGATAAAGCGGGCGAGCCGAGCGGAAAAAAACGGCTTGAGCTTCAGTCGTCGATATATGTCGATGAGGATACGAAGGATCAGCCCGACGGAAATAACGTCGATTCCGATACCCAGCAGTCATTGTTTGTAAAAAACGCATTCCAGTATCAGGCTGTAATTAATCAGCTTAATTCCGAGTTCAATATGCTTCGCACAGCAATGACCAGAACTTAACCGAAAGGACGGCAGGCAATGGCTTTTTTAAGTAATCTTGATATAGCGGTTTCGGGGCTGATTGCCCAACGTGCCCGCGCGGACGTTATCGCCCAGAACGTCGCTAACGCTACCACTACGCGTACCGAGGACGGCGGTCCTTATGTGCGGCAGCTGGTAGTTTTTTCCGAGAACGCAACCCGTGAAAATGAACGCGAAAGCCTTATCACCTTTAAAACCGTACTGGGCGAAAAGCTCAATGAGCTTAAGGGTCTTGCGGGAAAAGGCGGCGAGGAAAAGCAGGAGGGCGTTCTGATTACGGAAATTGTCGAGGATGAAACCCCTCCCACCCCCGTTTACGACCCGTCCCACCCCGACGCGGACGAGGACGGTTACTATTACCTCCCGAATGTTGACGTTGCCGAGGAGCAGATTGATATGCTTGCCGCAACGCAGTCGTATTCCGCGAACCTTACTATTTTCAACAGTATGAAATCACTGGCGCAAAAGGCGCTTACCATAGGTCAGTAACGGCAATATCGGTAAATAGAAGAAAGGCTGGTTATTTATGTACATAGTACCGCTTACATCGTCAATTACACCGCTTGAGCCGCTTGAAAAAATCACGACAAGGCAGAGCGAGCCTGCTGCAGCAGAAGAAGCGGAAGCTCCAACGTTCCTTGACGCTATGAAGGGACTTTGGGATAACGCGGTCGAGGCGCAGGAGGTCAAAACCGAGGATATGATGAAGCTTATGCTCGGCGATACCGACAGCCTTGAACAGCTGCAAATCAACATTACAAAGGCTGAAATTGCAACTCAGCTGCTCGTTAATGTGAAAAACGCGGCGGTTGACGCATATAACGAGATTATGCGTATGAGCATATAATATCAATTCGCGCAGGTAAATGCGAACCGCGCGGTTTGTGCTGTCAAATTTGTTTGAATCGGAGCGAGTTTAATGGATAAATTAAAGGAAACCCTCGGAAAGCTGTGGGGGACGGTAAAGACAAAGTGGACCGATATAGGAAAAAAAGGACATATCATATTCTTTTCGGTGGTCGGTGTTCTTGTCGCGTCGGCGGTTGTTCTCGCTGTTCTTCTTAACCATACGGACTATGCTGTGCTGTACAGCGGCGCTTCGTCCGAGGAAACAGCGGAAATTCTCACCGTGATACGTACCGACCTCGGTACAACGGAGGTTACCATAAACCCAAACGGCGATATCCTTGTTCCCGAGGATCAGGTCGAAGAGCTGCGCGTTCAGCTCAGTATGCTCGGTTACCCGAAATCGACCTTCAACTATAATATCTGGGATACGGGCGTGAGTATGTTCTCAACCGAGAGCGATAAGCGCGTCAAGGAAAAGCAGCAGCTTCAGGAAAATCTGCGCGCAACCCTCACAATGTACGAGGGCGTTGACTCCGCAATCGTTATACTTGCTATCCCCGAAACAAACGATTATGTTATCTCCAATACCCGCGAGGAGGCAAGCGCGTCAGTGGTTCTGATGCTTAACAAGGAGCTTTCTCCGAGCGTTATAGAGGGTATTTACAACCTCGTAAAAACGGCTGTTCCCGGGCTTAAAGAGGAAAATATAACGGTAACCGACGGCGAGGGAAATCTCCTCACAACTGAGGAAATCGTTCAGCAGCAGGAGGAAAACGGAGAGGACGAAATCGACCTCTATAACAAACGTCTTGATGTGCAGAATAATATCACCGCAATTCTCAAGGATAAGCTTGTTGAGCTTTTCGACGGCGTTTTCCCCGACTTCCGCGTAGGCGTTGATATTCAGCTGAACTATGATTCGCAGGTTACTCAGATTACCGAATACACCCCGTCGGTTGACGCAGAGGGTAACCGCGGCGGTATGGTGAATAATGAAAAATACGTTTCCGCAGGCGGCGGAGAGGCTGCCGAGGGCGGAGTTGTCGGAACGGCGGTTGACGCCGATATTTCACCCGATTATCCGACCTACGAGGTCGGTCAGGGCGACGAGTTCTACTTTGAATGGCAGAAGGAAATCAACTACCTTGTAAACGAGGAAATCCGTCAGATTCAGAAAGAGGGTTACAGCTACGATAATATTTCCGCAACGGTTGTCGTTGACGCAACGGGAATTTCACAGGCGGAAACCGAGGAGTGGCAGAGTGCAATCGCAAATGCAATCGGCGCGGATTACAGCAGAGTTACCTTTAAGGCTTATCCGTTTACACTCGACGGAACAGATGGGTCGGCAATCGGAAGCGACGGAACGGTGGTAGTGCCCGGCGGACGGGATATGTGGATCTTCGTTATAATTGCTCTCGGCGTAATTCTTGTGATTCTGCTGATAATTGCGCTGTTTGCTTCGGGTTCGGGCAAAAAGCGCGCTAAAATCAGACGCGCGGCAGCAGCGGCTTCTCCGTCCGTTACCCAGACAAGCTCGTTTGGAAGCAGTATGACAGCGGAGGAAGATATGAAGCAGCGCAGCTACGATACGGAAGAAACTGAGGATTACGAAATCCAGAGCCTTACGGAAACAAGCGATGAATCCCGCGAAGCTATGCTTAAAAAGGAAATCCGCGATTTCTCCAAAACAAATCCCGAAATCGTCGCTCAGCTTATCCGTACCTGGCTTAAAAACGATGAATAAACATATTAACTGATTTCAGACAGGAGGGAGCAAAATGGCGGAACAACAGGCACCGGGGCAGATAACTGCCTTGCAGAAGGCTGCGATGGTTATTTCCGCGCTCGGAACGGAAAATGCGTCCAGTGTATTCAAGTTTTTTACCGATGAAGAGATTGAAAAGCTAACTCTCGAAGTCGCAAAAATGGACTACTGGCCGATGGAAGTCGTTGACGAGGTTCTTAACGATTTCTATGAAATCTGCCTTACCCAGAAGGTTATATCCGAGGGCGGCGTTGAGTACGCGCGTGAGATTCTTGAAAAGGCGTTCGGAACGCAGGCGGCAAACGCGCTTTTTGAAAAAATAACGAAACAGTTAAAAACAAAAGCTTTCGCTTTTGTGCGCAAAGCGGACTACAAGAACCTGCTTGCAATTGTTCAGAACGAGCACCCGCAGACGATTGCGCTTATCCTTTCCTACGCGCGCAGCGATCAGGCTTCCGCTATACTTTCGGAGCTTCCGAAGGACGTGCGCATCGAGGTTGTTGAGCGAATCGCAAAAATGGAATCCGCTTCGCCCGACGTTATAAAAAGTATTGAAGCAACGCTTGAAAAAAAGTTTGCAAACCTCGCAACGACCGAAAATATGGACGTTGGCGGCGTAAATTATATCGCCGATGTTCTTAATAAGGTTGAACGTTCGACCGAAAAGTTCATTTTCGACGAGCTGAATCTCCGCGACCCGAAGCTTGCCGAGGAAATTCGCCAGAAGATGTTCGTTTTCGAGGATATTGTTCATCTCGATTCGATGTCGATTCAGGCGTTTATTCCGCAGGTCGATCCGAAAGACCTCGCAGTCGCAATCAAAGGTTCAACGGCAGAGGTTGCCGAGGTTATCTACGCAAATATGTCGTCGAGAAGTAAGGAATCTACTCAGACAGACGTTGAGTATCTGCATAATGTGCGTATGCGCGACGTTGAAGAAGCGCAGCAGCGTATTGTTGCGATTATTCGCCGGCTTGAGGACGAGGGTGCGCTCACTATTTCCAAGGGCGGCGGAAATGACGAAATTATCGCTTAATCTACTAACGGCGGGCAGGCTGTCTGCTCGCCGCTTTCTTTTTTTGGAGGTGTGAGAATATGGCAGGAATCATTAAGGGCGGGCTTGGCTTCGGCTATATTCCCGCAGCAGGCAGCGATGAGCCGATTATGAAAACAATTTACGGCACCGCTCCGACCGTGCCTGCTCAGCCTAAAGAGGAAATTCCCGCCGAAGAGCCTGTTTTTAATGAGCAGGATTACGAGCAATCCTCGGAGGAAACTGAGGAATTTGAGCTTTCGGAGCGGGAAGAGCCGGTAGAATCTGTTCTTCAACAGGAGCAGCCCGCCGCTGTTGCCGAGGAGATTATTCAGGAGCAGGAGCGTATTCTGTGGGAGTGTGAAGAGCTGCGCCGTAAATATGAAATCGAAGCGGAACAGCTTATAGAGAACGCAAAGGAGCGGGCGCAGCAGATATGCGACGAAACGCGTGAGAACGCCAAAAAGACCGTTGAACAGGCGAACGAGCAGGCTGTTCGGATTAAGAAGGACGCAGCCGACGAGGGCAGACAGCAGGGCTACGACGAGGGGCACAAGACGGGATATGATGAGGGTTACGTTGCCGCGCTGAAAAAATGCAGGGAGGCGCTTCTTGAACTTAAATCAACAAACGAACAGATTGTTGCCGAAAAGGAACGTATTTTCCGCGAGTACGAGCGGCAGCTGTTCGATACGATTTTTGAAATTGCACAAAAGGTAACCATAAACAGCCTCAAACAGAAGGATAAAACGGTTATTTCAAAAATGATCAAGGAGGCGGGGAAGCGTTACCGCGGCAGTAAAAATGTCAAAATTTCGCTTTCTTCGCTGGATATATCCGAGGAAGCTCAGCTTGACGATGAAATACTTGCCGAGGTTTTCCGTGACGGTACGAATGTAGAAATTGAGATTCTGAAGGACGCGCCTGAGGGTACGCTGATTATCGACGACGGTTCGGAAATCACCGACGCGGGCGTTCCTACTCAGCTTAAAATGATTGAACAGCTCGGAAAGGGTAAGTACCGCGATAAAGAGCTTAACGAGCTTATCCGTACCAAGCTCAGAGCTATGGAGCAGTCCGAGGAGGTCGAAGGCAACTGATGGATTTACAGGGCTTCAGACGGGAGCTTGAATCGTTCGACTCCTACCGATATATGGGAAAAATCGAGAAAATTGTCGGAATGACGATTGAAGCGAGCGGTCCCGAATGTAATATAGGCGACGTTTGCCGCATTTACGCAAAGGATATGAACAGCTTCATCTACGCGGAGGTTGTCGGTTTTCAGTCGGACAAGGTTCTGCTGATGCCGTACACGGACATAGAGGGCGTGGGTCCGGGAAGTATTGTTGACAACACCGGAGCGAAGCTTATGGTTAAAACGGGCGACGCGCTTATCGGGAGAATTATCGACGCAATCGGAACGCCGATTGACGGCGGCGGAGCTATAAATTACACGGACAGCATTTCCATTTCGGGAAATCCCGTGAATCCGCTCACCAGACCAAAAATTGCCGAGCCGATAGAGCTTGGCGTAAAGGCGATAGACGGTATGCTTACCCTCGGAAAGGGGCAGCGTATCGGTATTTTTGCGGGTTCGGGCGTTGGTAAAAGTACGCTTATGGGCATGATTGCAAGAAAGGTCAAGGCGGACATAAACGTTATTGCGCTTGTCGGCGAACGAGGCAGAGAGGTTCGCGAATTTATCGAGAACGACCTTGGCGAGGAGGGCATGGCGCGCTCGGTTGTGGTGGTTGCGACGTCCGACCAGCCCGCGATGATGCGTGCGAAGTGCCCTATGACCGCAACGGCGATTGCCGAGTATTTTATGAGTCAGGGCAAGGACGTGCTGCTGATGATGGATAATCTTACACGTTTTGCAATGGCGAACCGCGAGGTTGGTCTTTCTACGGGCGAGCCGCCCATAGCGCGCGGTTACACGCCGTCTATTTATTCCGCGCTGCCTAAGCTTCTGGAGCGCGCGGGGTGCTTTGAAAAGGGAAGTATTACGGGAATTTACGCGGTTCTGGTAGAGGGCGACGATACAAACGAGCCGATTGCGGATACCGTTCGAGGTATTATTGACGGACATATAATCCTGTCGCGAAAAATTGCCGCGCAGAACCACTACCCTGCGATTGATATTCTCCCGAGCGTTTCACGACTTATGACGACAATTTGCGACAAGGAGCACTGCGACGCTGCCGGCAAGCTGCGAAATCTTCTCGCGCTTTATAATACGAACGCCGACCTAATTTCAATCGGCGCTTATAAGGCGGGAACGAATCCGAAGCTTGACGAGGCGATAAATAAAATTGATAAAATAAACGATTTTTTAACGCAGGGAACGCACGAAAGCTTTTCGCTTGAGGAAACGATTCAACTGCTTAAAAAGGCGGTATATTGAGGAATAGTTTTTGAAGAAATTTGTTTTTACGCTCGAACGGCTTAAGCAGTACCGTGAGCAGGTGCTTGAAACGGAAAAGGGTTCGCTTGCCGAGCTGCGCGGACAGCTCAGCCGCCTGCAAGCGGAGGTTGAAGAGATTCTTGCAGAGCTTGCGCGGCTTAACCGCGAGCTTGTCGAGCTTTACGAGCATGGAACGACGCCGCTTACCATTTCGATTCACAAGCGCTTCGTCTCGGCAAAGCAGCAGGAGCTTCATATGAAGCGGCATCAGATTCTGCTGAAGGAACGCGAGATTGAACGCCAGCTGGAGGTTGTTGTTGAGGCTACGAAGGAGGTTTCCAAGCTGGAAAAGCTTGAGGAGCAGCAGGTTGAGGAGTACAAGGCGGCGGAACAAAAGGAAAACGAAGCGTTTATTGAGGAGTTTGTTTCAAATTCCGACTGGCGCAAGGCGCACGCAGAGGTGCAGAAGGAAAAATGATATGATACGGTCGGTCAATGAAGCTGACGCGCCGCGGCTTCGCGAAATATATTCGCACTATGTTCTTAATACGGCGATTACGTTTGAATATGATGTTCCGAGCGAGGAGGAGTTTTGCGCGCGTATTCGCAGAACGTCGGAGTGCTATCCGTACTTTGCCGCTCTGCGCGGCGGGAAGCTTGTAGGATATGCGTATGCGGGACGTTTTCACCCGCGAAAGGCGTATGATTATGCGGCTGAGGCGTCGATATACATTGACAAATCCGCGCGCGGGCAGGGAATAGGGCGGGAGCTTTATTCCGCGCTTGAGCTTGCGCTGAAAATGCAGAATGTTGTAAATCTGGTTGCCTGTATTGCGTACACCGAAACCGACGACGAGTACCTTACACGCAACAGCGTGGATTTTCACGCGCATATGGGCTACGCCGAGGCTGGGCGTTTTCGCGGCTATGGGTACAAGTTCGGCAGGTGGTACGATATGGTTTACATGGAAAAAAGGCTTTCGGAGCGACCTGAAAATCCCTCGCCGCTGTTGACGTTTCCGCAGGTGAAGGAAGACTTCTGGGCAGAATATGAGGGGCAAGTGAAGTGAAAATGTGCTGCCGCAGCTTAAGCTGCGGCAGCACATTTTTGATATATTCTGCACTGCACAGCCGGCGCGGCGCGCGTCTTACATTTTGCGAAGCAAAATGTAAGTTCCT
>CAZFMC010000026.1:0-22943 GCA_964520065.1 uncultured Ruminiclostridium sp.
TTCCGAAGATAATCACTACTTACTTATGGATCGGGCTTACGAGGACAATAGTACGTGGGAACTTGCTGTAAAGCAAGGCTTTATACCTGTTGTTCCTCCGAAGCGCAACAGAAAAGAACCGTGGGATTATGATAAAGAGCTTTATAAGCGCCGCAATGAAATTGAACGATATTTTCTGCGCATAAAGCGATTCAGGCGAGTCTTTTCCCGCTATGACAAACTTGATACGATGTATTTAGGCAATCTCGCTTTAGCTATGATTTTTGATGCTATTTTAATGTGAACAGGCTCTAGCTACATGTAAGCCTGCAATAAGGCGAACAGCTGATGTTGGTGATATTGTTGTAGGAATAGGTTCAGGTGCAAAAAAGAGCAAGTTTAAAAATAAGATAATATTTGTGATGAAAGTTGAAGAAAAATTGACATATGACCAGTATTGGGGTGATAGTCGTTTTCAGTGCAAAAAACCTAATATGCATGGAAGTAAAAAGCAAATGTATGGTGACAACATTTATCACACTGATGAGAAAACAAATACAATTCTTCAAGAAGACAGCCATCACAGTCTTGAAGGCGGTAAAAAGAATGAAGAAAATTTTAATCGAGATGTGCCAGGCAAATTTGTTCTGGTATCAAAAAAATTTTGGTATTGGGGTGGGGAACCCATAAATATACCTGAAAAATTCCTTGCATTAACAAATGTGAAACGTCAGTACATCTTAATAAGAACTCCAGAATTTATGTCTGAATTTTACAGTTGGTTAGAGTCGTTGAATAAAATGGGATATATTCATAAGCCGTATAAATTTTCGCAACCTTTTAAACGCTATAACGGAAAATAAAAAAATTAATGGAGGAATCATGCAGTACACTTCACCGATTTCAATACAGTTCATATGGCATCCTAAAGATAATCAGATTGTATCACCTATAGTTGATTATTGTAAGAAGAATTTGTCAAGAAAAGCAGACAAGCCTTTTTTGCACTCGTTAGATTTTCCTGTTTTTACATACACATCGCAATTAGAAGATGAGCTACCGTCTGAAATAAATACAATAGCTGAACGAAATATAGTATTCGTTTTCATAAGCGATTGTATTGTAGCTTCAGATGAATGGGAAACATATATAAATAAGCAGAACAGTTATGGCAATGTAAAACTGATACCGGTTGCCTTGACTACAAGTGCTTTTAATATGAAAGAACTATGTGCAATAAATGCTATTAGATATTTTGATTACAAAGAAGAATATAATGGTGATGAATTAAATCAACGTTTTTTTATAACTGCTGCTCATGAAATATATCGTTGGTTGTTTAATGTTGATGTCAATAATAAGCTTAAACTTATCTGAAGAAGAAACTCTCGTATCTTGGAAAGCTAAATATAAAAAAGTATGTAAATTTGAAAAAATGATGTTGCCTTCGGATATAGCGGATAAATATAATGTCGATACATACATAGCACCAGATACTATAGAAAACAGATATGCATGGAGCAGATCCCTTACTTTTATGAGAGATAAAATGATAAGCGAATGCGATGTAAGAATAAGTGCAGGCGGAACAATGTCTGGATATTTGGGTTCTATGCCAGGGGTGTTAGAAGAGATATTTTTTGCAATTCAAAAGAAAAAACCTATTTATTTGTTAGGCGGATATGGTGGAATAACTGCAAAAGTTTGTAGTTTTTTAAAAACTAACAATATGCCTGATGAGTTGACATTAAATTGGCAGATGGAAAATAACAAATTTTATTCTGAGCTTTTGGAAGAATATACAAGACTGAGTTTGAATGTAGATTATTCTTGGATAAAAAAATTGAGTATTGAGTCGCTCAACAACGGTTTAAGCAAGGAAGAAAATTTAAAATTATTTGACACGCCATTTCCCGATGAGGCGATTTGTTTGATTGCACGAGGATTGCGTAATTTGCATTTTGATACATAAATTTATAGAGGAGATATTGTCAAATTTTGATTGTTGGCTATATGTTTGTGTATGAATTATTGTGATTATGATGAATTAGAGCTTGTTCACATTAACCGAAATGCTCGGATTTTGAAACGAATTTTTTGCAGAACAAGGCGAAAATTCGCAGACGTACTTTATGTACTTCAAGAATTTTCAACGCAGTTATGCGAAAAATACGTCAAAAGACGAGCGTTGAGCGTTAATGTGAACACGCTCTAAAACATTATCCATCAGGTTCATTTAGCTCGAAATTTAAGACAGTTCTAAATGGTAAGCTTTGTGAAGTTGAAAAAGCTCCTCTACCCGAATGGATGATTGTCGCCTGCCAAGCAAAATGACAAAAATTTACACGCAAAATGACAAAAGCATAAATCACGAAAACTATTAGAAATAGAAACAATCCCAGAAAAAGTGGCTTTAATAAGCGCTTTTCTGGGATTTGCTGCTTAATTTTGAAGTTATTGAAAGTTGTTTTTGCCTATTGAAAACTTTATGCAAGATTTATTCATTCAAAATTTCAATCAAGTCTGAAATTTGTATATGCAAAAATCTGCATATTTTTTCGCTGTGTTCCATTGTTGTTGCACAAGGCACAAGTTTTAGACGGTCGTACATTCTCTCTGTTAGATTCAAAGTTTTCTCTTAATCCAAAATGAATATATTATAACTTAGGCAAGATGTCCGCCGCCTTTTAGGCGGCAGGTTCCATTTACCATTCAGTAGGGGATTGTGTCCTCCTGCTGAATGGCAGGTTGGCAAAGCCAACCCTTGCCACGTTACACAGCTTTTGTGATATGACGGGGCAAGCCCCTTATTGAACAAAAGTAATTTTGCACCCAAAATTAAAACCACCGGCTGAGCTGGTGGTTTCAGCCTACTTTTTTTCAGACTTGCAGTCATTTTTTATGGATTTTTCAGCCTCGCCGCGCCTGCTATTCAACCGTATATTCGGTTGACTCCGTCTGTTCGGAAACGGGCAGCTCTGTGTAGTCCGACAGCCTTACGGCTATATTACGTCCGCTCAGCTTCAGCTCGTCAGGCTCGCCCGCGTCGTTAAGCGTAAGCGTGTAAAGCGAATGTTCGGCTTCGCCCGAAACGGTAAGCGTTCTGCTGTTCTCCGCGCAGCTCCCCGTTGCCGCAGCATCCATTGCCTCCGCAATAAGCCGCGCTGCGGAAACTGCGTTCTCGGAGCAGTCCGCCACGCCGTCCAGACCGTACATTGAAAGAGCGGTTTCGCCGCTGTCAAGTTTAACGACAAGCCCCTCCAGCGCGTAAGGCTCGGTTACGCAAAGCTCCCAGTTTCCCGATGAGAAGCGCCGCAGCTGCGCTTTGCACGTTTCTTTTCCAAACGTAATTTCTGCCTGCGCGGAAAACGCGCCGTCAAGCTTTGGAGCGGGTTCGCCTGCGACAGTTCCTTTCTCCGCACAGGAGGACAGCAGGCATAGCGATAAAAATGCGCCTGATAATATTTTCTTCATAGTCTTTTCCTTTCGATAGAAAATCGAAAGCGAAAAGCGGCGTTATTCCCAGAGCTTTTCCGAAAGCTCCGCAACAAGGTCGCGCGGGAGAATACTGTAAAGCGGTCTGGTTTTTCCAAGCCTGTCGGCGGTAAGTCCATGCAGATAAACGCCCAGAACCGTGCCGTAGAAAAGGTCTGCGCCCTGCGCGATAAGCGAAGCGATGATTCCTGTGAGGACATCTCCGCTCCCGCCTTTGGCAAGTCCGGCATTGCCCGTTGTGTTGATAAACGTTTCGCCCGTCGGCGCGGCGATAACCGTGTTCACTCCTTTGAGAACCGTTACCGCTCCGTACTCGGCGGCAAAGCCTTTCGCTGCCGTTATGCGGTCGGACTGGATTTCGGGGACGGTTTTTCCCGTCATTCTTGCAAATTCCGCAGGGTGCGGTGTTACAATAACGCCCTTTTTGCTTTCCTTCAATACATTTATATTCGAAGAAATTGCGTTTAGTCCATCTGCGTCCACAATTACGGGACAATCTGCATTTTTTATGACGAATTCCGCCGCGTCAGCCGTTTCGGGGGTGTTGCCAAGTCCGCAGCCGATTGAAACTGCTGAAAAACCGCCATCAGCAACAAGCCGTTTAAGCTCGGCTGTTCCCTCTGAGCTTAAAAAGCCGTCGCTTCCGCAGTCAAGCGGGAAATATGTTGTTTCGGGCACGGCTGCCGCAATTGCGTTTACAACTCGCTGCGGGGTCGCAAGCGTACAAAGTCCAACCCCCATATGCAGCGCAGCGTCGGTTGAAAGTAAGGCTGCGCCTGTGTATCGCGCGCTGCCCGCGACGTTCAGCAGCCGACCGTAGGTACCCTTATGGGAAACCGCCTTGCGTTCGGGAATAAATTCGCGTATCAGCTCGTCCGTCAGCACCGCCTCGCAGCCGTCGTAGCAGCTCTGCGGTATTCCGATATCCGCAAGCATCAGCACTCCGCAGTGTTCAAAGCAGGGGTGCGAATACAGCCCTCTCTTGACAGCGCCGAGGGTTATGGTGAAATCTGGACGAAAAGCGTTTGCGGCGATTTCGCCCGTGTCGCTGTTGCAGCCGCTTGGCACGTCGATTGATATTTTCATTGCACTGCATTGTTCGTTGATAAAGCTGAACAGGTCGGAAAGACTTTCGTCAAGCTCTCCGTGAAAACCCGTCCCGAAAACGCAGTCGATAACAATTTCGCTGTTTTCCAGAACGCGCTTCACGTTTTCCTTCTGATGCGCGTAAAGGCTGACGTTAAGCCCTGTTTCATAAATAGAGTAGCATAGCCTTGCGCAGTCTGTTTTCGGGAGGTCGGAAACAAATATCAAAACGGCGTTTGCGCCCGCCTCGAGCAGCAGGTCGGTTATTACGATACCGTCGCCGCCGTTGTTGCCGCGCCCCGAAAGTACAACGACATTTTTGTCCTTTACGCCGTCGGTAAGCTGAGCTATTCGGTTAAAGCACGCCTGTCCCGCGTTCTTCATGAGCTGAAGATACGGAGTACCGCTTTCGTCGGCGTTTTTCTCCGCACGCTTCATCTGTTCGTTTGTTACGGCAAGCCGCATAGCGTTACCTCCTTATCTTTTATGTTCGGCTCAGCCGTTGTTTTTTGCGTAATTCCAAGCGTCGCGGCACATCTGCTCAAGTCCGCGTTCTGCCTTCCAGCCAAGCTCCTTTTCCGCTTTTTCGGGAACGGAATAGCATTCCGCCGCGTCGCCCGCTCTGCGTTCCACAATGTCGAACGGGATAGTAAGCTCGTTTACCTTTTCAAAGGTATGTATGATTTCAAGAACGGAATAACCGTTGCCTGTTCCGAGGTTGTAGGGAATTGCGCCGTTTCTTTCACGCACGCTCTTGACTGCCGCAAGGTGACCCTTAGCGAGGTCTACGACGTGGATATAGTCGCGCACGCAGGTTCCGTCGGGGGTAGGGTAGTCGTTACCGAAAACCTTGAGGTGCTCCTGCTTTCCGCGGGCAACGTTAAGGATTATCGGCATAAGGTTATTCGGGATACCGTTCGGGTCCTCTCCGATTTTTCCGCTTTCGTGTGCGCCGATTGGGTTGAAATAACGCAGCAGAGCAACGCTCCATTCGCTGTCCGAAGCGCACAGGTCGCGGCACATATCCTCAATCATAAGCTTGGTTCTGCCGTAGGGATTTATAGCGGAGAGAGGGAAATCCTCTTTTACGGGAACGGTTTCGGGGATTCCGTAAACGGTTGCCGAGGAGCTGAAAATAAGCTTTTTGCAGCCGTGCTTCTTCATTGTGTTCAGCAGTACGAATGTTCCGCCGAGGTTGTTTGAGAAGTACATAAGCGGCTCTCTTACGCTCTCTCCGACAGCCTTATAGCCTGCGAAGTGAATAACCGCTTCGATTTTATTTTCGGTGAAAATACGTTCCATATCCGCTTCACTGCACATATCGGCTTCGTAGAACGGAAAGTCACGTCCGCTTATTTCCTTGATAAGCTCTACCGCGCGCGGCTTTGAGTTGTAGAAATTATCCATAACAACAATATCCTCGCCCGCTGCAAGAAGCTCGATGCAGGTATGCGAGCCGATGTAGCCGGCTCCGCCCGTTACTAAAATTGACATAATATTATCCGCCTTTCGATTTATTTTTACTTTTTCTTTTCGCTTTTTTGTTCCCACGATTTCCACACGTCGGGGCAGTATCCCACGGTTGCCTTTCCGCCGTTTCTGACGATGGGCGTTTTGTACAGCAGGGGACATTCCGCAAGCTTTGCGGGCTGAAGCGCCCTCGGCAGGTATTTATATTCGCAGTAATACTTGCTTTTTTCGTCTATAATCGCGTCAATGCCTCCGAGCGCTCTTTCCACGCTTTCCAGTTCACGGCGGCTGAGTCCCTTTTCAAGAATATCTATCCGCTGAACAGGTATTCCGCGCTCCTTGAAATATCTTTCCGCTTTTTTGGTGTCAAAGCATTTGTTTTTTCCGAATATCTGTATATTCATTATCCCTCGCCTCTTTCCTCCTCGTTCGTTTTATTCAGCAGCCTGTTCATTTCAAGCTTTATATCCTTAACGCGCTTTTCGCCGAAGCGAACCGCCGACAGACAGAGATATGCGCGCACGATTGAAACCGAAAATGAAATCATCAGCGCGTTTGTAAGGTCGAAATTCGCCGTAAACAATATGCAGTATGTAATAATCAGGAAGTCAATCAGCAGCGTTGCGATAATTCCCCAGAACGTTCCCCATACGCCGCGCGGCTTGCAGAAAAAGCCCTTTACGCACGCACGCTCCAACCCTTTTTCAATGTAAAAACGCAGGCAGGTGTCGCACATATCCTTTTTGTAGCAGTGGTGATAATTGAGGGTATATTTGCCGTCCTTTTCCGAGAGCAGGAACAGCGGAGTTCCTTTCAGCTTGTACAGCGTCAGCTCCTTTTGCCGCTCCATTTCTCCGTCCAGCCTTTTTTTCAGCTCGTCGGCGGAATAAGCGCTGTCCTGTTCAAATGGTATACGAATGAATTTTTTCACTTGTGAAGGCCTCCCTCGCTGTTTTTGTAAATAATTCCGCCCATAACAACGGCGGCGGGCGGGTTGGAAAGCTCGTAAAAGCAGCCACGGAACAGCGCGATATCCGCGTCCTTTCCGTTTTCGATACTTCCAACACGGTCGTCGATTCCGCAGATTACGGCGGGGTTTATGGTAACCGCCTTAAGCGCGTCCGTTTCGCTCATTCCTCCGCGAATTGCCAGTCCCGCCATTGCGGGCAGGTATTGAATGGGGTTTTCGGGGTGGTCGGTACAGAGCGCAACGGTCATACCGCTGCAAGCAAGAACCGCCGCGTTGGAAATGCTTGCGTTTCGCAGCTCCGGTTTGCATCGGTCGCCGAAAATCGGTCCCGCGACAATCTGCGCTTTCTTCGGCAGCTCGTCCGCGATAAGGTGCCCCTCGGTAGCGTGAATTAAAACGTAATCCAGATTAAATTCCTCCGAAAGACGGATTGCCGTAAAAATATCGTCTGCGCGGTGGCAGTGGAAATGCGCCTTTATTTCCCGTTTAAGGAGCGGTATCAGCGCCTCGCACTTAATATCGAAATCCGGACGTCCCGTTTCATCGTCCGTCCCCTTTGTACGTTCATACTCCGCGCAGTCGTCCATATATCTTTTCGTGGCAAGAAGCTGCTCGCGGATAACCGCCGCGGTTGCCATGCGCGTTGTCGGGGCTTCGTTTTTTTCGTGGTATACGCTTTTGGGATTTTCTCCCAGCGCAAGCTTCATAGCAAGCGGATATTTCACGATTCTCCTGTCCGCGCGCTTGCTTCCGTAGGTTTTCATTGCCAGAAATGTGCCGCCGATAGGATTTGCGCTGCCCATTCCCGTAACTACTGTTCCCACGCCGCCCATAGCCGCTTCTTCAAAACAGTAATCCATCGGGTTTACAGCGTCGATTGCGCGCAGCTGCGGGGTAGCGGGGTCGGTTTCCTCGTTTCCGTCGTCGCCCTCGAAGCCCAGTCCGTCCGCGAACATTCCGATATGACAGTGCGCGTCAACAAAGGCGGGGTAGGCGGTAAGCCCTGCTGCGTCGAAATCACGTTCGTCGGGAGCGTTTTCCATTGCTCCGAACGAGGCGATTTTTCCGTTCTGAATTTCAATATATCCGTTTTCAATTGTTTCCGAGGTAACGGGAACAATTTTAACATTATAAATAACCATTTACTTCACCAGTTTAATAATTTCGTTGACAATATCGCTGTCCTTGCCGTCAGCTCCGATAATTATCGAGGAATTCTTACGATAAACAGAGCGGCGGGCGTTGTACAGCTCTTCAAGCTGTTCGCGCGTATTTTTCATCACCAGCGGACGGCGGGTATCGCCCTTTATCCGACCATAGCAGGTTGAAAATTTTGCGTCAAGGAATACGACGCGCCCTGTTTTTTTGGCGGTTTCGGCGGTATTCGGATTGATAATTGCGCCGCCGCCTGTCGCAACAACGCAGCTTTCGGGCATTTCGCGGATATATCTTGCTTCCGCTTCTCTGAAATAAGGCTCGCCCTTGCCGGCAAAAATATCCGAAATTTTCATGCCCTCTTTTTCCTCTATGTAGCTGTCAAGGTCGATAAATTCGCAGCCGAGCCGCCTTGCAAGCTGCCGCCCGATATGCGATTTTCCGCAGCCCATAAAACCGCAGAGGTAAATATTTCTCATACCAGCTCCTCCATATCGGAAATAAGGCGGCTGAGGTCGCTGTCTTTAAAGCTTGCGCCGTACCAGATTTCGTGAGCGGCGGCAGCCTGCAAAACCAGCATAGCCATACCGTTCATAGCTTTCGCGCCCTTTTCGCGCGCTTTTTTTGTGAGGAAAGTTTCCTTCGGGTTGTAAACCACGTCAAATACAAAATTCACCTTTTCGAGAAGCGCTTCGCCGCACGGCATATTTTCTGTTTTTGGGAACATTCCGATAGGCGTTGCGTTTATAAGCAGGTCGCAGCGCTTATCGGAGTCGTTTACGGGACTTCCGATAATTTCAACGCGGGCGTCGGGCTTCATCGCGGTGATTTCTTTTTTTACAGCCTCCGCCTTTTCGCGGTCGGAATCTAGCACGGAAATAGTCAGCCTGCCGCCCGAAAGCGCTGTTTCAATCGCAATCATTCTTCCGACGCCGCCGCAGCCGATAAGCAAAACGTCGGAATCGAGCTTTGCGCCCATAAGCTCAATGGATTTCACAAAGCCGAGAACGTCGGTGTTGTAGCCGACCCTTTCCTCTCCGACCTTAACGCAGTTTACCGAGCCGTACCTTGCCGCGCCGCTGTCAAGTCTGTCGCAGAAGTCGATTATTGCGAGCTTGTGCGGTATTGTGACGTTAAAACCGCGAAGCGAGGAGAGGTAATCGTATTTTTCGGTGAGCTGTTCGGGGGAGATTTCGGTTTTTTCGTAATGCGCGGCAGTTCCCGTAAGCGAGAAAAGACGCTCGTGAATCTGCGGGGAAAGCGAATGTCCCAAGGGATAGCCGATAAGTGCGTAGTTGTCCATTTCTTTGTCCGTCCTTTTATTTTTTTACACGTCGCTTGCCGAAGCGGCAACATCGGCGAGCGTCTTTTTTACAAGTCCTGTGAGCGTCTTACCCGGACCGCATTCGGTGAATACGGTAATTCCGTCGTTTTTCATTGCTGCCAGCTCCTTGGTGAACAGAACAGGCGAGCAGATATGCTTTGCAAGCAGGCTCGGCATATCCGAAACGTCGGATAGACGTGCGCCGGTAACGTTCGAGTAAAACGCCTTTTTCGGTTCGGAAAATTTAACTCCGGAAATGAGCGCGGCAAATTCTTCAGCCGCTTCCTTCATATATGCCGAGTGGAAGGCTGCCGCGACCGCAAGCGGCACTACGCGCTTAACGCCCGCTGCCGTGAGCTTTTCAGCCGCTGCCGCAACGCCCTCGGCGCTGCCCGCGATAACGGTCTGCTGGAGGGAGTTGTAGTTTACGGGAACAACGTAGCTTCCCGCCGCGGTTACCTCTGCGCAGATACTTTCGATGAGCGCTGCGTCGGGGGAAAGCACGGCAGCCATCTTTCCTCCGTGCTTCTGCGCAGCCTTCTCCATGCACAGAGCGCGGTTTTTTATCAGTTCAAAGCCGGTCGGCAGGTCAACCATACCCGTACACACCATCGCCGCGTATTCGCCGAGAGAATGTCCCGCAGCCGCGTCGAAGCTTCCGCCCTCGTCCGTGTATTTTTTTGCGCAAAGAAGCGACATGGTGAAAATAGCCGGCTGTGAAACGCTTGTTTTCGCCAGCTCCTCGGCGGAAGCCGTGAACATTGTGTTTTTGATATCAAAGCCGAGAATGTCGCTTCCCGCCTCAAAAATCATTTCATATGCCGCGGGATTTTCCCGATATATTTTTTCTCCCATAGCGGGGTACTGCGAGCCTTGCCCCGAAAACAGCAGTGCTTTTTCCATAAAAAACCGTCCTTCCGTGTTGCTTGTCAAGGTTATCTGTCAAATTTTCGCGGTTTATTTCGGTAAAATGAACCGCGTAACCTTGACAAATACTGCAAATATTGTTATAATAAATTTTGTAGCTTTTAGCTGACGATAACCCATTACCTTTCTATTATATACTATTTACGGAACAAAATCAAGGAGAATTTGTAAATGCGTGGAATAAAAATTTCAGGAACGGGAGCGTACCTCCCCGAAACCGTTGTTTCCAATGAGGATTTCGCTCGCTACGTGGAAACGGACGACGAGTGGATTTCTTCGAGAACAGGTATTCGTGAGCGCCGTTTTTCGCCCGACGTGTTCAATTATGAAATGGCTGTAAAGGCGGCTCAGGCGGCTCTTGAGAACAGCGGAACAACGGCGGAGGAAATTGATTTGATTCTCGTTTCCACCTGTACGCCCGAATTCTTCTATCCCTGCACCGCCTGCCTTGTTCAGCACGAAATCGGCGCGGTCAATGCTGCCGCTTATGACATAAGCGCGGCTTGCACGGGCTTTATCTGCGCGCTTGACTCGGCAAGCCGTTACCTTATGGACGGCGACTATAAAAAGGTGCTTGTAATAGCGAGCGAGCGGCTTTCCAATCATATAGATTTTACCGACCGTTCAACCTGTGTTCTGTTCGGCGACGGCGCGGCTGCCGCTGTTGTGGAGCATTCCGAAAAACCGCTTTATTCTTATCTTAGCGCAAAGGGCGACCCGTTCGAGAGCCTTTATTGTCATGTTGACCTGAAGCCGAATTGCCCGTTCCATCGCGAGAAGGAAGCTCCCGCCTTCCTCGACACCGAGAGCAAGCGCAGATATATCCAGATGAACGGCAAGGAGGTCTACAAGTTCGCAGTTGACGCTATGGCGGCGGCAATGGCTAAGACCCTTGAAAAGGCGGGACTTACCGCCGACGATATTGACCTTGTAATTCCTCATCAGGCAAATATCCGCATTATCCGGAGTGCGATGAAGCAGATGAATCTGCCCGAGGAGAAGGTGTATATAAACATTCAGAAGCGCGCGAACACGTCAAGCGTTTGCATTCCCACCTGCCTTGACGAGCTGAACCGCGCAGGACGGCTGAGAGAGGGCATGAAAATCTGTCTTGTCGGCTTCGGTGCGGGGCTTACAAGCGGAGCGATAATTTACGAAATCTGACAAATGAACAAACTGACAAACGCACAGAAGAAAGGGTAAAAAATATGCAGACAAAAATTACGGAGCTTTTGGGAATCAAGTACCCGATTTTACAGGGCGGAATGGCATGGATTGCGGAAAGTACTCTTGCCGCGGCAGTTTCCAACGCCGGCGGCGCAGGAATAATCGCGGGCGGCTCAGCTCCCGCCGACTATATCCGCGACCAGATTCGCCGCGCAAAGGAGCTTACCGATAAGCCGTTCGGTATCAATATCATGCTTATGTCGCCGAACGCTGACGACCTCGCGCAGCTTGTAATTGACGAGAAAATCCCGTTTATCACCACCGGCGCGGGAAATCCCGGAAAGTATATGGAAAACTGGCTTGAAGCGGGAATCAAGGTTATTCCCGTTGTGCCGAGCGTTGCTCTTGCCAGACGTATGGAGCGTTCGGGTGCGGCGGCTGTTATCGCCGAGGGCACGGAAAGCGGCGGACATATCGGCGAAAATACCACGATGTGTCTTGTTCCGCAGGTAGTTGACGCGGTGAACATTCCCGTTATCGCGGCGGGAGGAATTGCGGACGGACGCGGAATTGCGGCTTCGTTTATGCTCGGCGCGCAGGGCGTTCAGGTCGGTACGCGCTTCCTTGCCTGCGAGGAGTGCCGTATTCACCCGACCTATAAGGAGCTTGTTATCGGCGCAAAGGATACCGATAATATTGTTACGGGAAGAATGACGGGTCACCCCTGCCGCAACGTTAAAACAAAATTTGCGAAAAAGCTCCAGACCTTTGAAAGGGACGGGGGAACTCCCGAAGAGTTCGAGCAGATTACGGTCGGTTCGCTGCGTAAGGCTGTTCAGGACGGAAACCTTGAAGAAGGCTCGTTCCTCTGCGGTCTGATTGCGGGTATGGTCAACGAAATCAAGCCCGCAAAGGCAATTGTGGAGGAAATGTTTGAGCAGGCGGAAAAACTTTTGGAAAGGAAGATAAACTGATATGGCAACAGCACTTATAACGGGCGCGTCCCAGGGTATCGGCGAGTGTATCGCAAAAAGACTTGCGGAGGACGGCTATAATATAGCGATAAATCATTTTCCGAGCGATTCCGATAAGGAAAAGGCGGAGGGAGTTGCGGCGGCTTGCCGTGAAAAGGGCGTTGAAGCGGAGATTTTTTCTGCCGACGTTTCCTCCTTTGAACAGTGCGAAGCTATGGTAAAGGCGGTAAAGGAACGCTTCGGCGCGATTGACGCGCTTGTAAATAACGCGGGAATCACAAAGGATACCCTCCTGACGCTTATGAGCGAGGAGCAGTACGACGCGGTTATCGCGGTAAACCAGAAGTCGGTTTTCAATATGATGAAGCCCGTCGTAAAGCTTATGATGAAGCAGAAGCACGGCGCAATTGTAAATATGGCTTCCGTAGCGGGACTTTACGGAAACCCCGGACAGTTTAATTACAGCGCTTCAAAGGCGGCGATAATCGCTATGACAAAGACGGCTGCAAAGGAGGTCGGCGCGCGCAATATCCGCGTAAACGCGGTCGCACCGGGACTTATCAAGACACCGATGACCGATATTCTTACTCCTGAACAGAAGGATAAGATTTTCGCGCAGGTTGCTCTCCGCAGATTCGGCGAGGTAAGCGAAATCGCGTCGGTTGTATCGTTCCTTCTTTCGGAAAACGCTTCCTACGTTACGGGACAGGTTATCGAAATAAGCGGCGGACTTTCAATGTAAGAAAGGATAATTTATGAGCAGAGTTGTTATTACAGGTCTTGGCGTGTTAAGCCCGATAGGGAATACGGTTGACGAGTTCTGGGACAGTATCGTTGCGAACCGCCACGGCTTTACGCTTGATGAATGGTTTCCGGGACAGTCGGAGGAAAAGAACGTTGTCGCAAAGGTGAAAAGCTTCGACGTAAGCGAATATATCGACAAAAAAACAGCGCGCAGAACCGACCTTCTCACCCAGTACGCCGTTTATGCCTCAATGAAGGCAATGGAGGACGCGGGAACGGATTTTTCCGATCTCGACCCGTACCGCTGCGGCGTTATAATCGGTTCGGGAATCGGCGGTATTCTTACGACCGAGGAGCAGGTTCTTACTTATCATAACAAGAGCAATTCACGCGTTTCCGTTTTTACAATTCCCATGATGATAGGAAATATGGCGGCGGGAACTGTTTCGATAAAAACAGGCTTCAAGGGCGCAAACTATTGTACTGTTTCCGCCTGCGCTTCGGGTACTCACGCAATCGGAGAGGCGTTCCACGCTATAAAGAACGGCTATCTCGACTGCGCTATTGCAGGCGGCGCCGAGGCTTGTCAGATGGGCTTTGCGCTTGCGGGCTTCAACAATATGCACGCAATTACAAAAAGCACCGACCCCGACAGAGCCGCCATTCCGTTTGACAAGGAGCGTTCCGGTTTTGTTCTCGGCGACGGTGCGGGAATCGTTATTCTGGAAGAGTATGAGCACGCGAAAAAACGCGGCGCTAAGATTTACGCGGAGCTTGCGGGCTACGGCGCAACCGGCGACGCTTTCCACGAAACCAGCCCCGACCCCGAGGGAAAGGGCGGCGCTAAGGCGATGGAATTTGCCGTTAAGGAAGCGGGCGTTCCGTTTGAAACAATCAACTACTGCAATGCGCACGGAACCTCAACCAATCTCAACGACAAAACCGAAACAGCCGCGCTTAAAATCGCTTTCGGCGAACACGCGCACAATATGGTTATAAATTCCACAAAGTCTATGACGGGACACCTTCTCGGCGCGGCAGGCGGCGTTGAAGCAGTGGCTACCGCCTTGCAGATTAAGAACAGCCTTGTTCACGCTACGGTCGGCTTACAGGTTGACGACGAGGAGTGCGACCTTGATTACTGCAAGGGCGGCAATCGCGAAATGAAGATAACGGGTGCGATAAGCAACTCGCTGGGCTTCGGCGGACACAACGCTACACTCTGCTTCCTGCCCGTAAACGACTGAAAGGAGATTTTTTATGCAGTACGAAAGCACTCAGCTGATTGACGCTGTTAAGGAATATATTCAGCTGATGAAGGACAGCGAGCTTGACTATTTCAGGCTAAAGAACGATAAATTTGAAATTGAGCTTGGCGAAAAACGTCCCCCCGTGCCGCCAATGCCGCCGATGCCCGCCATGTCTGCAATGCCGGTTATGCCTATGGGCGGCGCGGTTCAGCAGCCCGTTCAGACGGAAGCGCCGCAGACTGCACCCGAAAAGACGGCTGGTACTTTTGTAAGATCGCCGATTGTCGGCACGTTCTATTCCGCTCCCGCTCCGGGAAAAGCGCCCTTTGTAAGCGTCGGAAGCACTGTGAATAAGGGCGACGTGCTGTTCATTATCGAAAGTATGAAGCTTATGAACGAGGTAACAAGCGAGGTAAGCGGACGTGTTGCGGAAATACTCGTTTCCGACGGCGACGCGGTTGAGTTTGACCAACCGATTCTTCGCATAGAATAAGGAGCAAGCTATGAAAATGACTCAGGAACAG
This sequence comes from uncultured Ruminiclostridium sp., assembly GCA_964520065.1. GTDB lineage: Bacteria > Bacillota > Clostridia > Oscillospirales > Ruminococcaceae > Ruminiclostridium_E. The sequence continues at coordinate 15,066 of CAZFMC010000026.1, forward strand.
ATTAAGGAGATTATTCCGCACCGCGACCCGTTTCTTTTGATTGACGAAATTGAGGAAATCGAGGAGGGCAAGCGCGTTGTTGCGTACAAACACGTTAAGGCTGACGATTTCTGGTTTAAGGGACATTTCCCCGACTATCCCGTTGTGCCCGGCGTGCTGATTCTTGAAATGATGGCGCAGGCGGGCGCGGTCGCAATGCTGATGCTCCCCGAAAATAAAGGAAAAATCGGCTTTTTCGGCGGAGTTAAGGAAGCAAAGTTCCGCAGACAGGTTGTTCCCGGCGACGACCTTCGCCTTGAGGTGGAAATTATCAAGGTTAAGGGTCCTGTCGGCGTCGGAAAGGGAATTGCTACCGTAAACGGCGAAAAGGCGTGCGTTGCGGAGATTTCCTTTGCAATAAAATAATCGCCGAGGAGATTATTATGTTTGATAAAATTTTAATAGCCAATCGCGGTGAAATCGCGCTGCGTATTATTCGCGCCTGCCGCGAGCTTGGTATAGAAACCGTCGCCGTTTATTCGACTGCGGACAAGCAGGCTCTGCACGCGCAGATTGCCGACCAGGCGGTTTGTATCGGCGGCGCAAGAAGCTCCGACAGCTATCTTAATACGCGCGCCATTCTTGCAGCCTGCGAGATTACGGGCGCTAAGGCAATCCACCCGGGCTTCGGTTTTCTTTCGGAGAACAGCCGTTTTGTTCGCCTTTGCGACAAGTGCGGGATAAAGTGGATCGGACCGAACGCAGCCGCAATGGAGGCTATGGGCGACAAGGCAAATGCGAAAATCGCGATGATGAAGGCGGGCGTTCCCGTTGTGCGCGGTTCGGAGGGCGTTGTCACCGACCTCGATGAGGCGAAGGCTATCTCCGCTGATATCGGTTACCCCGTTCTTGTAAAGGCAAGCGCGGGCGGCGGCGGTCGCGGAATACGCCGCGCGGATTCCGAAAGCGAGCTTGAAGCGGCAATAACCGCGGCTAAGCAGGAGGCTTTGCAGTTTTTCGGAAACGACGACGTGTATATTGAAAAATTCATCGTCAATCCCAGACACGTCGAGGTTCAGATTCTTGCGGACGAGCATGGAAACGCGGTTCATCTCGGCGAGCGCGACTGCTCCTGTCAGCGGCGTAACCAGAAGGTGCTGGAAGAAAGCCCAAGCCCGATAATGACTCCCGAGCTGCGTGAGAAAATGGGCGAGGCGGCTCTGCGCGCGGCAAAGGTCTACGGATATTATAACGCGGGCACGGTTGAGTTCCTCGTTGACAAGGACAGAAATTTCTATTTTATGGAAATGAACGCGCGCATTCAGGTCGAGCACCCTGTAACCGAAATGGTAACGGGAATCGACCTCATCAAGGAGCAGATTAAAATTGCAATGGGACTTCCTCTTTCGTATAAGCAGGAGGATATTTCCCTTACGGGGCACGTTATTGAGTGCCGCATAAACGCGGAGGATCCCAAGCTGGGTTTTCGTCCCTGCCCGGGAAAAATCCAGTCTATCCATCTCCCCGGCGGCTTTGGCGTGCGCGTAGACACCGCGGTATATCAGGGTTACGAAATTCCGCCGTATTACGACAGTATGATTGCAAAGCTCATCGTAAAGGGCAGAAATCGCAGCGAGGCGATTACGAAAATGAAGGTTGCGCTTTCGGAAATGCTTATCGAGGGGATTCAGACGAATATCGATTTTCAGCTTAATCTGCTGCGCGATAAGGAATTTGAAAGCGGGATTTTTGATATAGGCTTCCTCAATCGGAAAAATCTGAGCTGAAGCCCGTACATACGGAGGTAAAATGGCAATAGAGGATTTATTTAAGGTGGTCAAGGATCGCTTTAAAGAGGATAAAAAGGTCGAGAAAAAGTCCGAGGGCGTCGAGATACCAAAGGATCTGCTGTTCAAGTGTCCGCGCTGCGGTACGATTGTTTACCGCGACGACTTTGTGAAAAATAAACAGGTCTGCTCCTCCTGCGGTTATCATGCACGTATCGGCTACCGTGAGAGATTGGCTATGACTGCCGACCCGAACAGCTTTACCGAGTTTGACGCGGGAATGACGTCGCTCAACCCGATTGATTTTCCCGATTACGAGGAAAAGGTTGCGGCATTGCGCGAAAAGTGCGGAATGAACGAGGCGGTAGTAACGGGCACCTGCACAATACGCGGATACAGAACGGTTATCGGCATTATGGACAGCAATTTTATGATGGCAAGTATGGGAAGCGTTGTGGGCGAGAAGATTACCCGCGCTTTTGAGTACGCCGCAGAGAATAAGCTGCCTGTAATCCTTTTTACGGCGTCGGGCGGCGCGAGAATGCAGGAGGGTATCGTTTCGCTTATGCAGATGGCGAAAACCTCGGGCGCTATTGCACGTCACAATGCGGCGGGACAGCTGTACGTAACGGTTATGACCGACCCTACTACGGGCGGCGTCACGGCTTCCTTCGCAAGCCTTGGCGATATAATTATCGCTGAGCCGAAGGTGCTTATTGGATTTGCGGGGCGGCGCGTTATTCAGGATACGATTCGGCAGCAGCTCCCCGACGATTTTCAGTCGGCTGAGTTTATGCTCGAAAACGGCTTTGCGGATATGATTGTCGATAGAAAAAATATGCGTTCAACACTGGCAAAAATTCTCAGAATGCATAATTATATAAAAGCGGATAGTAATTCGGGAAAGGAAGCTGCGTTATGAGCAATTTAAGTGCGTCGGAGCGGCTTGCCGTTATCCGTACAAAGGACCGTCCTACTGTAATGGACTATATTCCCGCAATTTTCAGCAATTTCCTTGAAATGCACGGCGACCGTTTTTACGGCGACGACGCTGCGATTATGGGCGGAATTGCAACGCTTGATTCGATTCCCGTTACGGTTATCGCGCAGGTAAAGGGGCGTAATCTTGAGGAAAATAAGCGGACGAATTTTTCAATGCCGCACCCCGAGGGCTACCGAAAGGCGCTGCGCCTTGCGAAGCAGGCTGAAAAGTTTCACCGTCCCGTTATCTGTCTTGTGGACACTCCCGGCGCGTTCTGCGGGGTGGAAGCGGAGAAGCGCGGTCAGGGCGAGGCTATCGCAAAAAATCTTATGGAGTTTATGACCTTGAAAACACCCGTCATTTCGGTTGTTCTCGGCGAAGGCGGCAGCGGCGGCGCATTGGCGCTTGCAGTGTGCGATGAACTGGCAATGCTTGAAAACGCAATCTACTCCGTTATTTCGCCGCGCGGCTTTGCTTCAATTCTCTGGAAGGACGCAAGCAGAGAGAGCGAGGCTGCCGAGCTTATGAAGATTACGGCGGAGGACTTGCTGAAATTCGGCGTGTGTGAGAAAATTATAAGCGAGCCGGCGGGCGGCGCGCACAACGACCCTGAGCTTATGACGGCAAATCTTTCCGAATACCTCACCGAGGCTGTGCCGCGCTTTATGAAAAAGGATACGGCTGAACTGCTTGAAGCGAGATATGAGAAATTCCGTAAAATAGGTATGTTTTCCGAGTAACTCTGCAATGTGTAAGCTGTACAAAAATATTTTTTTTCAGAGCGAAATATACAGCAAATGGCAAAATTTTTAAAAAAACCAAAAAAATGCGGAAAAGCTATTGATTTTTTATTTTTTATCATTTATAATGGTAAAAGTCAGGGCAATATAAGCCATCAATTTTACTAAAATATACGGAGGACATTTAAAATGATTTTTGAAAAGGTTAGAAGCATTATTGTTGATCAGCTCGACGTAGACGAGGAAAAGGTTACCATGAACGCAAATATTCAGGACGACCTCGGCGCAGATTCTCTTGACGTTGTTGACCTTGTTATGAGCTTTGAGGACGAGTTCGATATCGAAATTCCCGACGATCAGGTTGAGAACATCAAGACCGTTGGCGACGTTGTAAAGTACATCGAAGAAAAGACAGAATAATTAAATACCCGCCGTTTGAATCCCATTCGGCGGGCTTCTTTATTCGTTAAAAAATTTGCTGCAATATGCCAAAAGAATCAGAGGTTCACCTTAAAAAGCGAGCCTCTGTTTTTTTTGTTTAAGGCACAGCCGGCACTGCATAATTAACTTATTGCACTTGCGGGGACATTCGCCATCGGTGCATATTATTGGTAATAGAATTACAGCATATCCCGCGCCATATGAACTTTGACAACTGAACAAAAGGATTTGACAAACGGCGAAAAAATCATTATACTGTATGTAAAATCATTTGGTAAAGCGAGGTGAAAAGAGGTGAGCGAAATGGGCATGACTAACAAACAGTTTCAAGCGTTTGTACGCGTTGTTCTGCTGTTGGCTAAAGATATCGAGTGAATATCCAAATAACGAAAAATAACCGCATTAGCTGAAGCACTTCAATCAATGCTTGAAGATAGCTAAAGCAGTTTTTCACACAAAAAAATTCAAGTCCTTGCGTTCAGCGTCAAGGGCTTATTTTTTTAAAAAGGAAGGTAATCATTTTTTCTATACTTTTCCGGTATTTTGTTTTGCATCTATTGAAGCACTACATTATGCTCAAACAATTATTACAAAAAGTCTTGCAATTTTTTTCGTTATGTGCTATAAGCTAAGGTGCAACGCAATTGAATAATTTTCTGTGACTAAGTGTACGCTTTTACTATATGGTAAAAGTGCATGCTTCTTTTCTGTATGCTCTAGTTACAGGAAATTCAATTGTGTCGCAGCAATCGGAGTTATGCATTTTTCGGTGCGTAGCTACGGCTGCGCACTTTTTTATTTTATCACATAGAAGGAAAAAGAAAATGAAGACGAAAACCGATCTTTTGCTTTATCAAATGAACTTGGTCTAATCTTCAAAACAGCCGGTGCTGACAGTAAAGAAAAAATCAATAAACTCGCAGATCTGAATCTCCAAATCAGAACCGCAGAACATGAAAACACAAATCGATGAAAGGACAAAAAAATGAAGAATTACAAGACTCTTCTCGCCTGCATTATTGCAGCAACCGCAATCGCTTCTATTTCAGGTTGTAATACACAGACATCGGACAATATCCCTGTAACTGATATTACAACAGAAGCAGATACAAATACATCGAATACTGAAATTCCCGCATTCACAACAACTGTTGAAACAACAATTTCATCAGAAGAAATCACTGTTGAAACAACAACGGCTGAAGAAACAACGACTGAAGAAATCACAGAAACAATCGAAGAAATCGAAGAAATCGAAGAAATCAGTGATTTTACCGATGATGATTTTGTTTATTATGAGGTGTTATCGGACGACAACGAACTCGAAGGCTATGGGATCAGCGGATGGGACGAAAACAAAGAACTCCCTGCGAATTTAACGATCCCGCAGAACATGATGGGAAACCCGTAGTTCAGATAACAGCTTCTTTTAAAGGCAACCGAACTGTAAAAAATGTAATATTGCCTGATACAATTACAGAAATCAATGCACCCATCTTTTATTACTGCAATTCCATAGAAACGGTGACTCTGCCTAAGGATCTTTCTTATCTTTGCGACGACCTTTTTTGCGGATGCTCAAATTTGAAAAACATCGTGATACCGGACAACGTTGTTGAAATCAATTATGAAACATTTTGTAACTGCGAAAGCCTCACCCATATTGACCTTCCCGATTCGATTGAAAAAATAGGCGAGGGCGCTTTTTATGGATGTAAAAGTCTGACAGAAATAATTTTGCCCCCAAAATTAGAAACACTATCTGAAGTTGTTTTTGGCGATTGCAAAAATCTCAAGCAATTCACATGGAACAATAACATCAAATATATCGAAGACAGCGCATTTTACGGATGCGAAAGTTTAGGCGAAATAACAATTCCTGATACAGTTATTGAGCTAGACCCCGACGCGTTTGGCGCACATGATATGGAGTTGACGGTTAACTATAACGGAAAACAGTATGAATGGTATGATCTCCATTATGGACGTGCGTTACATTATGAATAAGCTCAAAGTATATTAAAAGCTTTTGTTCAATAAGGGGCTTGCCCCATCATATCACAAGAGTTGTGTAACGTGGCAAGGGTTGGCTTTGCCAACCCGCCGCCTTAGAGACGGCAGCTTGCCTAAGTAATGGTATCTTGAGGATATGTCTGAAAACAAATGCAATCCCGCCGCTGAACGAATCAACGGCGGGTTGTGTTGGTTACTTTATCTTTTCCTGTAAAATATTTAAAAGCTCGCCGAAACGTTGGAAATGAACAATTTCACGTTCGCGCAGGAATCGGATAACATTGCTGACGTCAGGGTCGTCGCACATGCGCAGAATGTTGTCATAGGTTGCACGCGCCTTTTGCTCAGGTGCAATCATATAAGAACAAACTTTTCAGAAATTCCAATGAATTTCTATGGGAACATTCCTTGTTCCGGGGATTCGCTTGCCGATAGATATGTAATCAATCAGCGTTTCCACGATTTCGCGGTTAAGGTGTTCCAAGTTTGTGTATTGTTCAATGAGTTCGCGGCGGTTATCACCAACCGCAATTTTGTCGTCGATTTCGGCTAACTGTTTTTCGCCGTCTGCAACTACACGTTCAAGACGTTCCTTTTGTGTGGTAAAGTCTTTCGACAGTTCCACAAAGTCGCTTTCGGTTATTAAGCCCTTAACCTTATCCATATAAAGCTCCCGAATACCTTTTGCATATTCTTCGATTTTTTTGCGGTATGCCGCGAGATCGGAGAGTATGCGATTTTTCTGTGCTTGCAAGTTGTTGCAAAACTCGATATTTTGCTCTAACTCGTCTTTGTCAAGGTATTCAGCGGAAAGTCTGTTTATCTCGGCTATCACAAGCCGTTCCAAACGGTCAACCGAGATAAAAGCACCCTCGCAAGCGTCTTTGGCGACGTGGCGGTTTGAACATTGCAAATAATGCTTACTGCCTCGTTGCGGTGCTGATTTCGATGAACGCATAACATATCCGCAACTCGCACAGCGGGCTTTTCTTGCAAACAAGCCTATTGTACCAACGTCAAAGGGTTTTGCCCGTTCCGCAACCATAGCTTGCACTCTGTCCCAAAGCTCACGGTCAATGATCGGTTCGTGTGTTCCCTCAACAATGTACCATTCACTTTTAGGGCGCGGTTTGTTTTGCTTGGTCTTATAGGAGATACTACCGTATTTTCCTTGTACCATATTGCCGATGTAGATTTCATTTATCAGCATATCGGAGATCGCAAAGTATTTCCAAAGTGTGCTGTTTTTCATCGTCGGCTGTTTGTAGCGCAAACCTTGCTGACGCTTATATTCAGTTGGATTCGGTATGCCCCTATCGTTGAGCATACGGGCGATTGCAGTTTTACCGTAACCTTGTGAAAATAGTGTAAAAACTTCTCTTACAACGGCGGCGGCTTCTTCGTCGATAATCAAGTGTCCTTTCTGATCGGGGTCTTTCTTGTACCCGTACAAAGCAAAGGCACCGATATGAAAACCGTTCTCGCGTCTGTTGGTAAGAACGCTTCTGATGTTCTCCGACATATCCTCAAGGTACCATTCGTTGACAAGTCCATTGATCTGTCGGGATTTCTTGTTTCCTTTGTTCGCGGTATCTGCGTTATCAACAATACTGATGAAGCGAATACCCCAAACGGGAAACAGCCCGTGTATGTACTTCTCAACCAATTCAAGCTCGCGTGTAAAGCGCGATTGTGTTTTGCATAGGATAATATCAAATCTGTGTTGTTCTGCGTCCTTTAGCAGACGGTTAAACTCGGGGCGTCGTCTGTCAGACCCCGTGTAATCGTCGTCGCTGTAAATGTTGTAAAGCTCCCACCCCTGTTCCATAGCGTATTGCAACAACATTGCCTTTTGGTTTTGTATGCTGTTGCTGTCGTCGTTTTCAAATTGCTTGTTTCTATCTTCTTCGGATAAGCGGCAATAAATAGCTACTTT
>CAZFMC010000027.1:0-20573 GCA_964520065.1 uncultured Ruminiclostridium sp.
GTGCGGCGAAGCCGCACAAAACGCGCGCGCCGCGCCCCCTCCGCTTGAAGCAAGCTTTCCGTCAAGAACCGTTGAAATGCGCAGTTTGTTTTTTTCGCTGAAAGTCATATACTACCCTGCCCGTTCATACTATTTAAGGAAAAGTTTTCGATATGACTTTAACTATAAGCGTCGGAATAGGAAAGGAACGGTACAGGCAAATGAACGGATATACACCCGAAGGAGCAACGCTGCTGACACAAAGAAATCAACATTTTACCGCCACCCTGTCAGGTCTTGAGGAAGCAATGAAGCAGGAAGCGATAGTCGAAGCGATTTGTACGCTTTGCGACAGCTCGCATAATTTAATTGTAGATTTCGGCTTTGCACGAGGAATCATACCGCGAGAGGACGGCGCGGTGGGAATTTCAGACGGCTCAACGCGCGACATTGCGCTCATTTCCCGCGTGAACAAGCCCGTTTGCTTCAAAATCAAAGAGCTTGGCAGCGTTATTCGGCTTTCCCGCCGTGAAGCGCAGGAGGAATGTCTGGAAAAATACATAAGTCGGCTGAACTGCGGAGATATAATTCCCGCAAAAATAACTCATATGGAACAATTCGGCGCATTTGTTGACATCGGCTGCGGCGTTCCGTCGCTTATTCCGATTGATATGATTTCAATTTCAAGAATCGCTCACCCGAAAGACCGTTTTTGCGTTGGGCAGGACATCAAAGGAGTCGTTCGCAGCGTTGAAAACGGCAAAATAACGCTTTCTCACAAGGAGCTGCTTGGTTCGTGGGCGGAAAACGCTGATAGCTTTTGCGTTGGAGAAACCGTGACGGGAATTGTACGTTCAGTCGAAAGTTACGGTATTTTCGTAGAGCTTTCGCCGAATCTTGCCGGATTGGCAGAGCTGAAGGACGGCGTTTACGCAGGGAATATCGTGAGCGTGTATATAAAAGCGATTATCCCCGAAAAAATGAAAATCAAGCTTATAATCGTTGACCGCTTCCCGTCGCGCGAGGCTCAACAGCCGCTTCCCTTCCGATACCTCGAAGCTTCGGAACACATTGACAGCTGGATTTATTCCACGCCTGTCTGCGACAAAATAATCCGCACGGATTTTCTATGATTTTAAGCGCTTGCAATAATCCGCGGCTGCCTGCTCAAACTTATTATCGCCAAATTCGTAGTAAACCCTGTCCTTGATGCTGTCGGGAAGATACTGCTGCTTGACATAATGATTCGGATAATCGTGAGGGTAAAGATAGTGCTGACCTCTGACAGCCGCACCCTCGCCGTCGCAATGAACATTCTGGAGATGGCGCGGAAAATCGCCCGTATTTCCCTTTTCAACGTCCTCCAATGCCCTGCTGATTGCCATATACGCGCTGTTTGATTTGGGAGAGGTTGCCAGAAGAATAACCGCTTCGGCAAGAGGAATCCGCGCTTCGGGAAAACCAAGCTGAACCGCACTGTCAACGCAAGCCTTTACAATCGGAACGGCATTTGGAAAAGCCAGCCCGATATCCTCCGATGCAATGACAAGCAAGCGCCTGCAAATCGACGGAAGGTCGCCTGCCACGATAAGACGTGCAAGATAATGAAGCGCAGCATTTTCGTCGGAGCCACGAATGGATTTCTGAAAAGCGGAAAGAATATCGTAATGCTGGTCGCCGCCGCGGTCATATTTCATGGAGCTTTTCTGCGTGAGCTGCTGCGCCAAATCAAGGCTTACCGCGCCGTTATCTGCTGAAAGCAGACAAAGCTCCACCGTGTTGATTGCCTTTCTTACATCGCCGCCGCAGCCAAGCGAAATATGCTCAACAACTCCGTCCTCAAGCTCATAGTGAAGCCGCGAGGTTTCCTCGCCAAGCTGAAACGCGCGCTTTACCGCAGGAACAATGTCCTCCTTTTCAACGGGCTTAAACTCAAATACCGTTGAACGTGATAAAATCGCGTTGTAAACGTAAAAATATGGGTTTTCGGTTGTTGAAGCGATTAACGTTACATCGCCGTTTTCGATGTATTCAAGCAAGCTCTGCTGCTGACGCTTATTGAGATACTGGATTTCATCAAGGTACAGCAGCGTACCCGAACCGAAGCCGAAACGTCCCCTGTCAGAAATAACATCTTTTATATCCGCAGTCGAACAGCTTGTTCCGTTCAGCTTATACAGGTTCATTTCCGTTTTATCTGCGATAATGTTCGCAACGGTTGTTTTGCCCACGCCGGACGGTCCGTAAAAAATCATATTCGGGATTTTTCCTCCCTCTATTATCCGGCGCAGCGGTTTTCCCGAAGCAAGAATGTGTCGCTGACCAACGACCTCGTCGAGCGAGGTTGGGCGTATTGCGTCTGCAAGCGGCATAATATCAGTCCTTTCAATACAGCAAAACCGCACACTTGATTTCAAGCAGTGCGGTTTTAAAGCCTTGTTCATATATCGTTCAAAGTATGAACAATATTAGTTTTTGAGAGCGCCTTTGACATTATATTTTGCAAGAAGCGCGTCAATTTTACTGTGCGGGTCAATTACCTTGCTTGTGGAAACATCGTGGTTAAGAGCAAGAATCAAGTACGCAATATACTTTGAAATATCAACCTCGTAGAACCACTCGCGCTTAAGCAGCTCAGGGGTTCTGTACGTAAGATTAGTTCCGAGGACGTAATCGATAACCCCGCTTTCGTAAGCTTCATCAAACTTAGCAAGTCCGTTTGTGAAAATCGGGTATGTAGCGTAAGCAATAATACGCTTTGCCTTGCGCTTTTTAAGCTCATAAGCAATATCCAGCATCGAATCACCCGAAGAAATGATATCATCGGAAATGAAAACGTCCTTGCCCTCAACCGAATTACCGAGGTATTCGTGCGCAACGATGGGGTTTCTGCCGTTTACAATGCGCGAATAATCGCGGCGCTTATAGAACATTCCGAGGTCTACGCCAAGCACGGAAGCGTAATACATATTACGGTGCATTGCACCCTCGTCCGGACTTACGACCATAAAGGTTTCGGGAGTGATATTAAGCTCCTTCACGTTCTTGAACATTGTTTTAAGAACCTGATAAGACGGCATAACGTTATCAAAGCCCATAAGCGGAATTGCGTTGCAGACTCTGGCGTCGTGTGCGTCAAAACAGATAACGTTCTCAACGGACATCGCCTGAAGTTCCTGAAGAGCAACTGCGCAGTCGAGAGATTCGCGGTAATTTCTTCTGTGCTGACGACCGCCGTAAAGGATAGGCATAATAACGTTTATACGATGCGCCTTACCGCTCATTGCCTGAATGATACGCTTTAAATCCTGAAAATGGTCGTCGGGCGACATTGCATTTTCCTTGCCGAACATCTTATATGAACAGCTGTAATTTCCGACATCGACAATAATATAAATATCATCGCCGCGAATCGACTTTTTAATAAGACCCTTACCGTCGCCCGATGAGAATCGGGGGCATTCGGTTTCAATCATATAAGAATCGACGTTTATGCCGCTTCTCTGCGACCATTCAACGAGATAATTATTGATTTTTTCGCCAAGCTCCTTAGCGCCGTCCATTGCGATAACGCCGAGAGGCGCAACAGCCTCCTGGGTATTTATGACAACTTCACTTGCTTTTGTCATTACGTATACTCCTTTTGTGGTTGATAATTATTCGTATAAAGGATATTTTTTGCAGATTTCCGTAACGGCTTCTCTGATCTTTTCCTTTGAATTGTCAAAATCCTTTGCAGCGAGGTAAATGCAGTCGGCAATCACTCTCATATCGTCCTCGACAAGACCTCTTGTTGTTACGGCGGGAGTGCCGATTCTGACGCCGCTTGTAATGAACGGACTCTGAGGGTCGTTCGGAATAGCGTTTTTATTTACGGTAATATAAACCTCGTCAAGCTTTTTTTCAAGCTCCTTACCGGTAATATTGAACGGCTGTAAATCAACCAGCATAAGATGGTTGTCCGTACCGCCCGACACAAGATTGAAGCCCTTTTCGAGCAGCGAATCAGCCAGAACGGAAGCGTTCTTCACTATCTGCTTGCCGTAAGCCTTAAATTCAGGCTTTAATGCCTCTGCGAAGCAAACAGCCTTTCCGGCGATAACGTGCATGAGCGGACCGCCCTGCGTTCCCGGAAAAACAGCCTTGTTAATCTTCTTTGCAAGCTCCTCGTCGTTAGTCATAATCATACCGCCGCGGGGTCCGCGAAGAGTTTTATGTGTAGTTGTAGTAACGATATCAGCGTAAGGAACAGGAGAAAGATGCTCGCCTGCCGCAACAAGACCCGCGATGTGTGCCATATCGACCATTAAATATGCGCCAACGCTCTTGGCGATTTCGGAAAGCTTTTCAAAATCAATCTTTCTCGGATATGCGCTTGCACCTGCAACAATCATCTTCGGCTTGTTTTCTTCGGCAAGCTTCTTGACCTCGTCGTAATCAATCATTCCCGTTTCGTCGTTAAGACCGTAAGGAACAAAATTGAAATACTTACCGGAAATGTTTACAGGAGAACCGTGGGTAAGATGACCGCCGTGAGCAAGGCTCATACCGAGCACCGTGTCGCCCGGATTGAGGAGCGCAAAATAAACGGCTGTATTAGCCTGTGCGCCCGAATGAGGCTGAACATTTGCAAACTTGCAGCCGAACAGCTTTTTTGCACGGTCGATAGCGATGTCTTCAACAACGTCAACACATTCGCATCCGCCGTAGTAACGCTTGCCCGAATAGCCCTCAGCGTACTTGTTGGTAAGGACGCTGCCCATTGCCGCCATAACTGCGGGAGAAACAATGTTTTCGCTTGCAATCAGTTCAAGATTGCGCTTCTGTCTTTTCAGCTCGCCTGCCATTGCCTCGGAAACCTCCGGGTCGTACTTTGCGAGGAAGCCGATTGAGTCGATTAAATCCTGATACATACCAATCTCGCTTTCTATAGAATATATTTTAATTATACAGAATTCGCGCACAAATTTCAATCGGTAATCTGACAAAATTTGTACCGCTTTTCTGATAATTTTTGTAACAAGAGTTTCATAGCCCTAATCGTTCATATTTATCGTTTGATATGAACGTCACCGGACATTTCTTCGAAGCTCATGGATAAACGCTCTGCCTCGGTAGCCGATACAGTTTTTACCGTTCTGCTTTGCAATCATAAGCTGAATATCCGCCTCGTTAAGAAGCTCGGAATAGGTTGCCTTGTCATCAAGCTCGCGAATTTCCGAAATACCGACGCTTATAGTAACAATTCTGCCCTCGCCCGCAGGCAGAGCCATTGTTTCAATAGACCGGCGCAGCTGTTCGGCGAAGCTTATAACCTCGACCTCGCTTTTGTCCTCGATAACAAGCACAAAATCATCGCCGCCGAAACGTGAAACAACATCTGTGACAGGCTTCGCCATAATTCTTATGCAGTTGCAGATTGTGTAAAGACACTCGTCGCTTTTGTCGTATCCGAAGGTATGATTATAGCGCCTGAAATTATCAACGTCTATCAGAATTACAGCCATCCTGCGTTTTTCGTTGGCTGACGAGTATCTTTCACGGAATTTCTCTGCAAGACCCGCCTTGTTAAGCATTCCCGTAAGCGAATCGGTGTGCGAAATGCGGGTGCAGCGTTCCTCGACGGTTTCAAGACGGCGGCGGTTAATCCACATTCCCGCGTAGCAATTATATTTTAGCGCGAAGCTCCACACCCAGACTACCGCAGCCAGAACAAGTACGGCGTAGTAGACAGGCGAAAGCTTCTCGGCAATTCCGAAAAACACAGCGAAAACGGTAAACACTCCCCCGCCGATAAGCGCACCGACAACTCGGAAAATCGGGACAAGCTCAACCAGAAGGAGAAAAACAAGGAACGAGAAAATTGTGCGCTGCGAACGGAACTCGCCTATTGTGTTCATAATTCCGCCGAATATGAACGTTCCCCAATAAAGCCGCATAAACAACCTGAGGCGCTCCTCATTCTGATGGCGCTGAGAAAATTCGTGCTTGTACGCCGAAAAAAACACAGCGGCGGCGGCAACGTGAACAAGCGCGCCGATTGCGGTAAAAACTGTTCCCGAATCGGTTTTTTCGGAAAGCAGAAATCCGAAGATAAACCAGAATATGCCTATTAAAAGCTGAAAAACCGTAAAAGTATAGATTCTTCGGCTGTTTTTGGACAAAATATAGCTGTCCAGAAGCCTTGCGGCGCAGTCATCCTCGGAAAGAAGCTCGTTCACCGCATTTTGCTTCAGAATATTTTTAATATTTTCAAAATGCTCGGTCACAACCGAAAGCCATCGGCGCATATCAGAACCTCCCTGTTCACACCGAACCAATTTCAATAAGGGGTTTGCCCCGTCATTTAACGTGGCAAGGGTTGGCTTTGCCAACCTGTCATTCAGCAGGGAATTGTATCCCCTGCTGAATGACAAATGGAACCCGCCGCCTAAGAGGCGGGGGACATCTTGCCTAAGTTATAATAACAACGAAATACATTTTACGGGGCAGACTTCCGCGCAAACTCCGCAGCCCGTACATTTCTGCGGGTCGATAATCGCGTGATTTGCGCTTACCGCAATTGCGTCAGACGGACACTTTTTCGCGCACAGCCCACAGGCGACGCAGCCATTCTGACACGCTGCGCGGGTGATTTTTCCGGAATCCGCGGACGAACAGGTAACGATGTATTTCTGACTTTCTTTAATCAATGAAATAAGCTGATTCGGACAGACCTTAACGCATTTGCCGCAGGCGGTGCAAAGCTCGGGATTAACAACCGCAACCCCGTTTTTTATGCAGATTGCATTAAACTCACACGCTCTTAAGCAGTCGCCAAGCCCGTGGCAGCCCGAAGAACACTTACCCTTTCCGTTATAGAATTTTTCAACGGCGGCACAGCTCTCCGTGCCGATATATGCGAATTTGTCGCCCGTTGCTTCGCAATTTCCGTTGCATTTAACATAGGCAAACTCGCGCTCCTGTATATCTGCTGCAACGCCCATTATTTCGCTGACCGCAACAGTTACGGGCGCACCGCCGGGCTTACAGAGATTTGGCGGTGCTTCACCGCTTGCAACTGCGGCGGCGTAACCCTCACAGCCGGAAAAACCGCAGCCTCCGCAGTTTGCTCCGGGAAGGGCTTCGGTAATTTTTTCAACAGTTTCATCTGTTTTAACAAACAGAAGCTTGGAAGCAACGGTAAGCAGAACGCCCGCAGCCGCTCCCAAAAGCAGGAAAAATAAAATCGGCAGAACATACTGTTCCATATGCCAGCTCCTTTCTATCAACCGAAGATTCCATCGACTACTCCCCCGAAACCGACAAAGGAGAGCGAGGTTATAGACGCTGCAATAAGCGTAATCGGTGTACCCTGAAGCGCAACGGGAACGTTGCATTTCTCAATTCTTCCGCGCACGCCAGAAAAAATGACCATAACGAGGAGAAAGCCCAGACCGCCCGCAAGCGCGTTCACCAGCGCTTCAATAAAGCTGTATTCAGATTCGATATTGATTATCGTTACGCCGAGAACTGCGCAGTTTGTCGTAATAAGCGGCAGATAAACGCCGAGCGCCTTGTAAAGCGGCGGAATGAACTTTTTCAGCACCATCTCAACTATCTGAACAAACGACGCGATAATCAGAATAAAGCAGATAGTGTTCAGGTAGGTGATGTTCATAGGAACAAGTATTCCGTAATAAATCGGGTATGTTACAGCGGTTGCGCCGACCATTACGAATGTTACGGCAAGACCCATTCCCGCCGCGCCGGAAAAGGTTTTTGACACACCGAGAAACGGACATATACCATAAAACTTGCACAAAATAAAGTTTTCGGTAAGGACGCCCGTCATCAGTATTATCATCAGGTTTTTAGCAAGCTCCATTTTCGTCAGCCTCCTTTTCAGCGTGTTTGCAGAACGCTTTACCCGGGCAGCCTTCGCAGCCGACCGGCTTCGGCTTTTTCTTTGTCAGCTTTGCCACGATTGCAATTACGCAGCCGAGCGTGAAAAAACCGCCCGCAGGGAGTATAAACAACGTCATAGGCTCGATAAAATCGGGAAGAACCGTTAATCCGAACCATTTTCCCGTACCCAGAATTTCACGTATTGAACCGACGATCAGAAGCGAGCAGGTGAATCCAAGTCCCATTCCGAGTCCGTCAAGCACTGAGGGAAGCACCTTATTTTTACAAGCGAACATTTCCGCGCGTCCGAGAATAATGCAGTTTACCGTGATAAGGCTCAGAAAAACTCCCAAGCTGTCCGCAAGGCTGGACAAAAATGCGTCCAGAAGCAGGCTTACAAAGGTCACAAAGCCCGCGATAATTACTATAAAGCAAGGCAGACGTACTGTGTTCGGAATAACCTTTTTAAGCAGCGATATGGCAAGGTTTGAACAGACAAGCACAAATGTGGTGGCAAGTCCCATTCCCAAGCCGTTTTCAGCCATAGTTGTAACTGCGAGCGTCGGGCACATACCAAGCAGCATA
Source organism: uncultured Ruminiclostridium sp. (assembly GCA_964520065.1). GTDB lineage: Bacteria > Bacillota > Clostridia > Oscillospirales > Ruminococcaceae > Ruminiclostridium_E. The sequence continues at coordinate 8,452 of CAZFMC010000027.1, forward strand.
ACAAGGTTAGGGTTTTCTTTTATAAGTCCCTTTGTGAACTCTTTCATATAGCTCATTCCGACACCTCCAGACGCTTATACGCTTCAATTGCCGTATTTACCGCGGAAGCTACGCCCTTTGAAGAATAGGTCGCGCTTGTTACAGCCTGAATTTCGTTTTCGGAAGTCGGCTGCTGCTTAACAATTACCGCTTCGCCGTTTATCCCCTTGAATTTTTCAAGGAATTCGCCGTCGTTTACCTTTGTCCCAAGACCGGGCGTTTCGGAAATTGAGAGAACGGATATACCGCCCACAGAACCATCGCCGTTCATTAGAATAAGCAGGTCAAGACCGCCCTTGTTGTAGCCGTTGGCGATTACTTCAAAAAGAATATCGCCCTTGCTGTTGGTGATAACCTTTTCGACAGCTTCGGGAAGCTGAACCTCAAGGTCGGCGACAACGCTGTATTCGTCATCTCCCGCAAGCTCGACGCATTTTTCGAGCATATCCTCGGTGATAATTCCCGACGTATCCTTGTAGGTCAGATTATACGTTACGATAAGGAGTGCGGAAATGATAGTCGTAATAAGAGCGAGGACAATAACAGGCTTCAGATATTTCAGCATTTCCGTTTTGCCTCCTTTTTTGCTCCGAAGGGCTTCGGCTTTGTGATTTTGTCAATCTGCGCCGTTAAAATGTTCATAATAAGTATCGAATATGAAACGCCCTCGGGATATGTTCCGAAGCTTCTTATAAGCACGGTGATAAGACCGCAGCCGATTGCAAAAATCAGCTTTCCCTGCCACGTTATCGGCGTTGTTGCATAGTCGGTTGCCATAAAGACAGCACCGAGAAGAAGTCCGCCGGAAAGGATTTCCGTCAGCACGTCCCCGCCCGCAAACCACGTGCAGACGCCGACTGTTCCGACAAAAACTACGGGGGTAATCGGATTGATAATTCCGAGAATTGTCAGATAAATACCGCCGAGCAGAAGCGCTGCTGCGCAGGTTTCGCCGATACAGCCGCCGTGCAGACCGAGAAACATATCAAGATACGACGGCAAACCGCTTTCCATCACAAGCGGAGTAGCTGTCGTTACGGCGTCGGCGGCATTGTTTGCGTACCAAAAAGGCTCGACCCACGTCGTCATATAGGAGGTGAAAGAAAGCATTAAAACGATACGCGCAGTAATCGCGGGGTTAGCAAAGTTCTGACCAAGACCGCCGAAAAACTGCTTAACGACAACAATTGCAACGGCAGAACCTATTGCAGCCATATAAATCGGAAGCGTCGGCGGGAGGTTGAGAGCAAGGAGTACACCCGTAACAATCGCTGAAAGGTCGTGAATCGTCTGCGGACGCTTTGTGATTTTATTGAAAATCATTTCCGACAGCACGCAGAAGGTCGGGCAAAGAACGCACAGCAGGAGCGCACGGAGTCCGAAAATCACCGTTCCCGCAAGAACGGCGGGACAAAGAGCGATTATAACGTGCAGCATAATCTTCTGCGTAGACATACTGCTTCGGATATGCGGCGAGGGCTCGATAAGATAGCTGTTCATTTTGTTTCCTCCCCTGTTCACTTTTTGCTTTCGCGCAAGAACAATTTTGCAAGCTGATTTTTTTCGGAAAGACTGCGCCGCGCGGGACAGACGTAAGAGCAAGCGCCGCAGTTCATACACAGATTGATGTTAAGCTTTTCAAGCAGAGCTGCGTCGCGCGAATCGTAAGCGTGTTCAAGCTCGGTCGGCATAAGCCCCATCGAGCAGGCGCGAACGCACCGTCCGCAGCGTATACAGGCGGTCGGAGCCGTTTTTTTCGTCTGTGCAAAAAGAAGCACGGCGTTGTTCGTCTTTAACACGGGCGTTTCCGGATCGTATATGCTTGTTCCCATCATAGGTCCGCCGAGAAGCACGCGGTCGGGCTGCATTCTTACATTTGCAGCCGAAAGAATATCGGAAACGGTTATTCCTATCGGAACAATCAGATTCATCGGCTTATTTACAATCGGACCGTCAACGGTAAGACGACGTTTAATAAGCGGGATTCCCGTTGCCAGATAGTCGTTGATAAACGCAACGGTCGAGCAATTCAGCACCAGACAGCCTGCCGCAGAGGGAAGCTGACCCGCGCCTACTATCCTGCCCGTTGTATTATAAATCAGCACCTTTTCCGCACCCTGCGGATAAACGGAAGGCAGCCTTGAAACGGTAATATTTGAATCGGAAGCGGTCAGCGCGGACATTTTTTTAATAGCGGCGGGTTTATCGGCTTCGATCCCGATAAAAGCCTGTTTTAAATCTAAAATATCCATTATCCTGCGTATTCCCGCAGCTATTTTTTCTCCGTCCTCCATAAAAGCGCGATAGTCGGAATTTATATACGGCTCACATTCCGCGCCGTTTACAACGAGCGTGTCAACAGTTGTTTCCTTTGGGAAATCCAGCTTCACATAGGTCGGGAAGCCTGCTCCTCCAAGACCTACCGAGCCGCTTTTTTTCACAGCCTCGATGAAATCCGCACGGCTGTTTATAACGGGCTTTGAAATTTCATCGGAAAGCTCCTGTCTGAATTCTGTTTCAATTACGACAGCCTTATTCCACTTCCCGAAAACGTTCATTATCTCACGGATTTCGGTTACTGTTCCGGTAACGCTTGAATGTACGGGCGCGGAAATGACCGCGTCGCTCGAACCGATAAGCTGTCCCGTTTTCACACGATCGCCGACCTTAACAAGCGGCGTACACGGCACACCGCCATGCTGCGACATACTTATTACCACCCTTTTCGGGAGAGTAATTTCGGTTGACGGTATTTCGGCAGCTCCGCAGAAATGCGGCAGCTTTACAGAGTTCAGTTTCATTTCCGTGCCTTTCCGCTTATTCGCCGCTTGCCGAAACAAGCGTTTCAATAAGCTCGGTTATTCGTCCCGACGGACGTTCAAAATATGTATTGTCGATAAACGTAACATTTCCGTTTTGTACAGCAGTCAGCCCGCTTAGCGCCTCGTCGGCAAGCAGGTCGTCAAGAGTATAAACGCTGCTTGCATATATACGCTCAGGCTGTAAATCGGAAAGGTAGTCCTTGTTGAAGGAATAACCCGTTCCCTCCTCGGCGGCATTTCTTCCGAAATAAGACAACACGGAGCTTTCAAGAGTGTCGCCGCCCGCGACGCTCATTCCCTCGGTAATATACACAAAGTCACCGTTATCCTTTTTCGCGTTTTCAAGGGCGGCGGAAATATCGGAAAAAGCCGTGTTTCCGACCGATTCGCCGTTAAAAATCCCCTCATAAATCAGCCCGACCGCGCAATATATTTTGTTAAGCTTCTCAACCGAATCGGGGTTAGCAATGCAAACGGTTATAATTCCCGATTCTTCAAGACGGTAAATATCCTTTGTCGGAATTGCCGAAGCGGTCAGCAGAACATCCGGTTCAAGCGCAATTATCGCCGACAAATCCGGCTTGGTCGGTTTCCCGACGTCTGCCGTCAAAAGGACCTTTTCGGGGTAATCGCAGTAGCTTCCGCGCCCGACAAGCGTATCGCCGTAGCCCATTTCATAAATTATCTCGGTCAGATACGGAGAAAGGCATACAACCCTTTTCGGGGCTTCTTCAATTACCGAATCGTTGATTGTAACGGGATACGGCTTCGGTTCATTTTCCGCAGCAGCGGTTGTCACCATAACCGGAAGAGCCTCCGCGTCCGACTGAACAGGCTCGTCGGCGCAGCCGCAGAGCATAATACAGGAAATAATGAAAAGAGCAAAATATTTTTTCAAAAAAGTGTACTCCTTACAGGTTTTCATAGTCAAGTCCGAGTTCAAGGCGCGCTTGCAGCATATCCACGAACTGGCGCGCCGTTCTCGGCGAACGTCCGCATTTTTTTAGCGCGAAACGCTCGGCGGCTGAGTCGAGCTTATCAGCCGACAGGGCGATTCCGCGGTCGTCGGCAATCTGATGAACAATATCGAGAAATTCGCTTTTTGCGGGCGTACTGAACGTTATATAAAGACCAAAACGGTCGGCAAGCGACATATTTTCATCGCGTGCGTCTGCCGCGTGCATTTCGTCGCCGCTTCGCTCGGAAACCGTTTCCTTTAGAATATGTCTGCGATTTGTTGTTGCGTATAATATACAGTTATTCGGCATTGCTGACACGGAGCCTTCAAGCACCTGCTTTAAAAAGCTGTAACCCTCGTCGTTTTCGCTGAATGTTATATCGTCAATAAAAAGAATGAATTTAAGCGGATTATCGCGAACGAGGTCGTAAACGCGGTAAATATTCAGAATCTCACGCTTGGGAATCTGGATAATACGAAGCGTGGGATACTCGTTTGCGAGAGCCTTAACCGTGCTTGACTTTCCCGTTCCTCTGTCGCCGTAAAGCAGAGCGTTATGCGCCTTTTTTCCGTTTATAAAGCAAAGCGTATTGTCAATTATTTTCCTGCGCTGGGCGTGATAATTTTTCAAATCGGCAAGTCGAATTGTATCGGGCTTTGCAGCGGGCGAAAGCTCGCCGTTTTCAAAACAGAAAGCCTTATTTTCGGCAAAAACACGGCTTCCGAACCGTTCCGCATACGAAATAACACTTTCTGTCGTTATCAACGTATCACCCGTTTCAAATGCGGGAAAGGTCAGCGCCGAAGCTTCGGGGAAACGTTCGCGCAAATAGTCGGAAAGCTGCTGCGAAGTAACCGAAGCAATTTCTGAAAGGACAGAAATATCGGCAGATACCGCCTTGTAAAGCGTATCCGTTTTTGATTTAATATACGCATTTATAAGCGAATTATCCCCGCCTGCCGCGAGGAAAAAAAGATAGTCGCTAAGAGTGAGCTGCCGCGAAAGCAGACGTTCGCAGACAGCGGAATATGAATTAAGAGCGTCCCTGCAATTTTCACAAAAAATCCCGCAAAAATCATATATCAGCGGGTCGTTTTTATATGCCGAGCAGCAAAGGAGAGCTGCTGACAGATTAAAATTTTTCATAACAAGCCTCTGATTCGGCGACAAAAGCCGCCGTTCTAAGATGTACAACCGTACACCTTCAATAAGGGGCTTGCCCCGTAATGTCACAAAAATTGTGTAACGTGGCAAGTGTTGGCTTTGCCAACCTGCCATTCGTAGGGGATTGTATCCCCTGCTGAATGGCAAACGAAACCCGCCGCCTAAGAGGCGGGGGACAGCTTGCCTAAGTTATATTATATATGATTATGCGGAATTTTTCAAGTGTTTATCGAAAAAAAGGTAAAATTATTCTGCGGTATGAATTGTTACCGAGGAAATAATTATATCGGTAACAGGCTTACTCTCAGCGCCGTCGCTGCCCATTTCGGTTTCAACCGCTGAAATAGCGTCGATTACATCAAAGCCTTCGACAGTCTGTCCGAAAACCGTGTAACCGCCGTCAAGAAATGGTACACCGCCAACCTCGGCGTATTTCGCGGAGATTTCGTCCGTAAGCGTTTCCGACATTGCTTTCGCGCCATCGCTCATATTCTTATAAGCCTTGCCGCTTGATGTAAGATACTCGTAGTATTCGGCATTATCCTGGTAATTCTTGGCTTCGCTCGTGTACATTTCAGCATACTGTGAATAATAATCCGCATACTGGTCATAAACATTCGATACATCTGTCTGCGGCTCTTTATTGTTTACAATATAGAACTGACAGGTGTTGCTGCCGCCTGCGTTAGCGTAGCAAAGCGCGCCGTAGTAATGGCGCATACTCGTATTTATTTCGCAGGAAAATTCGCCGCCGTCAGCTGATGCTCCGCCTGTTCCGTCGCCGTTAAGCGAGCCGCCCTGAAGCATAAAATCAGAGATTACACGGTGAATATTTTTTCCTGTATAATATCCCGAATCAGCAAGGTCGATAAAATTCTGAACGCCCACGGGAGCTTCGTCGGGATAAAGCTTAACCTTTATATCGCCGAAATTTTCAACGCTTATAACCGCGTAGGTATCGCCCGATTCTATGGTAACATCACCGCCGTTGCCCGTGCCCGTTCCCTTTGTGACAAGCGGATTTTCACTGCTGCACGCCGAGAAAAGCATTGCAGCTGTACAAAAAAGCGCAGAAACGCTTAATAACTTTCTTTTCATTTTCAGCTCTCCTTTCCAAAGAAACAAAAACCGTCCCGCAAAGCTGCGGAGCGGTTTTCTGTCAATCAATTTCAACCATAACCTTTTCGCTATGCTTGACAGCACCGGCACGCATAATGGTACGAATAGCCTTAGCAATTCTACCCTGCTTGCCGATTACTCTGCCCATATCGTCGGGAGCAACGTGAAGATGATACACTACTGTTCCGTCCTCTTTGGGCTCGTCAACGGTAATTTCGACTGCCGATTCGTCCTCGACAAGCTCGCCTACCATTGCGTATAACAATTCCTTCATTGTAGCCTCCGCTTCGTTATCGACTTACTTCTTTAAAAGCTTCTTAACGGTATCAGTGGGCTGTGCGCCGTTCTTGATCCACTGTTCAGCCTTTTCAGCGTCGATTTTAACAACTGCGGGTTCCTTTGTAGGATCGTAATAACCGATTTCCTCGATAAAACGACCATCTCTGGGGTAACGGGAATCAGCAACAACTACTCTGTAAAAAGGAGCCTTCTTTGCACCCATTCTTCTGAGTCTGATTTTAACTGCCATTTCAATTTCACCTCCATATAAATATTTTTTGTATATTACGCTTTCGCGGTAATACCAACACAGATTTTACATAAGCCCGTTCAGGTCGCCGCCCAGTCCCTTCAGGAGATTTCGCGGTATTCTTCCCTTTTTCATTTTTCCGCCCATCTGCTTCATCATTTTCTGCATCATTTCATACTGCTTAAGCAGATTATTCACGTCCTCAACCCTCGTTCCGGAGCCTGCGGCAATTCTGCGCTTTCTCTTTGCGTCGATAATTGACGGACGTTCGCGTTCCTTTTTAGTCATCGAAAGAATGATTGCCTTTGTACGCGGCATTTTCTTTTCATCGATGTCCTCTTCCTTTATTTTTCCGCTTATACCGGGGAGCATATTAAGAATTGAAGAGATGCTGCCCATTTTTTCAATCTGTTCAAACTGGCTCAGCAAATCGTTCATATCGAATTTGTTGGACTGCATTTTTTTGGCGAGCTTTTCAGCTTCCTTTTCATCAAAGGTATCCTTCGCCTTTTCGATAAGCGAAAGCATATCGCCCATTCCAAGAATGCGGTTTGCCATTCTATCGGGGTGGAACTGCTCAAGGTCGTCGATTTTTTCGCCGATACCCGCAAACTTTACGGGTTTACCTGTTACAGCAAGAACGGATAACGCTGCACCGCCTCGTGTATCGCCGTCGAGCTTCGTAAGAACAACGCCCGTTATATCAAGCAGCTCATTGAAGCTTTTAGCTACATTGACCGCGTCCTGACCTGTCATTGAATCGACAACAAGGAGAATTTCATTCGGCTGAACCTCGGACTTGATATTCTTCAACTCGTCCATCAGCTCTTCGTCTATATGCAAACGACCCGCCGTATCGAGAATTACAACGTCGTGACCGTTATCCTTTGCAAACCTGATACTCTCGCGTGCAATTTTTACGGGATTTTCCTGTCCCATTTCAAAAACCTTTACGCCCGCTTTTTCACCGACAACCTTTAACTGGTCGATAGCGGCAGGGCGGTAAATGTCGCAGGCGACAAGCAGCGGGCGCCTGTTCATACCCTTTAGATATTTGGCAAGCTTTGCGGAATGCGTGGTTTTACCCGCGCCCTGAAGACCGCACATCATAATAACGCACGGAGGCTTTGAGGGAAAATCTATTCTGGCGTTTGTTTCACCCATCAGCTTGCACAGCTCGTCGTGAACGATGTCGATAACCTGCTGAGCGGGAGTAAGGCTTTCCATAACCTCTGCACCGACCGCGCGGTCAGTGACGTTCTTCACGAAATCCTTTACAACCTTATAGCTTACATCTGCTTCAAGCAGCGCCATTTTCACCTCGCGCATTGCTTCGTTTACGGTTTTTTCGTTCAGCTTTCCGTAGCCGCGCAGATTTTTGAACACCTTCCCAAGCTTTTCGGATAAACCTTCAAATGCCATTGCAAATTCTCCTTTCTACAAGCGTTCCTTTATGTTATCAATAATCGAATTTATTTTTCTCAGCTTTTCTCCGTCTGAAAAATCAAGGGAAACAAGCTCTTCCTCAAGCTGCTCAAGATACCCGCGCGTTTCCGAAAGACGTTTCACAAGACCGAGCTGTTCTTCCAGCTCCGAGAGGCGCGCCTCGGCGTTTTTTACGCATTTCATAACTCCCTGTCTGGTAATTCCGGTTTCAGCGGAAATCTCGCCGAGCGACAGGTCGTCCTCATAGTACATTTCAAGCGTTTCTCGCTGTTTATCCGTAAGAAGCGTTCCGTACAAATCCAAAAGCAGCGTATTGCGCAGATTTTTTGACATTTCCGTATCCCTTTCGTGTGTAAACCTCGCAAGGTTTACAGCTTTTATATTATAACAGAACAAAACGGATTTGTCAAGCGTTTCGCCCACATTTGACATTTTAAACAAATGCGGACGAAAAATTCACGACAAATCCGTGATTATTACTTTCGGGACTTTTTCTGCTTTGATTTGAGCTTAACAGTATTTTCTGAAACTTCAAGCTCGGAAATACTTCTGAGGAAGCTTGATGTTCGGCTGAAGCCATAATTTTTCAGGCTGAAATGTCGGTGATTTTTACGAAGCTCGTCATAAACGACCGACAGATTTCTGATTACGCCGCCGTTTTTCACAATCATATCAACGATTTCACGCTTAACCGTATCCAAATCGACCTCGTTGCTTACCGAAACGCTGTAACCATGCACGTTCTTTTCAAGCTTTAGCCTGCTGCACTTTTCGCGCATAAAAACGCTCAATTGTGAGTACCCGTAGTTTCTGACGTCAAAGTCGGTAAACTTCTGCTTAAGCAGCGAACCGATTTCCGCAAGACCGAGCGCCTCGTTGGATTCGTCCGCGCTTATAAAAGCAATAATTGCCTCCTCAATCTGCTCAACCGAGGTAACGGCATTTTCATGCTTGCTGCGTCCCGACTCGTTTTTCGATTCCTCGCCCGCAATAAGATTAAGATGCACAAAGCGGTCGCACGCCTTCACGAGGGCGGAAGGCGTTTTAGCTTCGCCCATACCGATAACGTACATTCTGTCCTCGCGCAGGCGCATAGCAAGCTTGGTAAAATCGCTGTCGCTTGTCACGATGCAGAAACCGTCAACGTTGCCCGAATACAAAATATCCATAGCGTCGATGACCATTGTCATATCGGTTGCATTTTTTCCCTTTGTATATGCAAACTGATGAACAGGCTGAATTGAGTACTCAAGCAAAAGCGCTTCATTCCAGTCGTAATTTTTCGACCAATCGCCGTAAATACGCCGAATTGAAACAGTTCCGTACAAATCCAGCTCATCAAAAATTATTTTTACGTATTTTGCGCTCACATTATCCGCGTCAATCATAAGCGCGATGTTCAGTTTCTGTTCCATATCATTTATCGTTTTTATCCGTAAGCTCCTTTATATTAGTTGTGATATTTTCCTTTATTTCCCTGCTTTTTTGCTTTATTGCGTAGGAAAAGCGGCGGCTTTTAGTCTTGGTGTTGGCAGTTATGCTTCTGACCTTCTGGATTGAATTTGTTATATCGGCAATTGAGGAGAAAAGAACCTCCTGAATTTTTGTTTCACGTCTTTGTGAAAGACCGCGGCTGCAATTCTCTATTACAACCGAATAACGTTCGTAAGCACGTTCCACCGCGCTTTCCCACGACATATAAACCTCGTTCATAGCGTTTTCGCCGAGCCGTTTCAGCTCGGAAATATGTTCCGCCGCAAAGAGCAAATCGGCTGTAAAGGCTTCAACTTCGTTTTCGGACAAGATAGCGTTGTGCTGGTCGGTGAAATCCTCTGCCGCGCAGCTTCCTTTTATGAGTATGCTCGCAAGTCCGCAGGCAGCAGCTTCACGAACAACAATTCCGTTTGTGTCGTACAGCGACGGGAAAAGGAACAGGTCGCTTGCGGTGTAATAATAGCGCAGCTCCTCACGGCTGTTGATTGCGCCAACGAAAAAGCAATTCTCATATATTCCAAGCTCCTGCGTATATTTTTCCATCTCCTCGCGGTCGCCGCCGTCGCCGACAACCAGCAGCTTGTAACGGACATTTCTTTCCGTAAGTTGACGCAGCGAATCGAAAATCAAGCGCAGACCCTTATACCAGAAAAGTCTGCCGACAAAAATGAAGGTCGGCACATTATCCTCGAGTCCGTACCCCGCGCGCAGCTCCGCTACGCCGTCGGAATCGGCGCGTCCACGTGGAAAATCAACCCCGTTCGGCATAATAATGTAATCGCCCTCGTATCCGATACTGCGCAGATTCTCCCCTGCTCCTCGGCTAACCGTCCAGATTTCATCGCAGGTGTTCATATTCTGAACAACGAATTTTGTAATCTGTGAAACGAGCAGCGGATTTTCAACAACCCGCTTTATATCCTGGTCAAATTTGGTGTGATAGGTCATTATCAGCGGCGCGCCGCTTTTTTCCTGCAAATTACGTCCAAGCACAGTCGAGGCAAACGGGCAATGACTATGTATAATATCAAATTTACTGTCCTTCAGCTCCTCAATGGTTGAGCTGCTGAACGGGTATCCGGCTCTGTAACCAATGAATTTTTCGGTAGAAAGGCTTGAATAACGCACAACGGGGAAATCGTAAGCGTCAACCGCGCCGGGAAACTTCGGAGTTACAACCGTTGCAGAGCCAAGGTGCGTCTGAATATTTGTGGCATAATTTATAACAGCATTCGCCACGCCGTCGATGAGCGGCGGGAATGAATCATTCAGCAGGCATACGTTATACTTCTTAAATTCCATTATAATCTATCCTTTTCAAAGAAATAACAGAGGGATTTTTTACTATTATACTATATTTTTTTCACAAAATCAAGGTATATTATGTCGAATTGCAGAAATATTTTGTTCATATTTTTCATTTTTATGAACAAAAAATAAAGCCCATTCGATGAGAATGTCGGCTTTAAGCATCTTCCTCGCAATTCGAGGGGAAACTAAAACGTCTGCCACAAATCAGAGGTTTCTGATTCCTGAGTCAACTTCATCGAATGGGTTTATTTTTTATAAAGCTTTAAATTAGCCGTTGATCTTGGTTACAACGCCCGAACCAACAGTTCTGCCGCCTTCACGGATAGCGAAACGGAGACCTTCTTCAATAGCGATAGGAGTGATAAGCTCAACGTCCATTGTTACGTTATCGCCGGGGATGCACATTTCCTTATCAGCAGGAAGAGTGATAACGCCTGTAACGTCTGTTGTTCTGAAGAAGAACTGAGGACGGTAGTTAGAGAAGAAAGGAGTATGACGTCCGCCTTCTTCCTTCTTTAAAACGTAAACCTGTCCGGAGAACTTGGTGTGGGGGTGAATAGAACCGGGCTTGCAGAGAACCTGACCACGCTCGATATCGCTTCTCTGAATACCACGGAGAAGAGCACCGATGTTGTCGCCTGCCTCAGCATAATCAAGAATCTTACGGAACATTTCGATACCTGTAACAACAGTCTGCTTAGGCTCGTCGGTAAGACCTGTGATTTCAACAGTGTCGTTTGTCTTTAAGATACCACGCTCAACTCTACCGGTAGCAACAGTACCACGACCTGTGATGGTCATTGTATCTTCTACGGGCATGAGGAACGGCTGGTCAGCCTTACGGTCAGGAGTAGGAATGTAATCATCTACTGCGTCCATAAGCTCCTTGATGCAAGCATATTCGGGAGCGTTGGGGTCTGTGCTGGTGCAATCAAGAGCAACCTTAGCAGAACCACGGATTACGGGGATATCATCTCCGGGGAAGTCGTTAGAAGAAAGAACGTCACGGATATCCATTTCAACGAGGTCGAGAAGTTCATCATCGTCAACGTCGTCGCACTTGTTAATGAATACTACCATTGCAGGAACGCCTACCTGGTGAGCGAGAAGGATGTGCTCCTTGGTCTGAGCCATAGGACCGTCAGTACCTGCAACAACGAGGATAGCGCCGTCCATCTGAGCAGCACCGGTGATCATGTTCTTGATATAGTCAGCATGGCCGGGGCAGTCAACGTGAGC
>CAZFMC010000028.1:0-20133 GCA_964520065.1 uncultured Ruminiclostridium sp.
CCACCACAACAGTGCCAATATGTCTTATCAAACGTCGTGCGCTCTCCTCACTCATCCGGCCACCATGTGCAGTGGTAAAAAAATAGCTCGATGCAATATGCATGCGACCCTTCATATCTATATACTTTTGCAATGCCTGAATGACTGATCCACCAATCAGATAAGCGATTCGCTCTTTTTTTCCTTTTCCCATGACGCGAATACACTTCGATTCTAAGTCAATCGCATCAGTCCTGAGATTACTTATCTCTCCGATACGCATCCCAGTATTGATTAGCAGCTCATAACAAGCTATTGCACGTGCAGCATAATACTTCTGAAAAACCGTATTTGCTCGTTCATATAGCTCATAAACAAATTCCAACTGAAGTGCAATGTCTTGTTTGCGTACCGTCTTTGGCAGTGTTTTAGCTTCACACAGTTTTACGCGCACTTTGCGAAAAGGATTAACAGGGATGATATCTTCTCCCTCCAAATAGCTAAAGAATGCCTTGATACAAGCAATCTTTCGCTTGACGGTCTTAACTGCATATCGACCTTGAAGTTTTTCTATATATGCTTTCAATATCTCTTTTGTCATTTCAATCACATCAAGGCCATCCGCTTTCACATCATACAAGAAAGATATGAATTGCTCCATGTCAATTCGATAAGCTCGCATTGTATTATCTGCAAGGTGTTTTTGATTCCTGCAATATCCTACATAGTCGTTGATTGCTGATACGATATTACTCATACTGGTCCTCCGCTACATCATTTTAGGTCTATATTATATAGCAATTTTACTCTATCGCTCAACTACTTATCAATTAGTCCCCCTTGCATTAAAATCATATAGAATAATGACCAATGAAATGGATGTAGCAAACGATCAATTATATCCACAATAAGCATGGAATCGTTATCGCTGTACCGTTCTAATATAAAGGACAATAGTTTTGTTCCCAGCATCATAATGCTGGCATATCGCACTAATGCCCAATCGATTTTACCCTATCTGTTCTTGCCCATTGAACTAATCACAGTTCTTCATTCTCACAGCCTTTTCACTCTGCCATAGCACGGGATTGTTACAAATCACCGTGCTTTTTAATTCTTGAATTCTGCCAGCCCTTTTCATTCATTTCATGAAACAATAAGTAGTACCAATAAAAAAAATCCGATTCTCTCTCTCATAATACTTCCTCTTTTCCACGCGCTCTTCGATGTATTTACATGTCACCGCATTTGCATGATGAGAGGAGGAATTTGCGATGGGGCAAAATATCAATGGTGATATGTGGCTCTGGCCGAAATTTGATGCATATGTGAAAAAGGTTATCAAAACATCCAAGTGTAGTTTTGTAAGATTGCTGATTCGTGAAAGCAAAGTGCCTGTCTTGGATGATAAGTTAATCTTAGCACACATAAACTCAGGACATGATGATTATCCTTCTGATCATTTCTATCTATTGGTAGATGGAAAACTGTATCCTGTTGAGGATTACATATTGTTTGAAGCGCTTCAGCAATTACCTGATGCGCTCCTCAAAATATTGGTGCTCAAGTTTTGGCATCAAGACAGTGAGAAAGAGATCGCACAAAAGATGAACGTTACCATACGTTCGTGCTATACAAGGCGGAAAAAGGCCTTGGCTCTTTTGAAGTCGATCATGGAGGATGAATCCAATGAAAGCGCTGAGCAATGACACAATACTGCGCGCCACGGCAGGAGAAGCAGATGCGTTGGAGGAGGTGCTTACATGCTACGAACCCTACATCAACACTCTCGCGACCAAACCTGTTCATCTCCCCTCCGGGCGTATTCATTATGTCATTGACGAGGATTGCAAAAGTTACATTCAAATGCGGTTGATTGAAGCAATAATGAAGTGGAGAGTGATTCCAAATGATCCTGCCGGATGACGTGTTTGATTTCAGTTACTTTTTTGATCTGTATCAATCGTTACGAGACCTTGCACAAATGGCTATACCCGAAGCGTGGAAATTCCATTCCCCGCAAACACTTTCATACAATGAAGAAACGCCAATTCTTGAAAAATACATTCGAAGCTTATATCGTTACCTGGCGATATCTTACAACACTGCAAGCAGTCAGTCAGAGAAAAACAAGTTCTTCAGCATGAGCGGACCATGGGCATGCTTTCATACAGGGTTGATGACTCCTTATTTTGAAAGTATATATGCTCTGTTTGAATTGAATCGGCGCAGGGATACAAGGTACAACTGGGTTTTCAAAAGTTTCTGCCCCGCTTCATCTATGAAGCTTCGAGGGATTTCTTTACTTCCTGACAAGCCCGTCTTCAATCAAGAAGTCCGCTATCATCCAGAGTGGGAGGTACGGATTAACTATCATCACATATTACAGGATGGTGCCAATTTGCAGCGTATTCCCCAAAGCATTCGACAACAGAAAAACTTACCTCTATTGCTGAATGCTTCAGTTCAATACTCACGTGCGTTAGCGAGTCTGGATCCATCCATCATAGTCCCACAGCTATATTGCAGGCAGCTTCAATTTCTTATGCCCATATGCCTCACCAATATGGAAACCTGCGATTTAGCAATGACCCTTACTCCATGCGATGGATTCTACTATGGAACAACCTGTTTGACTTGCGAAATGGCATATATAAACGCCAGGATACTCTCGCGTCCGAGTGCATCCTGGCTGGCTGATTTAGTTAGGAGTGATGAAAACAAACACAGATTTGATTACAGCATGATATTTGGTATGTACCAGCAAACCTCACACGATACATCCATTATTCCTTCAAACCATCGCTTCTAAGAATCCGAGCAGCAACAAGGGAATGCCTGAGTGTCGTTAGTGTGGCAATCATAACCGTTAGCTCCTGAGGCGTGACACCGTCCAGGAGCTCTTCAATATCCTTACGCAGAAAGACATCTGGATAGACCACATTTCCTGAAAGAAAGTTGTCCACACTGGTATGGAGAGCATCGGCTATATCCACCAGTGCTTGAAGACTCGGCTCGTTCGTAGCTACCTCCACTTTGCCGATATGTGCAGTTGACATTCCTGTCAGTTCTGCGAGCTTTTCCTGTGTAATACCGCAAGCCTTCCTCGCCTTCTTGATCCGCTTGCCCACAGCAACATAGTCGATTTTCATGTTTCACCTCCAAGAATTTGACACTGCATGTATTGTATCTTGGAGCGAAATGATTTATTATGTCCTATATAGCGCATTGCGCTTTTTAAGGAGGTTTTCATGAACTTTTGGGACAGGCTGCAGCAAGAGCGTAATCTGATCACTGATATGCTGCTAAGAGAACACGAAATCAGATATTTCACAGATCATCTAACGGAGCACCCCAGAGATCGAACTCCTTTTTCCGCTGAGAGCATTGCGCGTGATACGGCATGTTGCTTTACGGGACACAGACCCGAGAAGCTAAAACGCACATATGAAGAATACCTAAAAAGATTATGCTCTGCCATCATGGATGCCTATGATTGTGGATATCGAGTATTCATTTCTGGCATGGCTCGTGGAGTCGATCTATGGGCAGCACACATCATTTTAGTTCTTCGAAGTTTGCATCCAGAGATACGCCTTGTCGCAGCAATCCCATTTGATGGTTTCATCAGTAGATGGTATCAGGAAGAACAGCAAATCTATCGAGTGATTCTAAATCAGGTAGATGCGTTCTGTATTGTTACAACTGTTAGAGCAGCACGTTCCTTCCAGCTTCGTAATGTCTGGATGGTTGATCACTCCAGTAGGTTGATTGCATGCTGGGATGGTGAGCCCGGTGGAACAGCAAACACCATACAATATGCCAAACGAAGAAACACAACGATAATCCTGATATAGTCCATAACAAAAAAAGGCCCTGCCGCAATAACCGCGACAGGGCCCATGGCTTTTCAGAAACTGTTCTTGGAAGTGGGATTGTTCAGAATGCCGAACGCAACCATACAGGAAAGCAGCATTTCGACAATGGTTTCGTATTGGGTACCGCTGATGCCAATCATCTCATATACGCCAAAGGTACCCAGCAGCAGACCGACCAGGGCGAACAAGGACGCCCATGCAGCCTTGGATCGGAAACGGGACTGGGTACAGGTATCGCAGGTACAGGTATCAGCATGGCTCTGTTCGGGATTCACCTGAGTCATCTGTCATCCTCCTTCACAATCATACGCCGCCCAACAGCAGTTTGACCAGGTAACCCACCACAGCGCCAATGGCCGTAGTGATCACCAGATCCCAGCGCTTATTAGGACGGTTCTTCATATCATCCACATCAGTTCGCAGACTTTTGACTTGCTCCGATGTATTCTGTTGACCAATGGTAAGACGCTCTACGGATAGCGCCAGCGAATACACGCTGTCGGAGAGCTTCTTCTGTTCGTCGATCCGCAGGAATGCGGCTTTAACCCGCTCTTCCAGCCGGCTGATCTGGCTTCTCTGTTCATTGAGCTGCTCACAAAGCTGCTCTTCATTAGGCGGCGTCAGACATCCTCCTCCCAGATGGACGCCTCTTCCAGCGCATCCTTCAGTGCATCCAGCAGCTGCTCAGCCGTATCACGATCAGCAAAAGGAAGCTCCAGCGTTACACTGCCTGAAGATGCTCCACCACTCAGATCTTCATCCGGTGGCTCCACCTCAATACGGGTCAGAAACTCCTGACTGGCATAACCCTGCTTGCCATTGTAGACAACCAGCGCCCAGCCTTCTGCAGCATCCCATTGGAGAACGTCAATCTCTTCATTGCGGGGAATCCGGGTAATGAGCGCTCCATTGGGTGCTTTACGCAGATTCAACTTGCCACTCTCCGTAGTAACCTTCGCGCGGCACTCAACCGTCATCACATCCGCCTCTCCTTCCTGAATGTCATAGACAGTCTCCTTGAGCTGGGCTGCATATGGCCACTTGCTCACCTCGGACACCACAACGCCTGTATCCTTGCTCTGCGCCTCGATAACCAACCCGTTGCCCACGTAGCAGCCCACATGGTAATAATTGCCCAGGCTGTCAGGGCCTCCGTCCTTCTTCCATTTGAAGACCGCCATTCCAGGCAGAAGCGTCATTTCCTCCCGCTTGCCCTTCTCAGTGGTGTACTTGCGCCACATCGTATTGCTGCCGTGGTACATGTAACCGCCCAGCCGCTTGTAAGCATATGAGAAAGCGCCGCTGCAATCAACACACCCTTCACGAGCAGCGCCCCATTCATACTTCCAACCGATCATCCGCTTAAACTCACGGATCAGATCGCTGGCTTTGACCGCTATGTAGCTTTCCTCCTCACTGGCCCCATAATTGTCGGCCAAGGTCGTTTCCTCATAATAAAAAGCAAGGATCTCCGAATAGGAATATCCCTGCCTGGCTGCATATACAGCGCCCACCTGACTCATGCCCACGCCATGCGAGGCACGGATCGACGGGTTTGCCTTTCGGGCGGCTTTGTCCCATTCGTCATTCTTGCTCACATAGTAAGGGAAATGTGTGCTCCAGACGTCGCCGCTTCGCTTGGTAATACCGCCATTGCTAGCTGAATAAAACGCCCGCACGAGCTGCCCGTTGTACATGAGCACCATGCCACCTGTCTCCTCAATGGCCCTTCTGCTATTAGGGCTCTCCATGCGCTCGCTGCGGAACGCCTGGCAGTTGGCTGTATCATCCATCTTTGCACCAGCGCGAATTCTGCTGAGCGCAAAAGTCCGGGCAGCAATCGCCTGAGCTTTCAGGGCTTCCATAGGGCTGGAGTCACTGATCTCGGATGGCACGACTCCGCAGAGATATTCCTCCAGATCCATTACGGCCTGCTCGCCATATTTCTGTCTGTTCTTATCCCGTGTCATATGCACGGTGATCATCATCTTAGACATAGACTGCTCCCATGGGGCCGCGGGCATTAAGCACTGCCACAACGCCAGACAGATTC
This sequence comes from uncultured Ruminiclostridium sp., assembly GCA_964520065.1. Taxonomy (GTDB): domain Bacteria; phylum Bacillota; class Clostridia; order Oscillospirales; family Ruminococcaceae; genus Ruminiclostridium_E. The sequence goes on from CAZFMC010000028.1 coordinate 5,911, forward strand.
TCCGCAGCAAAAGGCTGTTTCACCTTGAGCAACACGTCCATGGTATCTTCCGGCAGTGTGGATGAGATCAATGTAATGCTGCCATCGGATATCGTACCTCCCATCAGCGCAGCTGCACTTTTGGAAGTCGGCAGAATGATGACGTCCACGTCATGCGCTGTCGTTACGCCGCTGATCGCCACGCTGCACACATACAGCCCGTCCACATTCAACAGCCAGTCGGCAGCCGGAATGGATGCCTGACTGCGGGAGACTTCCATCACCATTCCCTCCAGACCGATGACATTCTCCGCCAATGTGGCCGGATAGAGAAGGTAAAGATCAGCGCCCTGACGCTTCTGCATCAGGACGCTTTTTTCAATCGTCGCTATCGGGAACTGCCTCCTTCATCAAAAATAGGAGGGGCTCATGCCCCTCCGTGATCAGGCAACCAGTTCCAGGAACAGGTCGTTCTCGGTCAGGTCATCCGGCTGGGCCTCAGCGGCGATGATACGGGCGCTGGCGTTCCATGCAGCTCGTTCCTCGGCGGTCACATGGACCACCGCATCACCGGTGTGCGCCACGATCTTATCGTTGAGCGCCTTGCCCTGAGCAGCATCCAACGCACTGCCGGCAGCGGTAGTGGTCAGATTGTTGACAATGGTAGTCTTGTTGGCGCCCTCAGCAATACCCGCCAGCTTGGTCTTTTCCTCGGTGGTGTAATCGTTGGTGCTCAGACCCTTGCCTTCAACCTTGTCCACCTTGTTACCCATCTGGGTAGCAATGGTGGTGGCGAAGTTGGGATCAGAGCCCAGCGCAGCAGCCAGTTCATTCAGGGTGTCCAGGGCCTCAGGAGAGCCGTTGACCAACGCCGCGATCTTCTCATCCACATAGGTATTGGTAGGAAGCTGGCCCAGCTCGATCAGCTTGGCAGCAAGGGTAGTACCCGCATCATCCACAGTGACCATCTCAGCGGTGGTCTTGAGCATCACTTCATAGACGATCCCTTCGATCTGCTTCTTGAGAACTGCCTTCTTCATGTTCGTAGCCATGTATTCATCCTCCTCGTCAATCAATGAATTCCAGGAACAGCTTGTCCTGCATCAAGAGTTCGATTTCCTCATCCAGCTCGTTCAGCTTCTGCTGAACCGTGGTGACGCCATCCGCAGTCAGGATGGTCTCTGCACTGCCGCCCGCGCCAGCAACGACGACCTGGGCAGGCGGATATACATAGGGCATTCCGTCACTTCCTTCTCATTCAGGCGGTCATACCTTCGTAATAGAAGGTGCAGTCTTTGAGCACAATCATTTGTCTTACTCGCAGCCGCTCTACGCCCCGGCGCTCGTTGGCGCCGATATACAGCGGATATTTTTCATTGTCGCCCAGCTGCACCTTCAGCGGGTCGCCCGCGGTAAAGAACACCAGACTGTTGACCGCCACAAACCTGTCGGAATGCCGGGGATCCTCAAACATGAGCGTCTCCCCGGCGCTGATCGAAATAAAGCCCCGCTCATCGGGTTCACACCGGATCCGGTTTCCCTCCCTGTCCACACGCACCGCATGGAAGGAGTTTACCAGATCATGATTCTCATAGGCTGCCGCCCTCGTTCACCTCTTTCATCAGATTGCCTGTGCTGCCTCACGCAGCTCGTCAATCGCTGCCGCCTTTGGGCAGTTCACAGGGAGCTCTACCCACGCAGGCGCATCCATACCCACATCGGTGTATGCTTCCTCCAGCGCCGTCCTCAGTTCCAGCACATGGTCCCGCCAGCTCACCAGTCCCGTTTCGCCTGCCTTCGGAGCGACGCTCCATACGTAGGCAGTCAGACCATAGTAAGCACGCAGCACATCGATCCGGGCTCGAAGCTCGTTGATGTGAACCGCCTTGACGAAGGTTTCGCCAACCGTCAGGACAGGATCTGTGAAGCCAGAGTCAATGACCGTCAGCGTGTGTTCGGTCACCGCCGAAGCAGCGCCCAGCGAATCAACGGAGTAAGCTCTGATAATATGGTCGCCAAACGCCAGGTCTTGCAACCTTGTTTCTGTAGGTACGGCTTCTGCTTCACCTTCGTCCACGGAAAGCATCAGGGTCTGGCTCTGTCCATCCGGCTCCGCACCCATCTGCATACGAATCAACGGATTCTGCATGTAGGTCTCTGCACCGGAAAGGAACGTCGGTGCATTGGGCAATCGGTTTTTTCTCACAGACGTTGGGCTGATGGCTTCACCGGAATCATATCCGCTGGCCGTACCGATCGTTTGGATGATAAACCGGCGATAGTAGCCACGGGTAGCGGGCGGTGCAACAGAAAGACTTCCGCTGGTTGCTGCAGTCGTCAGCGTCTGCAGCGCTTGCGCCGTCCCCCAGCTGCTATTGTTACTGCTGTCCTGATAAGATACCTTATAACCTGTGATCGGGTTACTGGTTCCTGCCTCAGCTCCGCTCCAGGAAAGTGTCAGGCTGTCCTCTGCGATATCTGCAGACAGGGTAATGTTTGTCGGTGCAGAGCAGATCGTATAGGCATAGGAAGACAGCGTGGCCGTTCCGCTGGCAGGACTGTCATAACCGGACTTTGTACCCAGCGTTACCACATAGAAGGTATAGCTGCTGCCCGGCGTTGAGGGCGCAGTAACGGCCAGACTTGTCGTGGAAGACGCTACGGACTGAAGCAGCGAATAGCTGCCCGTTCCCTCTCGACGATATACCGCATAGCCGGAGATCGCATTGTTGGTACCTGCACCGCCTGCCGACCAGGATAACGTTGCGCTTCCGCCTGGTGTTACCAGAGACGAAGAAAGAGAAACGCTGGATGGCGCAGTACAAGCTGTGTAGGTCTTGGCTGTTACTCCTGCATACGTGCTGGACATACCGCTGCTGCTACGTGCGCCAACGGTTTCAACCTTATAGTAGTAGGAGGAGCCCAGGGTGCTGGGCGCAGTCACCGAGCAGGAACCAGAGGTTGCTGTGCTGGTTACGGTCGTCAGGAGCGAATAGGTTCCACCAGCGGATGATGCGCGGTAAACCTTGTAGCTGGCAATGGCATTGTAGCTGCCTGCAGCCGCGCCATTCCAGGACAAGGTAACTGATGCTCCTGCCTCAGGAGTGGTATTGGACACACTAACAGACATAGGGGCCGTGGGATTTGAGTAGGTGTACACCACACGGGCAGCGCTGGTCGCGCTGTTGGAGTAAGTGCCCAGCGCCACCACCGTATAGCTGAAGCTGCTGCCCGCTGTGCTGTGAGCCGCCACGCCACGGCTCGTAACAGTGCTTGCCAGTCCTTCCACATACAAAACGCCATTCTGGTAGATGTTGTACCCGGTGATGGCGTTATTGGTACCGGCTGATGCGCCTGACCACGCCAGAATAACGGTAGCACCAGCCGGTGCATAGGCGGACGTGCTGCCCGCAATGGTCACTGTAGTTGGTGCACTGGGAGCAGAATAGGAACAGGTCAGGGTTGCATAGGTACTGCTCTGCGCACTGTTATAGCCGCTCTTGGTGCCCACTGTCAGGACCTTGTAGTAGTACGAAGAGCCAGATGTGGTGGGTGCAGTCACCGTCGCGCTGCCGGAGGTTGCTGTGACAGATACGCTGGTCAGCAAACTGTAAGTACCGCTGGCGCTGGTCGAACGATAGAGCTGGTAGCCGGTGATCGCATTGTTGGTACCCGCTGCCGCTCCGCTCCAGGACAGAGTTACGCTGGCGCCCGGCGCTACATTCGTTGTACTGACCTTCACCGTTGTGGGTGCTGTACATGCGGTGTAGGTGCGGGCTGTCAGAGAGGCATACACCGAGCTCAAGGTTTGGCTGCCGTCCACTGTATCGAGGGTTGCAACCTTGTAATAGTAAGTAGACCCCATCGTAGACGGAGCGGTGACCGTATAGGAGGTCGTAGATACCGTCTCCAGCACCGTGTATCCGCTGCTGGCCGAGGTGCTTCGGTAGACGACATAGCCACGAATCGGATTGTTTTGTCCTGCAGTGGCGCCACTCCAACTTAGGGTGGTTGTCGTGCCAGCATCTACCGTAGAGGATGCAACCTTTACCGTTGTCGGTGCAGTACATGCTGTGTACTTGTTTTCATAGTTGATCGTCAGAGTGATATAGCAGCCTGTGCGAATGTTGATTTTGTTGCCCGTGCCGCTGGTCGCCACAACGCCAAGGGTCAGCGTACTGACATCGGCCGTCAGCAGTTCATCTGACAGCGATTCCAGCGTTTCAGTACTGCTGTGATTAGTGGAGTTGCTTTCAAGCGCACTGGTACTCGCAACGATTGTGCCGCTGTTCCCACCGTAGATCACATTCAGATAAAAAGCCGAGGAATAGGTTTTATAGTTGGAGATGAATAGTGTTGCAGATGTTACTTCACCATCATATACAGGACCAGTATCGCTATCGACGGTACCAAAGGTTACATAGGTACCGCCCTTTTTATCGGTATTGGATCCGCTGGTGACTGTCGCTGTGATGACACGACTGCCCATTCTTCACGCTCCTTTACGCATAGACCGCGCCGATCACCTTATCTGCCTGAACGATCTGCGCTGTGACAGAAATAAAAGAAGGGCTGCCGGACGTGGTCACATCCTGGTCAACCCTTTCGCATAGATGATCTACCTTTTCTTTGTAGGCGTCAGTGAACTTGCACAGCGCATCTTTCTGTGCCTGACTGAGACTGTCAAAGGTCAGACTGTCGCCCTTATCGCCCTTGATGCTGCCAACGTCCACCCATGCTTGCTGGTCAATGTCCCACAGATAGGTAGTATTGCTCTCGGCTGATCCAACAGCATAAGCGTCTCCTGCACTGCCCGTTGCATGAGCCGCCGTCAATTCTTCCAACGTCGAATACATGCCCTTGATGATGAAACTCGTTCCGTCTGCGCCGTCCTGCCCCTTGAGGCTGTCCAGCGAAATCAGATGAAGCCATGCGCCGCTGCCCAGCCGCCACTGGATGGCGTCACTGGTCACTTGCAGCTCCACTTCCTGACCGTCCGTACCCTCCAGATCGGCAAGCGCGATCAGTTGGCGGTACGTGGTTTCATCCGTATACTTCCACACCACATACCCATTCTGTACGGCGAGTTCTACTTCATCACCATCATCACCCTTGTCACCTTTGGGGCCCACCACATAGCCAGCGTCCAGCACCCTGCCGCTGGTCAGTGTGACCAGCAGATGACCCGTGTCCGTGTTGACTGCAGCGGAGGCTATACCAATACCAAGCTGATCTGCTTCCAACGTGCTCTCGATCCGTTCGATCAACTCAATGGTGTTGGTGAGTGAACCCTGAAGCTGCTCCATGGTAGCAATACGGCTTTCCTCATTCTGCTGGCGTTCCTGTTCCGCTTCCACGCGGGTGGCCTCTGCCTGCTCAAATGCAAAGAGCTGGTCGTACGCGCCAGCTAACTGGCTGTCCACTGCTTTATCAGCATCAATGGTTTGAGCGACAATCAGTTCAAAAGGCAGCGACTGCCAAACGAAAAAGCCGCCCTGCGGATTGGCAACTTCAATCTGAATCTGACCGGTGAAGCAGCCCTCAAAGGGAATCATCCCGGACGTGAAGGCAAGGAAAGCACTTACTTCATTTTCTGTTCGCTCCACCGTCATGGGCAGCTTGCATGGCACATGGAGCGTGTCTGTTTTGAGGAATGCTGTGCTGCTCTCATCTGCAATGTAGGGATTCTCTGCCGGATCAAAAAGGAAAACAACTTCGTCCGTCAGATTATCCATGGCCACGCCTACCTCCAGACGCGACCTGTCAATTCTGCGGCCATACAGCCGCACTTCAGTCAATCGCTCTAAGCCCCCCTCTTACAGCGCCTTGGTCGCTGTGATCTCAAGGATCATGTTGGTTTGGTACTGAATATAGTCGTCGGTGCTGCTGGCGTAAAAGGTCAGCGTTTCACCCAGATCTCCACCGCCGCTGGCAAGGTAGTTGACCAGCACATCCGGCAGTTCAATCCATGTGCTGGTGGGCGTATTCCCGTTTCGGGCAAGTCCAACACCCCAAGCCCATTCCACACCGCTGGGCAACAGTAGGCATGGCTGCGCGCCGCTTCCTTTACCGTGGGCAGTCTGAAGGCGCTGCACATACACGCGCATGGAAATGTTGCTGGCGCCTGCACACCAGTCCGCCACACCGTAGAACCGGGCATAGCCTGTATACTTGGGATAAGCGGCACCAGTGCTGTCAAAATAGTTCCCCTGATAACAGATACCATTTCGTACCTCGGCGCCGTTCTTGCGGGTGGACACATACTCCGATGCATAAATCGTGGTTGAGACCACCTGCTCCACAGGTGCCGACGTTCCACCGCCAGACTCTGCACCATTGGGATTGTAGCGGGACGCTTCTACAGTGAAGTCGCTCTCACCAGCTGGGAAGCCACCCACCGGATACCAGGCGCCATAGCTATAAAAGAACTCCGGCACATCAGTAGAGTTTCCAATGACGGAAGGGCAAAATGGAGCTACACTGCGGCAGAGTTGTCCGCCATCATCGGAATACATCCATCCCACCAGCAGGCTGCCGCAGCAGCGGTGGGTGCTGATATAGGCACAGGATGTGGCTCTGGCAATGTAATGGCAGTTGGAGATGTCGCACAACACAATCGAAACACGGGAGCTGTTGGACGCCAGAACAAAATACTGATTATAGCTGTTGCTGCTCTGTTTTGTGCGCACGCCGCTGATCTGTACATACCGACAGGCGTCGATGGCAAATACAGAGGAGCCCGTATGACTGACCACCAGCTGCGCATTGCCTGTCAGCTGATCTGCCGTATCTACATCCGATACCTCAAGCTCGCTGCGCTTGAAGGTGATGCTCACCTCGTTGCCGGCCAGAATATGCGGCGCCGCACTGTACCAGATCACATTGGCCGATTCAAACAGGATGGTGATTGTTCCACCGCCAAAGTAACCTGTGATGATGATCTGCTCGTTATAGGAGCCTGCTTCCACATGAATCTGAATGTCCATGCCGTATGGTACATGCTTGGCGTCTCCCAGCACGCTGCGCAAAGCATTATTCACACCGTTGGATTTGTTACTGCTGTCCCGGCCGGAGCCGTCGCCTGTGGCTGTGGGTGCAACGAAAAGGTTCAGCGTGCCGCTGCCAATATAGGACTTGACCACACTTGGGCAGTCGATGTCCTCGGTGATCAGCTTCTTGATCCATGCCTTATCACCGGAGCCAAAGTCTGCGCGGGCATCACCGTTGGCGTCGAAAATGGTCAGCCCCTCGGCGCCCAGCCGGGAGCTGCCGGTGACCTCTTCGCCATCCTGCATGGAGACCGTGACGCCATCAATGTCTGCCTTTACGATACCGGTCTGCGCTCCTGCAAGCCCAATGCGGTTGAACGTTGCCGTAACATCCTCTGCTGTCTGCTGCATTTGAGAGGATAGCTCTGTCTTGACAGCCTCGACGCTTCCATTGGTGGCCTTATCAGAAAGGTCTGCCTGGTATTCCTTGCTGGTTCGCACCGTGCTGACGATTTTCTCGGGAGTCAGCTCCTGCATGGCAGTAGAGATGGAATTGGACACGCTGGTATGAATCTCATTGACGATAGCATCCATGCTCATGTAGGTGCCGTTCCGTCTGAACAACACTCCATCCCAGCAGATCTGGAACACATAGGTTTCGCCGTTATCCTGCGTAAAGGCGATGCCGTCTTTGCTGTAACGGATCCAGTGGGTATCAGGATATTGTGGATGGAGCGCGTACAATCCAGTAGAGTTCCAAACAAAAGCCCTGCTGTCACCATCCATGATGGTCAGCTTTCCGCTGTCCAGCACGCCCTGTGCCAGCATGTCCGGCGCAATGCCGTTTCCATCCAGCACCAGCGTCCAGGTCAGTCCACCGTCATTGGAGGAATACAGCGCGCCGTCCACCATTTTGAGCTGACTGCCGCCCGGATCCAGCGGATTGGTCACCACCACGCCGTCGTCGCCCACATGGACGCTGTCTTCGATACCAGCATTCAGATTGGCGCTGCGAAGGGATTCCTCCAACGCTGTGCTGTCGATCGTGCCATCCGGCTGGATGATGCCCGCCCTGTCATAGATCCGTTTGCCGTCCTGATACTGCTGCGTGGTCAGGATCATGCGGGAGTAGAAATCCGTGTAGTGCTTGAGGTAGTTGCCTATGGCGACCTTAGGGGGCTCATGACTTCCGGGACGGAACACAAAGTCCGTGATGTAGCCAGTATCGTCAATGCCCAGCTCATTGTCCACCAGCCGCACCCGGTCACCGATGTGGACGGTTTCAATTTCATAGCCCACAGCTTCTGAGAGCACAACCACGTCGCAGTCGTACTCCACTTCGGGATAGCAGCGTTTTGCCAGCTCATCCACCACATCCTGATACAGCACTTCTTCCTGATCCGAACTGTAATCCCGACCATCGTAGATGCGGTCTTTGATCAGATCGCCCATCACCGTTTCAAACTCGGCGGTAAGCTGCTCCTGCGCCGATCGTACTCCGTCCACAGACGTTTGCGTTTCTTCCAGCGCAGCGATGCCCTCGACCAGATACGAAAAAGAGGAAGCTATGCCGTCCCGTTCCTCCGTATCCGTATAGAGGGCAGTGATATCGTTCAGTGTCTTCTCAATATTGGTGTAATAGACTGCCTTTCGCGCTTCACTGGTTTCGCTCTCATACTTGGCCGTCAGGTTATCCAGCACTTTTTGTTTGGCGATGAGGGTAATGAGCAGCGCGCCCAGCGTTCCCGCAGGCGGCGTCTCAAACCAGATCATCCTGGTGATAGCTGCTTGCGTTGGCTCAGCAAAGGTGATAACTTTTGCCTCCGCGTCGTAGCTTTCTACTGCATATGGCTCCCAGTTCAGGCTTTCGCCACGACAGTACATCTCTGCACCTGCTGGTATCGCAAAATCATCCTGGAGGTTATACAGGTTAGCCGTCTGCCATTGATAGCTGCCGTCGCCCAGTGTTTGCACTGTCATACTGGCAATGCCCACCTGACCTACCAACGCATTCATGACATTCTGCTGCTCCGTCAGAAGCGCAATGAGTGGCTTGATCACCGTGGCATTGTTCTGCAGCGCTTCAGCATAGCCCTCCATGTACTCAATCTGTTCCTGAGAGATGAGGCCAAGATGCTCCATGTAGGAAAAGTTCAGCACAAAGGATGTTCCCAAAGGATTGACACGCTCAATCCCGATATATCCCTGTTCGCTCTCCAGATAGTCCACATACATGCGTGTGCAGACATGATCTGAAGAACAGGTACGGTGAACGGTCTCCAGATTTTTTGTATACCTGAATTCCACGCCCAGATCCTGCCCAACCTCCGTCAACAGATCCACCGTACGGCTTCTGCCATGGAACACAGGGCTTGCACCAAAGAGCTCGGCAAGCTGAGCGATCATCCGGTATGCCCCTGTTTTTTGGCTGCAGGTCAGCGTGCGAACCTTCTCCGTCGCACCGTCTGCTTCCAGGAAGGAATCCATCCGGCCGATGCGCCAGCCTGTGCCGTTCAGGATCCGTTCCAGCAGTTCACGCGCCGTGCCCACGCTGCTGCCGTCGTCCTTCAGTTCCAGAAAGAGGTTCTTGTTCGCCAGCCGTTTGGACACATGCTCGCATTCCACCTCCAGCTCCAGCACGCGGCTTGTACGAACGTCGGCAGGCTCAGAGATAAAGTATTCGTCCCATTCTTCCGGTTCGTCGCTGTCTGTCAGCCGGACGATGTATTCGTTGCGAAGATAGGGTCTGCGCGGATTCTCCATCCACTTGCCTGCATCATCCAAAATCCGCGCCGGGATGGTGAAGCTCAGTTCCTTATTGCCATCCAGCTCATGATGGATCTCTACATCATACGCTGCGCCCAGATAACTGCATGTGTTGCTGTACAGATCTATGAGCTTATTGCCCCGGTAGTCATATACCCCAAGGGCGATCTTCCTCAACGGTTCACTCCTCAATAGAAGGTTGGCTTGAAGTCAAAGGAGATCTCCAGGCTGGCGTCTGCACCGCGGATGACTTCGACATCATTAAGTTGGGTCAGGATGCCCGTACCGCTGTCAACGGTGTCCTCACAGTCAAGGATGAGGCAGCCCTGCTGCACAGCGATTACCCGGCTCCACACGCCATGAAAAAAATACCGCCCCACGTCTTCTGCATGGGCGGTATAATTCTCAATTCTGATTCTGTTGCCATTCTGGTGATATACGAGATCCCGGTCCATGGGACAGCCGGGCGCCAGCTCAATGTAGTCGCCCTGATGAACATGAGAAGCCAGAGCCATCTGCTCTTCTCTCTCCTCCAGCACCCGGCCATATACTGCGTCGATGTAGTAGATGTGCTGATCCGTATCGCCAGAGATGGTCAGGCTCTGCCCGGTAGTGTGATTGATGATCTGCACACCCTCTGCTCCAGGCACTCCTTCCAGCAGGATATTGAGCTTGGCGTATGCATTCCCCGCATGATGCAGGAGAGCATGGTTATCTGTCACGCCAGGGGCTGCATGCTCTGGAAGCATCCCCGTTCCATCCAGCACCGCAGGAAGCAGGCCCTGATGGCTGGCGTTGCTCAGTGTCAGGTCATCCAGCAGGTAAGCATTAGGGACAAAGGCTGTCAGCGTGAACTCCAGATATCCACTGAGCTTGTAGGTGCCCTGATGTAAATCCAGCAGCGGGAATGTATCCGCCCACTCAATGGTGCTGGTCACCATGCAGTTGTAATAGCAATACGGGCGGTGATCCATGATGAGCCGACCATACCGCCCAGCCCGCAGCCATGCGCCGATCCTGCTGCGTTGCTGTTCTGTCAGGTTTTCAAAGCCGCATTTCATCCTGAACTCCCTGGGCTTTATATCAAAGCCGTGCGGGATACTGCCCGGCACGCCGGAGATGGTTTCGCTCTTATAGTCGATCTCATGGTCTACTGCGTATATCTCCTGCGGCAGTTCTGACCAGATCAGGTCAAATTGATCTGTGTGTGTACCGCAGAAGGAAAACCCTCGTCCGCTCAAATAATCCCCTTATTCCTTGCTTCATCCTATATATTTAGGTGCCAAATTGACTACTCTTGCAACCACTCTATATGATACCGTCAGATTAACCATCTCAACATTTCAACAATTTCACCCAATTTTCATGGTGAGATATGCTTCAATTCCACATCATTTTGCACGCCGTGCATAAAGAAAAATTGTGACTATCCTATAATGATTGTATGTTTCATCACATATAGCAGGAGAAGATTATGCGGCAGAGGTTCTGGATCGGCAACAGAAATGTGATTGGTCACAACATCAGCAGAATGAGAGATCAGAAGGGTATCAGCCAAGGTGAACTTCTGCTCAGGATTCAACTACTTGGTGTAGATATGACACAATCGAAGCTGTCACGCATTGAAGGGCGGCGAGTCGTTGTCACCGACCGTGACATGATTGCGATTGCACAGGCCCTTGGCGTTACAATGGATGAACTATGCCGAATTGATCCTACTGATAATTTGGATGAGCATATTGTGGGCGACGAAAACTATACGAATTGAGGTGAGGCAAATCCATGTATGACTCAAGAGATGATTTCCTTGAACAAACATATGTGCGCTATGCGCATAAATTGGAAAACATGTGCTTGTGTTACGTCCACTATCAGGAAGTGTACCGCGATTTGGTTGATGACAGCATACAGAAGACATTTGAGATAGCCACCCGTCAATATAAGGAATTGCAGAATAATCCTTATCTTGAAGGGTGGCTTTGTCAAACCTGTATGAATCGTCTCACGACTGCCCTGAAGACTTATCGTCGGCGGATGAACCGGCAATCATCACTGGATGATGAAGCATCTTTCACTGTGCCACCAGAGCAAATTCGGGATGCAGTAGACGATATTGTCAACCGTCTGAGCAATCAGGAATTGATTGACCGGATCATGGCTGCCTTGAGTGCTCGGGAGCGCGAAGTAGTCCAGCGCCATCTTGTTCAAGGCGAATCTCTTGTCGATATTGCCAAAGAGAAAAACACCTCGGTTGGCGCCGTCAAAGCTGTACTTGCAAGAATCCGTGCAAAAGCAAGAAAGATAGGCGGAAGAAATATGCAGTTTTTCTTCACCGTTTTCGTATCTTTTTTGCAGTTTGTGCGCTTAAAGAAGTGAAGGGAGGAAAACAGGATGAGTGATAGCTCAATGGCACGTAGCCAAATCCAGCTTGAAGCTATCCGGCAGGCGATCTCCGAGGGCAGGTTAACAGCCCAGCAGATACACAACATCCTGCTTGAGGAGATATCTAAGGAATTATGCAAACCAAAAGAGGAGGTGGATACCGAATATATAGGCGCCTGTCAGGAACTTCTTGAGTCGCTGAATCGCAGCCGGGCTGCTGCTGTTTCCAGTCACTACGAAAAGAATCTTCAGGCTATTCAGAACAAGTTACAACCCCGTTTCTCTTTCTCTCCCCGCACAGGGTGGGGGCGTCTCGCAACCGCCATGTGCATGGCTCTCGTTTTCCTGTGTGTTGGTCTCTTAATCCCGGAAGGTTGGATCATAACCCGCCAAACCGAAGATAAGGGGCAATACATCATGCAGGGTATCGAAACCCCTGCAGGATTTGGTAGCGTTGCCGATGCTGGCCCTGCATTCGATCGTATAGGAACCTATGATACGACATCGTGGCAGGAAGTGGTCCGCCTCATGGGTGGAAAGCCTTGTGTTCCGCAATGGATGCCCTCGGATTGGTCAATACTTACCTACAATGTAGGCTTAACATCAACAACATCAACCCTTACCATCATTTATCTAAATGATAATGTAGGCAAGACTCAAATTTTCCAATCCACTACATACTTCGAACTCTCGTCCCTCCACCGATACATAGAACAGAACGATGAAGGTTACGAAACTGAGCTTGAAAACGGCACCACGGTATACATCACGGACAACATCGACAACATTTCTGCCACATGGAATACCAGTTCTACTGACTATCTCCTGACTGGCAGCATTCCCGCAAATGATCTCATTCGTATTGTTGAATCGATGGATTGACGTGAAAGGAGTATCCTTGGTATGAAACGTTCCCTGGCTCTGCTGGTTGTTCTGTGTCTCACCCTGCTTCACTGTTCCTCTGCACTTGCCGCTACGAAAGAAGAAATTTCTGTTCAAGCTGACTCGATCATCGCCACAGCAAATGTTAGTCTAAACACGGATGGTGTCGCAACCTTCAGTGTTACGGTCTACGATAAAGCTGGCTCAATTCGCGTCACAAGCTGCAGATTGCAAAAGTATGACAATGGCTGGGTGAACGCTGGTTCCATAGCAGCGCCAAGCTATGTTGCTACCAACCTATTCCTTTACACCACTTCCAAAGATTATTCCAGCTACTGTTCCGCAGGTGGACAATACAGAATCATTGCAACATTCAATGTAGATGGTTACATTAAATCCTATACTTCCAACATAGCATTCTATTGACCAAAAGCCGGGGCTACCGCGATTGTAAGTCACGGCAGCCCCGGCTAGTCGTTGAGCACACGTTGGCTGGACAGATATAAAAAAGTATCCCTGCACAACGAGCTTGGCCGCTACCATCCCGAAAGGGATGGGTGTTCTGCAAGGACACTCATATTGTATCACAGTTTCTCCAGCGTGTAAAGTACCAATCTTTATGCAAAGGAGATATCAAAATGGAAGAATTCGTCCGCAAGATCCTAAGTAAGTACCTGTCCTTTACTGCCGAGAAGCAAATGTACGAGCGCTGGCTCTCCATGCGCGAGAACCCGGAAGTCCGCGAAGCCCTTGCCCTGGTCGATATGAAAGTGGCAATGGTTCAGAGCTGGTTCACGCTTCTCAATACCGATGAACGTTTCGTTGTGGAGAAGCATTTGATCGAGGAACTGGAATGGCCCCGTGTCTCCTTCTCCTTCACCGAACTTTGGAAGGGTGAGTTCACCCGTGCAGAGCGTACGCTGGTTGCCTATCAGGCAAGCGGTCTGAACAAGATCGTTCGCTTCTGCGAAGATCACCGCAGCATCGTCATGGCACTCTTTGCAGACCTCTGGGAAGAAAAGTTCATCCAGCAGTAATCCCCTCGCCGCGACCGTCCGAAAGGGCGGTCGCTTTACTTTGTGAAAGCGTTGCGCGAAATTTGCCAGGAATCTTCCTGAACTCTTCAATTTTCAAAACGCCTTTTTTGCCCTACAATATAAGTGTCCCAAGGGGAAAGCCCCACAGGACAAAACAAAGAAAGAGGGTGATTCCATTGATGGTCTTC
>CAZFMC010000029.1:0-19998 GCA_964520065.1 uncultured Ruminiclostridium sp.
TCAAATCGAAAATCTTAGCCAAACGGCTAAAGGTTCTCTGAAATGAGCTTTTCAATAAGCTGAGGCTGCTGCAAATTTGTGCAGCAGCCTTTATTCTTAACATTAACAATTGTTGATTGTGCGGCGACGCCTTAATATAACGCCCACGAGTACGAAAACGATTCCCGTAACGGCGGCAATAAAACTAATTATCAGCCCCAAAATTCCTACAAAAGCCATAGCTGTCTACCTATTACTCAGCCGACAATTCATAGGCGCGCGCCGTACAAGCCGTACAAGCGGCATTTACATCGCCGAGAAGGTCGCCGCTGTAAAGCTTATCCAGACCCGCGATTGTCGTTCCGCCGGGAGAGGATACCTGTTTTATCAGCTCGTCAACCGTCATTCCCGATTCGGTCAGCATTTTCGCCGAACCGACAAGCGTTGCGGAGAAAAGCTGCAAAGCCGCGTCCGCGCTTATCCCGTTGGCTGCCGCATAATCGAGAAAGCCCTTTGCGAAAAGATAGATGAAAGCGGGAGAGCTGCCGTTTACGCAGATAATTTCCTTCATTTTGTCCATCGGCACTTCAACCGCGATTCCGCAGCTTGAAATGATGGATTTTGCAAACTCGAACTCCTCGCTGCTGATTTTCTCGTCGCGTGCCATTGCGCTTGCGCCGAAGCCGAGCATCATAGGCGTGTTCGGCATAACCGTAATAACCTTTGCGGCAGGTCTGCCGAGCTTTGCACGGATAAACTCAGCCGAGATTCCCGCGCAGATTGAAATAAAAACGTTGTCGTCGTTTACCGACGGCGCGGCTGCGGCAAGAACATCGGCAAGCAGCTGCGGCTTTACCGCAAGAAGAACATATTTGCACTTTTCGGCAACCTCGCCCTCGCTTGAGCAAGGCGTAACGGGAAGCTGAGAAAGCTTTTCCGCGTTTATGTCATACGCAAGGATTTCAACCCCGCTCCCCTTTTTTACACCGTTAATAATAGCGGAACCCATATTTCCCGTTCCGATAACGCCTAATCTTTCCATTTTATTACTCCTTATCTATGCGCAGGTTTTGCCTGTGAAAAACGGAAGTGGCGGTCATAGAAAATCTTTACGGGAATTATCACCGCCATCATCATATAAGACCCCAGACAAAACGTTATAACATTTGTAGCGATTCTTGCGCTGAACACAACGCCGAAGCTCTCGCCCGAAATAAAACCGCAGCTGTACAGGGCAAGGGTGTTCAGAGTAAGGTTGCAAAGCGCGCAGACTATAAAACGTGCGGCAACCACGCGAATAACCGTTCGGTAAGTGCGCTCGCTTCTGATATTGTAAAGGACAAGCCCGTAAATCAGCCCCTCCAGACCTGTTATCAGCATAAGCGCGGGAATAAAGCCTGCCGTCGGGTTTACAAGGTAGCCGACAAGGTCGGTGAGCATACCCGCCATACAGCCCGCAACGGGACCGAAGAGAATGCCCGTCATTGCAAGCGGGAGAAAAGCGAAATTGATTTTCAGGTATTCGCCGAAGCGTATAGAGCCGAAGCCGTCAAGCGCCACCGCCGCCGCAAGAAGAACGCCTATCGTCACAATACAGCGGATATTTTTCAGCTCGCGCGCAGAATTTGTAAAGATACGTAAAAAAGCCATAAGACTTATCCTCCTTTACGCCAATACATAAAATCGGATAAGCTTCTGGCAGCCTACGGTATTTTTATGTACAGCGAGATGCGGGAGCTGCACCGCAAGCGCGGGGCTTTTCGTCGCTGCGGCAACTCTCCGTCCGCAGCGCACTTAACGCGCAGCTCTCTACTCTGTATAATAGTTTAAATTAAAAGCTGATTTCGTGAGCGATTCTGTAAAGGTCCTCAAGGAAAGGCTTCTTCATGCTGAGCGCTTCCTGAATATCAACGTCGATAACCTCGCCGTTCTTCAGACCAACAACTCTGTTGCTCTCGCCCTTTTCAAGCAGCTCAACAGCGTAATAGCCCATCTTGCTTGCTTCAACTCTGTCACGGATAGTGGGACAGCCGCCGCGCTGAACGTGACCGAGAACGGTAGCACGGCACTCAACGCCCGACTTTTCCTCAAGCTCCTTGGCAATCTGCTCAACATTTCCGATACCCTCGGAAACAATAACGCTGAAATGGTTCTTGCCGGTTGCCTTTGCCTTCTTGATTCTTTCGGCGATATCGCTGATGTCGTAAGGAAGCTCGGTTGTGATAACCGCGATAGCTCCGCAGGCAATACCCGCATTGAGAGCGATATAGCCTGCTCTTCTTCCCATTACCTCAACAACGGCGCAGCGGTCGTGAGAAGCGCAGGTATCGTTAAGCTTGTCAATCATTTCAAGCGCGGTATTCATCGCCGTATCGTAACCGATTGTGTATTCGGTCATTGCAATATCGTTGTCAATCGTTCCGGGCAGACCGATGCAGGGGATTCCCGCAGCGGAAAGGTCTGCCGCGCCTCTGAAGGAACCGTCGCCGCCGATTACAACAATACCCTCGATACCGTTGTCGATACAGCTCTGCTTAGCCTTCTGAACGCCTGCCGCCTCGCGGAATTCGGGGCATCTTGCCGTGCAGAGGACAGTGCCGCCGCGATGGATAATATCGGAAACGCTTCTTGCGTCAAGAGGCTTGATTTCGCCGTGAATCAGACCGTTATAGCCGTGATAGATACCTACAACCTCGATTCCCTTGCTGAGCGCAGCTCTTGTAACCGCACGGATTGCGGCATTCATACCCGGGGCGTCGCCGCCGCTTGTTAATACGCCAATCTTCTTCATATTTATTACTCCTTCCGTCCTTGAACGAATGATTTTAAATAATTTTTATGCTAAAAAAATCATTTCTGCTCATAACCTAATAAACTCACTTCCGCAGAAATTACCTTATATCATTTTACACAAAAAAGGCAAAAACGTCAAGTGTTTTTTTTAATAAAAACGTCATTTCATTATAATATTACTTTTTCCACAAATTTTTGCCAGATTTTGGAGGGTTTCTTTTGTAATATTTACCCCCGAAATGTCGTTTATACGAGAAACGCGCCTTGTGTCGCGGAAGCAGAGCCGAACCTCCTCCGCGCCCTCGTTTCCGCGAAGAACAGCTGCGATTTTCGGTATCAGAGGAGAAGCTTCGGAATCAAGATTGATATAAACCGTTTTGTAAGCTGTCGGGGTAATTTTTTCCGCGCTTTCCAGCTTGTTCACAATAAGCTTCGGCGGCTCGTTCCCTCCGTCCGACGAGGATACGGAAACCGTACCGCTGACCAGAAGCGGAACGTCGGTTTTGTTCAGAAGCGACGAGGAAGCGGAGTAAACCTCGTCGAAAACGATACCCTCCATCTCTCCGCTCACGTCCTCAAAGGCTGCAAAGCACATCAGCTTTCCCGTTTTCGTCGTATGCTCCTTTTTGGAAGTGAGCATTGCCAGAATGGAAACCTTTTTTCCCTCGCGCAGGTCGGCAAGGTCTGAAATTTTTGAAATCCCGTTCAGCCGCATATACTGGTCGAAGCACTCGAGCGGGTGACCTGTTGCGTAGAAGCCGAGCGCTTCTTTTTCGAGATTCATAAGGCGAATCGGCGAAAATTCGTCCATTTTTTCGATGTAGATGTTTTCGCCGTCTGCGTCAGCGGCATAATCGAAAAAGCCCATCTGCCCGCTCATATTGCGGCTGCGTTTTTCGACGGTAAGCTCGTAAAGCTTTTCATAGCTTGACAAGAGCTGACGGCGGTTGTGAGGGAGCGAATCGAAAGCGCCCGATTTTATCAGCGTTTCAGCCACGCGCCGATTAAGCTCCTTTCCGGAAAGGCGTTCCAGAAAATCGGTAAAATCCGCAAACGGTCTTTCACTTCTTGCTCTGAGTATTTCCGCGGCAAGGCTTCGCCCTACCCCGCGTATTGCTAGCAGCCCGAAACGCACGCCGCTGCCTTCAACGCTGAAATCCGACATACTTTTGTTGATATCGGGCGGGAGGAGCTGAACTCCGTGCGACCTGAGGTCGGATATATATTCAAGCAGCTTAGCCGTGTTATCGGGAACGCTTGTCATAAGTCCGACCATATATTCCTTATAATAATGGCAGCGCAGGTAGGCGGTTCGATAAGCAAGAAACGCGTAGGCGGCAGCGTGGGATTTATTAAACGCGTAGGTTGCAAATGCCGCCATATCGTCGAAAATTTCGTTCGCTGTCTGTTCGGGAACACCGTTTGCGACAGCTCCGCAGTTCGTATCCGTACCATATACAAACGCGCTGCGTTCCTGCTCCATAACGTCCTTTTTCTTTTTTGCCATTGCCCTGCGTACAAGGTCGGCGCGCCCGTAAGAATACCCGCCGAGCTTGCGGCAAATCTGCATAACCTGCTCCTGATACACGATACAGCCGTAGGTAACGTCGAGAATATCGCGCAGCAGCTCGGTTTTATATACGATTTTCTGAGGATTATTCTTATTTTCAATATATGTCGGAATGGACTGCATCGGTCCGGGGCGGTAGAGGGAAATCGTGGCAATAATATCCTCAAGCTTTGTCGGGCGGATTCGCTCCAGAACACTTTTCATTCCCGCGCTTTCAAACTGAAAAACGCCGCCCGTATCTCCCGCCGAGAGCATTTCATATGTCGGGACGTCATCTTCCGGAATTTTTTCAAGCGAAAAATCGGGGTTGAAGCTTTGAATCGCCTTTTCGCAGCTATCTACGACCGTAAGATAACGCAGACCGAGAAAATCCATTTTCAGCAAGCCCAGCCGTTCAAGCGTACCCATAGGATACTGCGTAACCATAAAGCCGTCGTTTTTTATCAAAGGCACGTATTCCGTAACAGGCTCGCGCGTTATAACTATTCCCGCCGCGTGCATTGAAGCGTGCCGCGGCATTCCTTCCAGCTTCAGCGCGTTTTCCACCAGCTTCCGGAGCGTTTCGTCAGAGTCGATAAGCCTGCGCAGGTCGGGAACAGAGGCGATTGCGCCCGAAAGGGTGACGTTCATACCGAAGGGAATAAGCTTTGTAACCGCGTCCACCTTTGAAAAGGGCAGGTTCATCACCCGCCCGACGTCCTTTACGGCAGCCTTTGCTGCAAGAGTTCCGAAGGTGATAATCTGCGCAACGTGGTCGCCGCCGTATCTTCGCGCAACGTAGTCGATTACCTCCTGTCGGCGAAGGTAGCAGAAATCCACGTCAAAATCGGGCATACTGACGCGTTCGGGATTCAGAAACCGCTCGAAAAGCAGATTGTACCGCAGCGGCTCTATCGAGGTGATTCCCAGAGCGTAGGCGCAGACGCTCCCCACACCGGAGCCTCGTCCGGGACCGACGGGAATGTCCTTGGAGCGAGCGTAACCAATAAAATCCGCGACAATAAGAAAATAGTCTACATAACCCATTTTCACTATCACGTCAATTTCGTATTCGGCGCGTGTTTTTACCTTTTCGGGAAGCGGCGAGCCGTAACGTTTTTTCAAGCCCTCGTAAACCGCTCCGACAAAATATTTTACGTTATCCCGAACGCCGTCAAGGTGAAAATACGGGAGCTTTGTAACTCCAAATTCAAGCGTTACATTGCACATTTCCGCGATTTTTGCGGTATTTTCGACAGCCTCGGCGGGAAAAAGCCTGCGCATTTCGTCTGCCGACTTAATGTAGAATTCGTCTGTGGGAAAGCTGAGGGAATCGGGGTCGGAAAGCTTTTTTCCCGTTGAAATGCAGGTAAGAATACGCTGCATTTCGCTGTCCTCACGATTGATATAATGTGCATCATTGGTTGCGGCAAGCGGGATTCCCGTTTCCTCGGAAAGTCGGTAGAGGAGCGGGAGAATGTGCTGCTGCTCGGCTATTCCGTGATTCTGAACCTCGATATAATAATTTCCCGCGCCGAAAATTTCGCTGTAATCAAGCGCACAGCGCTTTGCCGCTTCATAATCCCCGCTCAGGAGCAGCCGCGGAATTTCACCCGCAAGACAGGCTGAAAGGCAGATAAGCCCGTCCGAATAGCGTTTCAGCAATTCTCTGTCGCAGCGCGGACGGTTGTAAAAGCCCTCGATGTGGGCGGCTGAAACAAGCTTTACAAGATTTCGGTAGCCCTCGTTCGTGCGGCAAAGCAAAATGAGATGATACGGCTGGGCGTCGAGCCGCGAATCCTTGTCGAACCGCGTTCGCGGGGCAACATAAACCTCGCAGCCGATTATCGGCTTTATGCCGTTTGCGACACACTCGTTATAAAAATCCACACAGCCGTACATAACGCCGTGGTCGGTTATTGCCGCTGCCGTCTGACCCAGCTCCTTTACACGCGAAACAAGCCTCTTAATACGGCAGGCGCCGTCCAAGAGGCTGTATTCTGTATGAACGTGGAGGTGAACAAAATCCATAAAACCACCCTTACCTTTTTTCACGAAGCTGCTCGGCGAATCGGTGCAGCCGTTCGAGCCGATGGTTTATTCCGCTTCGGCTTATCGGCGGGTCGAGAAGCGCTCCAAGCTCCTTCAGCGACATATCGGGATTTTCAAGACGAAGCGCGGCAAGCTCGCGCAGCTCGTCGGGCAGCTTATCCAAACCGCACGCTTCGCGGATAAATTCAATATCCGCGCGCTGTCTTGCGGAAGCGTCCGCCACCTTTTCAAGGTTCGCCGCTTCGCAGTTTACGATACGGTTTACGCCGCTTCGCACGCCCTTGTAAATTTTTACGTTCATTATTTCCATTGCATTCTGCATTGCGCCGATAAAGGTCAGCAGGTCTGCAATATTTTCGCTGTCCTTCGTGTAAAGATACGGCACACCGCGGCGCGAAGAGCGGTTTATTTTCATACCCTGCTCGTTTACCGCCTGCCCGAGATTCAGGCATTTTTCCGCGCTGCCGGGCGACAATTCAAGGTGATACCCCGCCTTAAGAAGGCTCACCCGTCCGCAGGAAATGAAAACTCCGCGCAG
The DNA here is from genome assembly GCA_964520065.1 of uncultured Ruminiclostridium sp. Taxonomy (GTDB): domain Bacteria; phylum Bacillota; class Clostridia; order Oscillospirales; family Ruminococcaceae; genus Ruminiclostridium_E. The sequence continues at coordinate 6,912 of CAZFMC010000029.1, forward strand.
AAAAATTCCCGTGCTTACATCATCGCCGCCGACAATGGCGCGATTTATTTCGTTTCCCGAAAATTCGGTCGGGATATTATTTTGACCGAATACGTAGACGCAATTCGCACCGCTTCGTTTTTTTTCGATTTTCCCATCGAAAAGCGTTTCTATGCAGGCGCATACCGCCGCATTTCTTGTGCGCAGGGTAAGACTCTGCGGGTTAAGCCCGTATATCAGACCATATTTAAGGAGCTTCGCGGCTGAGGCGGGTAAAACCGAATCGCAAAGCTCATTCTTGATTTCATCTGTAAACGACATAGCTGTTCTTACTTTCCGCAGTCGCGGTGGAGAATACGGACAGTGTATTTTTTCTCTTTGAGATGCTCAAACATATTTTCCGCAAACGTCACGCTTCTGTGCTTACCGCCGGTACAGCCAAAAGCGATTACGAGCTGGCTTTTTCCCTCCGCAATATACTGCGGAATCAGAAAATCCATAAGGTCGAACAGCTTTGCCTGCAAGGTCTGAGCGGTTTCGTGCTTCATTACGAAATCCCGCACCTCTTTATCCATTCCCGTCTTGTGCTTCAGCTCGGGGAGGTAAAACGGATTAGGCATACAGCGAACGTCGAATACCAAATCCGCTTCGTCCGGCACTCCGTACTTGAAGCCGAAGGAAATACAGCTTATCACCATGCTGTCGCTTACGTCCTCAAGGAAAATGTTGAGAACGCTTTCTTTAAGCTTGGCGGTGGACATAAGGCTTGTATCTATGTAGTAATCGCAGTGCTCGCGGATAGGCATAAGAATATCAAACTCCGCCGCGATTGCCTTATCAATATCGCCGTTTGCGATATCATAAAGCGGGTGCTTGCGGCGCGTTTCCTTATATCTGCGTTTTATAACGTCGTGGTCGGCATAAATAAACAAAACCTTTATGTCAAGTCCCATTCCGCGCATCATTTCAACATTGTCCCAGAGCCTTAAAAACAGTTCTCCGCCGCGAATATCGGTTACTATTGCAACCTTTTCTATCGAACCGTTTTCCTTGCAGATATCTGCAAATTCGGGAATAAGCTGCGGAGGCATATTATCGATACAGAAAAAACCGATATCCTCCAGCGCCTTTACAACGCAGGATTTCCCCGAACCCGACACGCCCGTTACGATTATAAATTCCATTTTCGTCCTCTTTCCTACTCCAGAATCCGCACTTCACATTCGAGCATAATTCCCGAATCGGCGTATACCTTTTCCTTTACGGCGCTTATAACGCCCATAACGTCCGCAAAAGAAGCGTTTCCTTTATTTACAACGAAGCCGCTGTGCTTTTCGCTGACCTGTGCGCCGCCGCAGGTAAAGCCCTTCAGCCCGCCCGCTTCGATAAGACGTGCGGCGAAATCGCCGGCAGGTCGCTTGAAGGTGCTTCCCGCGCTGGGATATTCCAACGGCTGATTTGCTCTGCGCTTACTCATAAGCTCGCTCATTTTTTCGAAAATTGCTGTCTTGTCGCCCTTTTTCAGCTTCAGCGCAGCACGCAGAATCACGCAGCTTCGGTTTGTAAAAAGGCTGTGGCGATAGGACAAATCAAGCTCGTCGGCGGGAAGCCGCTGTACAGCTCCGTTTTCATCGAGAAATTCGCAGTATTCCACAACGTCCTTCATCTCGCCGCCGTAAGCTCCCGCGTTCATATAAAGCGCGCCGCCTACCGTTCCGGGGATTCCGTATGCAAATTCCAGACCCGTCAGCGAATTATCCCTCGCCGCGGTGCATATTTTTTGCAGACCCGCGCCTGCTTCACAGACAATCTGTTCGCCGCTCACGGTTATTTTGGAAAAGCTGTCCGAAATAACAATTACTACCCCGCGCAGACCATTGTCGCTTACAAGCACGTTACTTCCGCGACCGAGCAGATAATACGGAATATTCTTTTCCCTGCACAAGCCGACAGCCTGCGAAATACATTCCGCGCTGTTCGGCTTTATAAGCATATCGGCAGCTCCGCCGATATGGAACGAGGTATATTTTTTCAGCGGCTCGTCACGGTAAAGCTCTGCGCCGCAGCTGTGCGCAAGCTGTTCAAAAGCGGAATAATCCAAAACGTTCCCCCCTACGGAAAAGCATTACTTTAAAGTATATAAATATGCCGCGCCGATTATTCCCGCGTCATTTCCGAGCTTTGCAATGCCGAGCTTCGTAGAGCGCTGCGGGTCGATGCAGTAGCTTTCGCGCTTAATGTACTCGTCAAGCGGCTTGGTGAGGTTTTCGCCCTCCTTGCAGATGCCGCCTCCTATGAGAAGAATCTCAGGCTGGAAGGTATTTACGATATTGACAAGCCCGCAGCCAAGATAGTTTATGTACATATTTACAACGTCAATTGCCGCTTTATCACCCGCGCGCATTCCGTCAAACGCGGTTTTTCCGTCAACCTGTTCGATAGAACCCGCAAGCTCCCACATTTTGGAATCGCGGTTTGCTTCCATAGCTTCCTTTGTCATATTGATAAGGGCGGTTGCCGAGGAATAAGCCTCGAAGCAGCCCTTTCTGCCGCAGCCGCACTGACGTCCGTTGTACTCGATAACGGTGTGACCAAGCTCGCCGCCGCAGAAATTAAAGCCCGTGTAGATTTTTCCGTCGATGATTATTCCGCCGCCGACGCCTGTGCCGAGCGTTACCACAACAACGTTATTATAACCCTTTCCCGCGCCGTTTACAACCTCGCCGAACGCAGCTGCGTTAGCGTCGTTTTCAACGAACACCTGCGTGCCGAGCTTTTCGCCGAGAACCTTTCCAAGCTCAAAATTGTTGAAGCCGAGGTTGCAGGAATAAAGCACCACGCCCGTGTTGCGGTTGGCAACTCCGGGTGTGCCGATACCCACGCTGTTCACATCGGCAACGTCGATTCCCGCGTCTGCGCAGGCAAGCTTAACGCCCTCTACAATGCTTTCCGCGATTTCCTCGGAGGGTCGGGGAAGATTCGTCTTTATATTTGACTTGCCGACAATGTTGTAATTGCCGTCAACAACGCCTACCTTTATATTTGTTCCGCCTAAATCAATGCCTATATTGTACATTTATTATTCTCCTTTTCTTATGCGCTCAGCGCGCTTTTTCAGATATTCGTCAACGCGTTCCTCGGAAGCGTTAAGAACAAGCTCCTCGGGGAAGCCGACCTGCGCAAGCAGATTTTCCGCTTTTTCAAACGCGCCTATCGCCATATAGAAATGCGCGTCGGAATTTACAATAATATTCGTGCCGTGTTTTTCGCAGGCTTCAAGCATAAGCCTGTAACGTCCCTCCGCCCGACCATCTCTCAGCAGACGTGAAACGTTTATTTCCATAAGCCTTCCCTGCCGCGCACATTCCGCGCATACCTCGTCGAAATCGTAATCGAATCGAATGTCGTCCGTGTGGCAAAGCACGTCTACGTGCGGATTATTCAGCGCGGCGATATATGCGGCGGTATGCGCCGATTTTGTGGTCGGCTCAATAACGCAGTCGTGCATTGAAGCGTTCACCCATTGCAGACAGTCGTAAAGATAATCCTCGTAAATATCAAGCTCGCCCTTTTCGTTTTTTATATCCGCTTCGATTCCGCGGATTATTTTCACGCCGAAAAGCTCATCGGGAATAACCCGCATATTGTAAAAATGCCATACATGCGGCGCGTCAGGCATATCGAAGCTGTGGTCGGTCATTGCCAGACGTGTTATACCGTGTTCGGAAGCCCAGCGCGCATTCTCCGCAATCGTGCTGTAAGCATGGGTAGAAGCACAGGTGTGGGTGTGCATATCAGCAAAAAAATTCATTAAAAAAACTCCCTTTCTTCGCGCTTACACATCGTATTTTGTCACCGTGTCAGCGCCCTCCATATTGAGTCCGAGGTTGTCGAGAAGGTCCTGAGCCGCATTGTAGCCCATCTTCTTCTGTCTGTTATTCATTGCCGCAACCTCAAGAATAACCGCAAGGTTACGTCCGGGCTTTACGGGAATTGTAAGATACGGAACCTTTACGCCGAGGATTGACATATAATGGTTGTCCATACCCATTCTGTCGTACACCTTTTCGGGATTCCACGGTTCAAGCTCTACCACCATATCAATTTTTTCGGTAACCTTTACCGCGCCCATACCGAACAGCTGACGGACATTGATAATACCGATACCGCGAAGCTCAAGGAAGTGGCGGATATTATCGGGGGAACTGCCTATAAGCGTAATGTTGGAGGTCTTGCGGATTTCAACCGCGTCGTCTGCGACAAGACGGTGACCGCGCTTTACAAGCTCGATTGCGGTTTCGCTCTTACCGACGCCGCTGTCGCCGAGGATAAGAACGCCCTCGCCGTAGATTTCGATAAGAACGCCGTGACGGGTAATACGCGGAGCAAGATTAAGATTGAGGAAAGCGATAAGCTTCGCCATAAACGACGAGGTACTTTCCTTGCTTCTAAGGATTGTAACACCGTATCTTTCTCCCAGCTCGACGATTTCGGGGAAAAGGGGCAGATCTCTTGTTATAACAAGCGCCGGCGGCTTCTGAGCAAGAAGAGTGTCAAAGGCGGCTCTTCGCTCGTCCTCGCAGCGATGCTCCATAAAGGCACATTCGGACTTTCCTATAATCTGAATACGGCTGTTGTCGAAATACTCGTAAAAACCGCCGAGCTGCAAGCCGGGACGGTTTACATCGCAGCTGTAAATATAGATATTCTCGGGGCTGCCGGGGCAAAAAAGAACCTCCAGCTCATACTCCTTGATTATTCTGTCCAATGAAACGGAAAATTCCTGCGGCATATTTTTAATTCCTTTCAAATTTATTTCCGGCTTGCCGTTCGGCTCAGCCCATCTTGTTTATTATACAATAGTATTGCCTTTTTTTCAAGAGTTTTTACAGATTATTTACATTTCGCCGAGCAATTTCAGCAGCTCGGCTCTGCGCTGTTCGGTGGCTGCCGCGTCGGTTGAATAGCTCTCTCCGTCAAAAACGAGAACCTCGCCCTCCCTGCTGTCCGCCGAAACAAGCTCACGGCTGACGTTCGCTGTTTTACAGCCGTCCGCGCCGCTGTATTCCAGTACGGCGAAATCTCCCTCGAACCTGTCCAGAACTATCATAAAGTCCCCTTTTCCGTGGTAACGGCAAGCTGTGCGCCGTCGCTCACAAACACTATATTTCCGCATTGGTCGGTGCGCAAAACCTCGATTCCAAGCCTTTCAAGCATTTCCAGGGTTTCGTCGTGGGGGTGTCCGTAATCATTCGGCGAAGCGACGCTGATCACCCCGTATTTCGGGTTGACAGCCTGCAAAAAGGCTTTAAGACCGGAGGTTCGGCTTCCGTGATGTCCGACCTTGAGCACGTCCGCTGAAATATCCGCGCCGCTGTCAAGAATATCGCGTTCCGCCTTCTTTTCAATGTCGCCCGTAAACAAAAACGAATTTTCGCCGTGACGTAAAACAGCCGTAATCGAATAATTGTTAAGATCGTCGTAATCCTTAACAGGTGCGACAATTTCAAGCGTACATTCGTCCGTCAGGCTGTATATCTCGCCGACCTGCGCATATTCAAGGCTTGCGCCACAGCTTTTTACCGACTTTAAAAGCTTTTCGTACGAGGCGGTCGTCGGAATCATATCAGAGGTCAGCTTCGGCATCACCACAAGGTCCGCTCCGAAGGTATCAAGCACGCTGTTCATCGAGCCTATATGGTCGGAATGCGGGTGAGAAGCTATCACCATATCCAAGCGCTCAACTCCGAGGTCGTCAAGGTAAGCGATAACGTCCTCGGCAGCGGTATACTCGCCGCTGTCTATGAGCGTAAAGGTTCCGCCCGCCGAAATAAGCGCGCAGTCGCCTTGACCCACGTCGATGAAATGCACCGAAACCTCATCGCCGGAAACAACCGTATGCTTCTGTCCGGACATTCCCGCGGTATCGTAAAGCTCGCTCCACGACGGTATGAAATCAAGCTGCCAGAAGGCTTCGTTCAGATAAATTATCAGTGCAAGCACCGCTATCACGACTATCGCGGAGATAGTTGATTTTTTACCCGCGCCTGTTTTTTTTCTGCGGGACTTCCCGCTTGCGGACGTTGCCGCGCTTTGCGCTATTTCCCGCAGAACGGAGGCAGCCGACTGATTTTTTCTGTTTGTTCTTTTCATTTTTAGACCTTTCGTTCACGCGCTCCGACGGCGTAACAAGGCAGTCCTGCCCATAGCCGATAAGCTCGCGCCGCTTCGTCATATTGAGAGCCTTTATAACAAGCTCCTTGTTTTCCTTTTTGTAATACTGCAAAAGTGCGCGCTGGAGACGCTTTTCTTCGGGCTTTCGCGGAACGTAGAGCGGTTCCAGCGTGTACGGGTCAAGCCCCGTGTAGAACATTGCGGTTGAAATCGTACCCGGCGTGGGGTAAAAGTCCTGCACCTGTTCGGGGCGGACATTGTGCTTTTTGAGGAATACCGCCAAATCCACCGCGTCGTTTAATGTACAGCCGGGGTGCGACGACATAAGATACGGGACGAGATATTGCTCCTTGCCGACGCTTTTGGTCAGCTGATAGAATTTCTTTTCAAATCGCTCGTAGGTTTCAATATGCGGCTTTCCCATATAGTCAAGAACGCGGTTGCTCGCGTGTTCTGGCGCAACCTTCAGCTGTCCGCTGACGTGATGCTCTATCAGCTCCTTCATAAAGGCGTCGTTTTCGTCCTCGATTAAATAGTCGTAACGTATTCCCGAGCGAATGAAAACCTTTTTTACATTCTTTATGCCGCGTATTTTCCGCAGCAAATTCAGATATTCCGTATGGTCAACCTTCAGATTCCTGCAGGGCTGCGGAGCAAGGCACTTTCTGCCCTTGCAAAGCCCGTGTTCAAGCTGTTTATCGCAGGACGGCGCGCGGAAATTCGCGGTAGGTCCGCCAACGTCGTGGATATAGCCCTTGAAATTCGGATTCTGCGCAAGCTCCCGCGCTTCTTCAAGAACCGACTCCTCGCTTCTTGTCTGGATTCTGCGTCCCTGATGGAGCGCGATTGAACAGAAATTGCAAAAGCCGTAGCAGCCGCGGTTGTGAATAATCGAAAATTCGACTTCCTTTATCGACGGCACTCCGCCCTCCTTTTCATACATCGGGTGGTAGGTACGCATATAAGGCAGCTCGTAGGCGCGGTCAAATTCCGACTGCGTAAGGCTGCGCTGAGGCGGATTCTGAACGAGCATTTTATTTCCGTGCCGCTGAACGATTGTTCTTCCGTACACCTCGTCCTGCTCGTCGTACTGCTTTCGGCAGGATTTCGCGTAGGCTTTTTTATTTTCACTCACCACCTCGAAGCTGTCGCACTGAACAGCGCCGAGGGGGGTATTGACCGGCTCCGTGAGATAGCACGTTCCGCGAATATCGGTCATATCGCGGAGTCTGTCGCCCGCCTTGTAACGATTGCATATTTCCGTTATCGTAAGCTCGCCCATGCCGTACATAAGCAAATCCGCGCCGCTGTCGATAAGGACGGACGGCATAACCTTGTCCGCCCAGTAATCATAGTGCGCAAAACGGCGCAAGGAAGCCTCCAGACCTCCGACAGCTATATCTGTTTCGGGAAAAAGGCGGCGCAAGGACTTGCTATAAACCGTAAGCGCACGGTCGGGCCGTCTGCCGCCCCTGCCGCCTGCGCTGTAAGCGTCGTCATAGCGTTTTTTCAGCGCAACGGTGTAATTTGAAACCATACTGTCGATATTTCCGCCGGTTACAAGAAAAGCGAAGCGCGGCTTGCCAAGCGCGGTAAAATCCGCGTCCGAAACGGGCTGCGCTATCATTCCCACCGAAAAGCCCATGCTTTCCACCATACGCGAAATTATCGCGATTCCGAACGAGGGGTGATCGACGTAGGCGTCGCCCGTGATACATATAAAGTCGAGCTGCTCTAAGCCGAGCTGCTGCATATCTTTTTTACAAACGGGTAAAAAAGGCATAAATCGTTCTCCTAATCAAGCTTATTCATTTTTCGTTCATACCATTCCTGCTTTGTCATAATGACCTGACGGGGCTTTGCGCCCTCGTAGCCGCCGACAACGCCGAGCTGCTCCATCGTATCAATCAGCCGCGCTGCTCGTCCGTAGCCGAGCTTCAGCTTTCGCTGGAGGAAGGAGGTGCTGGCTTGTCCCGCTTCAATTACCGCTTCAATTGCTTCGTCAAGCTTTTCGTCGCTTACGTTTATATCGCCGCCCTCATCCTCGTCAGACTTGCCCTTGCCAGCCTTCTGAGCGGCAAGCTCTGCCTGCTTTTCAATTTCGTCGATTACCGACTGGTCATAATCAAGAATAAACGAATTTTTGATGAAATCTACAACGCGTTCAACCTCTTTATCGGAAACCCAGCAGCCCTGAACACGCATAGGCTTTGGCATACCGACAGGGAAATACAGCATATCGCCCTTTCCGAGCAGCTTCTCTGCGCCCGCGCTGTCGATAATGGTACGGCTGTCAACCTGCGAGGCAACCTTTAAAGCGATTCGGCTTGGGATATTCGCCTTGATAACGCCGGTTACAACGTTTACAGACGGGCGCTGGGTTGCGATTACGAGATGCATTCCCGCCGCGCGCGCCATCTGAGCAAGACGGCATATGCTGTCCTCGACCTCTCCGGGAGAAGCCATCATCAAATCGGCAAGCTCGTCTATAAAAATGACAACCTGCGGGATAACCTGTAAATCGTCGCGGGTTTTCGCAAGAGCGTTATATCCGGCAATATCGCGGACGTTGTTGTCCGAGAAAAGCTTATAACGGCTGAGCATTTCCGTAACCGCCCATGCAAGCGCGCCCGAAGCCTTTTTCGGGTCGGTGACAACAGGAATAAGCAGATGCGGAATACCATTATAAATCATAAACTCAACCGCCTTCGGGTCAATCATCAGCAGGCGCACTTCTTCGGGAGTTGAACGGAAAAGTATGCTCATTATAATTGAGTTTACGCAGACAGATTTACCGGAACCTGTTGTGCCTGCAATAAGAATATGCGGCATTTTCGCAATATCCGCGATTACGACCTCGCCCGAAATGCTCTTGCCGAGAACCGCGCCGAGCTTGCTCTTTGTTTCAGCAAACGCCGCGCTCTCGACCATTTCCCTGAACGGGACGGAATCCACCTTTTTGTTCGGCACTTCAATTCCGACCGCCGCCTTATTGGGGATAGGCGCTTCGATACGCACTCCCGCCGTTGCAAGGTTAAGCGCGATATCGTCTACAAGACCCGTGATTTTGGAGATTTTTACGCCCATAGCCGGCTGAAGCTCATAGCGCGTTACTGACGGTCCTCGCGCCGCTTCAAGGAATTTTGTTTCAACGCCGAAGCTTTTCAGCGTATTGACAAGCTTTTCGGCATTGCACTTGATTTCGGTATTTATGTCCTCGTCGGAGCGCTCGTGGACAATATCGTTGAGCAGCTCGCTCGGCGGCACTTTATACTGCTCGGCATTTGCAACAATATCATCGAAGCGCTGCTGACCGCTCTCGTCGGTACGGATTACCGTAGCAAGAACCTTTTCCGCGTTTTCCTCAGCCTTTTTTTCGTTTTCCTGCTGCTCGCGGCTGAAATCCTGAATTGCCTCGACAATTTTATCGCCCTCGTCAACATCGAACGGGAAATCCTCGTTAAGCGCGGACTGCTCCTGCACGTCCGAAGCGGCGGGTTCGTTTACAAGGCTGGGTCTGTGCGCAATTTCGATTGCGGGCTTAACGGGCTGAACCTCCTCGGAATCGTCGGCAAAGAACGGACCGTCGGGGCTGTACGGCGCGGTTTCCTGCGGATTTTCCTCTATTTTTACAGTTTCAAAGGTTTCCTGAACGGGAACAGGCTCTTTTTTCTCCGCCGAAGCTGTTTTCCCGCTAAGAAAAGCGTTCAGATCCTTGCGGAACTCCTCGCTCTCCTTTTTTTGCTGTTCAACGTGATTTTCCTTTTCAGCCTGCTTAGCCGCCGCCTCGCGCTTGTCCTCCTCGGTTACCTCCTGCTGCGCCTTGGTGGTGACATTTTCAATTGAAGCGAAACGCCGTGCGCGGGCTTCCTCGTCGGAAAGCTGACGCGCCTGCCGCTCGCTTCTGCGCTGTTCTCTTTCAGCTGCGCGAAGCTGCTGCTTTTCCGCTTCAAGCGCACGGTACTCCTGCTGAATATATGCGCTTTCCTCGCGGTGCTGCTCGTGCTTTTCCTTCGCGTAGCGTCCCGCCTTACGGAACGGCTTTGTTACCGCCGCCAGAAAGTCCATAAGGGTGAGGTTTGTCAGCAGCATAACTATTACGAAGGCAATAAGAATAAGGATAATGATAGCTCCCGCCTGTCCGAAAAGCAAAAGCGGCGCACCTAAAACAATGCCGAACACGCCGCCGCCCGAAAGACTTACACCACGCCCGTAGACGTAGGAAATAACGTCGGAAAGAGCTGCCTCCTCCGCTTCGGGGTCGCCGATTGAGCCTACGAAAACCACCTGCGCCGCCGCGCACAGCAGCAATATTATAAGCACGAGCTGCAGGACGCTTCGGGCGATTGTCGCCTTGGTACGCGAAGCGGAAATCATTATCGCTATGTACATCAGAACGGGACCGGTGAGAATTGCCGCAAGCCCGAACAGACCATAAAGGAAGCAATGAATCGAATCCCACGCGGAAAGCTCCTCACCCTCGGTTTTTCCGAAAAGTGTGAGCGCTGTCACGAGTATACCGAAAGCGAAAAGAACCACGGAGATTATATGCCTGCGCTGTGCGTCCTGCTGCATAAGCTCCGCCTTACGCTTATCGGCGGCGGATTTTCCCGCAGCCGTTTTCTTTTTTGTTTCTGCCATTTTGAACCTTCCCCTTGCTGATTTATTACGGTTTACGAAATATGGAAATGCACGCCGCTTGCCGCTTCAAAAATCCCCCAGCCCACGCAAAGCAGACCGAGAACAAGCGTGTACACACCGAAGATTTTGAATTTATCATGCTTGATTACAAGCTTAACAAGCTTTATCGAAAGGAAGCCGACGATTGCAGCCGTTAAAAAGCCGATAAGAAGCGGAACAATATCAATTTCCGCGCCTGACGAAACAACGTCGCCTATTTCGAGAACGCTCCCGCCGAGAATTGCGGGGATACCTAAGATAAACGAATATGTAACGGCGGTTTCGCGGGTAAGTCCGCAGAAAAGACCCGCCGTGGTCGTGCTGCCCGAACGAGAAACCCCGGGAAAAAGCGCGGCACACTGGAAAAGACCGACTGTTATTGCGTCCTTAACCGTCATATCCTTGCCTGTTTTATAGCCCTTTACGCAAGCGTCAGAGAGGAAAAGCAGAATTGCCGTAAAGACAAAAGCGCAGCCCTCGAAGATTATATCGCCGTCGCCCTCGACAGAGGTGAAGAAATCCTTGACAAAATAAGCGGGAACAAGGAGGAGCGTGGCGAAAATCACCATAAACATCATACGGCGGTTGTCGTTCATACCCGACCATGAGAAGCTGCCCGTAAAAACATCGCGCAGAGTAAGGAAAAATTCCTTTATCATTCCCCATATTGTGCTCCAAAACGCACAGAAAACCGCGACAAGCGTTCCCAAGTGAAGGACGATTGAAATCAGCAGGCTTTCCTCGCCGATATTCATAAAATGCTGTACGACCGAAAGATGTCCTGAGCTTGAAACGGGAAGAAATTCGGTGAGTCCCTGAATAATTCCCTGAATAATGATAAAAATGTAGTCCATAAAATTTCCTTTCCAATATGTAAGCGGGATTATTTCCCGCTGAAATATGCCGATGGTGAATAGCGGCTGTTAAGATACATAAACGGGTCGGTGGATATGAGCCGACGGACTGTTTTTACGCCGTTCTGCTCGACATATTCAACGACGCCGCCCTTTACGGAGCTGAAGCCTGTTTGGGGCAATTCGTCCGTACAAGTACAAAATATGTCGTCGGGGCTGATAATAGAATAGAGAATCATTTTTTCCGCCCCTTCCCCGATTTTTCCTTTGGTTCGGTTTTTTCTCCGCAATTCTGTTCGATAAGCTCGTACAGGGCGGAAACGGCTTCGGAAAGTCCGCCAAGCTCGTCGATAAGACCGAGCTTAACGGCTGTTTCGCCATCGACGACAGAGCCGACGTCCATAACAAGCTCATCCTTTTTCATCATAAGCTCGCGGAATTTTGCCGCGCTTATTTTACTGTTTCGGGTAACAAAGCCCGTGATACGGTCCTGCATACGCTCGAAGTACGACAATGTCTGCGGAACGCCGAGAACAAGACCTGTCATTCGGACGGGGTGAACCGTCATGGTAGCCGAGGGAACGATGAAGCTTTTTTTAGCGCTTACCGCCAGCGGAACGCCGATTGAATGACCGCCGCCGACAACAATGGAAACGGTTGGTTTATCCATACCTGCTATAAGCTCCGCGATAGCAAGACCTGCCTCAACGTCGCCGCCTACCGTATTGAGAATAATCAGTAGTCCTTCGATATCCCTATCCTGCTCGATTGCGACCAGTGCGGGGATAATATGCTCGTACTTTGTGGTTTTATTCTGCGGGGGGAGAATGTAGTGACCCTCGATTTGTCCGATTACCGTAAGGCAGTGGATAAGGTGCTTAGCGTTTGGGGTTGAAACGATTCCCGTATCGAGAAGCTGTTCGGTCTGTTCTCCTGCGGAAGCTTCGTCTATCTCTGTTGTTTCTTCGTTATTTTTAAACATTCTGCCAGTCCTTTCGATTTGACAATTTGCAATCCGGAAATTCCGAATACCGGGGGAACAAAGCCCTTATGCTATTATCTGAAAGGACGGGTGAAAATATTCGCCATACTACATCATTATAGCACAACGGCGTGCTAATTGCAATTATTTTTTAAAATTTTTGCGCGAATTCCCAAAAACGGTATTGACAATTCAAAAAAAATATTGTATAATGATAAACGTTCTACGGAACATTTCTAACACGGAGACGTATCGAAGTGGTCATAACGGACATGACTCGAAATCATGATGCCCCTTGAGGGACGAGAGTTCGAATCTCTCCGTCTCCGCCAAAAATCAAAAGAACCGCATTTTAATGCGGTTCTTCAGCCTGTCGAAAAAGTCGCCCGAAAGGGTGGCTTTTTTTCATGAAATATGG
>CAZFMC010000030.1:0-18890 GCA_964520065.1 uncultured Ruminiclostridium sp.
CAACACGTCCGCGCTCATTCACCACGAGCGCGGACGCTTCATATTCTGCATAAATTTATTCCCGGTAGTACTGCGCCTGCGCAGCAAACATTTCCGCGTAAATGCCGTTGTCCAGCGCAGACAGCTCATCGTGCGTGCCGCACTCTTTTATCCCGCCCTCCGAAAAAACTGCTATCCTGTCGCAGAATTTGCAGCTTGAAAGCCTGTGGGAAATATAAATCGCGGTTTTTCCGCCCACAAGCGCGTCAAACTGCCGATAAATGTCGTACTCCGCAACAGGGTCGAGCGCAGCCGTCGGCTCGTCTAAAATAACCACCGGCGCTCTCTTGTAAAGCGCTCGCGCAATGGCTATTTTCTGCTGCTCGCCGCCCGAAGGCTCAATTCCGTTTTCATCAAAAGCCTTGAACAGATTTGTTGCAGCGCCTTTCTCCAGCGAAGCGATTTTTTCGGATAAACCGACCTGTTCTATAAGCCTGTTAAGCTCCTCGTCGGAGCAATCCTCATTCAGCGCGATATTTTCCTTTATCGTGAAGCTGAACAGCTTGAAATCCTGAAAAACAGGCGAAAATAACGACATATATTCCGCATAGTCATACTCCTTTATATTTACGCCGTCAAGCAGAATCTCACCCTCAGTCGGGTCGTAAAGCCTGCACAGAAGCTTAATAAATGTGGTTTTTCCCGCGCCGTTAAGTCCGACCACGGATAAATGCTCGCCCGGTTTAATGGTGATATTAACGTTTTCAAGCACCTTGACCTCGGTGTTCGGATAGGTAAAGCCTACGTTTCTGAATTCAATGGTGTGCGGTGCGTTCTGTACGCGTCGGTCGCCCTTTTCAATAGCCGACGGATAGTCCATAAACCTGACATATTCATAGGCGTAGCTTGTGCGCTTGATTATTTCCTGCACGTTGTAAATCAGACCGTTCATATTATTATTAAAGGTTGCGCTTGCGGTAAGAAGCTGCGTGAACGCGCCTATCGTTATTTTTCCGAGGATAGCCAGAACGCCGAGATAAAAATACGAGCCGAAATCACGCGCCGCGCCCGCTATATCCGACGGTATATCAAGCTTAAGGTGCTTATCGCTGTTATCCCTCCACTCGCTAATCTGTCCCTCGTTGTACGCGTCCCACTTGTTCGCCATCATTTCCGCCGCGCCGTAAAGACGAATATCCTTTCCGTATCTGAAATCCGTCAGCGACCAGCCGAGATAACCAAATATGCGGTTGGATTTGGCAAGCCTGCCGTAAAACTCAATATCCACCTTATTTCTCTTGCTTCGCAGGAAGGCGTTGATTAACAGAAGCACCGCCGTAATCAGAAACAGCAGAGGAGCTTTTGTCAGAATAATCACCATAACGCCGACAATTACGGACAGGTTGATTATAATATTGAAAACCTGCTGAAAAATACCTACCACGCCGCCCGAATACCAGCTCATACCCTCGCTTGCGAGATTTGCCTGATCCAGAGCCTTTTTATCCTCCGTGTGCTGAAAATCCAGCTCCATAACACGCTTGCTCATAAGCTCACTAAAAAGATTCTGATATTTTTCGTCATATTTTTCCACAACAATACTTATAATGGAGGTGATAAGCGTACCAAGCGCCTCGATTAAAACGATAGCCGCCGCATAAAATACAAGCTTTTGTATATTTCGTTCGCCCATAAGCTCGTCAATAATCATCGGCGAAATCATAATACCCACAAAGGGCGTGAGGGAGGTCACGATAATGCCTAAAGCGCTGACGAAGAAAAATCCCTTGTGCGCTTTCCATGCGATGGGAAAGAAATACTTTATGGTTTTTACTGCAATGTCAAAAGCGCTTTTCTTTTCAGCCGATTTCTTCATACTCTTTCTCCCCCTCCTTGTAATACTGCGCCTGAATATTGAACATTTCCGAATAAGCTCCGCCCTTTGCGAGCAGCTGCGCATGAGTTCCGTATTCCACCATTTCTCCCGCCTTGAACATTGCTATGCTGTCGCAGAAGCGCGTTGAAGAAAGACGGTGGGAAATGTAAACCGCCGATTTATCGCCGATAATTTCATCAAAGTTCTTGTATAAGCTGTATTCCGCAAGCGCGTCAAGCGCGGCTGTCGGTTCGTCAAGCACAATAACGGGCGCGTTTTTGTACAAGGCTCTTGCAAGCGCAAGCTTTTGCTTCTCGCCGCCCGAAAGGTCTACGCCGTCGTCGTGGATAACCTTAAGCAGCTCGGTCGCAACGCCGTCGGATAAGCTGCTTAATTTTTCGCCCAGACCCGCTTTTACAGCACATTCCTCCGCTAACCTCACGTCGGTGTCGCAGGGCGGCTTCATGGAAATATTTTCGCTCATCGGGAAAGCGAAAATCTCCACATTCTGAAATACGGGCGCAAAAAGCGTGTAATATTCGTCGCGCTTGAATTTCCTTATATCAATGCCGTTAAGAAGAATTTCACCCTCTGTAACGTCGTACAGACGAAGCAGAAGCTTGATAAACGTGGTTTTTCCCGCGCCGTTAAGACCTACGACAGCAAGCCTTTTTCCCGCTTCAATGGTAAGATCGAGATTTTTCAGCGCATACTCCTCCGCGCCCTTGTAGCGGTAGGAAACGTTTTTGAATTCAAAGGTGTACCTGTCGGTTTTCAGAAGCGGTACCGTATCATTTTCGGGGTCGCTTTGGTAGTCGATGAAGCTGCGGAAATCGTCGGTTTCCATTGAACGCTCCTTGAACTGACCGAGAGAATTCAGAAAATTTGTAAGCGTTGACGAAAATGTTGAGGAAAGTCCGAGAAACAGTGTAAAATTACCGATGCTCATATCCGAGCCGATAACGGAATAAATAAGTATAGCGTAAACCGCGCCCTTTGAAACTATACCGATAAGGTTGGAAAAAGCCGAGTTCTTCATCCAGAGGTTTCGGCTGTGCAGAACCTTGCTCTGCTTTTCGCTGAGTATCTCGTGCTGTTTTTCAAGAAGCCGGTTCTTCATACCGAAAAGGCGGATATCCTTTGCGTAGTCGAAATCCTGCGTTGCACGCTCCATATAATTGATTTTTCTCCAGGTGGGCGCAAGCATATCCCAGACCTCTTTTTTGTCACGCTTGACGGTGTGCTTAAAGAATAAAAACTGCAAAAATGACACAACGGAAAGAATTATAATAAGCCGCCAATCGAGAGTCACAACCGTAACAAGCGTTACAGCCATAAGCACAATGTTTGAGCCTATGCCGTAAATAGAATGCATCATACCTTCAACGCCGTTATTGTTGCCGCCCGTAGCCTGTTCCGCCTTTTCCTCCATATCGAGCATATCGGGATTTTCCAGAGTCTGATATTCCATCGAAAGGACTTTACGGATACGTTCGCTTATCATTCTCATACGGACGTCAATCATATTAAACCATATCCTGTTATTTGCAATGGTGTTAAGAGCCATTGCCACAAGCTCGATGATCGTTGTTGCAATAAGCAGCGAGAGAAGCGGAGAAAGATTCTTTTCCACGGAAGAAGCCTGCTGTTCTATAATATCGATAACAAATTTTCCGATAAACGTCCAGAGGTACTGCATAAGCGAGCCAGCGAAAACGCCAAGCAACATAAGCCATGGCAAAAAAGGCTTGTACTGACGGATTTTACCCAGTATGTAAACCGAGTTTTTCAGTATGCCGTACTCGGTGTGCAGCGGGTTATTCTCCTTTTTATTTTTCTTTTTCATCGGTCTTTTTCTCCTTGTAGGTATCATTCTTGAAGAACGTTTTTTCGCGCCACGAGGTATTATAATTAAAGCTGTTGGGACGGTTCAAAAAGGTGAGTGTAAACGTGAGAAAGGGTATCAGCGTATAATCCGCAAGGTACTGATAGATTTTTTCGTTTTCCTTTGCCGCACCGTCAAGGGTCGCTTCCCAGATAAAGTTGAACTCAAGCATTTTATTTATAATCTCTTTGGCGTTTTCGCGGGAAATCGAAAGCTCGTGCATAAGAGTTTCTGCTCTGAAGAAAATCGTTGTGCTTTTTCCTGCGAGATAATACATTGCACGCAGGGCGTTCGGCATAGCGAGAAAGGCGAATAATTCTACCGCGCGCTTATCATAAGCCAGCACGTCGTCGTAGCCTTTTTCGGGTTCGGGCATTACAAGCATAAACGGCAGATTTGCATTCAGCCTGCCGAAAATGAAGCCCTCTTCCCGATTATACAGCGTATATTGTCCGTATTCGGAATCAAGAACATTCTGCGGAACATCACCGTAGGAGTTGCAGCCGCAGCTCCCCATGATCGAAGCCCGCACCAGCTCGTAAGCATATTCCAGACGATTTTGGGCGCTCTTGTCGCTTTGTCCCATATCATAAAGTTCAAGCATAGCGCGGGTGTGAACGCTCACTTCTTTTTCGGGAGCGCGCCCGAAAAGCTCATCTATTGTAACGCCGAGAAAATCCGCGATTGCGGGCAGAAGCTGCGGGTCGGGGCAGCTTGAAAGCTCCCATTTCGACACTGCCTGCGGTGATACGCCGACTTTATCTGCAAGCTGTTCCTGCGTTACGCCTTTTTCCTTACGAATACGTTTAAGATTGCTGTTAAAGCTGTTTTCCACAATTTTACCCCCTTTGCCCTGTTGTTATCAGTATATCACAATTTACGGTTGATTTCAAGTTAAATGCAGCTTATAAACCAAACTCGGAGTTGTGCAGTCGTGCTAAATTCGATTTTCGGTTGAGCGCAAACATATTCAATAAGGGGCGGCTCGCTGAGATTCCAAGGCTTCGGCTGCTCCTTTTGCCATCTCCCTCCACCACACAATCGGCGCGGCGCGCGGCTTGCATTTTGCGAAGCAAAATGCAAGTTCCTCGGGCGGCAAAGCCGCCCGAGGAACCGTTTTGTGCGGCGAAGCCGCACAAAACGCGCGCGCCGCGCCCCCTCCCCTTGAAGGGAGCCGCCTGCCGGCAGGCACTGAGCTGCGGTTTCGCAGCTGTCAGTTGTCAGTGAAAAGCCTGCCTTGCCACGTTCCGCGCTGCTTCTGCGTCAAATCAATTGCGCCAAGCACCGAGATTTTATCCATGCTCCAGAGCGGCGCAAGCAGCTTTTCCTTGTCGCCGTCGCCCGTTATCCGCTCTATGACCGTTTCGGGCGGAAGCAGCTCAAGCTGCCGCACCACAACGTCCACATACCGCTCCTTTTCAAGCGGAACATACTCCCCGCGCAGAAAATCCTCTGCAAGCGCCGTCCCGCGTATCACGTGCAGCAGGTGAAGCTTCACGCCGTCAGGACGAAGCCTGCCAAGCCGACGCGCCGTTTCCAGCATCATCTCGTCCGTTTCGTCGGGCAGACCGTTGATTATGTGAACGCAAACGCGCAGCCCGAACCCCTTCAGCAGTTCGTAAGCCTGCAAAAATTCCGCGTAATCGTGGCAGCGGTTTATTCTGCGTGCAGTTTCGTCGTGAACCGTCTGCAAACCAAGCTCGACCGTCACGGGGACGGGCTGCTCCGCAAGTATGCGGCATTTTTCGCTGTCAAGGCAATCCGCGCGGGTAGCAACCGCAATTCCGCAAACCCCGAAAGCAGCCGCTTCGCCGAAAAGTCCGCGAAGCCGCTCGGCAGGCGCATAGGTATTGGTGTGGGATTGAAAATAGGCGATAATTCCCGCGTTCGGATTCTTTTGGTAAATCCGCTCGCGCTCCCATTCAAGCTGCCGCGTAACGCTCCCCGCCGAAGTAAAATACCCGCTTCCGCCGTCGCAGTATGTGCAGCCGCCCACTCCCCTGCTTCCATCAATATTCGGACAGGTAAAACCGCAGTCAAGAACCGCCTTGAATACCTTTCCGCCGTATGTATGACGATTGTGATAGCTCAGCGTGTGATAACGCTTGTTGTCGTCCGAAAATTCAAAGCTCATACCGCAATCACCCTGCCGCTGCCCTGAACCTCGGCAACCTCAAGCAGAAAATCCCTGTTCACCTGCGCGCCGATAACGCCAAGCGAAGCAATCATGCTTTCGTAGGCAAGCTGCGGAGTGTTGTTCTGCTGACTCAGGTGTCCCAGCAGAAATGAGGTTGTGCCCGAGCGAATCAGCTCCCGCGCAAAAGCTCCGCTTTCCCCGTTTGAGAGATGTCCGAGCTTTGAACGGATTCTGTCCTTTAATGCGGGCGGGTAATTGAGATTGCGTATGAGCGTCTGCGGGTCGTAATTTGATTCAAGCAGCACAAAACGACAGCCCAGCAGATTTTCACGCACCTCGGCGGGAACGTGCCCCAAATCGGTACACACAGCCGCCTTCGTTTCGCCCGCCGTAATCGTATAGCCAACGCTTTCCGCGCTGTCGTGCGGAGTTCTGAACGCTTTTACCGCCATAGATACAGGCGAGTTCAAAAGCTCGTCAGTAAGACGCAGATTTGCAGGACGGGCAACCTTTCCGCCCGAAATCAGCCTGTCCATCGTTCCCTCCGAGGCATAAACGGGGATTTCCGTGTTTTTGGTCAGCTGCAAAAGCCCCGCTATATGGTCGGTATGCTCGTGAGTTATAACAACCGCTCTCACGTCGCTCACCGCGCGGTCAATTTTCGCCAGCCCCTCCCGCAGCGCCTTAAAGCTGCACCCGACGTCCACAAGAATACCCTCGCCGTTGTGTTCAATATAGGTGCAGTTCGCCTTGCTGGAGCTGCACAAAGATACAATTCGCATTTTTGCGTCAAATCCTTCCGTACTATGCTTCAAAAAAAGACGGGAAAAATCCCGCCTTTTTCGTATCTGATTTCAGTGTCAGAGCGCTTCTCTGATAGCGTCGGGGAAGGTGCGCTTTGTAATATCCGCGCCCATTTTCCGCAGCTTCAGATCCATGTTTTCGTAACCGCGCTCAATGTGATAAATATCCTCAATTTCCGTTGTTCCCTGCGTGCTGAGTCCCGCAATGATAAGCGCAGCGCCCGCACGAAGGTCTGCCGCCTTTACAGGCGCGCCCGTGAGGTGGTCAACGCCTTCGATAACCGCAACCTTTCCGTCAACCGATATATCGGCGCCCATTCTTCTCAGCTCGTCAGCATATCTGAAGCGGTTGTCGAAAATGCTCTCGTTTATAATGCTTGTCCCCTTCGCCAAGGTAAGCAGTGCGGCAAGCTGCGGCTGCATATCCGTCGGGAAGCCGGGGTGCGGCATGGTCTTAACGGATATTCTCTCGTAAGACTCCTGCCCGATAACGCGGACGCTGTCGTCATATTCCATAACAACAACGCCGATTTTACGGAGCTTGGAGGTAATCGGCTCAAGGTGCTTCGGGATAACATTTTTTATAATAGCGTCGCCCTTTGTTGCGGCAACGGCAATCATAAACGTTCCCGCCTCAATCTGGTCGGGGATGATCGAATATGTTGTGCCGTGCAGATGCGGAACGCCCTTGATTTTGATAACGTCGGTTCCGGCTCCCATTATATCCGCGCCCATTGAATTGAGGAAGTTTGCAAGGTCAACGATATGCGGCTCTTTTGCGGCATTTTCAAGGATAGTAAGTCCCTCAGCCTTTACCGCCGCAAGGATTGCATTTATAGTTGCGCCGACCGAAACCTTATCAAAATAAATCTGCGTACCGAAAAGGAATTCCGCCTGAATATCAACGCTTCCATGCTCGATTGCGCACTTAGCGCCGAGAGCGCGGAAGCACTTTAGGTGCTGATCCATCGGTCGGTCGCCGAGGTCGCAGCCGCCCGGCATAGGAACATGGGCGTGACGGAACTTGCTCAGCATCGTTCCAAGAAAGTAATACGAACCGCGCATTGAACGCGCAAGCTCATACGGAACGGGGACGTCGCGCACATTTTTCGGGTCGATACGAATGGTTGAATTATCCAGAACGGTTACCTCCGCGCCAAGGTCGCGAAGAATCCGAAGGTCAATTGAAACATCGTTAATGTTCGGAACATTTTCAAGTGTACAAGGTTCTTCGGCAAGCAATGCAGCGGGAATAATCGCAACCGCAGCGTTTTTTGCGCCGCTGATTTCGACCTCGCCCGTAAGCCGCTTACCGCCGTTTATAATAAATTTATCCAAAATAATACCTCTTAGCTGTTATTTTTACCGCCTATTCCATCGGCGGCACGGCAGAAAGCGCAGAGGAGCGCACGACTGCCCAAAAAGTATCCCGATAAAAACAGATACTCAACCTGTCTTTACCCGAACACCGCAAAATATTCACAAGCGTCACAACGCGACACATTTACATTATACCACACTTTCCCCCGAATGAAAAGACCTTTTTGGCAAAATCTACGTTTTCACCATATATTTTTGTCATTTCAGCGGAAAATATGCAATCGGAAGAGCTTTTTGCATAATTTTTATGAAATCGGACAGGAATATCAGCACCGCTCCGTGTAAGAGCGGAACGGTGCGGACAATTCATTTTTGTGCAGTTTTGCCGAAAAGCTTACTCGTCGGGCGTCTGCGTGGTTTCAATGCTTACCAGCGTGTCTAAGGTATGCTCGGTAACGGGCGTGGTTGCTTCGGTGGTAGTGGTTTCGACCGTTTCGGCAACAATCTGCGTTGTCGTGGTGGTTTTCTGACCCTTTTTCGTTGTTGTTTCCTCGGTAACCTCAGACTCAATCCGAATTATCTCGACCTTTTCGATAACGATTTCATCAAGCGGCTTGGAGGCGATTTTATTACGGTCGTCGATTTCATTTCCCGTAACGACCTCGCAGCCGGATATTTTTTCAAGAACGTCGAAGCCGTCTATAACCTGTCCGAAAACAGTTTCCTTACCGTCAAGCGCGTAAAGCCCGCCGCGGGTTTCGTATTTTTCAAGAACCGCTTCCGGCATTTTCTTTAGATTATTCAGATATTCCTCATACGTCTGCTTGTCCTCGGGCAAAAGCCGTGAAACTATCGACTCGTCCGCAAGCTGCGCGGAAAGGCTCTCAATCGCTCCCGTAATATCCTGCGGGGTGTTATTGTCAACGATGTAAAACTGCGCAAAGCTGCCCTTTGAGTTAGCCGCAAAGCACAGTGCGCCGTAGAAATGCCGCGCATTTTCGTTCACCTCAATCGGAACATAATCCGCGTCGGGAATTTCTCCGTCTGTTCCGTCGCCGTTGAGCGAACCGCCCTGTATCGCGAAATTGTCGATTACGCGGTGAATATTTTTCATATCGTAATAGCCCTGCTCGGAATATGCGATAAACCGCGCCGCAGATTCGGGCGCTGCTTCGGGAAAAAGCTTCGCCGTAATATCGCCGTAATCCATTATGCTTATTACAGCGTAAACATCGCCTTCTTCAAGCTTCACATCGCCGATATTGCCGACCTGCTTTTCCTCCTCGCCGCAGCCTGAAAGCGACAGCAATACGGCAGCTCCCGCCGCAAGCGCGGCTGTTCTTCTGAAAAAGCTCCTCATTCAGAAAGCCCCCCTTCATCAGCGTGGTATTCGGTAAGCGTAATGCTCTTTATTTTCAGCTCCTCGGTCGGACGCGCCGTCTGCTCGTCAACGCTCACCGCCGAGATTTCCTCGATAACGTCAAAACCCGAAATCGCCTGTCCGAAAACGGTATAGCTCGCGGCGATATGGATAACTCCGCCCTTTTCAATGTATTTGTCAATCACCTCGTCGGGCATTCTGCGGTTACCGTCGCTGTCAACGAACGACCGCAGCTCCGCGTCCTCCTCCTCGGTTATTGCCTTATCGTTTACGATAAAGAATCTGCTGTCGCCGTAGCCCTGCTGTCCGTTAAAAGCGCAAAGCGCTCCCTTAAACGTCCAGAGGTTGACGGAATACTCGTTCGGGATAAGCTCGCCGTCGTTGGTATAGCCCTGAGTTCCCTCATCGTTGCACGCGCCCGTAAGAAAGAGCGCGCTGTCAACTATACCGTAGATGTCCTTATCATTGTAAAAGCCGTCGTTTACGCGATTGACGAAATTATCGACTGTGTTAGGTGCGTATTCGGGATAAAGCACCGCTTCAATCGTGCCTTTTGTCGTTTCAATTACGGCAAGCGGCTGACCCTCGTAAGGCTCGTTGAACTGAACAAACTCCATCTGACTGAAATCATAGCTTGTAAGACCACTGCTAACTGCGGAGCCTGTTCCGAAAAGCGAACAGCCCGAAAGCGACAGAACGCCGGCCGCCGCGATTGCCGCTGCAATTTTTTTAAGCTTCATTGGTTTTCCTTTCACAGATAATGCCTTGTATTACACACTTATTATAATACGTTTCAGACGATTCGTCAAGCCTTTCGGATATTCGTTCCCTGCCTTGTTTCCTCAATTATATATCCGAGAGCGGCAATTTTATCGCGCAGCTCGTCTGCCAGCGCAAAATTCTTCGCTTTTCTCGCCTCGGAACGCTGCGCGGCAAGCTCCTTAACCTCGTCGGGAATATCGTCCTTTGGCTCGTTTTCCGTTTTCTGAGCAGCTTCGATAAGGTTCAGAGAAAGCACCTTGTCAAATTCCCGTAAAAGCGCAAGCTTTGTCGCAGCGGTTGCGTCCGCCTTTAAAACATCATACACCGCCGTTATAGCAAGAGAGGTGTTAAGGTCGTTGTCAAGCGCGGCGCGGAAGCCGTTCATAAGCCCGTCGTATTTTTCCTGTTCAATTTCACCCTGCTCAGCTTTAAGCAACGCCGCGATTTTTGCGGTCAGCTTATTGTACGCGCCCGCCGCATTGTCAAGGTTTTCGTAGGTGAAAACGAGCGACTTGCGGTAGTGCGACTGAAGGCAGAAAAAGCGGTATGCAACGGGGTCGTAGCCCTTTTCTTCAAGCAGCGAAACCGTCAGGAATTCGCCCTTTGACTTGCTCATTTTTCCATCGTTTGTGTTAAGATGAAGAATATGGAACCAGAAATTGCACCATTCGTGTCCCAGATAAGCTTCGCTCTGCGCAATTTCGTTGGTGTGATGCGGGAAAGCGTTGTCGATACCGCCGCAGTGAATGTCAAGATACTCTCCGAGATGCTTCATACTGATGCACGAGCATTCAATGTGCCAGCCGGGGTAGCCAACGCCCCACGGACTGTCCCATTTAAGCTCCTGGTCGTCGAATTTGGATTTTGTAAACCACAGCACAAAGTCCGCCTTGCTGTGCTTGTTGGAATCCTCCTCAACGCCCTCGCGCACTCCGACAGCCAAATCCTCCTCCTTGAAATCGTTGAAAACATAGTATTTTTCAAGCTTGGAGGTGTCAAAATAGATATTTCCGCCCGCCTCGTAGGCGTAGCCCTTTTCAATCAGCGAGGAAATAACGCGGATAAATTCGTCAATACACTGCGTTGCAGGCTCAACCACGTCGGGACGCTTGATATTGAGCTTTTTGCAGTCCTCGAAAAAAGCGTCGGTATAGAATTTTGCAATTTCCATAACCGTTTTGTGTTCGCGCTTTGCGCCCTTAAGCATTTTATCGTCGCCCGTGTCGCCGTCGCCGGTAAGATGTCCCACGTCTGTGATGTTCATAACGCGCTTGACGTCGTAGCCGACAAAGCGCAGGTATTTTTCAAGAACGTCCTCCATAATATAGCTGCGCAGATTGCCGATATGCGCGTAATGATACACGGTCGGACCGCAGGTATACATACTTACCTTACCCTCGAAGCGCGGGATAAATTCTTCCTTTTTTCTTGAAGCCGTATTATAAAGCTGCATTTTAATTACCTTCCTTTTTTATGTCATTTTTAACGTCAAGCTGTTTCTGAAGCCGCTCGATTTCACCCTGAAGCTGACAGAACTGCTGCGATACAGGGTCGGGAATGTGAATCTGGTCAAGCTCCCGCGCAACGTTCACTCTTACGCCGTCGCGCTTGACAACCCTTGCGGGAACGCCGACCGCGGTACAGTTCGGCGGCACCTCGCTTAAAACGACCGCGTTCGCCGCGATTTTCGCGTTATCACCGACCTTGAACGGACCTAAAACCCTTGCGCCCGCACCGACAAGCACGTTATTTCCGAGAGTGGGGTGGCGCTTTCCGACGTCCTTACCCGTTCCGCCTAACGTGACGTTCTGATAAATCGTACAGTTGTCGCCGATTATCGTGGTTTCACCGATAACGACGCCGCTTCCGTGGTCGATAAACAGACCTTTTCCGATAGTCGCGCCGGGGTGAATTTCAATACCTGTTTTGTGAAGCGCGCGCTGAGAAATCCAGCGCGCCAGAAAGTAGTGCTTTTTCAGGTACAGCTTATGCGCGCGGCGGTATGCGCGGATCGCCTTGAAGCTCGGATAGAGAAAAAACACCTCCAAATCGCTTTTTACAGCGGGGTCGCGCTCACGAATGGACTTTATGTCCTCTTTTATTTTTTTGAACATTTTGCCCTCCAAAAAACAAAAAACCTCCGCAAAACTGCGAAGGCGTAAAAATACACTGTTCCACTTCGATTTCCTGTAAAAACAGGCTCGTAGCCCTTAACGCGGGAAACGGACGGGAATACTTTATTCCTCCCGTCGGCTCGGCAAGCGCACTTCACCGCCGCCCGTACCTGCCGCTTTTCACCGACTGCGGCTCTCTGTAAGGCGGTACTGCGGATACTCTGAATGCCTCAGCGCCTTTTATAACATATTCACATTTTATCATATTCCGAAAGGGTTGTCAAGTGTGAATTGCAATTGAAATAACGCGAAAATCCGCGCGCGGCTAATTTCTGAAGCTCTCCCGAACAAACGGCGGTTTTTTCTCGTTTTCGGTCAGTGCGCCGTAAAGCTCCGGACGGCGGTAAGCGTCGCCATGAACCTCGCGGCTTCGGTACTCGCGTATTTTCGCAATCGGAATATCCACCGTGTAAATTCCCGCCTGCTCTCCCGCGTCAAGCAGCATTGTGTCACGCGAGCCGCACATATCGGGAACATAGGCTATACCGTCAAACGCCGTGGAGTGCCCGTTGCAGTCGGGCTTACCTATGGGGTAATTTACCGTAACAATTCCAAGCATATTTTCATAAGCGCGCCCGCGAAGCTGTGAAATCCGGTTTATTTCCATCGGGCACGCATTCGGAACAATTATCAGTTCCGCTCCCTGTAACATCAATATCCGTGCGCTTTCGGGAAATTCCCTGTCGTAGCATATCATTGCGCCGACATTTACCGTTCCCGAATTTGTTTCAAGCGGCGCGGTGAAAAACTCATTGCCGTGCGTAAGGCGCTTTTCATCGCCAAAATCGCAGGTATGAACCTTGGCGTAGGTGAACAAAGCCTTTCCGAAGCGGTCGTACAGCCGAACCGAATTTCTCGGCAGCGGGTCATAGCTTTCGAGGAAGGTTATCGCTATCGCCATGTCAAGCTCGGAAGCCAGCCGTCCAAAAAAGGAAACAAACTCCCCGTCCGCAGGAACAGCCAGCTCGCGCAGCTCGTCCAAATTTTCGGGTATATTGTACCCGCAGGAAAACATTTCGGGAAATACGGCAAGCTCCGCGCCTGCTTTTTTCGCTTCGCGGCAAGCCCTTTCGCCGATTAAACGGCTTTCCTCCGCGTTTTTGCCCGCCTCAAGCTGCAAAAGCGCAGCTCTGAGCGTTTCAAGCCTTTTCATATCTTACAAAAAATAATAGCAGATAACAATCAGCGCCGCCGAAACGAACATAATGACCCAGTTGATCGCCATTCGCCGCTTAAGCCGCTTATCCGCTTCCTTTCTGTCATAACGCTTTCTCATATAATCATTCCTTGTGATTTCGCCTGTACGCAAGATAATTTTCAAGAATTATCGCCGCCGCCACTGCGTCAATAACCGCCTTGCGCTTTTTCCCGCGCTTATTTACCTCGTTCATTCGCTCGTGCGCGGTAACGGTCGTAGAGCGTTCGTCCCACATTTCAACGGGTATGTCAAGCCGCTCTCTCAGCAAGCCGGCGAACTCGGTACACTTTTCGCTTCTCGGACCGAGACTCCCGTTCATATTTACGGGATTTCCCACCACGACAAGCTCTCCGCCGCCTTTTTTTATCTCCTCGGCAACCTTATCCGCGCAAGTGACAAAATCCTTTTCGTGAACAATGCAAATCGGGGTTGCAAGCATTTCAAGCGGGTCGCTCGCAGCGATTCCCGTGTGGCTGTCGCCGAAATCAACAGCAAATATCTTCATTTTGTTTCTTTTCTTCCTTTTCTTCCTTTTTGAGCAGCGCAAGAATATACTCCTGATACCTTACGCGGCAGGGCGTACAGACGCGCCCCTCCTCGCAAAGCGACAGATATTCGTCCGAATCGACCCAGCACGCGTCCGTTGTTTCGCCCTCCTGAAAAATAATTTTTTCAAGGGGCGTATCGCTCACAACGTGATATGCGTCGTAAATCGCGTGCCCTGTTCCTACCGTCCGCTGCACAAAGGAAAATCTTTCTGCGGGCGCGCATATTCCCGTTTCTTCGGCAAGCTCACGCTGAGCCGCGTCAAGGCTTTTTTCGCCCGCAAGCACGCTCCCTCCCGTAATTTCCCAGCAGTCGCCGTAAGGCTTATCGGGGTGGCGATACATCAGCAGGAGCCTGCCCCTGCCGTTTGTAACGATTATGTCGGTAACAAGGTGGCGTTCGCCCTTTTTCATAGGCTTACCGCGAAGGTGCGTATAGCCGAGCGAGCGCCCCGTCCTGTCTATAACGTCCCAGTATTCCATTACTTTTCAAGCTCTTTCAGAGCCTGCGCAAGCTGGTCGGGACATGACGTTCCGCGCATACCGCAGCGGATTCCGTCCAGTCTTTTTATAACCTCGTCAATGGGCATACCCTTAACGAGAGCGCTTATTCCCTGCAAATTTCCGTTGCAGCCTCCGACAACCTCAAGGTCGGTGAGTATACCGTTTTCAACGGTGAGAATCATTTTGCGCGAACATACTCCGCGCGGTGTGTATTCGTAAGTCATAACATCATTCCTTTGTATATTATTATTTTTAAGCTTCACCGCACAGTTATTGTCGTTCCGATGTGAACCGGCAATTGTGCGGTGACGCCTTTATTCTTCCATTGTTTTTGAAGCGTTATGCGTTTTCGCTTCTTTCCAGTATTTTCCTGACTGTCGCTTCGGGCGTAAATTTATAGCCGAGAGAGATTGCGTAGTGATTGTAGAAGCCGTGGAAATCCGAGCCGCCCGTCGGGAGAATATTGTATTTTGCCGCAAGCTGCTCAAGCTGCTTTTCGCCGTCCTCGTCAACGCTTTCGTGATACACCTCAATACCGTCGATTTTTTCCGCCGCCGCAAGCTCCTCGATAAGCTCGAAGCTGTTATAAACCTTCGGGTGAGCGATAACCGCCGTTCCGCCCGCAGAATGTATAAGATTGAGCGCAAATTTCACGTCGGGAAGATCCTCCGTTTCCGAACGCACCTCCTCTGCGCAAAGACCGTTTTCCGCGCTGAAAAGCTCGTCGTAAACCTTTCCGTAAAGCTCGGTGGTATAACCGTAGTCCATCAGCGCATGCATAATATGGCACTTGAAAATTGATTTTCCTCCCGCAGCGTAGCGGAGAATGTTTTCGAGAGCAATAGGATACTGACCGATAACCTTGAGCGCCATCTGCTTGCCAAGCTTCTTACGAGCCTCGCTTGTACGAAGGCAAAGACCCTCAAGTCTGTCGGGCTTTTTGGGCATATAGCAAAGTATATGCACCTTTCTGCCGCGCTCGCTGTCAACCGCAGAAATCTCAACGGCGGGCAGAACCCGTATTCCGTATCGCTGTCCGAGAAGAACAGCGCGGGACGTTGACGCAAGATTGTCGTGGTCGGTAATCGCAAGGCAGTCGATACTGTTACGTCTTGCCTGCGCAATAACCTCTTCGATTCCGAGTGAGCCGTCTGACAGTGTGGTGTGGCAGTGTAAATCTGCTCTCATGTTATACCTCTCTTTCTGCTTCGGGAGTATTTACTTGTTCTTACTTTATAACCTTTCCTTTTACTTTAACCTTGTCAACCTTTACGGTCGGGGTATTTTTCCGCGGATTGATGAGCGTAGGCTCTTCAAAACCGCCGCGGTCGGTAAATAAATTTTCCTCCTCGCCGACCTCATAACGAGTATATTCGGGATTGATCTCCCCGCGCGCTTCGTAATAGGGGTCGATGATGTACTTGCGGATAACGGGATACGCGCAGAACGTACCGATAAAGCACACCCAAGCCGCAGGCACAAACGGGAGCATAAACAACGAATACGGAAGTCCTATATATATAAGAAGGTACAGCAGAACTGTCGAGAAAAGCGCCGCAAGGCTGTTTTTCAGTCCGGCAACCATAAGGATAAACGAGTTTTTGAAAATCTGCGGAAGGCTCAGCTGCAAAGCGACAACCTGCGGATAAACATAAAAATGCATCATATAAACCATAACGCCCACCGCAAGCGAAACTGCAAGCATAATAAAGCTGTCCGTGCCGACTCCCTCGGTAACCGCAGCGGAGTAGAACATAAGATTTATAAGGAAAATGCCGATCAGGAACAAATCCAGCAGTCCGACAAAGAAAGCCTGCTTGAAATTCTTCTTGAAGGCGGTTTTGAATTCATCGAAAATAAAAATCGGTTCGCCGATTGTGAATTTGCGCATTATCTGCGTCATTGCCGCCGTTGCGGGACCGAACGTAACGATCGGGATACAGAAAAGAAAATAAATCAGGTTAATCTGAAAGAATTTCCAGAACTTTTCGCCGAAAATTTCCCAGAATTTAAAGAACGGTTTTTTCTGAGTCTCGCCCTTCTGAACGCCGCTTGTTGTTTTTTTACTGCCGAATAATGCCATGCCGAGTAACCCTTTCCTTGTTGGAGCAGCCGCTGATTTCCTGCGGCTTTTTTATTTTATGCAATACGT
The DNA here is from genome assembly GCA_964520065.1 of uncultured Ruminiclostridium sp. Classification (GTDB taxonomy): domain Bacteria; phylum Bacillota; class Clostridia; order Oscillospirales; family Ruminococcaceae; genus Ruminiclostridium_E. The sequence continues at coordinate 16,717 of CAZFMC010000030.1, forward strand.
GTCCGGTATCGCCGCGCAGAAATCCGCGCGCAATAATACCCTATTTATTATACTACATTTTCTGCGTTTTGGCAAGAGTTTTTTGTAAAAATCGACAATTTTTCTCCGCAGCGATGCCTGATATAACCCCGAAAGTCAATTCAGCAGGACAAAGGTCGGATTTGGCAGTGCGATACGGTAAGCAAGAACATGTTGCATTTGAATAAAAAAGGTGGTATAATATACCTATCAAGACTGAAAGAGGCGATATTATGCAAAATGTGGAAATCGACAAGGCAATACCGTGGAATCCATGGCACGGCTGCAAAAAGGCAAGCCCCGGCTGCCGGAACTGCTTTGTGTACAAAATGGACAAAAGATACGGCAGAGATACCACAGTTATAACCAAAGGAAAAACCACCTACGAACTGAAGGACAAGGACTGCCCGCCAAATTCGCTGGTTAAGCTGTGTTTTTCTTCAGACTTTTTTATTGAGGAGGCGGACGAGTGGCGCGACGGCTGCTGGGATTTTATCCGCCGAAGAAAGGACTGCATTTTCGTAACGACAACCAAGCGTCCCGAAAGAATAGCTGCCTGCGTGCCGCCCGATTGGGGCGAGGGCTGGGAGCACGTGCATATCAGCATTTCGATAGAAAATCAGGAAATGGCGGACAAGCGGCTGAAAGCGTTTATTGAAGCTCCCGTCAAGCACAGAGAGGTGTTCTGCTCACCGCTTATCGCACCCATCACCCTCGGGAAATACCTTGACACGGGGTTAATCAAATGCGTCAATGTAGGCGGTGAGATGGCGCCTAAAAACGAGGTCAGACCAATAGAATTCGAGTGGGTCAAAAATCTGTACCTCGAAGCAAAGGAGCGCAATATTGAATTTTATTTCCACCAGTGCGGCTCTATGTTCTTACGCGACGGAAAAAATATAGGAAAGTGGAATCTGAACGAGCAAATCAAACGCGCCGAGGAAATTCAGCACGAGCTTGAAGCCGCCTACGGAAAGGTCTGACAATCTCAATTTGAGGGGTTCGGAAATTTTTTCAAAAAGCTTGACAAACAGCGCACAATAGTGTACAATAAAAACATTATGAGGGAGTAGCAAGCTTTTTCAAAAGCAGCAAGTCAACATACTGACCTTCCGGTCTGGCTTGCTTTAAATTGCGAGACTCATGTGTAACTGCGAAGCTATGCATGGAGTCCGTTTATACGACGTTTATCCGGGTATAGCCTACGCTGTACCCGGGTTTTATTATACTTTATTGTACTATTTCGGAGGACGTAAAAATGGAATGGAGCTTTGTATTTTTCTTTAACAGCATACTGCTGGGCGTGGGACTTGCGATGGACGCTTTTTCGGTGTCGCTTGCAAACGGGCTGAACGAGCCTAAAATGCGGCGCCGAAAAATGTGCGGGATTGCGGGCGTGTTCGCATTATTTCAGGCGCTGATGCCAATGCTGGGGTGGATATGCGTTCACACAATCGTACAATATTTCAAATCCTTTGAAAAGCTGATTCCGTGGATTGCTCTCGGACTGCTGCTTTTTATCGGCGGGAAAATGCTGCTTGAGGGTATTAAAAACAAGGACGGCGAGGAAGAAGCGGTCGGGGTCGGATTGGGCGCGCTGCTGGTTCAAGGCGTGGCGACTTCAATTGACGCACTCTCTGTCGGTTTTACAATTTCGGATTACGGCTTTGCTATGGCGCTCGTCTGTTCCCTGATAATTGCGGCGGTGACATTTGTTATTTGTACGGCGGGGCTTTTCGTAGGAAGAAAATTCGGCACGAAGCTTGCAAATAAAGCGTCAATTCTTGGCGGCGCAATCCTAGTTTTCATCGGACTGGAGATTTGGGTGACGGGCGTGTTTTTTTGATAGATGACGCTGCGCGCTTGATTTTCGGATAATTCAACGCAGGCAATACGAAAAAACGCGTGCGCAAAAAATTGCAAAAAAATAAGAAAAAATGAAGAAAAAGTATTGACAAGTCGCAAATAATGTGATATAATAATTCTTGTCGCTGAAACCGAACAGGTCGGCGACAAAAGATGGCGGTATAGCTCAGTTGGCTAGAGCACTTGGTTCATACCCAGGGTGTCGTTGGTTCGAATCCGACTGCCGCTACCATAAGGCCCGTTGGTCAAGCGGTTAAGACATCGCCCTTTCACGGCGGAATCATGGGTTC
>CAZFMC010000031.1:0-17766 GCA_964520065.1 uncultured Ruminiclostridium sp.
TTGGGCTGAATGGAGTAAACCGTGGTTGTTTTTCCGTCGTCGTCCGTCAGCGTTTCTTCGAAAAATTCAAGCCCGTTGCCGAGCTTAGGCTGAATGGAGTAAACCGTGGTTGTTTTGCCGTCGTCGTCCGTCAGCGTTTCTTCGAAAAATTCAAGCCCGTTGCCGAGAAGGGGGCGGATTTTTTTCTTGCGCGGGTACCATGGTGTTTCGGGAGCGTCCTCATACTCCATACCCTTTCCGAGATAAACGGCGGTGCGGGTAAACCAACCGCCGCTTTGGTAGGAGTCGTCGTTCTCTGAGATGTTGGTAAAGCCCTCGCCAAGACGGATACCGCCGATGTTATAGTGATCGTTTACCTCTGATATACCCGCATATTTAAGGGAAATTACTTTCCCTTTGGCTGCTTCGATTCCCCAATTGCCGTCAATTCGAACGCCGCCGAGGTTACCCGACAGATTCGCTTCCTCCAGCGATATTTCCCCGCCGTTCTTTTCCAGCCCCTTGCCTACTGTAACAAGCGCGTCGTCTATGCGCTTGTCGGTTTGGCTTCGCGTGCTTACGGAAACCGTTGAGGTATTCACCTTGTCAAAAATAAGGTCGGGAGCGGCGCATACGACGGAGTGGTAACCGCGATACCGCCATTCCTGACTTGTAACAAGCCCCACAATACTTTTTCTCTGGTCGATATTTCCGCCGTAGCACCTCATTACGTCGCCCACGTCAAGCGCAGGGTCGCCGTAAAGCTCTGCCGTTATCCCGCGCTGCTTGAAATTGTCAATATATGCAAGCCATGCCTTGTTTATATTATCGCATTCCGAATCGGTAAGGTCTGAAAGAAGCGGATTCTTCGCAAGCGCATACGTTGCGGGCGCAGCCTGCTCGTCAGTCTGGACAGCCGATGAAACGTAGCTTTTCGTCTTTGCTCCGCTGTACGCCGTAAGGCATTTTATATACGCGCGGGTATCGGTTACGTAAATGGTTTTACGCTCTGCGGCGGTGAGCTTTTTGTCAATCACGATTCCTCCCGATTCCTCGCCGCTTGTGGAATATTTCGCGGAAATAATGCAAAGCCTGCCGGCTCGGTCAATGACGGCGTATGCACATAAAAGCGCCGCGACCCACATTATTATATCGCGGCAGGTCTGAAGCTGTCTGCCGCTTGCGGTAAAGCTTATTTCCGAGTTCGGAAGCCCCTCGTCCATACCGCCGAATTCCACTCCGCAGTCCTCGCAAAGAGCTTCCACGCACTCCTGCGCCGTCATTGCGTCATAGCTGATATTTTTTTGGGGCGGGCAGTCAAACAGCGTTCCGTTGTCATAGGCGGTAAAATAAACCATATTGCGCTTTCGCTTTACCGTTTTTCCGTCAATTCGGAATATTCCGAGCGGAACATTTTCCCAGCCGACCGAGGTTTTAAGCCCGTAAATCGGTTCAACAACCGCGCCCGAAAAATCCCGTCCAAGCGCGCCGTCGTCGTAAATCCCCATTTTAAGGCAGCCGAGGTTGAACGTTCCTATTTTGTAGCTGCCGCAAAGCTCGTGTGTGATTTTAAGCGACCCTTTTACAACGGCTGCGTCCGATATTGTAATCGCCGACCCGTCCGAGAGCGTTATTTTCCCCGTAATTCTGTCGGTTATAACGCTCCTGCAAAGAGCCGCTTTGTATTCTTCGCTTACCTGATACATTTTTCCTCCTTAGTATTCCACCAGACGGCAGCTCACTTCCCAGTAGCTTCCCGACGTGCTGCCGCTCTGCTGCTGGTAAAAAACGCTTTTAAGCTCGGAGGCGTACATTTTACAGCTGTAATACCCGCAGGCGGCGGGGTCAAGCATGGAAACGCTAAGCTCAGGCTCGGCAAGGCTTACGTGAAGCGCGTCCGCCTGATTTCCGTTTATAATCCACCTTACCTCGCAGGTTTTCACCCCCGCGCGAAGCCTTTTGCGATGCATTGTTCCCGTTTCGTCCGAGCGGCTGCTGTCCGCGCTGTCAACGTCCGCAGTGTCAACGCGGTAATATGTCGGGGCAGGCAGCGCCGTCCCGTTAATTTTTAAAAAATACATTTCTCCTCCTATTCCGCGCCGTTTGTGATTCGGCTTCGGCGGTCAAGGTACTGCATAACCGTTTCGCCTATCACGTCCCCGTCAAGCTCAACCGAAGCGTGCAGCTCTATCGGCGGAAGCGCGTTGCTTTCATTCCCTCGCCCGCTTCCGTCCGAGAGGTCCGCCGCCGTCTGAACAAAATTGTTCGTGACCGCAGTCCCCGCGCTGCCCGCCGCAGCTGCATATCCGATTGAAGCTGCTGAAATAACCCTGTTTGTTTCAGCCGTCTGCGCGGCGATAATCCTGTCAATATAGTCGTCCGTCATTTTCTCTCTCCCTTCTGTTCAAACGCCTCGGACAGCGTTTTCGGAAACAGCCGCGGAGCGTTGAACGCCGCAAGACAAAGCGCGGCGGTGTTAAACGCAAGATACTCGTTCGCACGGTAAAGCTCCGCATTTTTTTCGTCGGCAGCTTCGCAAAGCTCGTAAAGCTCCGCCGCCGTCATCTGCCAGAGCTTTTCCGGAAACGGGCAAGCCTTAACTGCTCCCCGCCGAAGCCTTTCCGTCAGTTTTCGGGCGGAGAGTCCTCCCCGCCCATATCGAAAAAACCCGACGCTTCAAGCGCCTTCGCGATAACGCCGTTAAGCCCGCGAAGCGTTCCTCCCTCGGAAATATAATCGTCAAAAACCGTGTAGACCTCCCCGCGCGTTACTTCGGGACGAAGCCCCTCGATAAGCGCAAAAAGAAACTCAACCGCGACCTTAATTTCAGAAAGCCGCTTAGCCCCCTCGTAAATCGAGCAGCCGAGCCGTTCCTCAAGCTTAACCGCCGAAAAAGCCGTCAGCCGGAGCATATAGCTCCTGCCGTTTACCGTAAAATCCGTGTAAGGCAGCATTCCGATTCCCTCCTTAGTCAAGACTGTGTACAAGCGGCGTTGTCGGAATGGACGTAACCGTAAATTCCATAACGCCGTTCGGATTCATACTTTTTATTTTTGTGGAAATCTGACCCGTCCAGGTGAAAAACGTTCCGTCGGGAAATTCCAGCTTCTGCGAAACCGCCGTTCCCGCACATTCTATCGCGCGCGCGGTTTTGTATGCGGCGGCAGTCTGTTCCGACGTGACGTTAGGGTTGTCGTCGCTGCTGTTGTAGTAAAATCCGAAGGTCAGGTCGTCGTATTTGTAAAGCCCGCCGATATAGCGCCGCGCCGTATCAAGAAGATTTGTAATCTCCCTGCGCTCCCTTGCGCCGCCCATATCGGGGGTTGATTTAAGCCCGTAAAGGCATTGTCCGTTAAGATAGAATTTTGTTCCGTTTGTTGAAAGCTCCATTTTTTCCTCCTGTTATACCAGTATTCTTTTGCCGATTTCGTCAATGCGGCAGCTGTACCGCATTTTCTTTCGCGGCAGGTTTTCGCCGTAAAGCGTTTCCGAAAAGCTTCTCGAAAGTCCCGCCGCAAGCATTTTCCCGTTCACCTCCGCTGCAAGCTGTTCAAGCTCGCCCGCAGTCTGCGCGTAAACGTCAAGCTGAACGGTTATTCTGCTCACGCGGTCCTCGCCGTTTATGACAATTTCGCTGCTGTTTTCCGTTTCGGATATACATATAAGCGGCGGCTTTTTCTCCCCGTCGTAATACGACGGCTCAACAGCGGCGATTTCCGCCAGCTTTTCAGCTATAAATGGCTTTATATCAAGCAATTTCCGTTCCCCCTTTCCTTGCTGAAATTTTTACAAATGCTCAACCGTCGCCGCAAGATAATCCCCCGTGCGGCGGACGGCGGTAACCCGACAGTCGGGCTTGGCGGAATAAACCGCCGCAAGGTCGCCGCACTGAACTCCCGCGTCCCGCCGACAATACAGCTTGGCGCGGCGCTTCACGGACTGCCCGCCGTTTTCCTCGTCAAGCTCCTCCGGAAGCTGCTGAACGTCGGCGTAAACAAATCCGAGCAGAACAGGCGCGGTTTTTGTCCCGATATAATCGTCAGCCGTGCGTGCGGGAGAATATATGTCAATTCTTCGCAGTCTGCTGCGAACAAGCTGCATACGCCGTCCCCACCTTTCTCGGATAATTTCTCAGCCTGCGCTTCATATCTTCGGGCAGACCGTCTATAAAGCTCATTGTAACCTCGCCCTCGGCGCGTTTGTTTTCTCCCTCCGTACCCGAACGGTTGTAGTAAATAAGCGCAAGGGAAGCCTGAACGTCAACAAGCCGTTCGGGCAGCTTTTCCCGTCCTATGATGTCAAGAATCGTGTTTTCCGCCTGTAAAAGAAGAACGCCGAGGCGATTCTCATCACACTCGGCGTCAGGCGGCAGAAGAAGCTTTAAAAGCTCCATTGCCGTTTTCATATATGTAAAATCCTTTCCCACCCTGCGCGTTTTCCGTCGGGGCGTCCCGAACAGAAGCTTTCTGTACCCCGACGGCTGCGCTTTATTGTTTTATCTTATCTGTTTATTTTTTATCTCATTCCGCGTTTACAGCCTCGGCTGCGGAAGCCGCAACGCATTTTCCGTCGTTGTTCACAAGCGCTGTGCAAAGCTTTGCGCCGCTTGAAACGGTAACGCTTCCGTCTGCGGGAAGCTCCGTCCAGCCTGCTCCGAGAGTATCGCCGAGAGAGGGCGCGGTAACGCTTGAACCCGTTTTGTAGTAAAGCTTGCCGCCGTTGGTATCGCCGTTTACGGTGAGAACTCCGCCGGAATAGCCGTTGGTAAGCGAGCCGAGCTGTCCGTAGCGTACCGAAACCGCCGCCTTCTTGTTGTCAAACACAAAAATATCGTGGTAAACAAGCCCCTCTACAAGGCTTCCCGCAATACCGGGCGGGTCGCGGTGAATTTTGTAATCCTGAAGCTTAACGGGCGCGGGCGCGCACATGGGGTGCGTAATTATAAAGGAAACGCCTGCGGGAAGTCTGCGCTTGGGAACGGCGATAATTGAAACCCCGTCACAGTCGCCGACCATACCCTTGAAAACAATTCTCTGCTGTGCAATCTCGGTAGCCTTTGTGAAATTCACTGCGTCCTTTTTAAGCAGCTCGATAAAGCCGTTGGAGCAAAAGGCAACGCGGTTTTCAATCGGAAACTCCTCATCGGTAATCGCCGTGTTGGCTGCAACAAAGGCTTCGTAAGCGTTTTCCGCCGTAAGCTCGCCGTAGCTCTTCGTTCCCGCAAGCTCGGAAAGCTTTAAAAAGCGGTAACGGTCGATTTCGGGCACGATAACCTGTTCAATCTGTCGCTGGAGAGCCTTTCCCGCGTTTCTTACGCCTTCGGGCGAGTCCGCGGCGTAGGTTTTGTCGATGGTGAAGGTGAAAGCCTTCTGCTGCGACATTCTCATTTCCTGCGTAGCGTCCTGAAGCTCGACGGGATTTCCGTAGCGGTTCATGCCGCCGTTCGGGTCGTAATCGTTCAGCGGCGCGGTTTCCATGGAAAAAACCGTTACCATCTGCGCATTTCCGAAGGTTACGTCGTTGTTTACTCCCGCCGAGGATAAAAGACCCTTGCGGATTGTTTCATCTACCTGTGCCGAATACTTTTCTGCTAAATTTACTGCCATAATAATTTCCTCTCTTTCATTGTTTAATATGCCTTAGGCGTTAAGTCCTTCAAGAAATGCGTCAGCGCCGCCGCTTCCCGAACACTTGGGAACGTTTCCCCTCATTCTCTCGTTTACTCCCTCAAGCACTGCCTGTGTAAAGCACGCCTTAACAGCTCCGATGCTGGCTTCACATTCCTCCGCCGAGGAAAGATTCACGCAGGCGGCAAGACGTGCCGGAAGTCCGAGCTTTGCCAGCTTTTCAGCTGCGTCTGCGGCAAGCTCGCGCTTTTCCACGGCTCTTTCACGCTCCGCAAGAGCCTTTTCCGTCTGCTTTCTGCGGAAATCGCTCTTTTCCTCAGCGTTCATTTTCGCGAGCTTTTCCGCCTCGGCAAGCTTTTTTTCAAATTCGTTCTTCTGCTTGGCAAGCTGTTCATCAAGCTGCGCCTTTGTAAAAAGCTGCTCATTCGTTTCGTTTGTTTTCTTCTGTTCCATTCCGGAACCTCCTTTCAGATATTCGTAAGCTTGTCCCATAGCTTACATTTTACAGCTTACCACTCTTTTTACGGACATACAATGACTCCGCGCGGACATTTGCGGACGCGATTGACACAGCCGCGCAGTTGATATATAATGTATAATAGGTTTTATTGCTGAAACAGAAAGGAACGACCATAATCATGAACATAACCGACGTAAAATCTCTTGATATACCCGAGCTTTCCGTCTACGCCCACCTTACCGACGCGAAGCTTCGCCGTTCGCTTGAAGCGGAAAACGGCATTTTTATCGCCGAAAGTCCTACCGTTATCGAGGTCGCGCTTAATTCGGGCTGCAAGCCTGTTTCCGTTTTCACCGACCGCCGCTATCTGAACGACCGCGCGGAAAATATCCTCTCCCGCTGCGGAAATATCCCCGTCTATGCCGCCGAAAGAGAGGTTATGGCTAAGCTTACGGGCTTCGAGCTTACCCGCGGAATGCTCTGCGCAATGGAGCGCCCCGCGCCGAAATATACCGCCGAGCTTTGCCAAAATGCGGAAAGAGTCGCGGTTCTTGAGGATATCGCCGACGTAACCAATGTCGGCGCGATAATACGCTCCGCCGCCGCGCTGAATGTTGACGCGGTGCTTATTACACCGACCTGCTGCGACCCTCTCTGCCGCCGCGCTATACGTGTAAGCATGGGTACGGTTTTTCAGCTTCCGTGGGGTTACACGGGCGAAAACTGGGTCGGAGAGCTTCGCGGGCTTGGCTTTAAAACGGCGGCAATGGCGCTTTCGGACAACTCGGTGAGCGTTGACGACCCTGCGCTTGCTTCCGAAAAACGCCTTGCGATCGTCCTCGGCTCGGAGGGCTACGGGCTGCCGCAGAAAACCATAGCCGCCTGCGATTACACCGTGAAAATTCCAATGTCAAACGGCGTCGATTCGCTTAACGTAGCCGCTGCAAGCGCGGTTGCCTTCTGGCAATTATGCCGAAAATAAGCAGCTTATTTTTCGTCAGATTTTCACAAAAACGCACTTGACTTTTTTGGGAACAATTGCTATAATAGTTGTACCGCTAACATTCAGCGGGCTTTTTGTAAGCATACAGAAAGGAGTAAACGAGGTATGGAAGATTCAAGGCACATCGGACGGCTGATAAAACAGCTCTCGCGCCGTATCGATCGGCAGTTTCCCTGTCCGCCGACGAACGATGTAACCCTCCAGCACGGGCGGGTAATCGGATATTTGTGGCATAATCGGGAAAAAGACGTTTACCAGCGCGATATCGAAAAGGAATTCGGTATCCGCCGCTCAACCGCAACGCGGCAGCTCCAGCTTATGGAAAGCAACGGCTTTATCGTCCGCGAACAGGTGATGTCGGACGCGCGGCTGAAAAAAATTGTCCTTACGCAAAAGGCTGTCGAAATGGAAGAAAAAATACATAAGGTAATCGACAGCTTCGAGGACGAGCTTGCGCAGGCATTCACCCCCGACGAGGAGGAGGAGTTCAGAAGACTCGTCGCCAAGCTGAATGAAAAGCTCCTTGAAATGGAGCAGAAACACAGAAAGGAAGGAATAACACAAAAATGATAAAAACTTTGGCAAAACGTGTGGGCGAATTTAAAAAAGCGTCCATCGCCACACCGCTTTTTATGGTTCTCGAGGTGGTTATGGAGGTTATAATCCCGTGGGTTATGGCTCAGCTCATCGACAACGGTATAAACGGCAACGACGGCAAGGGCGACCTTACCTATATCGTGGTATCCGGCGTGGTTCTTGTGGTCTGCTGCGGAATTTCGCTTCTCGGCGGCTTCGGCGGCGGCAAATACGGCGCAATCGCTTCGACAGGCTTCGCGAGAAACCTCCGCCGCGATATGTTCCATAAGGTTCAGGGCTACTCGTTTGCAAATATCGACAAGTTCTCGACCGCAAGCCTTGTAACCCGCCTTACCTCGGACGTAACCCGCGTTCAGGACGCTTACCAGATGATACTGCGTATCGCCGTCCGCGCGCCTATGATGCTCATTTTCTCCATGGTTATGGCTTTCACCATCAATTCTCAGCTTGCGCTTGTTTTCCTTGCGGCTGTCCCGATTCTCGGCGTTGGTCTTTACCTGATTATGAGCAAGGCTCACCCCGTTTTCGAGCGTGTTTTCAAGCGTTACGACAAGCTTAACAACGTCGTACAGGAAAACGTTTCGGGAATGAGAGTAGTTAAGGCGTTCGTTCGTGAGGATCACGAAATCGAAAAGTTCAAGGGCGTTTCAAAGTCCATCTATGACGACTTCACCTACGCGGAAAAGGTTCTTGCCTTCAACTCTCCGCTTATGCAGTTCTGCACCTACGGCGCTATGATTGCAATTGCATGGCTCGGCGCACAGCTCATTATTGTTGACGGCACGCTCACCACGGGCGAGCTTATGAGCATTATCACCTACGCTATGCAGATTCTTATGAGCCTTATGATGCTCTCCATGATTTTCGTTATGATTACTATGGCGAGAGCTTCCGCGGAGCGTATCTGCGAGGTGCTTGACGAGGAAAGTACAATAAAGAACTGCTCCGACCCGATTAAGGAGGTTCCCAACGGCTCTATCAGCTTCAATCGCGCTTCCTTTGCGTATAAGTCGGGCACAAACGCGCTTTCCGACGTTGATATTAAAATCAAATCCGGCGAAACCATCGGTATCATCGGCGGCACAGGCGCGTCGAAATCCACCCTCGTTCAGCTTATCCCGCGCCTTTACGACGTAACGGAGGGAAGCGTTGAGGTCGGCGGAATCGACGTCAAGAAATACGATATAGAAACGCTGAGAAATCAGGTTGCTATGGTTCTTCAGAAAAACGTCCTCTTTTCGGGCACAATCAAGGAGAACCTCCGCTGGGGCAATCCCGACGCAACCGACGAGGAGCTTATCCACGCTTGTAAATTAGCGCAGGCGGACGGCTTCATTCAGACCTTCCCCGACGGCTATGACACCTATATAGAACAGGGCGGAACAAACGTTTCGGGCGGTCAGAAACAGCGTCTTTGTATTGCACGCGCTCTGCTCAAAAAGCCGAAGATCCTCATTCTCGACGACTCGACAAGCGCTGTCGATACCGCGACCGACGCTATGATCCGAAAGGCTTTCCGCGAGGAAATCCCCGATACAACCAAGCTTATTATTGCGCAGCGTATCTCCTCGGTTCAGGACGCAGACAGAATCATTGTTCTTGACGGAGGTCGTATAAACGCTTTCGATACGCATGAAAATCTGCTCAAAAACAACGAAATCTATAAGGAAGTATACTATTCTCAGCAGAAGGGAGGCGAGAACGATGGCGAATGAAAATAAAAACGCTCAGCAGCCCGCAGCAATGATGCGCAGAGGCGGTCCCGGCGGTCCGCGCGCGGTAGGCAAGGTCGGCAAGCCCGATATGGCTACCGCAAAACGTCTGGTCGGATATATTTTCAAGGATTACAAGTGGCTTTTTCTTTTCGTTCTTGTATGTATCCTTTTAAGCTCTCTCGCCAGCGTTGCAAGCTCGCTGTTTCTCCAGACCCTTATCGACGATTATATCACGCCCCTTATCGGCGCTGAAAATCCCGTATTTACCGAGCTTCTCAAAATGCTCGTGATAATGGGTGTCGTCTATGTTATCGGTATGGTTTCCACCTTCCTGTATAACCGCATTATGGTTACCATTTCGCAGGGCGTTCAGAAATCTATCCGTGATGAAATGTTTGAAAATATGCAGCGCCTTCCCATCAAGTATTTCGACCGGCATTCGCACGGCGATATTATGAGCCATTATACCAACGATATCGATACGCTCCGTCAGATGCTCTCTCAGAGTATTCCGCAGGCTTTTTCCTCGATTATCACCATCGTTTCCGTTTTTGCGGCAATGTGCTCGACAAGCATTTACCTCACGATTTTCGTCATTGCTTTCGTTGCGCTGATAATGCTTGTAACGGGTAAAATCGCGGGCAGAAGCGGCAAATACTTTATCGGTCAGCAGAAATCCATCGCCGAGGTAAACGGCTATATTGAGGAAATGATAAACGGTCAGAAGGTCGTAAAGGTTTTCTGTCACGAGGAACAGACCAAGGCGGATTTTGACAAGCTTAACGAGGAGCTTTGCGTAAACGGACGCGAGGCGAATACTTTCGCAAATATTCTCGGTCCTATCAACTCAAATCTCGGCAACCTCCAGTATGCGCTTATCGCGGTTCTCGGCGGCGTTCTGGCGATAAACGGCGTCGGCGGACTTACTCTCGGCGGAATCGCAGCCTTTTTACAGCTTTCCAAGAGCTTTACAATGCCGATAAACCAGGTCAGCCAGCAGATTAACTTTATCGTTATGGCTCTTGCGGGCGCAAAGCGTATCTTCGCGCTTATCGACGAAAAGCACGAGGAGGATAACGGCTACGTTACCCTCGTAAACGCCAAGTATGATATGAACGGCGAGCTTACCGAGGCGGACGAGCGCACGGGAACGTGGGCGTGGAAGCACCCTCACGAGGACGGCACGATAACCTACACCAAGCTCTGCGGCGACGTCCAGTTCAACGAGGTGGACTTCGGCTATACCGATGAAAAAATTGTCCTCCATGATATTTCTCTCTACGCGGAGCCTGGTCAGAAGGTTGCCTTTGTCGGCTCAACCGGCGCGGGCAAAACCACGATAACAAACCTCATAAATCGTTTCTACGACATTGCCGACGGAAAAATCCGCTATGACGGAATCAACATCAACAAAATCAGAAAGTCCGATTTGCGCCGTTCTCTCGGTATGGTTCTTCAGGACACCAATCTTTTCACGGGAACGGTCATGGAAAATATCCGCTACGGACGGCTTGACGCAACCGACGAGGAGGTATATGCGGCGGCTATGCTCGCAAATGCGGACGATTTCATACGCAGACTTCCCGACGGCTACAACACAATGCTCACCGAAAACGGAGCGCAGCTCTCGCAGGGTCAGCGGCAGCTTATTGCGAATGCGCGTGCGGCGGTTGCAGACCCGCCCGTAATGATACTTGACGAAGCAACGTCAAGCATCGACACGAGAACGGAAGCAATCGTTCAAAAGGGTATGGACAGCCTTATGACGGGCAGAACGGTATTCGTAATTGCTCACAGACTTTCCACGGTTCAGAACTCCGATGTTATTATGGTTCTTGAGCAGGGCAGAATTATCGAGCGCGGCAGCCACGAAAAGCTGATTGCCGAAAAGGGCAAGTACTACCAGCTCTACACGGGCGCTTTTGAGCTTGAATAAATTCGCGGACAGTTTTCATTAAGGGGCTTGCCCCGTCGTTTAACGTGGCAAGGGACATCTTGCCTGAAAGCTATACTTGCCTTTATTCGGCAGGCGGCTCTCTTCAAGCGGAGGGGGCGCGGCGCGCGCGTTTTGTGCGGCTTCGCCGCACAAAACGGTTCCTCGGGCGGCGAAGCCGCCCGAGGAACTTGCATTTTGCTTCGCAAAATGCAAGCCGCGCGCCGCGCCGACTGTGCGGTGAAGCCTATACAAAAACCGGACTGCCGAAGCAGTCCGGTTTTGCTTTTCCGTTTTCGCCTGTGCTTTACGCAGCAGAGAATCCGCACGGAGCGTCAGTCAATAGCCAGAACCTTATAATCCTTGGCTTCGACGGCAGCCTTAAGCGTTTCGTCCGAAACCTCCGCGCCGAGGGTTACAATCGCCGTGCCCTTTTCGTGGCTCACCTCCGCAGAGGCAACGCCGCTGATTTCTTCAAGGCACTTCTTTACCGCCGCCTCGCAGTGTCCGCACATCATACCTTCGATTTTCATTGTCTTTTTCATTGAATTGTCCTCCTGATTTTGTATTGAAATTTTTGTTTCCGTTATTAAATTTTCCGCTTTTGCCTTCGGGTAAAGCTTCAGCAGATTAAGCCTCAGCGCATTTGTTACAACGCAAAAGCTCGAAAGACTCATCGCCGCCGCGCCAAACATCGGGTTTAATTCCCAGCCGAAAATCGGAATAAAAACGCCTGCCGCAAGCGGGATTCCCGCCGCGTTGTAGACAAACGCCCAGAAAAGATTCTCGCGGATATTGCGTAGCGTTGCGCGGCTAAGCCGTATAGCGGCGGGAACATCGCTCAGACGGCTTTTCATCAGTACAACGTCCGCCGCGTCAATTGCAATATCCGTTCCCGCTCCGATGGCGATTCCTATATCCGCTCCTGTCAGCGCGGGAGCGTCGTTTATTCCGTCGCCCACCATCGCTACCTTGCCCTGCTTTTGCAGCTCGCGAACAGTCTGCGCCTTGCCGTCGGGAAGCACCTCCGCAATAACCTCGTCCACGCCCGCCTGTGCGCCGATAGCAGCCGCCGTGCGCCGATTGTCGCCCGTTATCATAACCACCCGCAGTCCCATTTTTTTCATTTCAGAAATTGCGGCGGGGCTGTCCTCGCGAACCCTGTCAGCCACAGCGATAATGCCGTAAAGCGTATCGCCGCAGGCAAAAAGCAGCGGGGTTTTGCCCTGTTCCGAAAGCTTTTCAACAAGCCGCTTCGCCTCGTCGGTTACGCGGACAAATTCCGAAATAAACGCGGGATTTCCGCCCGCAAGACGTTTTCCCGCAAGCTCCGCGGTAAGACCGCTTCCCGCCTTTATTTCAAAGCCGCTCACCTCCGCGTGTCTTACGCCGACTTCCTGTGCCTTTGCGGCAACAGCCAGAGCAAGCGGGTGTTCGCTTTTCGCTTCCAGCGCGTATGCCGCCGTAAGAAGCTCGTTTTCCGAAATGCCGCCGAGCGGAATAATGTCCGTTACGCTCGGAGTACCACAGGTTATCGTGCCCGTTTTGTCCAACGCGACAATTTTAACGCGCCCCGTTTCTTCAAGCGAAGCCGCCGTTTTGAACAGTATACCGTTTTTCGCGCCAACCCCGCTTCCCGCCATAATTGCAACAGGGGTAGCAAGTCCCAGAGCGCAGGGGCAGCTTATAACCAGCACCGAGATTCCGCGCGCAAGCGCATATCCGAAGCTTTGACCGCTCAGCAGCCACACAACGGCGGTTACGAGCGCAATTCCCATAACAACCGGCACGAAAATCCCCGAAACCTTGTCGGCGGTTTTGGCAATCGGCGCCTTTGTTGCAGCAGCGTCGCTGACCATTTTGATTATGCGCGAAAGGGCAGTGTCCTCGCCGACGTCCGTAGCCTCGCATTTCAGAAATCCCGTCCGGTTTACCGTTGCAGCGGAAACCCTGTCGCCGACCGTCTTTTCCGCAGGAATACTTTCACCCGTCAGAGCGGCTTCGTTTACCGCGCTGTCGCCCTCCAGAACCGTCCCGTCAACAGGTATTCTCTCCCCCGGGCGCACCACGAAAATGTCGCCCTTTTTGACGTCCGCTGCGGGAATTGTGACTTCCTCGCCGTTTCTTACAACAACTGCCGTTTCCGGCGCAAGCTCCATCAAGCCGCGCAGCGCGTCGGTGGTTTTGCCCTTTGAACGAGCTTCCAGAGTTTTTCCGACAGTTATAAGCGTTAAAATCATACCCGCAGATTCAAAATAAAGCTCGTGCATATAATGCGCGGCGTGTTTGGGAGCCGCTGTCATTGCGAAAAGCATATACGTGCTGTAAACAAACGCCGCGCCCGCGCCAAGCGAAACCAGAGTGTCCATATTGGGCGCGCCGTGAACAAGTCCCTTAAAACCGCTTATAAAGAATTTCTGATTGATTACCATTATAATTGCGGTAAGAATAAGCTGTAAAAGCGCTTGTCCGATATAATTGCCGCTAAGGGCAGCAGGCAGATACCAGCCCCACATCGTATGCCCCATGGAAAGGTACATCAGCGCGGCAAGAAATATAAGCGAGGCGATAAGCCGTTTTTTCAGCAGCGGGGTCGCGTTGTCGGCAAGCGCTTTTTCAGCCTTGTCCCGACCCGCGCCCTTCTCGGAAGCGCCGTAGCCCGCCGCCGTTACAGCTGCGATAATCGCTGCGGCATCCGCCGTTCCTTCAACGCCCATTGAGTTTGTGAGCAGGCTTACCGAGCAGGAGGTTACCCCCTCGACTGCCGAAACCGCTTTTTCGACCCTTGCCGAGCAGGCGGCGCAGCTCATTCCCGTTACGTTAAATTGCTTCATTTGTTCTACACTCCGTTATTTCCTTTTTATTTTTATCTTTTACCGTTCGCTGCGCGATATTCAGCGTTAGCTTAGGTTAACTCTCGCTGTATATATTGTAGCACAACAAGCCCTGTTTGTCAACAGCGATAAGCGCTCGCCAAGACTTTGTATCATTTGCACAAATTTCCGCAATTTTGCACAAATTTGTTACAAACGGGTTATTTTTTTGCTTTTTTCGGTAGACAAAAACAACGCGGTATGTTATAATACTTAATATCGAAAAGTTAAATTTGGAGGTATCACTATGGCATTCTGTAAAAACTGCGGACAGCAGATTCCCGACGGGGCTTCAAGCTGCCCTTACTGCGCAACGCCTGCCGGCTCCTCGTCCTATACCGGTACGTCCGGCGATTATACCGCTTCATTCGACCCTCAGGACGTGGCAAACAACAAGGCTATGGGCATTCTTGCTTATCTCAGCTGGCTGGTTATCGTTCCGCTCGTAGCAGCTCCCCAGTCGCGTTTCGCACGCTTCCACGCTAATCAGGGGCTTGTTCTTGCAATCGCAAGCACAATCTGGAGCATTGTAACGGGAATTATAGCTGCAATCCCTGTTATCGGCTGGATTATTTCCGCGCTTATGGGTATTGCGAACATTTTCTTCCTTGTACTTATGATTATGGGAATCGTGAACGCAGCCAACGGCACAGCGAAGGAGCTTCCGCTTATCGGAAAGATCAAGATACTGAACTGACGCGACAAAAACGGCTTTGCACGATGCAGAGCCGTTTTTTTTCAGAGAGAAGGTTTAAAATGAAAATGCAGAAAATATTCAAAAAAGCGGCAGCCTTGCTTTTAAGCGCGGCAATAACGGTCGGAGGTCTTGCGCTGCCTTCTTTTGCCGCCGACAAGGACTTTGAAACAGCGCAGGAGGCTGTGGACAACATCGGCGCGGGCTGGAATCTCGGAAATGCGCTTGACAGCTGCGGCGAATGGATAGGCTTGTACACCGCAGGCAAGCCTGAAAACTACGAAACCGCATGGGGAAGTCCCGTAACCTCGGAAAAGCTGATTAAGGCGGTTAAGAGCGCAGGCTTCAACGCTGTAAGAGTTCCCGTAACGTGGGCGGAGCATATAGACGAAAAGGGAAATATCGACGAGGAATGGCTCGGCAGGGTTCAGGAAGTCGTAGATTACGTTATCTCTCAGGATTTGTACTGCGTTCTTAACGTCCATCACGACGCAGGCGCCGACGGCTGGCTGGAAGCCTCGTCCCGGTGCTATGAAAACAGCGGCGCGAAGTTTGAGGGGCTTTGGACGAATATCGCCGAGCGCTTTAAGGATTACGGCGAAAAGCTGATTTTTGAAGGCTTCAACGAAATTCTTGACAGCGCAAACAGCTGGACGGAATCGCGGCAAAGCGACGCTTACGGCGCTGTGAACAGCTTCAATCAGCTTTTTGTTGACGCGGTGCGCAAAACCGGCGGCAATAATAAAACCCGCAATCTTATGGTGCAGGTTTACTCGGCGGGCAGCTCCGTTAAAACGCTTGACGGCTTTGTTCTTCCGAAAGACAGCGTAAAAAATCACCTCGTTATTCAGATTCACAATTACGACCCGCAGGGTTTTACGGCGAATGACGCAACGTGGACGACAATGACCGATAAATGGGGCAGCGATGCGGAAAAGAAGTATTTCGATACGCTTTTTGAGCGGCTTGCGAAATTTTCCGAGAAACAGGGCGCACCCGTGGTTGTGGGTGAATTTGGCGCAAATTATAAGGGCAACGAGGCTTGCCGTAAGCTTTACGCGGAATATTTCGTTTCAACGGCGGCTAAGTACGGCATAAAGTGTTTCTGGTGGGACACAGGCGATATGGCGCTGTTCGACCGCAGCGCTGCGAAGGTAAAGTACCCCGACATTGTAAAGGCTCTTGTTTCTTCGGCAAAGCCCGTTGAAAATAAAGCCGACAGCCTTCAGACGGCTGCGAACGAACGGCTTGAAGCGCCCAAGCTTACCGCTAAGGCAAGCAGCGGCAAAATAAAGCTGAGCTGGACGGAAATTGACGGCGCATACCGCTACCGTGTGTATCTTTACAATTCCGAAACGGGAAAATACACGAGAATCAAGACAACGAGCAAGACCTCATGCACGATAAAAAGTGCGAAAAAGGGCGCGGCCTATAAATTCAAGGTCTGCGCGGTCAAAAAGACCGAATCCGGCAGCAGGAACGGGTATTACTCGAAGGCTGTCAGGGTTAAGGGAAAATAAGGGCGATAGCCGCTAATCGCGCGGCAAGCCAAGAAATAAGCCGAGGCTTTTCCTGAAGCCTCGGCTGTGTTTATGTCGGATTTTGTCAATATCCTCGCGCCTTTTTGGTCATAAAGAAGCCCGGAATAAATGCTGCCGCGTAAACAATCGTCATTACGATAAGCTGGGTAAATTCGGTTTTTTGAAAAAGAATAAACCAAGCTGCGTTCCACATAATTCCGCTTAGTACGGCGGCTATCGGAACTCCGATTATAGCGTATTCGGAATCCTGAACCATCGCCCAGACGCCGTAAGCGATACCGAAAATCAGCGCGGGAAGAACCGCTCCGATAACACCTCCGCCCGCGTTTCCAAGCTGCGGATTGTTTATAAGAATATAAATTATCGAATAAACGAACATAAAAACCGTGTAAACGGCTATTGAAATCGGGTAGGAGAGGGCAATAAGGCGTTCATTGCGTTCAATACGCTCGTACAGCTTAGCCAGGCTTTGGTTAGCCTTTTTAACAGCGGCGTTATACTCGGCGAAAACCGCTTCAATTTCCTGTTTTTTGTCATCGGGCGCTTTGGAAAGCGCATTTGTGTAGTGCTTATAAAGCTGCTTGAAATCGTCCTCGCTTATGTCGGTATCGGAAAATTCCTCTGTTGCCGCGCGCGCCATTCCCCACCAACCGCGATAGTCCCTTGAAAAATTTTCAGCCACCTGCCTGAATTGGTTAAATGCCGTGCTGTATTCACCGTCCTCCATAAGACATTCCGCGTTTTCGATATAGTGGTTCATTTCGGACTCGAAATCCCGCGTGGTATGTACAAAGCTGTGCCGCTTGTCAAGCAGAACCGCACCGCAGAACTCGCATTTCATAACGCCGTTTTCGTCAACCGGTTTTAGCGGCGCGCTGCACTGAGGACAGACGGCGGCGGATAATAATTCGTTTTCTTCCATTGGTTGTTGTCCTTTCTTTTTTCAATTTAGCTCATTTTACCACATTTTTCGCCGTTTGTCAACGGGTTAACGGTAATTGAATACAAGAACAACATTAAAAAAATCGCGTTTCGCAGTTTTTCGTTATGGTGGAATTTCCGCAAAAAACGCGCTGTTCCGTGTGCTTGAACTCCAATCGTCCAAGGGCGTAAACAGCGCGTTTTTGTTAATTTAAAGCTGATTTTTATAGTCGCTCTGGTCGACCAACTTCTAAATACCCGCCATAAATGGCACGAACCTCAGAGTTTCGGATACGCCCCGTTCTTACGAACGTGCCCCTAAAGTGTCAGCCACACTAACGATATCAGCGTACCTTTATCGTCACTTATATTATACTCCATAAATCCAATTTTGTCAATACCATTTTCAAACTTTTCACGAGA
>CAZFMC010000032.1:0-17629 GCA_964520065.1 uncultured Ruminiclostridium sp.
CCCGAGGAACCGTTTTGTGCGGCGAAGCCGCACAAAACGCGCGCGCCGCGCCCCCCTCCGCTTACTGCGAGCCGACCGTTAACGGGAAGCCGCTGCGAAGGCTTGATAGCTTGCCGAAATGTCCGCTATCTGTCAGCCCTTCAGCACCTCTCTGTAATCCCAGACGTAAATTGCGCCCGAAATCACCGTAAGGGCAGCGCAAATGTACATTAAAAAATCGCTCACGAGCGGCAGGAATGATATCTGCACGCCGAAATCCACAAATATATGCAGTCCGAGAATCACGCATATCGCCGCCATGGTTGAAGCCGTTTTCAGCTTGCCCCATATGTTCGCGGCAATAACCAGCTTTTTCTCGCTGCCCGCCGCCACAAGCCGCAGCCCCGACACCAGAAATTCACGCGCGATTATCACCCACACAAGCCAAGCCGACGTATAGCCAAGCTCCACCATACATATAAGCGCGGCGGCAACGAGGATTTTGTCCGCAAGCGGGTCGAGGAATTTTCCGAAATCCGTCACCATATTATATTTCCGCGCGATTTTCCCGTCAAGCATATCCGTTACGCTTGCAGCCGCGAAAAGTATCAGCGCGATAAGATGCGCCTGAAATGCAAGCGCCGCGACAAAAAACGGCACAATCACCACGCGCAGCATTGTAAGCTTATTTGCAAGATTCACGCGCTCACCCCTTTTCAACCTCGCCGATGAGGTTATTTTCAAGGCTGTCCGTCCACCTTACCGTAACGAACTGCCCCATGGTAAGCTTTTCCTTGCTTGTAAAATACGTCATTCCGTCTATTTCGGGGGCGTAGGAAGCGTCGCGCCCGAAGTACATTTCGGAATAGCGGTCGTAGCCCTCGACAACGCACTCGGCAGCAGTGCCGATTTTCTCCGCACAGTAATCGCCCATTCGGATTTCCTGCTGTTCGGTTATTATTTCAGCGCGATGCTCCTTTTCAGCGTCGGCAACCTGATTCGGGAAATCGGCTGCGGGAGTACCGTCCTCCTGCGAATACGCAAAGCAGCCCAGCCGCTCAAAACGGATTTCGTGCGCAAACTCGGCAAGCTCGGTGAACTGCTCCTCGGTTTCCCCGGGGAAGCCTGTAATAAAGGTCGTGCGCAGGGTAAGACCCTTTATTTTTTCGCGGAGCTTTTTTATAAGCGCGGTAAGACTCTCACGGTCGCCCGTGCGGTTCATGTCGCGAAGAATTTCACCGTCGCAGTGCTGGAGCGGGAGGTCGATATATTTACAGATTTTATCCTGCTTCGCAATCGTTTCAATAAGCTCGTCGGTCATTCGTTCGGGGTAGCAGTAAAGCAGCCTTATCCACTTAACGTCAAGCTCGCAGAGCTTATTCAGAAGCTCGGGGAGCATAAGCCTGCCGTAAAGGTCCTCGCCGTAGCGGGTAGTGTCCTGAGCAACCAGAATAAGCTCCTTTACGCCGCTTTTTACAAGACCTTCCGCCTCCGACAAGATATTTTCCATCGTTCTGGAGCGGAAGCGCCCGCGAATCTGCGGGATTGCGCAATATGTACAGCAATTGTCGCAGCCGTCCGCGATACGCAGGTAAGCGTAGTGGGGAAGGGTGGAGAGCATTCTGTCGCCGTCCATGGTATGCTCCTCGACATTTCCGAAGTCGATTACCCGTTCGCCGTTCATAACGCGATTTACGGCGTCAACTATATCCGCGTTCCTGCCAAGACCAAGAACCGCGTCGATTTCGGGGAACTCCTCGTCCATCTGCTGCTGATAACGCTGGGCAAGGCAGCCCGTAACGATAATTTTTTTATTTATTCCGTCGTTCTTGCGGCTTATTGCCTCGCAGATTTCCTCGATTGCTTCTTCCTTTGCGCTCTGGATAAAGCCGCAGGTGTTTATAACCACGACATCGGCAAGACCTGCTTCGGGGACGAGCTTAAAGCCCGCCTTATCGAGCTTTGCAAGCATAAGCTCTGCGTCGCACTGGTTTTTCGGGCAGCCAAGTGAAACTACCCCGACCTTTATCGGTTCAGACATATCAACATTTCCTTTCGGTTATTCTAGCCATTCAGGCTCGTCAAAATCCTCTTCTTCTCCCGCGTTTTCGCGCACGGTATCTATTGCGTTTTTTATCTCTCCGTAGCTGTAACCGCGCCTTGCCAATGCGGCGATTACCTTTTGCAGCTCCTTGCGTCCCTCAAGACCCTCTCCGAAAATACGGTCGTAGTATTTCCGTTCGACAAGCCCGACGAGCGTGTCACGGCGAAGCTCCTCGGGGAACTGCTCCAGAGCGGCTTCTATAACCTCGCCGTCAAGACCCTTTTGCTTCATCATAAGGGCGGCTCGTCTTGCGCCGTATTTTTTTCCCTCGATATAGCTCCGCGCAAGCCGCTTTGCGTATCGCTCCTCGTCAAGGTATCCGTATTCCTCGGCGAAGGCTACGACTTTTTCGCAGGTTTCGGGGGAGTAATTGTTCAGAAGCTTTTTATAAAGCTCTCTGCGGCTGTAATCGCGCCCGCCGAGCAGGTAAAGCGCACGGCGCTTTGCAATTTCAAGCTCGGTCATTTGCCCATATCGTCGAGGTTAAACTCTTGAAAATCATCGTCGTTTTCCGCGTCAACCACAACGTCCTTTTTTGCCTTGGATTTTTTCGGAGCGGGCTTTTTTTCTTCCTTTTCCTCTTCCTCCGGCTCTGAAATTTCAACATCGGAATCGGAAGCCGCTGCCGAGTCGGAAACGGCTTCTGCGGAGGAATCGTTGTCGGAGTCGTCGTCTGCTGCGTAGGCAAGCTTCTGAGCGTTCTCCATAATTTTATCCTCAAGCTCCTTCTGGATATCGGGGTTGTCGCCTATGTATTTCTTTGCGTTTTCACGTCCCTGACCGATACGCATATCGTTATAGCTGAACCACGCGCCCGATTTTTTTACAAGACCCAATTCTACGGCGTAGTCGAGGATTTCGCCGAGGCGGGAGATGCCGCGTCCGAAAATCATATCGAACTCGCAGGTCTTGAACGGGGGAGCAACCTTATTCTTGATAACCTTGCACTTTGTACGGTTTCCGACGTTGGTTGAACCGTCCTTAATCGGCTCGCCCTTACGAACCTCGATACGAACGGAGGCGTAGAATTTCAGTGCGCGTCCGCCGGGGGTTGTTTCGGGATTTCCGAACATTACGCCGATTTTTTCACGAACCTGGTTAATAAAAATCGCAACGGTATTCGACTTAGAGATTACGGCGGTGAGCTTTTTCATTGCGGAGGACATAAGGCGTGCCTGAACGCCGACGAAGCTGTCGCCCATATCGCCGTCGATTTCCGCCTTTGTTACCATTGCGGCAACGGAGTCGAGAACGATTATATCAATTGCACCCGAACGCACGAGGGCTTCCATAATATCGAGTGCCTGCTCGCCCGTATCGGGCTGAGAAACGATAAGCTGGTCGATATCAACGCCGAGAGCCTTTGCGTATACGGGGTCAAGGGCGTGCTCGACATCGACGAAGGCTGCGATACCGCCGCGCTTCTGGGCTTCTGCGATAGCGTGGAGGGTAACGGTAGTTTTACCACCCGACTCGGGACCGTATATTTCGACGATTCTGCCCTTTGGCAGACCTCCTATTCCGAGAGCCATATCAAGTCCGATGGAGCCTGTGGGGATAGACTCGACGTTAAGCGCGGATTTTTCGCCCATACGCATTACCGAACCTGCGCCGAACTGCTTTTCGATCTGCGCGATTGCGGCGGCGAGGGCTTTTTTCTTTTCCTCGGCGGTTGTGGGGGTTTCAAGCTTTTTTTTCGGAGCGTTGCTTTTTGCCATTTTACTACATTCCTTTCCAAGCCTGCCGAAAGGGGTAATCGGCGGGGGTATTTTGTTCAGCAAGGGGTTTGCCTAAGCTATTACGTATTACGGATTGCTTTTTATTTTTGGGTTTGGTTTTTGGGGTTTTTGGGTTTTTGCTCCCTTGCTCGGAGCTTACACATATATAATAACGCTTCTGCTGTCCGATTTTCAGTACACTAACCCGCGGCTTTTCCGCGAACCACTCTCATTATACCACAACTTTGCTTAAATTACAACTCTTTTCCCGCTTTTTTCGCTTCCGCTCCGCTTCTCCCTCCACAGTCCGCTGCGGACCTCCTTTCCCAACCATCTCTGCCCCTATCAGGGCTTCTGCTTACCGCAGGGGGCGGGCGCAGCCCGCGGAATTGCGTGCAATTCCGCGCGCCGTGCGGCGAAGCCGCACGGCAGTCCCGCTTGGCGGGACGGCTGCGCCCGCCCCTGCGGGAAGCAGAAGGTGCGCCGATTCAGCCGAGGCAAAAGCTATCCGCTTAGCCGGATTTTGGGGCTTGCTGCGGGCACGCCGCTTAGCCGAGAGCAAGGGCTATTGATTTAAACGGGCGTTGAGAACACCCAGAATCTGTTCCTTTCCAACCGCGCCGACAAGTGTGTCGGTTGCGCTGCCGCCGCTGAAAAGCACCATGGTGGGAACGCTGCGGATACGAAAACGCTCCGCCAGCTCGGATTGTTCGCCGACGTTGACCTTTCCTATCCGTACAGCGCCCTCAAGCTCGCCGCTGAGGGATTCGAGCAGGGGCGCAAGCATACGGCACGGCATACACCAGTCCGCGTAGAAATCTACCAGAACAGGCAGGGCAGAGCCGAGAACTTCACTCTCAAAGTTTTCTTCCGTTACAGAAAATGTCGCCATATCATCTCTCCTTTTCACAGAAAGTATTGACGGCAAGGCGCGGATTATTCGAGAAAATACGTGGCTTCCATATCCGCAGTGGCAAGCGCAAAGGCAAGCGGGTACTTTTCAAGCGCGCGTCCCACCAGATTGTTGTCCTCCGTTCCCGAAAAACCCATATGCCAGCGTATCGCCATCGCTTCATCGCGCGTCAGCCGCATAAATCCGCTTATCATATAAACCGACTTTTCACCGTGCCCGTACGGAAGCTCGTCCTCTGTTCTGTACGTCGGAACGCGTTCCCACACGCCCGCGTCGTTCTTGACGTTGCGGAAATCGCGCTTGTAGGTGTCGGTTTTACACAAATCGTGGAGAAGCGCGACAATCGCTATCGACTCCTCCGAGCAGCTCAGCTTGTAGACCTCCTTGACGCGCTGCCGCGAAAGGTAATCCTTCAGGCAATGGTAAACATTTAGCGAATGCAGCGCAAGACCGCCGTCAAATGCCCCGTGGAAGCGCGTGCTCGCGGGCGAAATAAAAAAGTCGCACTTCGTTGTGAGGTATTCAAGCAGCTTCTCCGCGCCCTCGCGCTTGACATTTTCACGAAAAATTCCGATAAACTCTTCCTTGTTTTTTTCAATATCCGTCATTTTAATCCTCCTTCTGCGGGATTCCGCCGTATATCCCTATAACCCTCGCCGCGCTTCTGCTCCCTGCGCGAAGAGCAGAAGCGATGTCCCTGTTTCTGATAAAATCAACCGCAAAGCCCGCCTGAAAATTATCGCCGCAGCCTGTCGTATCAACAACCTCGCCGACTCTCTCCGCCGCACAGCTATACTCTTTCCCATGAAAATAGCTTTTGCTGCCGTTTTCGGCAAGTGTTACCGTAAACACACCGCCGTACTTTTCGGAAAGCTCCCGTGCTTTACGACAAATCTCCTCATTCCCGCTCATAAACGCGAAATCTATATACGCGAAGCAATCCTCGAATTTGTCGAAGTCTCGGGTGTTGTCGAAATCAACCGAGAGGGTGAAGCCGCCTCTTTTTTTCAGCCCGACAGTGCGTCTGAAAGCAGGGCAGGTGACGGTTGTATGAACCACGTCGGATTTAAGAATCTGCTCATCGTCCTTTTCCGAGGGAACAAAAGCGGTATAAACGCCGCCGTCCCACGAATCCGGCTTATAATAGCGATCGCCGTCCTCGGTCAGGTATGTTATATTCTGTGCGGTTTTTCCATTAAGCGTGTAAAAATGCGACAAATCAACTTCGTGTTCCAAGGCAATATTCTTTATAAGCTGTCCGTGCTCGTCGTTGCCCACCGCCGCGATAAGATATACCCGCGCTTCGGGATTCGCCGTCTTTGCCGCGCAGGCGTAGTTGAGTGCTTCGCCGCCCGCGTATATTTTATCGCCGAAAATATCCGCGCAGGCGCAGGTTAATGCTGTAATTATCATAATTTCTGATTTTCTCCTTTGATTGTGAATCTGAATATCTGAACATCTGAAAAACAAAAGCCGCACCAAAAAGGTACGGCTTTCAGCAATTGCAATAACTGATAATCCCGTTAATCTGTCAGATAAGACGATTAGGAAAGGATAGCGTGCTCGTCGTTTGCGTCGAACAGGTGAACCTTGTTCGGGTCGATAGCGAGCTTAACAACGTCCTGAGGACGAGCAGCACAGCGAGGAGATACGCGTGCGGTAATCGGAATACCCTCGCAGGTGAGGTACAGATATGTTTCAGCGCCCATCATTTCAGTTACGTCAACATTAGCCTCGATGATACCGGTAGAAGCAGCGGAGAGGAACATTTCCTCATCGTGAATGCTTTCGGGACGAACGCCGAGGATAACTTCCTTATCAACGTAGTAGTTAAGGGCTTCAGCGTCAACCTTGGAGGAGGGGAGTTCAACATAGAACTTTCTGCCTCTGGAGGTCTTGGTATCTTCGGAACCGAATTCAACGGTATACTTACCATTTACCATGATAAGCTTAGCGTTGATGAAGTTCATCTGAGGAGTACCGATAAAGCCTGCAACGAACTTATTTACAGGATTTTCGTAGAGGTTAAGAGGAGAGTCGATCTGCTGGATATAACCGTCCTTCATAACAACGATTCTGTCGCCCATGGTCATAGCTTCGATCTGGTCATGAGTTACGTAGATAAATGTTGTACCGAGCTTCTTATGGAGCTTAGACAGCTCAGTTCTCATCTGCGCACGGAGCTTAGCGTCGAGGTTAGAGAGCGGCTCGTCGAGTAAGAATACCTGAGGATCACGAACGATAGCACGACCTAAAGCTACACGCTGACGCTGACCGCCGGAGAGAGCCTTCGGCTTTCTGTCGAGCAGGTGAGCGATATCGAGGATTTTTGCAGCTTCCTCTACGAGCTTTTTAATTTCGTCCTTCGGAACCTTTCTGAGCTTCAAGCCGAACGCCATATTCTCGAAAACGGTCATATGGGGGTAAAGAGCGTAGTTCTGGAAAACCATTGCGATATCTCTGTCCTTGGGGGCAACGTCGTTTACGAGTCTGTCGCCGATGAAGAGCTCGCCTTCGGAAATTTCTTCAAGACCTGCAATCATACGGAGGGTTGTAGACTTACCGCAGCCGGAAGGACCTACGAGGATAATAAATTCCTTATCCTTTATGTTCATGGAGAAGTCGGAAACTGCTACAACGCCGCCGGGGTAGCGCTTATATATGCCTCTGAGTGATAAACTTGCCATTTAAGTGACCTCCTGTGGAAAAATGATATTACTCATATATAATACCAAAAATTACGGCAAAATGTAAGTACCTATTTTACTAAAATTTATCTGGGTGGTTTATGAAAAATGACTAATGGTGATAAAACCGCACAATTTTCACTTCGTTTTTGTGGGCATTATCCACAAAAGTCGTTACGTTTTTTTGCTTTTGGCGACATTTTTCGATAACCGTTCAAAAAATTTTGTTAATTATGTTTATCCGCGCGAACAATTTTTGTTAATTTTTTCTTATTTTTCTCATATAATTCTACGCGGGTGCATTTCTGACGAACGGGGGGAATTTTTTTGAGAAAAACGACATCTGCCGCTGCCGGCTTAGCTGTTTTAATTACTGCTGCTGCGGCGGGACTTATTATTTTTATACTTTTACTTAACCGCAGCGAATCGCTTCGTGCCGAAGGCTTCGGCGACGCTGCGGATTACCTCTCCGAGCGCGGGGTGGAGGTTATTTTTCAGCTTGAAAAAGAGATTACGATTCCGAAAGAATTCGGCGACGTTTACGAGCGCTACAACGCGCTTCAGCGCGAAAGCGGCTTCGACATTTCGCCGCACCGCGGGCACTCCGCCAGACTTTACGTCTTTTCCGTCCCCGCGCGTCCCGACGCCCAAGCGCACGTTATTGTTTGCTGCGGCAAAATCATCGGCGGGGACATCTCCTCCGCCTCGCTCAGCGGAAGCATGGAGGCGCTGCCAAAGTGACGCGCGGCGCAGCCGCGCAACATGCCGCACTTCGTGCGGCTTCGCCGATACCGCAATACTGCCATAGCGGAGGGCGCGGGCGAGCCGCGTTGAAAACGCGGCTGCGGCGCGGCGAAGCCGCGCCGCCTTTCGTTTTGCTTTGCAAAACGAAAGCGCCCGCGCCATCCGCTTAGCCGAAGCTCTCCGAGGCGAACCTCCGATTTATGCGAAGTGCGATTCGCGGCGTTTTGCCGAGCGGGAAATAAGCCGGAATATTAAAAGCCGCGGCGACCGCCGACGGGTGGTGGCTCTTCCCCGCAGGCGGTCGCATAAAACGAGAATCCGCAAATTGAATTTCAGGCAGACATTGCGTGCTTGCAGCAGCCAACTCGGCTGATTTTAAAAGTTTGCGTTTTTATGGCAGCTCCTCCGTGAGGGCTTGCGCCCTCCGTCGGAGCTGCCCGCGGCTTTAACCAGCTTCAATGAAGAAAAAACCTTTGCCGACGCCGCGAACCGCTGCCCTGCCATCGCGGCGGCGAAGCCGCCGCAGCAAACCTGCGCCCGCTGCGCGGGCGCGCTCACGCTATCGCCTCGCTGCTCTTGCAGCAGCTCCTCCGTGAGGGCTTGCGCCCTCCGTCGGAGCTGCCCGCGGCTTTAACCAGCTTCAATGAAGAAAAAACCTTTGCCGACGCCGCGAACCGCTGCCCTGCCATCGCGGCGGCGAAGCCGCCGCAGCAAACCTGCGCCCGCTGCGCGGGCGCGCTCACGCTATCGCCTCGCTGCTCTTGCAGCAGCTCCTCCGTGAGGGCTTGCGCCCTCCGTCGGAGCTGCCCGCGGCTTTAAATAGCTTTGATGAAGAAAAAACCTTTGCCGACGCCGCGAACCGCGCTTTATTGCTCGTCGCCGAGAACAATAAGCCCCTTGTCAAGCATTCTTTGCGCCGCAAGAAGTACCCCCATACGACCTGTGTCGTAGGTGATACCACCCTGAAGCCATACCGCAAACGGCTCGCGAAGCGGCGCGTCCGCCGACAGCTCAATCGACGCACCCATCGTGAACGCTCCCGCAGCCATAATTACCTGACTGTCGTAGCCGGGCATATCCCACGGCTCGGGACTTACAAAGCTGTCTACCGGACTTCCCGACTGTATGCCCTCGCAGAATGCTATCAGCGACTTGCGCGAACCCAGCTTCAGCGCAGTTATAATGTCCGTGCGGTATTCGTTGAAGGCAGGGTACGCTTCAAAGCCAAGCAGACTGAAAAACGCAGAGGCAAATGTCGCCGTCTTTACCGCGTTCATTACCACGTTCGGCGCATTAAATAAGCCAAGGTACATTCCCCTGTTCTGGTTCAGCGAGCAGCCAACCTCCTTGCCTGTGCCCACCGTCGTAAGACGATAGGAGCAAAGCTCTACCAAATCCTTGCGGCCCGCAATATAACCGCCCGTTTCCGCTATGCCGCCGCCAAGATTCTTGATAAGCGAACCTATTATAAGGTCAGCCCCCACCTCGCACGGCTCAATGCGCTCAACAAGCTCGCCGTAGCAGTTGTCTACCATTATTATCGCGTCGGGATTCACCGCGCGTACCGCGTCAACCATCTCTCCGATCTCCGACACCGCAACGGACGGGCGCAGACTGTATCCGCGCGAACGCTGAATATACGCAACCTTGCAGCTTCTCGCACGGTCGCGTATCTGCCCGAAATTCACCCGTCCGTCGGGAAGCAGGTCTATCTGGTCGTACTTTACCCCAAATTCCGCCAGAGAACCGCCGTTTTCTCCGAAAATTACCTCCTGAAGCGTGTCGTAGGGCTTGCCCGTAAGCGAAAGCATAAGGTCGCCGGGTCGAAGCACGCCGAAAAGGGCAGTGGAAAGCGCGTGGGTTCCGTTCACAAAGGTGTGGCGGACAAGCGCGTCCTCCGCGCCAAGCACCTGCGCAAAAACAGCGTCAAGCTTGTCCCGACCGTCGTCGCCGTACCCATAACCCGTAGTGCCCTTCAGGTGCAGCTCGCCTACGCGGTTGTCAATAAACGCTTTAAGCACCTTTTCGCTGTTGCAGCGCCCCGTGTGCTCAATCCTTGCAAATGCCTCCGCAGCCATATTTTCAGCGTTGATGGCTATTTCCTCCAGCCTTTTGTCTATGTTGAAGTAGCAGCTCATATCAAATTATCCTTTCAGGTTGCTTTTTATTTAATTGAATTGATTAACTCAGCCGAAACGGCTTCCGAGTCGTTTGAAAAACCGCAGGCTTCGTAAAATCCGCTCAGCGCCGGCTCGCATATCACACAAACGCGGCTTCCCGCGCAGCAGCCCGCAGCAGCCGTTATAAGCCGCCTGCCAAGCCCCTCGCCCCGCCGCTCTTTTTTGACCGAAACAAGGGAGAAAAGCGTTATTCCGTTTTTGGTGAACATCTGCTGAACAGCGGCAGCTCCGTCAAGCGTGTAGATTTTCGATATGCCGTGCCGTACCATGTGACAGGCGTCGGGATACCAGTCCTCGAACCGCATCTCAAAGCCGTCCGACATTATCCCGAAAACCTCGTCGTAAGGAGTATCCGTCCGCAGACGGGAAATATCCGCGCACGTCCCGCCGCCCTCGCGCGACATAACCCGGCAAAACGCCGCAGGATAATCCGAAAAATGCTTTTCGTAATTTTCGCGGCTCGTCAGCAGGCTCTTAAAGCCCGCAGCCGCAGCAAATTCCGCACATTCCGCGTCAGCGCTTCCCCACAGAACCGCTTCACCGTAATAATTGCAGATAACGGCGTTTTCAGCCGCGTAAAACGCAGCAAACGGATAGGAAAAACCATAGCCCTCCGCCAGCGCAAGTATTTTCCCGCCGAAAACGTCCGCTGCAAGCCCGCGAACCGCTCCGTGAAGCTCGTCCGCGCCGAAAAGCTGCCGTATCACAGCTCGCAGAGCCGTTCGGCAAGAAGTCCGGCAAGCTCCGCAGCCGCGCCGACGTCGGAAAGCTTCATAACGCACGCGGGGGTGTGGAGATAACGGGTAGGAACGGAAATCGCCGCCGTTCTTATGCCGCCGACCGCCTTATGAATCGCCCTGCTGTCGTTTCCGCCCGCAACGACCGTTTTCGTCTGAACGGGAAGAGCGTTATCCTTCGCAAGCTCAAAGGCTAGGCGGTAAAGCTCCTTGTCGTAAATCGTCCCCTTATCCATAAACGATACGACCGCGCCCTCGCCGAGCCGGCAAACCTGCTTTTCGCCCTCAACTCCCGCAATATCACAGGCTGTGGTCGTTTCAAGCACAATCGCAAAATCGGGCTTTACATTGTACGCCGCGCAAGCCGCGCCGCGCGTTCCGATTTCCTCCTGAACGGTAAAAACGCAGGTGAGGTCGTAGGGCAGGGAGGTATTCAGAAGCTCGATAAGAAGCGCGCAGCCAACCCGATCGTCAAGCGCCTTTCCCTTTATCATATCCTCGCCGAACGGGAAAAACTCGCTTTCAAAATAAAAGCAGTCGCCCTGCTTAACAAGCTTTTTCGCCTCCTCAGCCGTGCCTGCGCCTATATCAATCGAAAGAGCGGAGATTTCCGGCTGTTTTTCCTTTTCCTCGCCCTTGAGCATATGCGTTGCCTTAGCCGCAATTACCCCGACAACGCCGTTCTCCGAGCGAACCCGCCTTCCGAACGCCGCCGAAGCGTTTATGCCGCCGACGGGAGAGAATTTTACGCTTCCGTCGTCGTTTATCATTGTCGCGATAAAAGCGACCTCGTCCATATGCGCGCAAAGCATAACCTTGTTTTTCGGGGTTTGAGCGCCCTTTTTCGTTACAATAAGATTTCCGAGCGGGTCAACCGTCGCTTCGCAGCTCTGCGGCAGCTGACTTAAAATATAATCGCGCACGCGCTCCTCGTTTCCGCTTGTTCCGTTAAGCAGCGAAAGCTCCCGTATAAGCTTTAAATTCATTCCGCAGCACCCCTTTCCGCAAACGCAGCCATAAGCCGTCCGACCGCCTCAACGTCAGCCGTTTCAACGACCTCGACGGGCGTGTGCATATATTTCAGCGGTATTGAGATAAGCCCTGTTTTAACGCCGCCGCGCGTTGCCGCTATATCGTCCGCGTCAGTTCCCGTGCCGCCGCCCATTACTTCGGTCTGGCAGGGGATTTCAAGCTCCTCGGCAAGCGAGAAAAGCCGTTTTGCCACGGATTTCGACAGGCTGGGGGAAATGCCTATCATCGCGCCCGCGCCCATTTTTCCGCATTTCTCCTTCGGAGCGTCGGGGGTGTACGCAAAGCTTACGTCCGTAGCAAGCGCGTAATCGGCTTCCGCACGGTACGCGCCGATAATCGCTCCGCGGCTGCCGACCTCTTCCTGCGAAGCGAAAAGAACCGCGATATTAAAGGCGGCTTCCTTGCTTTTAAGCAGCGAAAGCGCAAAAAGTATTGCCGCTGCGCCGCTTCGGTCGTCGAGAGCCTTTCCCGTGACGCGCTTTTCGCCAAGCGCGGAAAATTCGCTGTCAATCGTAATACGGTCGCCGAGCGAGATTATTTTTTTCAGCTTTTCTGCGGAAAAGCCCGTATCAATAACCACGTCCTCGGTTTTCATCACCTTTTTATCGTCGCTTGAAACGTGCGGGGGGAGAGTGGCGATTACGCCCTTTACAGGCTCTTTTCCGTGGATAGTCACGGTCTGGGCGGCATAAAGGCGGTTGTCCGTTCCGCCGCAGTTAGCGACCCTTACAAAGCCGTTTTCGTCTATATATGTCACGATAAAGCCGATTTCGTCGATATGCGCTTCAAGCAGCAGGGTAGGCTTGCCGTTGGAACGGTCGCCGATAAAGCCGCTGACATTTCCAAAGCTGTCCGCCTGCGCGTCGGGAATATATTCGCGCAGAAGCTCAAGAGCAGCCTCGCAGGCAGGCTCCTCCGCGCCCGATACGCCCGCGGGCGCGCAAAGCCGCGCAAGCATTTTGTTCATTTCCATCTTCGTTATCCTTTCTTACAAAGTCGTCTTGCATTATTCTTACATTATATCATTACACAGCAAAGTTTACAATAACAAAAAATGCACAATTTTTGTCGCGGGACGGCGTTTTTTTGGCAATTATTGATATCGGGCTGCCGCAGAAGCCGCAGCAGCCCTTGTTTTTTGTCAATAGTACCGTGTAAAATCGGGCAATTCGTCCTTTGTGATGAACAGCTCGTTGTTATAGGCGTAATCCAGCTCCTTTTCGCTTGTATGCTCGTAGGAAACGCTGCCGTCCGCGTTGATTATATAGTCCCCGCGCCACAGCGCAAACCAGAGCCAGTACGAATTGTCGCGCCTGAGCAAATCGGGATTAGGCACCCGCCCGCACTCGCTCAATGCGCACGGCTTGGTACGGATAGTGTAGTGTATCGCGTCAAGCATACGGCTGTTGCCGGAGATATCCGAAGTCGTATAAACGTCCATGCTGACAATATCCGCGTAATCATCGCCCGGATAATAATCATAGCTCTCGCCGTTCCACACCCATATAAGGTTGTTAAGCTCGTGATATTCGGTAAGACGGCGGTACATAAGCTCGTAGAGCCACTTATAGCTTTCCGCGTCGCCGCCCCACCAGTACCAGCCGTTGCCCGCCTGCGGGAGAGGTCGGAAGATTACGGGAACTCCCTGCGCCTGCAAAAGCTTGAGCTTGCTCGCAGCTATGTCGATGTCCCGCAGCAGCTCGTAGCAGCCGCGCGTTACCTTGCCCGTCTGCTCGTAGTCCTGAAGAGTCTGAGCGTCGAGGAGCGCGGCGGAAACGTCGCAGACCGCCTCGGAGAGCTGAAAATCCGTAAGCTCCGCAAAATAGTGGGAGGCTTCCTCCGACGGCGCGTACCAGTACCACGTATAGCCGACCAGACCGCCGTCCTTCCACCACTGCGCCGCAGTATTTATCTCGTTTTCGTCGTTCTTGTCGCTGCCCTCGTAGTATTCCGTGAAAATGCCGAGGTCGGCGAAACGGATAGCGGAATACCTGCCCGTTGACATATAAACCGCGTTTATTTCGGTGTTTGTGCCCGTAGAACAGAACTGTCCGGTGATAACCTTGTTTCCGTAAACGTCGGAGAGGTATTTTTTCACCGTTTTCGTCATATCGTCCGAATTTTTATTCACGCAGCCTGTCGAAACCGCGTAGGCGAGGGCAGGGACGGTTTCGCTGTTCTCAACGGAGATTTCGTCCACGTAGGCTATACCCGAAAGGGTTTTCATCGACAGGACGTTTTCGCCCTTCTGCAAATAGACCGAATCGAGGTAGACGTATTTGAAAACCACGCTTTCGCGCACATAAACCGCGCCGACCTCCGTTCCGTCAGGCTCTTCGGCGTCCTTTTTCCCGCCCGTAAACAGCGCGGTCTTGCAGCCTGTCGAGCAGATACGGAGTCCTATTTTGTAATGCTGGGAGGAAGGGACGGTGAGCGTTATCGAAGCGCTTTCGCCGCTGCCAAGACGTATATAGCCGCTGCCGTTATAGCCGGAAAGTCCGTCCGTATACGCGTAAGCCTCGGTGTTGAACTCGGTTTGGTAGGTTTCGCTGTACTCCGTCTGCGCAACGACAAATTCGCTGGGCTTGTATTTATCCTCGCTTTGTTCGATTTCGGGAATAATTTCCGTTTCCTGCGGCAGGACGGCGGAGGAGGTCGTCGCGGAGGAAACGGGGGTTGTGATTACCTTTTCTTCAAGCGGCGTTGCGCAGCCCGAAAGAGCCGCGGATATAACGACCGCCGCTAAAAGCTCTGCTTTGTGCTTTATTGTAAAATTTATCATAGGCTTCCTTTATTTTCTGGGAATAAGCTTTATAACCGCCCTGTCGCCGTCGTGAATAAGCGTGCTGAAATTGGCGGCAGCGCCGTTAAGCTCAAGAACAAGCTCGGTATCCGGAGTCGTCGGGTCGATTTCGATTAAATTTAGCAGGTCAAGCAGCATATTTCCCGCCGCCGAACGCGGCACGCTGACCTTTTCGCCGTTAAGCTCGACCGTTATCGTCCCGCCGCTTTCCCGCACACTCTGCGGTCGGACCTGCTCTTGTTCTTCCTCCTGCGGCGCTTCCGCAAAGATAAGCGCTGCGGACGGCTCGGGGGAATTTTCCCCGCCGGATACCGTTATAACGTCGCCGTCGGAAAGGAGAGTATTTTCGTCGGCAGGCGCGCCGTTTACCAGATAGGCTATACCGTCAAGCTCGATTTCAAGCTGAGCAAGCAAATCGCCGAGGGTGGCAACGCCCGTTGTTTCTATATCGTCAAGCGGCTGAACGTCGTAATCGGGAGCTTTTTCCTCGCCGCCGACAAACGCACGCACGCCGATACGGTGCTTTTCTCCGCCGAAGGTAACCTCGCCGCGCTGTCCGAACGAAATAATTTCGGAGAGCTTCGCCGAAGCGTTTTCGCCCGAAACGGCGGGGATAAAGTCGATTTTATCGCCTTTAACAACCTTTGTCGTAACGGAAGCCGGCTTGCCGTTTACACGCACCTCTGCGGGGGTAAAGCCGCCGCCCTTTTTCGACACGCGCTTTTTATTGACGGTGCAGTTGAGCGGAAGTCCGCTTCTGCCGACAATATCCGTATTTTTAAAGCCCGCAAGGAGCAGCGCTTCAAAAACGCTGAGCTGCTTGGTGTCAAACGCACGGAGCTTCTTGTCGTTGACGGTTATTACGGAAAAATCGTAGCTGCTGCTCATTGCGGAGGTCACTGCAATTCCCAGCGGGGTGACGTACTCGGCGCCTAATCTTTCGCCGCTGCCGTCAACGTTTTTGAGAAAATCGCCGCCGCCGATTGCAACGCGCGCTTCGTCAAGACCGAGCTTCTTTGCGACAAGCGCGGGAAGTCCGTCCGTAAGGCTGCCGCCGCCAACAAGGAACACCGCGGCGGGGGCGCCGTCGTTTACCTCGATAATACTGCTGCAAATCGTGTCGGCAAGCGTTTCTACGGCGGGCTTAAGCTTTTCGGAAAGCTCGCTCGCCTTGATTTTATGGGTCATTCCCAGAATATCGCGGTATTCAAGCTCCTGCTCGCCCGAGGAGCAGCCCTGTTTAAGTGCCTCGGCGGTGTTGAAATCGACAAGAAGGCTGCGAATCAGCTCCTCGGTTATCTCGTCGCCCGCCGTTGTCGCCATAGCGTAGGCGTAAACCGTTCCGTCCTTGGCAATGGCAATATCCGACGTTCCCGCGCCGATGTCCACAAGCGCAATATTTATCAGGCGTATTTCACGCGGAACGATAACGTTCATAGCCGCGATAGGCTCAAGAGTAAGCCCGCTTACCTCAAGTCCGCACAAATCCATTACCGCGTACAGACCCTCTACCACCGCGCTCGGCAGGAACGCCGCTATAAGCTCAACGGTAGCCTTTTCGCCCTTGTGTCCTTCCAAGCTTATCATTTTATAATCATCGAGCTTGTAGCGCACCACGGAATGCCCGACGCAATAGAAAACGGCATTGCCGCTTTTCTCGCCGTCAAGCTGCTCCTGCGCCCGCTGAATCGTTTCAAGCTCCATTGACTTTACGTCGTCCTCGGAAAGCGCGTTCTTTGCCGAAATGTCGAAATCCATTTCAAGGCGGCAGGTTCTGAGCGCACGTCCCGCAGCGGCAATCGCCACGCGCTCCAGCTTTATCCCGCTTTTCTGTTCAAGCGCCTCCTTGACGGCGCAGGCGGTTTTTGCGGTGCGGCGTATATCCTCAACCTGACCGTCCACCATAGTCCGACCGGAATGGGGAATGCTGACATAATCCGACAAAACGAACTTGTCGTCTATGTATTCTCCGACAATGCCGATAACTGTCCGCGTTCCTATATCGAGCGCAAAAACGGTTTCTCCCTGCTCGCGGAGAGGCTTTTTATTTTCTTCCATTATGTCTGTTCCTTTCGCTTAATCGAGAAAATCCTTAAGCTTTTTGCTTCTTGAGGGGTGACGGAGCTTACGGAGCGCCTTGGCTTCAATCTGGCGGATTCTTTCTCTGGTAACATTGAACTCCTTGCCGACCTCCTCTAAGGTGCGCTGACGTCCGTCCGCAAGCCCGAAGCGAAGGCGCAGAACCTTTCCCTCGCGCTCGGTGAGGGTGTTTAAAACCTCGTCAAGCTGCTCCTTTAAAAGGGTAAGGGAAGCCGCTTCTGCGGGCGCGGGAGCCTCCTCGTCGGGGATAAAGTCGCCGAGATG
Organism: uncultured Ruminiclostridium sp.; assembly: GCA_964520065.1. Lineage (GTDB taxonomy): Bacteria > Bacillota > Clostridia > Oscillospirales > Ruminococcaceae > Ruminiclostridium_E. Next base: position 17,262 of record CAZFMC010000032.1, read on the forward strand.
GCTGTCCTCCTCCTCGCCGATAGGGGTTTCAAGCGAAACAGGGTCCTGCGAAATGCGGATAATCTCGCGCACGCGGTCAAGCGGGAGGTGAAGCTCCTCTGCGACCTCTTCGGGGGTAGCCTCGCGCCCGTTCTTGTGGAGAAGCGTGCTGCTGACCTTCTTTACCTTGGTGATGGTTTCAACCATGTGGACGGGGATACGGATTGTTCTCGCCTGGTCGGCAATCGCACGGGTTATCGCCTGTCTTATCCACCATGTTGCGTAGGTGGAGAATTTATAGCCCTTGGTGTAGTCGAATTTATCGACAGCCTTTATAAGACCGAGGTTGCCCTCCTGAATAAGGTCGAGGAACTGCATTCCGCGTCCGA
>CAZFMC010000033.1:0-17483 GCA_964520065.1 uncultured Ruminiclostridium sp.
TTCTCATATTCATACGCTCTTGCGTAGGTTCTGATTCTATGTGGACAGGTTCTAATAGAAAAAGCGGCGTCCTATCTCCCGTAAGGGAATGAAAGAACGCCGCTTTTACGGTGTTATTTGATTTTTAGGAAACAGCTTGTCCTTATCACCTTTCTTGTTATTTTTGATGATTTTAGACGTTTGTTGTCCTTATATGTATGCAGGGCGGTAAGGCTTGTACTACTTTCAAAAACGAAAAAATCCAATAAAATCAAGGGTTTTCGGCACTTCGTTTTCAAAGGTTGTTCTTACAAGGTCGTGCCATCTGCCGCCATATCCTCCGTCAAGTCAGCGATCGGGTCGCCCTTTGATTGAAGATAAGCGGCTGAAAATGGAACTCCCGAAGCGCTTGCCGGGTATACGGCATTCGCATGGTCGATATAGTAGTCGCCGACGCCGTATCTGTCGAAGCTGCGCGCACCCTCTCCCTTATTGAGCTGGGTGACTATCGAACCTATCATTTCAAGGTGGGATAGCTCTTCGGTGCCTATATCCGTAAGCAGTGCAATTCCTCTTTTATCCGTCTGGGAAAAGCGCTGGGAGAGATAGCGCAGCGAAGCGCCAAGCTCGCCGTCGGGTCCTCCGTACTGGCTCAGAATGTAGCTTGCGAGCTTTGGATTTCTGTTATTGATTTTGACGGGAAATTCCGTTCGTTTCTCAAAAATAAACATAGCTTCCCCTCCTTAAACAAGCCGTTCTGACGGCCATGCTCCGCACAGCCAATCCCATTCGCAGTCTTTTCCTGCGCCGCACGAGCGCAGCGGATAGCAGCAGCTTTCAAATGCCTCTGCGCAGACCTTGTACTGTCTGCACGCTTCGCGGAACATATCCAGCGCACGTGCGTCGTCGGGGTGAGTGTCTAAGTAAAGCTGTAGGTCGGTAACGTAAAAGCCCGCTTCGCTTACGCTTTGCAGCAGCTGTGCGCAGTTGGCGCGGTTGATGTTATTTTCCATTCCAGATCCCCCTCGTGTATTCGTCAAGTCCTATGTCAAGCTCGGGAAAAACCGTTCCCTGCCGCAGCGCTGCCGACGGTTGGTATACCTTTCCGAGCCTCTGAACAGGCACAAAAGCGTAGCCGACGCGCTTTCCGTCAGACTCGCACGAGCATTTCATCTCATTGTACTGATTCATCGCAATCCTTCCTTTCTGTGAAGTGCGGCAAGTGCCGCTGTCATACAATATGCGGCGGATATTTTTTTGTTACCTTCACGTTAATACAAAAGTCCCTGCGGCTTTACGCTTAACCTTTCCGATAAGCATAAGCCGCAGGGACTGCGTGTTTATTCGTTTTTCAGCCGTATCAGCCGTCCTGCTTTTCGCTCCATTCAGCGTAGCCCTCAATCAAATCCGGCGACCAGTTTCTTCCGCCCCAGCTTCCGCCGTTTACAGCGTAGTAGTAGTCGAAGTAAAGCGGACTGGGATTGATGTATGCGTTGGATACGTTAATAACCTTCTCGTCCTTGCGAACCTGACGCGCAAATACTACAAAGCGTGTGTCAACGTCCATTCCGAGCGGGTAATAACAGGTCGAAACGGTAAGGAAAACGTCGTCCTGTCTGATATCAAGGTCGGGGTTATAGAAAACGCTTCTGTCCATAACCGCTTCAAAGTACTGGTAGAATGTATTTTTCTTGCTGAAATCGTAGAACTTGTAATAGTTAAATACCGAGCCGTGTTTTTCCTGAGTATTGACGTACATACCCGCGAAGATGACATATGTACTTTCGCCGCCGTAGATCGACTCGAATTCAATCGTCGGATTCTGGTAATAGAAGTTAAGGCTTCCGTAGCGGCTGGGGTAGTAATTTGTCATTTTTGCCAGACCAACGCCCGTGCGGATATTATGTCCGTAGATGATGAGGTTCTGCGGGCGGGTGTCCTTGGTGAGCTGAACGTGATAATCGGCAAAGGTCACGCCGACCTTTGTGTTGTCAACTCTGCCGTAGAAATCGTGGGTGAGGTAGAATTTATTGTCGATAGCCTGCATAACAGGGGAGTCGATAGGGGTATCCTCAACCGTAAACCAGCCAATAAAGTCCGAGTTAAGCTCGCGCATATATTCAAGGTCGTGCTTGATTTCGGGGTAGCTCGTACCGCCGCGGTATCCGCTGACGTGTTCGGCAGCAGTAATATAAATCGTTCTGGGCTGCCTTGCCGTGGTGGTTGCCGAGGTGGTTGCAGCGGGAGCGGTTTCCTGGTACTGGACGGTCTGCTGAGGAACGTAAACCGTTGCCGCCGCAGTCGGAGCAGCGGTTGCTTCGATTGCCGCTTCGGCAGTTGTTGTAGTCGTTTCCGCCGTTGTTGTGGTGGTAGTGGTGGTTGTTGTCGTTGTGGTAGTAGTTGTTGTCGTGGTTGTCGTTGTCGTTTCGGTAGGAGTTGTAGATGTAAGCTCGTTTACCGCGTCGATATCCTGCGGGAGATTCCCGTTTTCAACGACCGTGTTTTCCTGACAGCCGCCAAGCAGTACAGAGGCTGTAAGAACAGCCGCGATTGCTCTGCGGGAAATTCTGTTTTTAAATATCATAGCTGCCGATCCTTTCGTATGCTTCAAAAAATTCCGCATACAATTATACCACAAATTCCCGCGTTTGTCACTGCTTTCATGTTTTTTTGGAAAAATTCGGCGTTTTGGACAACTTTTGCGGTATTTTTCTGTCGGCATATTACAATATAGCCGCTCTTTCAGCGTTAAGGCACTTTTCGTAAAGTCCTGCATATGCGTTGAAGCCTTCAACCTGAGTCGGGTCGGGTTCGGCTGTAACAAGTGAAGCGCCCGCGAAAACGCGGCTGCTCAGATATTCTCCGAGCGTTTCGCTTTCCTTTTTCTGAATCATGTACGCGGCAAGCAGAGCCATACCCCACGGACCGCCCTCGCCCGCATTTTCAGCTGTTGAAACGGGAGCACCAAGCGCGGCGGCAAGTATTTCACGTCCTGCGCTGCCGGTCTTGAAATAGCCGCCGTGTCCGAGCAGACGGTCGATTTTTACGTTTTCGTTTTCAAGCAGCAGCTTCATTCCGATACGGAGCGTAGCAACGGCGGAGCAGAGCAGCGCGCGTGAAAAATCCGCAAGCGTCAATCGCGCTTCGGGGGTGCGCATAATAAGCGGTCTGCCCTCGGAAAGACCCGTTATCGGTTCGCCCGAAAGATAATTGCAGGCGGCGATTCCGCCGCAGTCGGGTTTGCCGTCTGCTGCCGAGCTGAACAGAATCTCATATGTTTTTTCCATATCGGTGTTTGCGCCCGAAGCACCTGCAAAAGCGTTCAGAAGTCCTGCCCAGGCGTCGATATCCGAAGAGCAGTTGTTGCAGTGAACCATTGCGACAGGCTCGCCCGACGGCGTGACGACCATATCAATTTCGGGGTATGCTCTTGAGAGCGGCTTTTCCAGAACGACCATAGCAAAAACGCTTGTTCCTGCCGAAACGTTTCCCGTCCGCTCGGAAACGCTGTTTGTCGCAGTCATTCCCGTGCCTGCGTCACCTTCGGGAGGGCAAAGCGGCACTCCCGCTTCAAGCCTTCCTGTCGGGTCGAGCAGTGCAGCGCCCTCGGCTGTAAGCTTTCCCGCAGCTTCTCCCGCAGGAAGGATTTTTGGGAGAAGCTTTTCAAGCGAAACGGAATACCCCTCGTTCAGCGCCGCTTTTTCAAACGCGGAAATCATAGCCTTATCGTAACACATTTCCTTGCTGTCAATCGGGAACATTCCCGAAGCGTCGCCGATTCCAAGAACATTTTCGCCCGTAAGAAGCCGATGAATATACCCCGCAAGCGTGGTAAGGCTGTCGATTCTGCCGATATGCTCCTCGTGGTCAAGCATTGCCTGATAGAGATGCGCAATGCTCCAGCGCTGCGGGATATTGAAGCCGAAAAGCTCGCTCAGCTTGTTTGCGGCGGCTTCGGTGGTGGTATTTCTCCACGTGCGGAACGGAACAAGCAGCTTTCCGTCAGCGTCAAACGGCATATACCCGTGCATCATTGCGGAAATGCCGATTGCGGCGGGGCTGGTGAGCGCTGCTCCGTATTTTTTGTCAATATCGTCCGAAAGGCTGCGGTAGCAGCTTTGCAGACCATTTATAATATCGTTTGCCGAATATGTCCAGTATCCGTTTTCCTGTCGGTTTTCCCACGTGTGGCTGCCCGCCGCTATAACGGAATGCTCGGCGTTGGTCAGAACGGCTTTGATACGCGTTGAACCAAATTCGATTCCGAGAAATACCTGTCCCTGTGCAATTTCCGCGGCTGTTTCCTGCTTTGTCATATTATTTGTGCTCCTTTTCGTTGCTTGTCGGTTTTCCGTGCTGCTTTTATGATAACACATCACGGGCTTACAATCAAGGAGAATTGCGACATTTTTACAAATAGCTTTCGATAATCCGCACAAGCATTTCGTTCAGCTTCTCGACCTGATAATAACCGACGGTCGGTTCGAGATGACTGTTTCCGATACCGCTGTGGTCGGTCAGGAAGGTGTAGGTTCCTCCCGTAAGAACCGCAAGGCTTCGGCAGAGAAATTCGGTGTCGGTATCAACTCCGCTCGCCGCTACGGGAATTATACGTATGCCTTTTTTCGCCGCTTCGGCTGTAATATTGCGGAGTCGGGAGATATTTTCCTTGGTGTAGTGCGGCGGCGCGTCAAGCACCAGAAACATCAGCTGCGCAGCGGAGCTGTCCCATTTTTGCTCGTGAACCGCCGCCTCCAGCGCTTCAACGACTGCTTCCGGATAGTCGCCGCCGCCGGAAGCAAACTGTTTGTCTAAAAAGTCGGTTTGCGCGTCAATATTAAATGTAAATTCGCATGACTTGACAACATAATCGTCGTCCTCGTCGCGGTAAACCTCCGTACAAAGCCGAATTGCCGTCTGACGCTCCCTTGCGATACGTTCGATAACACCCGTAAGCTCGGATTTAAGGTAGCTGATTTCATCGCCCATAGAGCCTGTCGAATCAATAACGAACATCAAATCGAGATTTCTTGCGGGCGCGGTTTCAGCGTTAATAACAAGCTCCGTTTCACTTTTTCCGTTGTATTCAAATTCGCCGAGAATCTGCCCGTTTTGCTGCACGGCAAGCTTATTCGGAAGCTGCTTTGCGGCGGGATTGACGGAGTGAAAAAGATACGCAGTTCCCGTGTTGTCGGTGACCGCCGTCCAGATAACGCCGTTGTCGCCTTCGAGCGTTACCGTCACATTTTTTGCGTCGCCCTTTTCGTCCGTGACGTGAACCTTGGTTCTGTTCAGCGTATACAATCCCCACGTGTTCGACATTCCCGTCCAGCCGCTCCGCTGTCCCAGCAGCTCCGCCCAGAAATCAAAATTCCTGTTGTCGTTCCATTCGCCGCCCGTGAGAAGCCCCGCCTGCGGCTGAATCTGCTGTTTTGGTTCATACGGTTCGCACGACGGCTCAATTCTTATCGGTTCGCAGCTTTCTCCGCAGATTGTGTCAGCTTCCGCCGCCTCGTAGTGGTCGTAATAACTGTAGTCTTCGGAGTAACTGAAATCGCCCTCTTCGTATATGCTGTTGTAATAAACCCTGCTTTCCCCGCCCGAATAGCCTGCGCTGTCTGCGGCAGCCGTATCCGCGCTTGCTGCGTCAAAAGAAATGTTTGCCGATTCTTTTCCGGACGAACAGCCGCCCGCTGTAAGAATGCACAATGCAAGAATAAGTGATAGCTTTCGTTTCATGTCAGCGTCCTTTCCCGTGAAGTCCGATAAGTTTATTAAAGCGCTTTGTTTATAACTTAGGCAAAGCCAAACCTTGCCGCGTTAAATGACTGGGCAAGCCCTATATTGAAAACCCCGCAGCGGGAAAAAAGGTTGCAGATTTTACCAAAAAAATCTTTTTGCTTGCTTTTTCTACAAGAAAATATTGTTAAAATTGCCAAAAAATGGTGTGGAAATACGGTAAAAATAATGATTTTGTTACAAATGTGTTGCTTTAATAGGGTAAATGTGCTATAATAGTAACATATAAAAATACCGTTTATGGTGATTTTTACAATATTTGACAAAACGCCGAAAGGAGTGACAATATGGCAATTACTGTACCTGAGAAATACAGCGTTCCGCTTCATCTTTTTCATGAGGGAAGCATAACAAAGGGCTACGATTTCTTCGGCTCTCATATCGTTGAGCAGGACGGAAAAAAGGGCGTTGTATTCCGCGTTTGGGCGCCGCAGGCAGCTTCGGTAAGCGTTGTGGGCGATTTCAACCGCTGGGACAGAACAAAAGGCTATATGAACAAGATAAGCGAAGGCGGTATCTGGGAGCTTTTCGTTCCCGGACTGAAGGTTTACGACGCTTATAAATACAGCATTGAAAGCAGGTATGGACAGGTGCGGCTTAAAGCTGACCCTTACGGCTTCCATATGGAAACCAGACCGAATACCGCAACGAAAATATACGACCTTTCGGGCTATAAATGGAAGGACGGCAAGTGGCAGGAGGAACGTAAAACAAAGGACGTTTACGCCGCCCCCATCAATATCTACGAGGTTCACCTCAACTCGTGGCAGCATAAGACCAACGAGGACGAGCTGTTCAATTATATGGAATGTGCGCGTGAGCTTGTGCCGTACGTGAAAAAGATGGGCTATACCCATATCGAAATGATGCCGATTGCGGAATTTCCGTTTGACGGCTCGTGGGGATATCAGGGAATCGGTTATTTCGCGCCGACCTCGCGCTTTGGAACACCGCACGATTTTATGGAGTTCGTTGATTACTGTCATCAGAACGGCGTCGGCGTAATCCTCGACTGGGTTCCCGCACATTTTCCGAAGGACGCGGCGGGACTTTACGAATTTGACGGCGAGTGCTGCTATGAATATTCCGACCCGCTTAAAAATGAGCACCGCAACTGGGGAACGCGCGTTTTTGACTGGGGTAAGCCTGAGGTTCAGAGCTTCCTTATTTCAAACGCCGCCTATTGGTTTGATATGTACCACATTGACGGTCTGCGTGTAGACGCGGTTGCTTCAATGCTTTATCTCGACTACGACAGGAAGGAATGGCGACCCAACTGCTACGGCGGAAATGAAAATCTTGAAGCGGTTGCTTTTCTCCAAAAGCTGAATACGGCATTATTCGGACAATTCCCGAATATACTTATGATTGCGGAGGAATCTACCGCATGGCCTATGGTTACGAAGCCTGCCGACATCGGCGGTCTTGGCTTCAACTATAAATGGAACATGGGCTGGATGAACGATATGCTCCGGTATATGTCGATGAATCCCGAATGGCGACCCGACCATCACGACAAGCTGACGTTCTCGTTCTACTATGCTTTTTCGGAAAATTACATTCTTCCGATTTCTCACGACGAGGTCGTTCACGGCAAATGCTCAATGCTTGACAAGATGAGCGGTCCCAGAGAGCTGCGCTTTGCGTCGTACAGAACCTTCCTCGGCTATATGATGGCGCACCCCGGAAAGAAGTTGCTGTTTATGGGGCAGGAGTTCGCACAGTTCAAGGAGTGGAATTACAAAACCGGACTTGATTGGGACGTGCTTGATTTCCCCGAGCATAATCAGCTGTGGGAGTACCAGAAGGCGCTTAATAAATTCTACCTCGACACAAACGAGCTTTGGGAAATTGACAATGATTGGTCGGGCTTCAAGTGGATAAGCAGCGACGACAACCGCAACAGCGTTATCGTTTTCCGCCGCTTCAATAAAAAGGGCGAGGAAATTATCGCTGTCTGCAATTTCCAGCCGAAGCGTCACGAGGAATACAGCTTTGGCGTTCCGTATTACGGAGATTACGAGGAGATTTTCACCTCGGAGGAAAAGCGGTTCGGCGGAAGCGGCTTCAGCAATGGTAAAATTTCTTCGCGGCGCGAGGATATGCACGGCGAGAGCTTCGCGGTTACCATTCACATTGAGCCTATGTCGGTAATGTTCTTCCGACCTGTTAAGATAAAGGATTATGTCGAGGAACAGCGTAAGCTTGCGTTGGCAGCCGAGAAAAAAGCCAAAAAGGAAAAGACGGTAAAATCTGCGGCGAAGCGCGGAAAAACGGCAAAGCCTGCCGAAGACGCGCCCAAGCCCGCTGTAAGGCGCGGCAGACCGCCGAAATCGGAAAAAACAGCTGTAAAAACGGAAAAGCCTGCCGCTAAATCCTCAGCAAAGACTGAAAAAAAGACGGCGGCTGCCAAAAAAACAAACAAATAAGCTAAGGCGGTAACGCAAAAAATGCGGTGCTGCCATAACACAAAATCGGAGGTTAAAGATTATGAACCATGTAAAAAAAGAGTGCGTGGCAATGCTCCTCGCAGGCGGACAGGGCAGCAGACTTTATGCGCTGACGCAGAATATGGCAAAGCCCGCAGTTCCTTACGGCGGAAAGTACAGAATTATCGACTTCCCGCTCTCCAACTGCGTTAATTCCGGAATTGATACCGTAGGCGTTCTTACGCAGTATCAGCCCCTCGTGCTTAACGAATATATCGGAAACGGTCACCCGTGGGGACTCGACCGCGTTCACGGCGGCGTGCACGTTCTTCCGCCTTACGAAACAGCTTCGGGCAAGTCGTGGTACACGGGTACTGCGAACGCAATTTACCAGAATATAAGCTTTATCGACCGCTATAATCCCGAATATGTCGCAATCCTTTCGGGCGACCACATCTATAAGATGGACTATTCGGCAATGCTTGATTACCACAAGAAAAAGAATGCCGACGCTACGATTGCCGTTCTTGAGGTTCCGTGGGAGGAGGCTTCCCGCTTCGGTATTATGACAGCCGACGAGGAAGGTACGATTACCGAGTTTGCTGAAAAGCCTGCCGAACCCAAGTCAAACCTTGCTTCAATGGGCGTTTACATATTCACATGGTCTACCCTCAAGCGCCATCTTATTGCAAATGAGCAGGACGAGGGCGCAACAAAGGATTTCGGAAAAAATATTATTCCCGCTATGCTCGGCGAGGGCTGCAAGCTTGTTGCTTACCATTTTGACGCATACTGGAAGGACGTCGGAACAATCGATTCTCTCTGGGAAGCAAATATGGACTGCCTCGACCCGAATGTTCCGCTTGACCTTTACGACCCCAAGTGGAGAATCTATTCGAGAAATCCCGTAATGCCGCCTCACTACGCAGGTCCTAACAGCAAAATCGAAAATTCGATGGTTGCCGAGGGCTGCACAATTGACGGCGAAATCGACTTCTCGGTGCTTTTCGACGGAGTAACGGTTGAGGAAGGCGCAACGGTTCGGTACAGCATTGTTATGCCGAACACTGTAATCAAAAAGGGCGCAGTTATCGAATATTCAATTGTAGGCGAGGACTGCGAAATCGGCGAGGACGTTCACATCGGCGAAAGACCCGAAAATGTTGAAAACAGAGATGAATGGGGCGTTGCGGTTGTCGGACACGGCGTAAAGGTTTCCGATAAAACACAGATTGCTCCTAAGGCTATGATTTCAAAAGATATTTGAGCAGAGTATAACTGTTTACAGAAAGGAATTAACAAAAATGGCTAATATGTCTAATGTACTCGGTCTGATTTTTGCCAATATGCACGAGCTTACCGTAACCGACCTGACCAAAAACCGCGCTATGGCTTCTGTTCCGTTCGGATGCAGATACAGACTTATCGATTTCCCGCTTTCGAATATGGTAAACTCCGGAATTTCCAACGTCGGAGTTGTCACAAAATCAAATTACCAGTCCCTTCTCGACCATATCGGTTCGGGTGACGAATGGGATTTATCCAGAAAAACGGGCGGACTTCACTTCCTCCCGCCGTACAGCCGCTATGAAAACGGCGGACTTTACCGCGGCAGACTTGAAGCTCTTGCAGGCGTAAAGGAATTTATCCGCAATTCGCACGCCGACTATGTTCTTATGACCGACTGCGACTGCGTGGCGAATATCGACTATAAAAAGGTTGTTGATTACCACGAGGCGCGCGGAGCTGATATTACCGTGGTTTACGGCAGAAATATCTACACAGCGGAACAGACCAAGACCAGAACTATTCTCAAAATCAATGATGCGGGCGAGGTTTACGACGTTCTTATCCGTCCCGAAATGGTCGGCGAATTTGATACGAGCATGAACATCTTCGTTCTTTCGCGTGAGTTCCTGCTCAAAATCGTAAACGAGTCGGAAAGCAGAAATCTTTACAGCTTCGAGGTTGACGTTCTTCAGCACCGCCTCAAGGAGTTCAACATCATCGGTTATCGTTTTGACGATTATTACGCTCAGATTGACAGTATCCAGACCTATTACAAGGCGAATATGGATATTATGGACAAGAAGGTGCGCGATACGCTGTTCAACCTTGACGACCCGATTTACACCAAGGTTCGCGACGAAGCTCCTGCCAAGTACGGGCTTGATGCGGCGGTCAAGAACAGCCTTATTGCCGACGGCTGCATTATCGACGGAACTGTTGAAAATTCAATTCTCTTCCGCGGTGTAAGGGTTGGCAAGGGCGCGGTCGTTAAAAACTGCATTTTAATGCAGGATTCCGTTGTAGGCGACAAGTGCGAGCTTAATTACGTAATTGCAGATAAGAACGTCAAGGTCGGCGATTACAGAAGCCTTTGCGGAACCTCCGATTATCCTGTTTTTGTAAACAAGGACGCAATCGTATAAAAATAAAACAGTAAAAGGCTGCGGAAATTTTTTCGGAAATTTCTGCAACCTTTTTTCTTTTTTACCTGTCTTATCATATAGAAGCGGTAAAACCGCTGAAAGGGGGTATCGGAATGGACGATAAGGGAATTTTGGAGCTGTTTTTTGCACGCTCCGAGGAGGCGATAAGCAGGTTAGCCGAAAAGTACGGGCGGCTTTGCGAAAAAATCGCCTATAACATTCTGCACAGCAGAGAGGACGCGGAGGAATGTGTGAACACGGGCTATCATAAGCTCTGGAACGCTATCCCGCCGAAGGAACCCTGCTCTCTCTGCGGGTATCTTTGCGCGGTTGTCCGCAATACCGCGCTGTCCGAATATGAAAAGACGAGGCAAAGGGAGCTTACTATGGTTTACGGCGAGCTTGACGAAATTCTTCCGAGCGAAAAGCCGCTGGAGGAGCAGTTTGACAGCAAAAACACCGCTGCGCTGATTAACGAATATCTCGGCGCGGCGAGCAAACGCAGCCGTGAGATTTTCACCGCGCGGTATTATTTCAACCTGTCAATAAGCGAAATCGCGAGCAGCCTTGATATGACCGAAACGGCTGTAAAATCACGGCTTTCGAGAACCAGAGCGGAGCTTAAGAGCTTTCTTGCGGAAAGGGGAGTAGCAGTATGAGCAAAAACGAACATTTTTGGAAAAAGACAATGGATAACCTCGATGAGCGGGTCATTGACGAAACCGCCGAGGAGATGTATAAACGTCTTGGCGAAAAGAAGGAGCTGCACGAAATCCGCGTTGACCGTCCGCAGGAGAGGAAAAAGAGCCATGGCCGGATTTTCGGAGCAGCAGCGGCGGTTGTATGCGTTGTCGGCGGCGCGGCAGCTTTACGGCTTTTGCCGAACGTCGGCGCGCCTAACTACGGAGTGGAAATAACCCTATCGCCGACAAGCACCACTACCGTTCTCCCGACAATAGAAACCACGCCTATTGAAATTCCGAACGACCTGCCCGACCCGTATGAGGTTGGGGGCACCAGGCTCTCGTACAAAGATGGACTTGAGGTTTTTGAGAGCTTTTTTCGGGGCGGCTGGAGAGGTGAAAATGAAACGATTTGGCTCAACTATAACGCTTCGACATTTGATGAGAAATGCTCGTCCGTTTCAGCCGTCCGTTCGGACGAGGGGTATTTTTTACAGTTTTATAATCAAAATGACGATGGAATATCGCGCGGCGACATTTACTGTATCTTTAAGGAAAACCCCGATGTAATGTACGTTTACAAGGAGATAGACTCGGACGACGCTAGGGCGTATACCAAGCTCGGAAGCGAGAGCTATTCCGACAGCGAGATTCTTTTACAGAGCGGAAGCCTTAACGCTCTGGGAAGATATAAGCTTGCTGCTTTCTTGGAATGTAATGAAAACGACGGAACATGGCAGCTTTATCATATTACTTCAACGGTGCTTTACGGTGAAAATGACGCCGCCTATACTATTCTTGAACAAAACCTTGTTCTCGAAAACGACATTACCGAGGAAAAGCCCGATGAAATCACAATTACCGCACCTTGTCAGGTCAGCGGCGGAAGTCAGCTTGTGAACGTTACGCTTACGCTGAAGCGCGTAGAAAACATCTGGATAATCGCCTCTGCGGCTGACAGGGAGGGGAATGTTTTCAAAACCGACCTTCTTGCGACCAATACGGAGCTGATTGACGTTGAAGGGTTAAGAGAAGCAGATTATGACATTTATAATGTTTCGGCACGTGTTCCGATTATCGAAGAGGTATTCTACGGCGAGTGGGAAAGCTATAACGGCGAAAAGCTTATGATGACGTATACCGAAGATCATATCAATCCCGGATGGTCTAATATCAACTACGCTGTTGAAAAAGAGGGCGGCTGGTATCTTATGGAAAACGGCGGCGGCTGCGGACAGCTGTACTTTATCTCGAAAGATGAACCCGAAACGATGTATTACTATATGGACGTTGAGAGTTTGACTATTCCTAAAAATTCCTATACTGTGGTTTATAAGCTTAAATCGCGCGGAAATAAGGAGATTACAACGGGCGTTATAAGTACTATCGGTATGGATAAGCTGGAGGCAATGTACGGGGTCGATATATGGACAATTGCCCCCGATACGCTCGAATTTGACGGAGAAAATTACGATTGTGTTAATGCGAGTATGCTCGTCGGTTATGGCAATGTTTACCTGAACGAGCTTCCGTCCGAGGATAAAATAGTGTTCTCCCGCCGATATTCTGAAGCGGGAGCTTACAGCAGCGAGTTTGACGAAATACGGCCCGTAATGAGATATTTTACATTCACTGTCGAAAAAATTGACGGCGAATGGGTGATTACGAAAACCGCGTCCTTTGTTCCGCTTGATACATCGGGAAGTGAATATGACGTAGAGTATTTTCTTGACCGAGATGGAATGTATACCGCGGCGGCTACGCTTCTGGAAATGGATTCCCACAACGAAACGGAGCTGTACAGATGGGACGGAAATACCTATACCGATTTTGATACGGGTCTGATTAACTGTCAGGTAGAAGAAATTGACGGTATAATTTACGCGCTGTTCCTTGACGATGAACATTCGCTTCGGCTTCGCGCTTATAACAACGGCGAAAAATGCGGAGAAAAGCTGATACGGGAGAGCTATATTGAAAACGGAATGTTCCCGTTTGATTTCAGTATAAGGGTTGTCGGGGAGTATCTGTTGATTTACAGTAACGAATCCGGTACAGCCGACATAGCGCTTTATTCAAAGTACCTTGAGTACTGCGGCAAAACTACCGCCGATAAGGTTTATGAGCTTAGCGAAAACGGCTTTGTTATCGAAATTGACGGCGAGAAGATTGTTTATTCGACAGACGAACACGATTTGGAGGGTCGTTTGTGGCACTTAACCCGAAGCGCCCAGAGCATATTCTTCGATAAGTTCATCAGCGCGCCGAATTACGATTCGGACGATAGCTATACGGAATATGACGAAAACGGAAATGAACAAATATGGTACCGTATCACCGAACTGCCGTATGCTGACGCTTTTATGTTCGGTAATTATGTTCAGAGCGTTTTCACACCGGAAAGCTACGCAGAAATTGAGTACAGCGGTGATTATACGATAAAGAACTGGGACTGTTACACACGCGGCGGTGCGCGCGGCTCAAATATAGAGGTGTCGGGCGTTTCGTATTCGATAAAGGATAAGACCGAGGACGCGGCGGTTATCGTGTACACGGTTTACGGCTGCGATGAAAATTACGAGCCGACAGATGAAATTATCGAAACACACGAGGTCGCTGCAAGGAAAACAACGGACGGCTGGCGGCTTGACGAGCTTTATTCGCCGTATTGATAATTGACAAAATACAGATAATGTGATAAAATAAAACGCGGTATGGAAAAGCTCCATACCGCGAATTTTTGTTTGACGTCTGACTTACTTGATAAATTCAGCGAGCGAGGATTCAAGCTCCGCTGTGTCATCGGAATGAGCAACCATCTGAAGCTCCTTGGAGAGGTCGATGCTGAAAATGCCCATGATAGACTTTGCGTCGATTGCATATCTGCCCGAAATAAGGTCGATTTCGTAATCAAACTTCATAACTGTTGATACGAACTTCTTAACGTCGTCAATTGTAGTGATTTTTACGGTAAATTCTTTCATGATAAATTCCTCCTGTTGTTTGTTTTACACTTTGTTTGTTGTTTTACACGATATAAGCGGCAATTTCTTCAAGAAAATCACCGCAGCTGTCGCTGTGAACCGTAAGCTCCAGCGGGCGGCTTAAATCAAGACTGAAAATACCCATGATGGATTTTGCGTCAACGGTATACTTTCCGAGTGTTAAGTCCGCTTCGTGTGCGCAGGCGTTTGACTTTTTTACAAAGTCCTTCACGTCGTCGATTGATACAAGCTTGATTGTTCTTTTTGTCATGATGTCAGCCTCCTTTAATCTGCTCTTTGTTACACTCCTGTAACTGTTTTTATAATATCATAAATAAGAGAAATGTCAAGGGGGTTTTAAAAATTTCGGAAATATTAAGATAAATGGAAAATTTCGGGCACGTTTTTTGTGCATTATTAACTATAAATCGAGGTTGAAATTATGCGATTTGCTGTAAAGACATTTGGCTGCAAGGTGAATCAGTACGAAAGCCTTGCGATTGCAGCGGCAATGCGGGAAAGCGGCTTTGAGGAGTGCGCGGACGAGAGCGAAGCGGATATAGTGATAGTAAATTCGTGTTCGGTCACGTCGGGTGGCGACAAAAAGGCTAAGCAGACTGCCGCGAAGCTGAAACGGCGCAGTCCGGAAAAAATTGTTGTGCTTACGGGCTGCTATCCGCAGGCTTTTCCCGAAGAAGCCGCGGCAAGCGGAGCGGATATTGTTACGGGAAACGGCGAGCGGGGGAAAATTGCCGAGCTTGTAAGGAAATACATATCCGACGGCGCGGCGGCGCTCAGCGTTACCGCCTTGCCAACAGCTTTTGAGGAAATGCGCGTTCGGCGCGGCGGCGAAAAAACGCGCGCGTTTATCAAAATTGAGGACGGCTGCAATCGCTTCTGTTCTTATTGCATCATTCCGTATGCGCGGGGACGAGTTCGTTCGCGCAGCATTGCCTCGCTGCTTGACGAAGCACGGCAGTGCGCGGCGGACGGCTTTAAGGAGCTTGTGCTTGTCGGGATAAATCTTTCCTGTTACGGAACGGACTGCGGACTTTCGCTTGCCGACGCCGTAGAAGCGGCTTGCTCGGTTGAGGGGATAGAGCGCGTGCGCCTTTCTTCACTTGAACCCGAGCTGCTTGACGAAAAAATGCTTGCTCGGCTGGCTGCTCAGAAAAAGCTTTGCCCGCATTTTCATCTTTCGCTGCAAAGCGGGTGTGACGAAACGCTGAAAAGAATGAACCGCCGATACACCTGCGCGGAATACGCGGAAATTGTGGCGAATATTCGCCGCGCCTTTTCGGGGTGCAGCATAACTACTGATATGATGGCGGGTTTTGCGGGTGAAACGGAGGAGGAATTTGCGCAGTCGCTGGCTTTTGCGGAGAAGATAGGTTTTGCCAAGATTCACGCCTTTGCGTACTCGGTACGGGAGGGAACGGCTGCCGCAAAACGCACTGACCATATCCCCGAACAGACCAGACAGGAGCGCTTTCGCAGATTGTGTGCGCTTGACGAGAAATTGCACACAAAATTTCTTTCTGAACAAGTCGGAACGATTCAGCCCGTACTTATCCAAAAGCGCACCTCTCCCGATTTTGCGGCGGGACTTACGCCGAATTACACGCCTGTGCGGCTTTACGGAAGCATAGCGGAGCGGGGAAGCGTTGTTCTGACGGCGATTACGGGGGCGGATAAGGAGTACTGCATCGGCGAGGAGCAGGAATGTCCGTAATTGTCGTAAAAATGTCGTAGCTGCGGTATTGCAAAGCGCGGAAAAATATGGTATAATCTTGAAAAAGAGTGACAGCAACGGAAGAAGGGAAATATATGGCTGATAATATCAAAACGATAAGCGAGAACAGGCAGGCGCGCCACGAATATTTCATACTCGAAAGCATTGAAGCGGGAATTGAGCTGACGGGAACGGAGGTAAAATCTATCCGACAAGGCGGAGTGAATTTGAAGGATTCGTGGATTTCGATAGAAAACGGCGAGGCTTACGTTAAGCAGATGCACATAAGTCCGTACGAAAAGGGAAATATTTTCAATAAGGACCCGCTTCGAGAGCGAAAACTGCTTATGCACAAGCGGGAAATCGAGCGTCTTTTCGGACAGGTGAAGCAGGGAGGGCTTACGCTTGTTCCGATTTCGATGTACTTTAAGGGAAGTCGCGTTAAGGTACAGGTCGGGCTGTGCAAGGGCAAGAAGCTTCACGACAAGCGCGACAGTATAGCGGAGCGTGACGCAAAGCGTGCGATTGACCGCGCGATGAAGGAGCGGAGCAGATGAGGAGGCTGACAGCTTTTTTAGCGGCGGCAGCGGCTGCGCTGATTTTTGCGGTTTCGCCGTCTGCGCTTGATGAGAATTTGCTTGGAGATTACAGTACAGTTCTTTGGGAGAACGCGCAGCTTGTATACAATTTGGAACACGGAACGCTGGCATTTTCGGAGGGAACGGGGGAAGCGTGGGTGGAT
Organism: uncultured Ruminiclostridium sp.; assembly: GCA_964520065.1. GTDB lineage: Bacteria > Bacillota > Clostridia > Oscillospirales > Ruminococcaceae > Ruminiclostridium_E. The sequence goes on from CAZFMC010000033.1 coordinate 16,781, forward strand.
TTTCCGATAGGGGAGGCGCTTGCGCTTTGGTTTTATGCGGACTGCGGCGGTTACAGCGGCAAAGGCGGAGGCGCTGTTGGGGTAGTTTTTCTTGCGGAGGATGGCGGCATTGTCAGCGAGTATGAAGTTCTGTTCAGCTCGGACGGGCATTTTTACCGTTACCAGTTAGGGACAGAGGACGGTTTTATTCCTGTTCCCGACGGTGCGAAATCCGTTAGGGCTGTTCTGAAATCAGACGGCGAGGAGAGCGCATATTTTCGCAATCTTAATCTTACTTTAAGCAGAAAAGCGGGGCGCTCCGAGGGCGCAGACTGGGTTCAGTCGGGTAAGCTTCAATCGGTGCAGGTAAAAACCACCTCGGCGCACTACTGGTTTTGGGTTGTACTTGTTGCGGTTATTCCGATAATTATGTTTGTTTTGAAGAAAATGCAGGAAAAGGCGCGCGAGGTGAAGTGAAAACGGGTTTGGTAAGGCTAAAGCGGAGAGTGTGCAGGCGGGCGCGAATGCGCCCGCATATTGCGGCGGCTTCGCCGCCGCAGGAGAGTTTCGCGAAAGTGGAGAGTAAGCAGGCGGGCGCGAATGCGCCCGCATATTGCGGCGGCTTCGCCGCCGCAGGAGAGCGCAAAACAGCAAAACAAAAAAACGCCTGCTGAAAATCTCATTTTAGATAACCTTTAGCCGTTTTGCTAAGATTTTCGACCTG
>CAZFMC010000034.1:0-16811 GCA_964520065.1 uncultured Ruminiclostridium sp.
GCTTGCTCGACACAGGCAACATTTTGAGAGTGGTTGCTGAAAATTGATTTCCGTGGCGTGCGGTAAATACCTCTTGCTTTTTACAGTTTTTTGTGTTATAATTTCCATAAATGATTGAGACCTTTCTGTTTGATTTTGTTTATGGTGAACTCTATTCTAACAGATCTCAATCATTTTTTCTATACTTTTCCGGTATTTTGTCTCACATCTATTGTAACACCACAGCAGCTTTTTTAAAACCTTCACAAGAACCTTGAAATTTCGCGCTCTTTGTGCTATAATGATATCAAACTTTAGCTTTGACAAAAAGGAGTGCGCTATGAAGAAGTTTCTATCCCTGCTGACTGCGTGTGCAGTGCTGCTTTCGGGCTGTGCGGCACAGCAGAATACCGACACAGACAACGGACATACCGAATCTGCTGCAAATGAGCAGCCTGTCGATTCAACAACCACTGCTGCCGAGCAATCCGATACCACGGTTGCTGCGGTTACATCTCCCACGCAGCCGGACGCTGCCGCCTCCGCTGACTCTCAAGCCGACAGCTCGGTCGGGACAACGTCAGCCGGACAACCGAACGTTTCTTCCGCGCAGTCATCTGCTGCAACCAGTACCGCCGTGCAGACAACCACGACTGCAGCTGCTCCGAAAACGGAAAACAAAAGCGGGCTGTCCGCTTATTCGGATAAATACGAAGGGCGCGAGCAGACTTCGGAATTTAACTACGGCGAGGCTTTACAGAAATCCATTCTTTTTTATGATTTGCAGCGTTCGGGTAAGCTCCCCGACGATAACCGCTCAAACTGGCGGGGAGATTCATGTCTTAATGACGGCTCAGATGTGGGACTTGATCTTACCGGCGGCTTTTTCGACGCGGGCGACAACGTTAAATTCAATCTGCCCATGTCATATACCTGCGCGATGCTGGCGTGGTCTGTTATCGAGGACTATGATTCCTACAAGGAGAGCGGTCAGCTTGAATACGCGCTTGACAATATCCGCTGGGGCAACGACTATTTTATAAAATGTCACCCGGAGGCGAACGTTTACTATTATCAGGTCGGCGATGGAAATGCAGACCACGGCTGGTGGGGCAGCGCGGAGGTTATCGAGGCGCAAATGAATCGTCCGAGCTATAAGGTTGACCTGAACAGCGGTGGTTCGACTGTCGCGGCTGAAACGGCGGCTTCGCTTGCTTCCTGCGCGGTTGTCTTCAAGGACAGTGACAGCGCGTATTCGCAGAAATGCGTTAAACACGCGAAGGAACTGTTCGGCTACGCGGAAAAGGTGAAAAGCGACGCGGGCTACACTGCCGCAAACGGCTTCTACACATCAAACAGCGGTTTTTATGACGAGCTTGCGTGGGCGGCTTACTGGCTGTACAAGGCAACGGGCGAAAGCGGCTATCTCGATAAATCAAAATCATATCTTGCCCAGACGAGCGGGGATTACAAATGGGCGCACTGCTGGGACGACGTTTCCTACGGAACGGCTCTGCTGCTTGCGGTAGAAACGGGTGAACAGCAGTACAAGGACAGAATCGAAAAGCATCTCGACTACTGGCTGAATCAGATTACATATACGCCCAAGGGTCTTGCGTGGCTGGATACGTGGGGAGCGTTAAGATACTCTACCACTACGGCTTTTATAGCGGCGGTTTACGCGGACAGCGGCGCTTGCTCTGCTGCAAAGCGGGATTCCTACCACGCCTTTGCTAAAAAGCAGGTTGACTACGCGCTTGGCAGCTCGGGAAGAAGCTACGTGATTGGCTACGGTGAGAACAGCCCTCAGAATCCGCACCACCGTACCGCGCACGGGGCGTATTCCAACAATATTGCCGAGCCGTCGCAGACCAAACACATTCTTTTCGGCGCGCTTGTTGGCGGCCCCGACAGCGGCGACAATTACACCGACGACCGTAACAATTACATCAACAACGAGGTTGCGTGCGATTATAATGCGGGCTTCACAGGTGTGCTTGCGAAAATGTACAAATTTTACGGCGGCAAAACGCTTGTTAATTTCGGGGCGGTTGAAAATCTACCCGACGACGAGCTTTACGCCGACGCGACGGTTAACGTGAACGGCGAGGATTTTATTGAAATCAAGGCTTTTGTGTACAACAAGACGTCTACGCCCGCGCGTGTTACCGACGACCTTAAGCTTTGCTATTTCTTTGACCTGAGCGAGGTGTACGCGGCGGGAGGAACCGCCGACGACCTTGCTGTTACGACAAATTATATGCAGGGCGGCTCTGCAAGCGGTGTGAACTGCTGGAACAAGGAAAAGAACCTTTACTATGTTGCGATTGATTTTACGGGAGTTGACATTTACCCCGGAAGTCAGGACAGCTACAAAAAGGAGGTTCAATTCCGTGTACGCAATACCAAGGGCGTCTGGGACAACTCGAACGACCCGTCGTATATGGATATTGCTTCCGTAAGCAGCGGAACGCTTGTCCGCGCGGAAAATCTTGCGCTTTACGAGGGCGATACGCTTGTTTTCGGAATAGAACCCAACGAGAAGAACACCGGTGTAAAAATAACCGCCGTTTCGGGTAACAGCTCAGGTAATATTCAGAATAATCAGCAGAACGGAAATCAGAATCAGAACGGTAACGGCGGCAATAACAATACTGTTCAGCCGTCAAATCCCTCGGCGAATGTTTCGGATAAGGGAACGGTGAGCGTTGAGCTTTCACAGCAGGCAACGCAGGGAAATTCCAACACGATTTCGTTTACCTTGAAAATCAAGAATACAGGCTCGTCGGGAATCGACCTCGGCAAGCTTACCGCGGACTATTTCTTCACCAAGGACGGCGGCGGAGATCCGGTATTCTGGTGCGACTACGCGGATATTTCGGGCAGCGGCTATCAGGCGTGTACAGACGCGGTTTCGGGCGCGTTTTCGTCTGCCGACGGCAGCAGCCGTGATACAAAATGCACAATTAAAGCGAGCGGAGTTCTTGCGGGCGGCGATACGCTTCAGATTCAGGGAAGAATTACAAAGTCAGACTGGTCGAATTTCGACCTCGGAAACGACTATTCTTCGGGAAAAGCGGAGAATATAACCATAACCTACAACGGAAATAAGTTATAAAAATGAGCAAAGGAAGGCAGTAAAATGAGAATTTCAGAGATGTTCGGCAAGGGCAGGGCGGTTTTGTCCTTTGAGGTTTTTCCGCCGAAAAAAACAAGCAGTATCAAGACAATTTATGACACGCTTGAAAAGCTGAGCGTTATGAAGCCCGATTATATCAGCGTAACCTACGGCGCGGGCGGAAATCTTGCAAATAATTCGACCTGCGAGCTTGCCTCCGCGATAAAAAACAAATACGGTATTGAGGCGATGGCGCATATAACCTGCGTAAACTGCGGCAAAAGCGATGTTGAAACGCTCCTTGGCAGGTTAAAAAACGAGGGAATTGAAAATGTTCTGGCGCTTCGCGGCGACATTAACCCCGAAATTCCCCCGAAAACAGACTTTCGCTACGCAAGCGAGCTGGTTGAATTTATCAGCGGTATCGGAGGCTTCGGAATCGCGGGCGCGTGCTATCCGGAGGTGCATTATGAAGCTCCCGACATGATAACGGATATACGTAATTTACGTCACAAGGTAGATATGGGCGCGCAAACGCTGGTTTCGCAGCTTTTTCTTGACAATTCGGTCTTTTATGATTTCCGTGAAAAGGCGAGAATTGCGGGAATTAACGTTCCGATTTCTGCGGGCATTATGCCTGTTACAAACAAAAAGCAAATTGAGCGAATGGTTACTATGTGCGGCGCGAGTCTGCCGCAGAAATTCAGCCGAATGCTCCAGCGTTATGAAAACAAGCCGGAAGCGCTTGTTGACGCGGGAATTGCCTACGCGACCGACCAGATTGTCGATCTTCTGGCAAACGGTGTGGACGGTATTCACCTTTACACGATGAACAATCCGTATGTTGCGGGGAAAATTTCCGAGAGCGTCGGGAAGCTGCTATGAGCGAGGTTTACTCGGAAGCGCTGCGCTATCTCGGCTGTCGCGGCGACCCTGACGAGCAGACAGCCGCCTTGCTTCGGCGGGGCGAGAATGCGATTTTCAACGAGGTTACGCCTGCTTATTGCTGGATTGAAGCGAAAAAGGGTGAGCTTGAAGATTTGCTTACCGGGGACGACATTAAAAAGCACCTTGACGGGTGCGAACGGGTAATTCTTTTTGCAGCAACGCTCGGAGCGCGTTCCGAGCAGCTTATACGCCGCGCTGAGGCTGAAAGCATTGCGTATGCGGTGGTTTTAGACGCACTTGCAAGCGCGATGATTGAGCGGTTTTGCGACAAATGCGAAAATGAAATGCACGAACGAACAGGCGGCTATTTCACTTACCGTTTCAGCCCCGGCTACGGCGACTATCCGATTAGCTTACAGCGGCAGTTCATACGGCGGCTTTCCGCCGACAAGAGAATCGGGCTTACGGCGACAAATAATTCCATTCTCATTCCGCGAAAATCCGTTACGGCGGTAATCGGCGTATCCGAAACGGAAATAGTCCGCGGGAAACGCTCCTGTGCGGTTTGCGGTATGCGGGAGAATTGCAGATACAGAAAGGACGGCAAAGGCTGTGGAGATTAAAACACTTCTTGAACGTGATTATGTGCTGCTTGACGGCGGCTTTGGAACGGAGCTTCAAAAGCGCGGAATGAAGGCGGGCGAAACCTCCGAGCTTATGAATTTCAAGCTGCCCGACGAGGTAAAAAGCGTGCTTAGAGCCTATGTTGAGGCCGGCTCGGACATTATCAGCGCGAACACGTTCGGCGCGAATTCGCTAAAGCTTGAAAATTCGGGCTATACGACCGCCGAGGTTATTGAACGGGCGATGAAGCTGGCGAGAGAGGCGGTTGAAGGCTCTCAGACGCTTGTTGCCTTGGATATAGGACCGCTCGGACAACTGCTTGAACCGACCGGAACGCTTAGCTTTGAGGAAGCCTACGGGCTGTTTAAGGAAATTGTTGAAGCGGGAAGGGCGTACGCCGACCTTATCGTAATCGAAACGATGACCGACCTTTCGGAAATACGCGCGGCTGTGCTTGCTGCCAAGGAAAACAGCGACCTGCCTGTTTTTGCGTATATGACCTTTGAAAAAAACGGGAGAACCTTTACGGGCTGCGCGCCGTCGGCTATGGCTCTTACGCTCAGCGGGCTTGGCGTTGACGCGATAGGCGTGAATTGCTCGCTTGCGCCGTCGGAGCTTCGCGAAATCGTGAAGGAGATTTCCGAGTGGACAACGTTACCGCTTGTAATCAAGGCGAACGCGGGGCTTCCCGACCCTGTAACAAACGAATACAGCGTTTCTGCGGAGCAATTCGCGGAGGATTACCGTTATTTTGCGGAGCTTGGCGTAAAGATTTACGGCGGCTGCTGCGGCACATCGCCAGAATATATTGTTCGCGTGGGGGAAATGCTCAGAAAAAATCCCCCAATAAAACGTGCGGAAACAGTTATCCCGCCGGCGGTGTGCAGCTACGCGAAAGCTGTTGATATAACCGCTCCGAGAATTATCGGAGAACGCATTAACCCGACCGGCAAAAAGCTGTTCAAGGAGGCTTTGCGCAGCCGCGACATCGGTTATATTCTCGGGCAGGCGATTCAGCAGACCGACGCGGGCGCGGATATTCTTGACGTAAACGTCGGGCTTCCGGAAATTGACGAGCGGGAAATGATGCTTGCGGCGGTCAAGGCGCTTCAGGGCGTTACCGACGCGCCGCTTCAGATTGACAGCACCAAGCCGGAGGTTATCGAGGCGGCGCTGCGCGTTTATTGCGGCAAGGCGATTGTAAATTCGGTAAACGGCGAGGATGAAACGCTGGACAGGCTTCTTCCGATTGTAAAGAAGTACGGCGCGGCGGTGGTCGGACTTACGCTTGACAAGAACGGGATTCCGCCTACCGCTTCCGAACGCTTTGCGGTTGCCGAAAAAATCGTAAACCGCGCGATGGAATACGGGATTGCGCGGGAGGACGTGTACATTGACTGCCTTACGCTTACGGCGAGCGCCGAGCAGAAGGCGGTTATGGAAACGCTTAAGGCGCTGACGATGGTCAAGGAAAAGCTTGGGGTAAAAACCGTTCTCGGCGTTTCAAACATTTCGTTCGGCTTGCCTGCGCGCGAGCTTGTAAACAGCACGTTTTTGTCAATGGCTTTGCAGTGCGGACTGGACTTGCCGATAATCAATCCCAACACTGCGGCGATGTCGGGCGCGGTTTTCGCGTATCGTCTGCTTGCGAATATCGACAAGGATTCGCGGGAATTTATTGCGCGCTTCGGCGGCGACAAAACGGAAAAGCCTGCCGCTCCGAAGAACGATATGTCGCTTGGTTATGCGATTGAAAAGGGGCTGCGCGATGAAGCGGCGGCGATAACTGCGCGAATGCTGGCGGAAAGCGACCCGATGGATATAATCAACGGTCAGCTTATTCCTGCGCTTGACGCGGCGGGGGCTGACTTTGAAAAGGGAAAGATATTCCTGCCGCAGCTTATTCTTTCCGCGACCGCAGCGCAGGGGTGCTTTGCGGTTATCAAAGAAAAAATGCCGACCTCCGAGGGGGTCAGCAAGGGTAAAATTGTGCTTGCGACGGTAAAGGGCGACATTCACGATATTGGCAAGAATATTGTGAAAACGCTGCTTGAAAATTACGGCTACACGGTTATCGACCTTGGAAAGGACGTAGCGGAGCAGACGGTTGTTGACGCGGCGCGTGAGTATAATGTCAGTCTGGTCGGGCTGAGCGCGCTTATGACGACAACTCTCGGCGCGATGGAGCAGACGATTCGTTTGCTTAACGAGCAGCTGCCCGATTGCAAAACCGTTGTCGGAGGCGCGGTTCTTACGGCGGATTATGCGAAGAAAATCGGAGCGGATTTTTATGCGCATGACGCGAAGGAAACGGTGGATATTGCGAAAAAGGTTTTCGGATAAAAATACCCGCCTTGCCGCGTGCCGCAGCGGGCAATTCCGCCTTGCCGTGAGCCACGGCGGGCAATTCCGCCTTTTGAAAGTATGGATTTATTTATAGTTTTGTCTGACGGCGGGGTTCACAGTTGCGCTAATGTCGTATGTAATTGACAATTATAATTTTGACTGACGGCGGGGTACACAATTGCGCTAATGGCGTATGCAATGACAATTGAAAATTGGCTAAAGATAAAGGCTGCTGTTCAACCGAACGGCAGCCTTTATTTATAATGCGGCGTAGCGGTTGCCCGCGCAGGGCTGAACCGCGCCCATAAGCTCCAAATCAAGGAGCGTTTCGTAAAGGTCGGTTATTTCACATTCAAGCCCGCTGAAAAGCACGTCCACGGACATTGGCTCTTCGGCTGCGGCAAGCTTTTTATAAATTTCCGACTGAAGGTCATTTGCAAATTCAAATTCGGCAGTCTGTTTTTCCTTTTTGGTTTCGGTTTTGGGGTCTTTCTTTTTTTCTGTTTCCTCTTTTTTTGCACGTCCGCGCGGCGCTGCCGTTTTCTGACGTCGTTCGAGGTGAATTTTTACAGGCTTGTAATCCTCCTCAAATGCCGCGTCAATGTCCGATTTATCGTAGTACAGCGCTGCGCCTGCTCTTACGGCGGCAACTGCGCCGGCGTACTCCTTGGCGAAAATATCGTTCGGCGGGAGGAAAAACGGGGCGGGCGAGTAATTAGCCGGAAGAAGCGCGCCGCTGTCGATTCCCGCCTGAAAAACGATAAGCGCGCCCGAAATTCCGCCGATAATGCGGCTTCTGCGGACAAAGGTGGCAGGAGTAGGCTTGACGGACGGCGGGTATTCGGTTATCACGCAGCCGCCCTGAGTAAGCAGCTGGTAGCGGAGCGTTCGGCTGTAACGCGGGTATTCGTAATCAAAGCCGCAGGGGAGAACCTCAATGAAGCTTGTTGCGTTTTTGATTGCGCAAAGGCAGGTCATCGAGTCGCAGCCGCCTGAAAGAGATGAAACGAGGACATAATCCGAGGAAAGCTCACGGCAGATTCTGTCCTGTACGGAAAGAGTGAAATTAGTCACGGCGCGTGAGCCTGCCGTGGAAACCAGCTTTTGAGTGAGCAGCGAGGCATTTCCTGCGGCGAAAAGCGCGCAGGGTGGGTTTTCGATTTTCAAAAGACGTTCCGGAAAGCGCCTGTCATCGCGTGTGATGAAGGAAATACCTCTTTCGCCGAGCCTTACGAGAAGCGTTTCCGCCTCGGAAAGAGTTGTTTTTTCGGCGTGGGCGTGGTTGGCTTCGCCGATAGGTGCGCTGTTTGAGCGTATTGCGTCGTACGCCGCCTTGGGGCTGCCGAATCTGTCGAGCAGCTCGGGTATGAGCGGATTGCCCGCCCCAAAGGCGAGAATCAGCCAGAGGTAATACTGTTTCATCAGTTTATTTTTTCCTTTTTCAATATAATTTTTACGGCGGTAAGTCCCGAACGGAAATTTATAGCCGCAATCATTGCGAACAGAACCGCAAGCGCCACATAGTAAATGACCATATCTGTTACGAAGAAAATTATGCAGCTCATACCGAGCAGGAGAATTGCGTTTGCGAGCATTTTGGGCAGATTCATATCCATTCGCACGATTTTTCTCGTGTCAATTGCTCGGATAATGAAGATTATCAGAAAGCTTATGAAGGCGGACAGAGAAGCGCCCTGCAAGCCGAAAAGCGAAATCAGCGCGATATTCAGCACGACGTTTGTTCCCGCGCCTATTGCGGCGGTGGTCATAGAACGCATTGACTGCTTTGACGCAACGTAGACGCTGCCCATAAAGGTTGAAAAGCAGGTAAACGCTACGGAGAGAATCATAAACGGCGTGTAAAGGTACGCGGAATGAAATTCGGGGTCGCTGATAATTTCGATTGCGGGTTTTATTACGAGCATAAGTCCGCCTGCCAGAACGTAGACAAACGACTGGAAGATATTGAAAACGTTCGTGTAGAAGGTCGCAATCGTGCGGGAATTACTTTCGGTTATTGCGGACATATTCCATGCCTGAGAAAAAATTCCCGAGAAAATTGAAATCATACTGGGGAGCTTGAAGGCGGTTTTGTAGAGTCCGTTTGCTCCGAAATCAATCATTTCCGACACGAAGAAGCTGCCCGAAACGTTGATTATCTGCCACATCATCGAGGTCGGTATCATCGGCAGGCAGAAGCGGAGCATTGAGCGGATATAGTCGCGGTCAAGTCCGAAGAGGGTAAAATAGCGGTGGAGCTTTGCTGTAAACCAGAGGAATATTATTGAGCAGACGTCCGCCAGAATAACCGACAGGAGGTAGCCGACGTTTCCGAGCTGAAGCCAGAACAGCAGAACAAGGTTGAAGAGAATGTTCATAACCGTTGTAAGTATTCCGTCAATCGCGTAAAGCCGCACGTATCCCGCCGACCGAACAAAAAGTGCGCAGGAGCTTTTGAAGCTGCCTGTTGTTACATATAGAATCGTTATCCAGGCGTAATCCTTCAGCAGCGTCAGCACCGAATTGTCGGGGAAGATATTGCTGAAAAGTCCGATTATAGGGACGAACAGCAGACAGGCGACAAGTCCGCACGAGGTTACGCGCAGACCGATTGAGAAAACCTGCTTATTATCATAGGCGCTGTCCAGTCCGAAGCGGATTATTGATTCGCCGATTGAAAGCGTCGCGACGGACATCAGCAGCGTTGCTGTGTCGATTATGTTGTTGATTTCGCCATAGCCTGTTTTTCCGAGGGCAGCCTGATAAAAGCCCATCATCAGGATAACGAGGAACTTTGAACCGAACTGTCCAAGACCGAGGATAACCGTATTTGCAGCAAGGGTTTTGTATCGGTCCAAAAAATCACCTGATTCCTTTAAAAAAATTCTTTAATATTTCGGAGCATTCTTTTTCCAGAACGCGGCTTCGCACAAGCGGCTTCCAGCCGAATTTCTTTTCAAATAGCTCCGTTACAGAGGCGCACGCACCCATATTTTCGTCGAACGCGCCGTAAACGACCCGCTTTAAATGAGCGTTTATCACAGCGCCCGCGCACATAGGGCAGGGTTCGAGGGTGACGTAAAGAGTGCAGTCCGTAAGCCGCCAGCTTCCGAGCGTTTTCGCCGCCTGTTCGATTGCGACTATTTCCGCGTGGGCGGTAGGGCGCTGCTGTGTTTCACGGAGATTGTGTCCGCGACCGATTATATTTCCGTTTTCGTCGATTACAACCGCGCCCACGGGAACTTCTCCGATTTTCTCCGCTGCTCTTGCCTCGTCAAGTGCGAGCAGCATCATTTCTTCATCAAACAGCATTGATAAGGAACGCCTTTGCGCCGTGGGCGGGGAGGGATACATCGAAGCTGTCGGTAATTGTGAGATTTTCGCCGCTCCATAATTCCTCGGCAGTCAGGGTGCCGCAAAGCTCAAGCGACGGGAGGTCGATATTTACCGTTCCGTCGGTTTCGCCTGCGTTGAATACGGCGAGATACTGCCCGCCGTCAGCGTTTATCGCTGTCCAGAGAATGTATTCGTTTCCGTTTTCGTTTCTGCGCCATACCTGATGGGCGTGACGGGAATTTTTATGCATTTTGAGAACGGACTTGTTAGTTAAAAGCTTCATTGTAAAGTCGTCAAAGCGCGTCATTTCGCCGCCTATCATAAGCGGCGAGCGGAAAATACTCCAGAGGGTCAGCATAGTGAGCTGCTCGTCCTCGGTAAATTTTGTATAGCCGTCCTTGCCGTAATCCTGCAAAATAGGACCAACGGGCAGCATATCCGCGTCGGGCCAATTTCCGCCGCCTGTGTGGATACTCCATTTTTCGGCGCGGGAGAACATATCGTAAAGCAGCTCCCATTTATCCCAGAAATCATCGGTAATACGCCACATATCGGCGGTTTCCTTGTATAGCTCGGATTTTTCAAGCAGAGCGGGTCCGGGTGAAAGGCTGAACACCATACTTCTTCCGCAGCTGCGCAGAGCCTTGCTGATAAGGCGAAGCTCGGTTTCCTCGTGGGGAAGCTCACGGCAGATGTCGTCGCATTTGATAAAATCAACGTCCCATGAAGCGTAAAGGGCAAATATACTATTATAATATGCTTCGGCGCCGTCTTTTTCGGGGTCAACGCCGTACATATCTGTATTCCAAGCGCAGATTGAATTTGTTTTTGCGATTTCGCGCGCTGTTTTTTCCGAACCGAGAACAGGGGTGTTCTGGTGAACCGCCTGACGGGGAATCCCGCGCATAATGTGAATACCGAATTTCAGACCGAGCGAGTGAACATAATCGGCGAGCGGCTTAAAGCCCTTTCCGTCCGCAGAGGACGGAAACCGGTTTTCGGCGGGGATAAGTCTGCCGTATTTATCCATATTAAGCGGTGCGAAGGGGTGATACTCGTGACTGTCGGCTGTCGGCTCAGACCACTGGATATCGACAACGACATACTCCCAACCGTACTGCTTCAGATTTTTTGCCATAAATTCGGCGTTTGCGCGCACTATATCCTCGGTTACGGAAGCGCCGTAGCAGTCCCAACTGTTCCAGCCCATAGGGGCAGTTGGAGCGGCAATATTACGCATTATTCTGTTCCTCCGTTTCAGGGTTTTCGTCGTCGCCGTACTTTTCCTTATAATTCTTTATGCACTGTTCGATTATTTCGACAGCTGCCTTAAAGCCCTGAACCTCATTTACAGCGGTATCCTTGCCTTCAAGCTGCTTATAAACGCGGAAGAAGTGCTGCATCTCCTGGAAAATATGCGCGGGGAGAGCTTCAATGCTGCGGTAGACGTTGTAGCTGGGGTCTTCAAAGGGAATTGCGATGATTTTTTCGTCGTTCTTGCCGTTGTCGATCATGCTGATAACGCCGATGGGGTAGCAGGGAACGAGAACGAGCGGGTCAATTATTTCGTTGCAGAGGACGAGGACGTCAAGCGGGTCGCCGTCGTCTGCAAGCGTTTTCGGGATAAAGCCGTAGTTTGCGGGGTAGTGGGTGGAGGTGTAGAGGATTCTGTCGAGGATAAGAAGCCCCGTAGTTTTGTCAAGCTCATATTTCTTTTTGCTGCCCTTGGGAATTTCAATTACGGAGAGGAAGTTGTAGGGGGTGATGCGTGAGCTGTCGATGTCGTGCCAGATGTTCATTTTCTTGTCCTTTCTGCTTTTTAGGGCTTAGTGTCAACACGCCCTAGTATTATTCATAAAGCTCTGCGATTGTTCTTGCAACGTAAACGCCGGAAGCGGAAGCCTGTGAAAGCGAATGTGTTACGCCCGAACCGTCGCCGAGAACGTAAAGTCCCTTGACGTTTGTTTCAAGCTTGTCGTCAACCGTGACCTTTGAATTATAGAACTTGACCTCAACGCCGTAGAGGAGCGTGTCATCGTTTGCCATTCCGGGGGCGATTTTGTCAAGCGCGTAAATCATTTCAATTATATCGTCAAGCTGTCGCTTGGGAATAACAAGGCTCAGGTCGCCGGGGGTAGCCTTCAGCGTAGGCGTAAGGAAGCACTGCGAGAAACGGTGGTCGTTGGTACGTCTGCCCGCCACAAGGTCGCCGAAGCGCTGTACGAGAACGCCGCCGCCCAGCATATTTGAAAGGCGGGCGATGGATTCGCCGTAGAGGTTGCTGTCCTTAAACGGCTCGGAGAAGGTATTTGAAACGAGAAGCGCGAAATTTGTATTTTCGGTGTGATATTTCGGGTCGGAATAGCTGTGTCCGTTTACGGTTATGATTCCGTTGGTATTCTCGTTTACGACCTCTCCGTAGGGGTTCATACAGAAAGTCCGTACAAGGTCGCCGTACTTTTTGGTGCGGTAAACGATTTTACTTTCGTAGACCTTTTTTGTGATATGCTCGAATACTGCCGCGGGAATTTCAACGCGCACGCCGATGTCTACGCGGTTGCTGCGCGTTTCAATACCGAATTTGCGGCAAAGCTCGGAAATCCACTTTGAGCCTGAACGTCCCGCCGCGATTACGACCTGATTACAGCAATAGCTGTCCTTGTCAGTTTCAACGTAAAATTTATTCTCGCGTTTTTCAACCGAGGAAACCTCCTCGTGAAAACGGATATCAACCGAATCCTTTACGTAGTCGTAGATATTCTGGAGAATTTCACGGTTGCGGTCGGTTCCGAGGTGGCGCACCTGCGCGTCAAGCAGGTGAAGGTCATATTTGAGCGCCTCGGCTTTAATATCGCTGGCTACGGTGCTGTAAAGCTTAGCGCCCTCGCCGCCCATTTCAAGGTTCACCTTATCAACGTATTCCATAAGCTCGATTGCAAGCTCCTTACCGGTGTGGGTGTACAGGTCGCCGCCGAAATTATTGGTGATGTTGTATTTGCCGTCAGACATACCGCCTGCGCCGCCGAAGCCGTTCATTATATTGCAGGTTTTGCAATGAACGCAGGAGGTTATTTTTTTGCCGTCAATCGGGCAAACGCGGCTTTGTATCGGACCGCCGCGGTCGATGAAGCAGACTTTGATATTCTTGTTCAGCTTTGTAAACTCGTAGGCTGCAAAGACGCCGCCTGCGCCCGCGCCAACTACGATAACGTCATAATTTTTCTGCATTTATGGGATTCCTTTCTGATGTTTTATTCTATTCGATAAGGACTTGCCCCGTCATTTACCGCGGCAAGGGTTAATCTGCCGTCTAAGATATGGGGGACGTCTTGTCGTTGTTACAATATGAATATTTTTGCCATTTCGGGGTAATTTTTGGTAAGCCGAATCGGGCGGAAGGTCTGAGCGTTGACGAAGCAATGCTCGGAGCTTCCTGTGACATGGAGAGCGCCGTTTTCTTTATCGCGCACTTCATATTCCACACGCAGCTTCGTTCCCGTAAAAAGCGCAATTCTGCACATTACAAGAACGGTTTGTCCGAAGCGCACGGGAACGTGGTAACGGCAGTCAACCGAGAGAACGGGTATCATAACGCCGTTTTTTTCCATTTCCGCGTAGGGCAGGCTTCGCTTTTCCATATAATAAAGCCGTGCTTCTTCAAACCAGCGTATATAATTGGAATGGTGGACAATCTGCATACGGTCGGTTTCGTAATAGTTTACTTTTCTTTCGTATATTTCGTCGGGCTGCATGGCTGCTCCTTTCGTTGCTCCGTCATTCGCTGTTATCTGAGAAAGCTTTCAAGCGAGGAAAGCGGCTGCGGAGCTTCCGGCTCGCCTGCGGGCATGAACAGCTTTGCGTACATTTTGCCTGCGTCTTCAAAGTCAAGCTGCTCGTCCGACAGCTTAAGCCAATAGCTGTCCGTGGGCAGCATTCCGTGGGTTTTGAGCAGGATTTCAAACGGCTCGTATTTTTCAAGTCCCAGCTGTTTAAGCATGGGCGCGCTGCATGGCGAATTATCGAAAATGCGGGAACGGATAAGAAAATAAATATCCTCGATTTTCAGCTTGCGCGTAACGGGCGTAAGAATCGGAATGTCCGTATTTATATTATAGGTAAAGTCAACCGTTTTGTCCGAGTTAATTCTGTACGCGCAGAGCAGGGTATTTGCCCAGAAAAGCTCAAGACGAAGCGGCAGCGGAAGCGCGAACGCGTCCGAGGAAACGGGTATATAGCTGCCTGATTTTATAATTTTCACATTTTTCACCTTCCGACGCCGTTATTGACAGCCGCAAACGGCTTATTTACTGTTTAAGTATAACATAAAAATTTAAAGATTTCAATATATTTGTTGACTTATTTGAAAAAATGTTGTAATATAATAAGGTAAGGCAAAAATGAAATATAAGGCTTCACCGCAAGGGCGCTTGCTGCTAATTGCGCGGTGTCGCTAAAGTAATAAGGGGTTTATCATTATGAAGGAACTTTTAAGCACGGGCGTGAGCTTTGCGCTCGAATACAACGAAGCGGAAAATGCCATGATAGGGCAGGTGAAGGGGTATTCGGCGGCTGTCCGTGAGAACATAGAAACCCGCAGCTACGGCTGTCTTGTATGGGTACGCAGCGGGCTTTCGGGCGGCGCGGGAATTGAAGAATACCTTGAAGAACAGAAGCGCACGCGCTCGGATTTTGTGAAAAATTATCGTGTTACGTCTAACGGAACGGCGGTTGCACTGAACCGCTGTGATGACGCATACACCAATATAACCGCGCTTAAACGGTTTCTTTATGATTTTGCGGATTTTCTGTCGAAAAACGGTTATGTGAATTGCTGCTGCGAATGCGGCGCCGAAAGCGGGCTTGGCGTCTATCGCGCGGGGAAGGTTATCGCGCAGACCTGCTCGTCCTGCGGTGAGAAATACTCGCTTATTGCAAAGGTGGATTCGCCTGCCGCAAAGCCGCAGACGGCTGTTCGGACAGAAGCGGCTTCCCTGGACAACTACGCGCAGGAGCTTCGCGAGAGGGCGGAAAGCGCGGAAATCCGTCAGGAAAACGTAAAAAACACAAGCGACGATATAAGCGCGCTGCTGAGTGAGATAAAGCACGAAAACGAGCCGATTTCCGCGGAAGCTTTCCAAAGCGCTGCTGCGGCAGCAGACGAGGCGGCGTTCACCGAGCTGATGTACGACGAAAACGAGGCTCAGGCGGAAGAGCCGCAGCTTGTCGAGCAGAAGAATGTGAGCATAGATTCGCTTCTTTTCACCGAAGAAAAGTCGGATAATATTTCTGAGGAAAAGCCGAGAGAATATGACTGCACGCCTCTTTCCGAACGGCTTGATACGGAAATGGGGGCGCTTCTGGCGGGAAGCCCTGCCGAGAAAAAGGCAGAGCCGCCTAAGTCAAAGCTTTTTGAGGAAGCGGAACGCGAATTTGCCGAGGAACAGGCAAAGCTGCACAAAAAAGAGCCCCAAAAAATTGATATAAACGACCTTCTGGTAAGCGAAAGCGGCGAAATTGAATTGCAGGAAATCAAGTCGGAGCCTGACGACGGAACGGTTGCTGCCGAGGTGTGCGACGACGGCGGGAATGTTGATGTTGAGGAGCTTGTTTCCCGTGCGGACGAGCCAACCGTTACAACGGGACACCCGCAGCTTACGGCGGAGGAAACTCCGCTTGAAAAGGACGGCAGCGTGCCGTTGGTGAATCCGAATACGAACCGCGAGGAGCGTATGGTTTCGCCTGCGAACGGTCCCGACGCGGTAACTCCGCTTGAAGCCAGGTACGCTGCGCCGATTGCGGCGGAAAATCCGCAAACTGCCGCAGCGTCTTTTGCGCCGGGCTTTGCCGACTCGACAAATATGATAGACCGCGACGCGCCCGTACATTACGGCGGCTCGTCGGTACCGTACGACCCTAACAATAACTATTCTTCATATGTGCGTCCCTACGGCGCGACTCTTCCCGACGGAAGCAATGCCGTAACGGGAATTATCGGTGCGCTTGTGGGCGGAATGCTTGGAGCGGCGGTGTGGATTGCGCTGGGAACGCTGCTGAATATTATAAGCGGTTGGTTCGGGATAATTCTTACGGCAACGGTGTTTGGCGGCTATCAGCTTCTTGGTAAGAGAATGGATAAAAAGGGAATTATTATTTCCACTGTTGTTACGATTGTATTTATGATTATAAGCGTGCTGGGTATGACTATTGTTGATGTTCAACAGGTTTTCGCCGAATATGACGTTGAGATGTCGATTACCGAGGCGTTGGAGATGGTGGGATACCTTTCTGAATTGTCGCCTGACGTGAAGTCGGAACTGGTTGAGAATTTTATTTTCTCATCTTTGATAACACTGGTTTCGGTTATCAGCACATCGGTTAAGCTTTGGAAAACGGCTGATTGATTCTTTTGCTTTGGCAAATTTTACCATACGCCCACGAGGAAAAGTCTGATAAAATGCTGTAAACGCCAAAAAGCAAGAAAAAGGAAAAAAGGTGTTGACAAAAGAGGAAAGAGGTGATA
>CAZFMC010000035.1:0-4634 GCA_964520065.1 uncultured Ruminiclostridium sp.
TTTTGTGCGGCGAAGCCGCACAAAACGCGCGCGCCGCGCCCCCTCCGCTTGAAGAATACCTGCCGGCAAGGGACGGAAGAGCGCATAGCTTTTGCAAAAAAATAAAGACTGCTGTATGAGGAGCAGTCTTTAGGCGTCACCGCACAATTAACGGTTCGCGTCCTTGCCGCCCTGCTGCGGGCGTATTTTCCGTTATCCTGCACGAAAAATCCCACCACGCACCGGAACGACAATAATTGTGCGGTGAAGCTTTTACTTTATGGTGCCGGCGGCGGGGGTCGAACCCGCACGGTATCGCTACCACCGGATTTTGAGTCCGGCACGTCTGCCAATTCCATCACGCCGGCGTGAATTGCAAAATTAAGTATATCACAAAAAATCGCCTTAGTCAAGCAAAATCAGCTTTTTTTCAAAAAAATTTTAAAATTGCCTTGACAATTTTGTAAAAATGTATTAAAATTAAAGTGTGAATAAGTCTGTATGACGATACATTTTTATACAGCTATTTATCATTTTTACCAATCCCGGTTTACATATATTCTCCAAAAACAATCACTATTACTATTCCGAGGTATTTTTCACGATATATTTTTAAATTGCTATACAGCTATATGTTTTTAAGTATTGACGATTAAATTTCCGAATATTGATATCATCAAGTCGGAGCGATACAGCCTTGCGCTTACCGCCTTTCTTGTCCTGCACTGTTTTCGGGGTCCGAAAAACCGGGACTTTAATAAAGGAGGAAGGGCATATTATGGAACTGCCAATTGCCATTTTGCTGATCGCTGCGGCTTTTGTTGTCGGTGCCGCCGCGGCAGGCTTCATCGCTTTCCGTATGGGCGTCGAACACCGTAAACGTGACGCAGAAGCACAGATCGAATCAGCAGAAAAAGAAGCTCAGCGTATTGTTGCGGAAGCACATGAAAAAGCACAGACCGAAAAGAAAACCAAGCTCGTCGAGGCTAAGGACGAAATCTACCGCATGAGAGGTCAGGCGGAAAAGGAAATCAATAAGCTGAAATCCGAAACCGAGCGAGAGCTTAAAGAGCGCAGAAGCGAGGTTTCGCGTTCCGAACGAAGACTTCAGCAGAAGGAAGAAAATCTCGACAAGAAAAACGATAAAATCGAAAAGCTTGAAGAAAGCCTTACCGCAAAGAACAAAAAGGCAGAGGAAAAGCTTGCCGAAGCGGAAACCCTTAAGAAAAACCAGATGGATATCCTCGAAAGAATTTCCGGATTTACAACCGAACAGGCTAAGGAACACCTGCTGCGTATGCTGGACACGGAGCTTGACCACGAGAAGGCTATGCGAATAGTTGCTTTTGAGCAGAGAATCAAGGACGAGTGCGACGACAAGGCAAGAAGCCATATAGCACTTGCTATTGCCAGACTTTCCGCAGAAACAGTTTCGGAAATGACCGTATCCGTTGTCCCGCTTCCCAACGACGAAATGAAGGGCAGAATCATCGGTCGCGAGGGCCGCAACATCAGAACCCTCGAACAGCTTACGGGAGTTGACCTCATCATTGACGACACGCCCGAAGCAATTACACTTTCAAGCCACGACAAGGTGCGCCGCGAAATTGCAAGAATTGCGCTTGAGCGCCTTATTCAGGACGGAAGAATCCACCCGACCCGAATCGAAGAAATGGTTGAACGTGCAAAGCGCGACGTTGAACAGAAAATCAAGCAGGAAGGCGAACGCGCAGTGCTTGAAACAAATGTCAACGGGCTTAATCCCGAGCTTATCAAGCTGCTGGGACGCCTTTACTACCGCACCTCGTACAGCCAGAACGTTCTTGCTCACTCGATTGAGGTTGCACATCTTGCCGGTATGATGGCGGACGAGCTTGGCGTTGACTCGAACCTTGCACGCCGCGCGGGACTTCTCCACGACGTCGGCAAGGCGCTCAGTATGGAAATCGAAGGCTCTCACGTTCACATCGGCGTTGACGTGTGCCGCAAGTACAAGGAGAGCGCAGACGTTATTCACGCAATCGAAGCGCACCACGGGGACGTTGAAGCAAGAACGGTTATTGCAGCTCTTGTACAGGCTGCGGACGCTATCAGCGCGGCAAGACCTGCGGCAAGAAGCGAAAACTACGAAAACTACATCAAGCGCTTACAGAAGCTTGAAGAAATCTGTTCGTCCTACGACGGCGTTGAAAAATCCTACGCTATTCAGGCGGGTCGTGAAATCCGCATAATGATTAAGCCCGAAATTGTCAACGACGACAAGATGGTTGTTCTCGCACGTGAAATTGCGCAGAAGATTGAAAAGGAAATGGAATATCCCGGACAAATCAAAATCAATCTTATCCGCGAAAGCCGAGCGATCGATTTCGCAAAGTAATGAAAAATATCAAAAGCAGCCTCGCCAAAAGCGGGGTTGTTTTTTTGTCCGTGCTGATTAGCTTTAAGGTCGCATAATCCAAAGCGTTAGAATCAATGCACCGCGCCTATCGGGTAAATCGTTTTTGCGGCAGCCTTACACACCCAAAAAGTCCAAAACAAAAAGGTCAGCCGAATTACACCGAATCGGCAGACCTTAAAGCTGATAAACTCTACTTCCAGGAAACGCTGTTGTCGCCAACAGTGAGAACGTAAACGTTAGCGTCCTGCGCTCCCCAGCGGCAGGCGTCGGCATAATGCTCCGAGGTCGTCCCCATAAAAACATCCGCAACAACGTCCGTAAGGTCGCCCGTGTCCGCAGCAATTGCATATCCGTACACAACCGAGCCGTCCTTGGAGCAAATGTAAACCTCGCTTCCGAACGGTATTACATTTGGGTCAACGCCTATCGTGCCTATTTCCAGCTTGCGGCCGCTGTACGTTCCTGCACCCTCGGGCGCGGTGTAGGCGGTAACCTTTCCGCTTACGCAATAGGCGTAATCTTCGGGAACGCCGTCAACAAGCCTGAAGCTGCCCTCTTTTTTGCTGTACGGTTCAGCAAGCGCGGTTCCGACCAGAACCACTCGGCTGCGCGGCGGAATTTCGCTTACCGACGTTGTTGTTTCCTCGTCGTATACGCCGTCTACAATTGATTGCGTTGTTGTTGTAACACGCGCGCCTTCCTCGCCGGAAAAAAGCTCGACCTCCGTTCCGATAGCATAGAGGGTGCTTTCGCGGTACTCTGTTTCAAACGGAACAGGCTCGGAAACCGACGTTTCAATGCGTTCTACACGCTCGACTCGTATTTCCGCTTCGGGGGATACGGACTCGTCAAGCGCGTAATTTACGCGGTCGTACCGACCGAGAACGACGCCCTCTCGGGAGAGAAGCTCGCCGACCGTTATGCGTGAAGCGTAAGCTGTTATTGTTTCGCCGTCGGCGGTTATCGTAACGGGAAAGGCCTGTTCATAGACTATTTCGGATTTCTCCGGAACAGGTGAATCTGCGGAAGGCTCGACGTAATCGTAGACGGACGGGACGACGCCATGGCGGTTCAGCAGTTCTCCGACGGTTTCGCCCTCAACGCACCGAACCGTGCGAACGCTGCCGTTTACCCTAAGAGAAATTTCCGCGGCGCGTATCACGGTAAGCTTTTTTACGCCGCCGTTCTCGGTCAGCTCCGCTTTATCCAGCGGGTGCAGGGCTACGCGCTGTTCCAAAAGGATATCGTCTGCCTCGTCGAACGCGGTAAGCACGCGCCTTTCCTCGCCGCAGTCTATAATCACCGCCTCGCAGCGGATATTTACCATTCCCGTCAAAAAAATCTGAGAGATAAGCGTTGCGGCGAACGCGGCGGCGGTAACAAGCCGTTTTCGCAATTTTTTTCGGCTTGTGCAGCCGTGGATTACCGTTGTATTATTAAGAATAAGCTTTAATTTTTTCTTTATCACGTCTGCACCTCCTACTATAACATTATTGGAACACTTCGCATATTATAACCACTCTTTTCGGTCGTGTCAAACAAACGGGGCGGTTGAAAATTGTGGAGTATGCACAACGAAAAGTGCAAAACATTTACACAAACGGCTTTTTTCGTCCTTTGAATACGTAACTCGCGTTCAAATTATACAAGGAGTATAAGACATTTCGTGGAAATTAACAAAATGTAAAAACAGCGGTTTTCGCTGTTGAAAAGCCGCTGTTTTTGCTGCAAAAAGGAATCGGGAATCAGAAAATTTCCGTATTTAGCCGCTCCGCAAGCCGCCGCATTTCCGTCCTTGAAATTGGCGCGTCCGTTTGTTCGGCAGCAATCTCAGGCGGACTCGGCGCGCGCATTTTTTCGGTTACTGCGCCAATACCCGACTGTACCGGCGGAATGCCCGCCTCAAGGCTTTTATGCTTGCCGCTTTTATTTTCCTGCATCTGCGCACGTCCCTCCTTGCTTTTTCGCTTTTTTCGCTTTTTTCGCTTTTTTGCTTTATTACTTTTTTGCTTTTTACTTATTGTGCGCCGTTTCTTTCGTTATATGCAGAAATATACGGGTTTTGCGGGAGGCGGGCGGCGGGCGGGGTTCGTCCCGCGAAGCGGGGTGAACCCGCGGCGCGGCGAAGCCGCGCCGCCGCCCTGTCCGCCTTGCGGGCAGGGCGCGCCCGCCGCACTCTCCGATTTCGCAAAGCTGTCGGAGCGGGTAGGGCAGCACCAAACGTTAAACGCGGCGTTAAGCAAAATGGGAAAGGAAC
>CAZFMC010000035.1:4734-16334 GCA_964520065.1 uncultured Ruminiclostridium sp.
CTTGCGGAGCAAGGCGAACGCCTCGCGGAGGCTCGCTTCGCTCGCCCCCACTCCGCGTTCGCGGCGGCTTTCTCTGTATTTGCAAAAGGGGAAATTGCAGAAAAACGCCGCCGCCCGATGAAGGAGCAGCAGCGTTTGCTTTTTATTTTTTTCCGGAATACTTTATCGCCTCGGCAGGAATCTGCAAAACAAGAGTGATTACAAGAGCTATTACCGCCATCATCGGATTGACCGAGGCTAACCCCACCGCCGTATTGAGATACGGCACAAATACGAGCAGCAGCGCCGCAAGTATGCAGCTGCCGGATATAATCGCGGCATACGCCTGACCCGATTTAATAGCGTCAAGCACACCCTTTTCGGACATATTTATCCAGCCCGATATTATTAACCCGAAAATCAGTATCAAGAGAAAATTCGCAGCGGACTGCCCCGAAAGATTCTCTATCGTTTCCCGACTGTTTACGCCAAAGCCGGACGATATAAGGTAAAGCACTATCTCCGAAGCGCAAAGTCCAAGCGCCTGTATGAACGGTCTGACGAAAAATCTTTTCGTGATCCTGCCCGTTCCGTGGAAGCCCGATGGCCGCTGCTCCCCGCGAATGTCCGTGTTGATTTCAAGGAACATCAGCGAAATAACAGGCACGCCCACTATAGTAATCAGCAGTACAAGCACGGGCGAAAGTATGAACGTCGTTCCAAGCAGCATATTTACTACGGCAAATATAGCAAGCGTCGTTATCGCCGTAATGTGCGTCGATATGCAGCGCTTTATGTTCGCGTAAACCTGACGGCCGATTCTGAATACGTCAACCACGCTCTCAAAATCCTCGTCCGCCATAACAACTCCGCACGCCTCGCCCATCGCTCCGCCCGCAGCGCCTCCAAGTGCAACCGCGAAGTCTGCCTGCTCAAGAATATCGCTGTTTGTGCCCGCGTCGCCCGAAACTGCCACAAGCTCTCCGCTTTCCTGCAAAAGCGAAATTATGTCAGCCTTTTGCTCGGGAGTAATTCTCGCAAATATTCCAACTCCCGTAAGGTCGGGCTTGATTCCCGATTCCTTCGCTGCCGCAAGCTGCTCGCCTGTGATAACGCCCGTTTCCTTTATTCCGATTTTTTCCGCAATTGAAACGGCTGTGTCGGCGCTGTCGCCCGTGGTCATTATCACACGTATTCCCGACTTATAGCAGCTTCTGATTGCAAAAGGTATATTATCCTTTGTTTTGTTGTCAAAAGCAATAAGCCCCATAAAGCTGTAACGGACGTCGTGTACGGACTCCGGCGGTTCGCTGCCCTCGGGAAGAGGTGAAAAAGCCGCCGCAAGGACGTGACAGCCCTGTTTTTCGTAGGAAATAATTTTATTCTGCACGGTATAGAGCATATCTGCGGGTATATCACAAAGGGGAAGAAGCTTTTCGGGCGAGCCCTTTATGCAAAGAAGTCTTGCGCCGTTTATGCTCCAGAGATTTCCCGCCGCGCCCTCCGACGAAGCGAACGGGTACTCCTTGATAAGCTCGTTTTCCTGCAAGCCCTTAACGTCTGCGCCTGTAAACGCGGCGTTAAGAATAATAGCCTTATCGGTCGGTGCGGGGTCGCCGCTTTTTGCGCAGGCAAGCACTGAAATATTGGTCATCATTTCGGGATTTGCCGTAAGAACGTCCACGACCTCCATATGATTATTTGTAATCATTCCCGACTTATCAACGCAGATACAGGTAACGGCGCTTAAATCCTCAATCACCTTAAGGTCCTTTATAATAACATTACGCTCGGCGAGCTGCTCCGAACCCTTGATACAGTAGATTCTTATAATGGAAGCAAGCTCGGAGGGGATAAAGCAGAGCGCGAAGGAAATCGCGGGGTAGAACGTATTATAAATAGTATCGAGGACGGGATTCTCGGCGTAAATATCAATCTGGGAAAAGTGGAAAAGCGCGGCAAAAGCGAGCATAACCGCCGACGCGAGCGTTAAAATTCGGCTTACGCGCATAACGGTTTTTTCGGTTGCGGTGTAATAACGCTCCTCGGCCTTTTCCGCGCCGAAGGTTTTAAAATACCTGGTATCGACGCCCGTGCCCGTAACGCGGGCTGCGAGCCGACCGCTTACGATTTTCGTACCTTTATATACACAGCTTTTTTTGAGCTCCTCGCTAAGGCTATCCGCGCCCGTGATTTTCGCCGCAGGCGTTTTACTGCCCGTAAACAGGCTTTCGTCCACGAGCAGGTCGTTTATTTCAAGCAAATGGGCGTCGGCAGGAACATTTTCGCCTGCCTCGAGCAGCAGGATATCGTCCGGCACGAGCAGCTCTCTGCGAATCCGGCGAAGCTCTCCGCCGCGTACAACATTATAATCGACGCGGGTAGTTTTTTTCTGCTCAAAAAAATAACGGTCGCATTTCTGACCCTTTACGATTTCCGTCGCGGCGTACGCGGCTGTCAAGGCTGCAAGCACAGCGCCCGTCAGGTACTCGCCGTAGAGAAAGCATATAACGGCGGCGGCGGTCATAAGCCAGAAACGCAGTTTTAAAAAGACGCTTACGGGCGAAAAGCCTTTTTCCTTTTCGTCCAGCTTTGTTTCGCTGTTATACCCGTAAAGCTTTATATGTTCGGCGGCTTTTTCATCGCTTAGCCCCGCAAACTCGTTCCTGAAATCACTCAACTGAATCAAAGAGAACACCCTTTCGTGAATACTGGCAATTTTTCTCATTATATCACACTTTGCAGCAAATTGCAAGGAAAAACGCTTTTTTCCTTGCAATTTCACCGTTCGTTCATATTTCCGCACGGGTAAACGCGCGGCGGGCGCGCCTGCTCCGCCGAAGGCGGAGCAGGCGGCTGCGCGGCGTAGCCGCGCAGCCCGTCCGTTTCGCGGAGCGAAACGGACGGCGCCCGCCGCGCCCCTCCGATTTCGCCGAGCTGTCAAAGGAAGCGGAAAAGCACAACGGTTGAGGCGCGGCGTCAGCCCAAGTGCGATATAAGGCAAGGATTTCAAAAGCCGCTGCGACCGCCGACGGGTGGTGTCTCTTCCCCGCAGGCGGTCGCACATGAACGCGCAGCTTTTTCAGCAGAAACTCTTCCGTGAGGGCTTACGCCCTCCGTCGGAGTTTCCCGCGGCTTTCTATACGCTCAATAAAACAACAAGGCTCGGCTGACGCCGCGGGCTGCTCCTGTAAACAGCCTCGGCTAAACGAACTACCCTCGCGGCAGCCGGTTCGGATAGCTCGGACTGATACCGCATATATGCTTTTTTCAAAAATCTCTGCGAGGCTGCGCTGCTGCGCAGCGCAGATTCCCCGCCCGCCCACCCCCGCGCGCTATCTCGCGCAAAAAGCGACCCGTGGAAAAATTCCACGGGTCGCTCGTGCTGCATTATTCCATACTTTCCTTAATGAGCCGCGCAATCTCGCCCATATCTACCATACCCATCATACTTGCCGCAATCTCGTCCATATCAATACTTTCCGCGATACGTCCGTTAATGCTTTCGGCTATCATCTCGCTCAGCTCGTCCATATCAATCGGATTCCCGTCCGACCGCTCCGTTGACTGCGCCTGAGAATCGCGCCTCGCCCTTTTCAGCCGCTCTGTCGCGTAGCCCGTGTTCGTCGGCCAACCGTCCTCGAAGATGATATTATGGCGCTGTGGGCGCTCGGAAGCAAACTCGTCAAGCTCGTCCTCCAGATTTTCATAAAATTCGGGACTTTCCGCAGCCATTATCGCCATCGGCGCTCTCATCGCCGCAAACCGCAGATGGGTGTACTTGCGGCTGGAGGTCGTGAACGGAATGTCGTAAAGCTCCCAACCCCTGTATCGCTTGAGGGGCTTTATGTAGGAACGGTTCAGCTTGTAACAAAGCCGCTGCTCCCAGTCCGATTCATTCGCCCGCATACTGTTGTCCGTGAAAATAACCTGAAACATACAGGTTTCGTCGGAACGGTCGTTTTCACCGCCGTTAAGCCAGAAAACAAAGTGGTATTCAGTGTTCGGCTCAAGCTGAGTCATTCCGTTGGTGATTTCACACCAGTCCCAGCGCCAGTTTCCCGTTGAAACAACCTCTGCCATTCCATCACCGAAGGGTGAGGAAATGAAAAATCTGCTGAATATTTCCGAGCAGGGATTCTGAATGTCGGGAAGCTGCATCCACTCCCTTGGGTTGAAGAAAATGTAGTTCGTATTGCTTGCGGTATTTATATTGCTCATAGTATCCTCCATGCTTTCACACGTCGGACAGTCCGCTGCCGTAAGTCGTATAGCCTTACCCGAATTCCCGTCGGGTAAATAAACTGCCCGACCTTTTTTTACAAGCCCTTTCGCTCGTTTTTCGTAGGTTAAACCTATTTTCTCGCCGCCGTCGTCAAATACCGTTACGGTAAGCTTTGCGCCGGCAGACTCGGTATTATTTGTCATGGGTACTCCCCCGATAGGTTTTTGACGCTGCCGCCGGAAACCGGTGTTTTTTGTTATGGGTTTCTCCCCCCCGACAGCCGTCAACCAAAGTATAACACAAAACGACGCCTTTTGCAACAATATTTCCAAGAAATAACAATATTTTTCAATAAGCTTAATATCAACCCCTTGCAAAATTCTCCGCTATCGTGTATAATAGTATGGAACGGTGTCTGTACACCCAAAATGACAAAACCGAAAGGATTAAAGATATGCCTATTACCTATAATGAAAAGGCGCGCGTTTTTAAGCTCGACACGCCTAATTCAACCTACGCTTTTCACATTACCGAAAGTAAAAATCTCCTGCATTTATACTACGGTGCAGCAGTTCCCGAAACCGACCTCACCTATAACCTCCGTATCCCGGACGGCAAGCCCTTTATCCCCGCCGTTCACGACGCTATGGGACCCCATTCGTTCGACTGCGCGCCGATTGAGTTTTCTACTTCGGGCGTTGCAGACTTCCGCGAGCCTTGCTTCCAAGTGATGGATAAGCACGGCATGACCGCCTGCGAGGTTTATTTCAAGGATTACCGTATTTACAAGGGCAAGGACAAGCTCAAGGGACTTCCCGCAACCTTCGCAAATACCCCCGACGAGGTTACAAGCCTTGACGTAATCTGCGAGGACCCTCACAACGGTATGGAAATTGTTCTTCAGTACAGCGTTTTTGAACAGTTCGACATTATCACCCGTTCTGTAAGGGTTACAAATAAGGGCGAGGACGCTATCGAGCTTCGCCGCCTGCTGTCAACCTGCGTTGAACTGGACAGAATGGACTACGATATGATTACGCTTTACGGCACGTGGGCAAGAGAACGCCACGTTCAGCGTTTTCCCCTCCGCTTCGGCAAGCAGTCCATCGACTCCAACCGCGGCGCAACCAGCCACGCGCACAATAACTTCATCGCCCTCTGCGACCACACCGCAACCGAGGATTACGGCGAATGCTACGGCTTCTCGCTCTGCTATTCCGGCTCGTTCCTGGCTATGGCAGAGGTAAACCAGTACGAAAAAACGCGCGTCGTTATGGGTATCAACCCCTACGATTTCGCTTGGCGGCTTGAAAAGGGCGAGGATTTCCAAGCCCCCGAGGTAATTATGTCCTACTCCTCCTGCGGTCTTGGTCAGATGTCGCGCAATCTGCACGACGTAATGCGCAAAAACCTTATAAGAGGCAAGTGGAAGGATATCCGCCGCCCGATTCTTATCAACAACTGGGAAGCAACCTACTTCAACTTCGACACCGAAAAGCTGCTCGATATTGCGCGTGAAGCGAAAAAGGCGGGCATTGAAATGCTTGTTATGGACGACGGCTGGTTCGGACACAGAAACGACGACCGCTCCTCTCTCGGCGACTGGTTCGTAAACGAGGATAAAATCAAGGGCGGCTTAAAGCACCTTGTTGACGAGGTAAATAAAATCGGACTTAAATTCGGTATCTGGTTCGAGCCTGAAATGATAAGCCCCGACAGCGAGCTTTACAAGGCGCACCCCGACTGGTGCATACACATTCCGGGACGTTACCGCACGACCGCGCGTTCGCAGCTGGTTATCGACTTCTCACGTCAGGACGTTCGCGATTATATTTACGGCAGAATCAAGGAAATCCTTTCCTCGGCTAACATTGAATATGTAAAATGGGATATGAACAGACAGCTCTGCGAGGTGGGAAACGAGGTTCTTCCGCCCGAAAGACAGCGTGAAATCTGGCACAGATACGTTCTCGGCGTTTATGAAATGCAGGAAAGACTGCTTACCGACTTCCCCGACCTGCTGCTTGAAAACTGCGCGGGCGGCGGCTCTCGTTTTGACGCGGGAATGCTTTACTACTCCCCCCAGATTTGGACAAGCGACGACACCGACGCCATCGAGCGCCTTAAAATCCAGTACGGTACTTCTATGTGCTATCCCTGCTCCTGCTTCGGCGCGCACGTTTCCGACAGCCCGAACCACTGCGTAGGGCGCGTGACTCCCTTTAAGACGAGAGGACACGTTGCAATGGTGGGAACGTTCGGCTATGAGCTTGACGTTACGAGAATTTCGGACGAGGATAAGTCGGAAATCAAGGCGCAGATTGAAGAATTCAACAAGTACAATCCGCTGGTAAGAAACGGCGACTACTACCGCCTCGGAAATCCGTGCGAGAACACGCGCTGGGACGCTTGGCAATTTGTTGCCAAGGACAAGAGCGAAACGCTGCTTGAATTTGTTCAGATACTCAAGATGCCGAGCGTTTTCGAGCTTCGTCTTAAGCTTAAAGGACTTGACAGGAACAAGAGCTACAAGCACGAGGAGAGCGGACAGGTATTCAGCGGCGCGTTCCTTATGAACAACGGCATACACATTCCCAATCTCTGGGGCGATTTCCAGAGCTACATTGCACACTTTACTGTTGTGGACTAATACTAAAAAGGAAGATTATTATGAAAGCGACACCGGTTGAGGGAATGAAGGACTATCTCCCCGAGGAGATGGCTCTTCGTGACCGACTTATGAACACGATTATCGGAACATACACGGAAAACGGTTTCCGGCGCATTTCGACGCCTGCCGTTGAAAGTCTTGAAAACCTTGACAACAGCGACGGCGGCGAAAATCTGAAGCTTATATACCGCATTGAAAAGCGCGGTGAGAAGCTTGAAAAGGCGGTTGCTGCGGGAGATGTGAAAAACTTCTGCGACTTAGGGCTGAGGTACGACCTTACGCTGCCGCTTGCGCGCTACTACACCGCTCACGCTTCGGAGCTTCCCGTGCCGTTCAAGGTTATACAGGTTGACCGCGTTTACCGCGCGGAGCGTCCGCAGAAGGGTCGTATGCGCGAATTTATTCAATGCGACATTGACATACTCGGCAGCGACAGTGTTGACTGCGAAGCGGAGCTTATGACGGTTACGGCGGAAGCCCTGAAAAAAATCGGCATAAACTCATTCCGCATAGCGGTGAACCACCGCGCGGTTATACGCTCGGTAATACTTTTCTGCGGTTTTGCCGAAGAGCAGGTAAACTCGGTTTGCATTACAATGGACAAGCTGGACAAAATCGGCTTGGAGGGCGTTAAAAATGAGCTTATTGAAAAATCCTACTCGGCAGACGCAATTGAGAAGCTGTGCGAACTGCTTCAAAAGAAAAATCTGACTGCCGAGGAGCTTAAAGCCTACGGTGCGGACGAGGCGGCGGACGAGCTTTTCCGCGTTATTGATATGGCGAGCGAGCTTTCCGAAGGCAGCTACGAGATTGTTTTTGACATTACGCTTGTTCGCGGTCAGGGCTATTACACGGGCATTGTTTTTGAGGTCATCTGCGACGAATTTGGCGGGACTGTTGCCGGAGGCGGTCGCTACGACGGACTCATAGGTCGTTTTTCGGGCAAGGACGTACCTGCGGTTGGTTTTTCCATTGGCTTTGAACGCATATTCTCGGTTCTGCTCAGCCGCGCAGCTTCGACGGCGGAGCTTCGTGCAGCTGCGGCGGTGCTTTACGAGGAGGGCAGCTTTACAGCGGCTTACCGCTTTGCAAGGACGCTTCACGCAGAAGCGGACGTTACGATTCTCCCCGCAAAGAAGAAGCTTGGCAAGCAATTTGCGCAGCTTGAACAGCAGGGCTTTTCAGCGGCATATATTTTCCGAAGCGAAAACGAAGCCCCCGAACGCAGGGATTTAAACCGCAACCAAGACTGACCGACAACATACGGCGGTGTGGATTCTACCGATTCACGCCGCTTTTCTTTTTTCGATTCGGTATTCTTTTCACCGTGAGATTAAAGACGCCTGCAAAAACGCGGCGAAGCCGCGGGGTGGGCGGGCGGGGAGCGTTTGCGAGCGAAGCGAGCAAACGGAGAAGCCGCAGTGAAAAATACGGGCGCACGCGCGGCGGGCGCGCCTGTTCCGCCGAGGGCGGAACAGGCGGCTGCGCGGCTTCGCCGCGCAGCGCTTTCGTTTCGCTGTGCGAAACGAAAGCCGCCCGCCGCGCCCCTCCGATTTCGCTGAGCTGCTTGGCAAAGCGACAGTAAAATGCACCGGAAACCGGTTTTGTTTTGTGGAAATGCACAAAAATTCAGGAAACGAAATTTTTTTTGAAAAGATGTGTTGTGTTTTACGGCAGGTTGTGATATAATACAACTACCGCGATACTTTCGCGCGACAACACATATTAGTTTTAAAGCAACACGGCAGAATAAAGGTTTGTAAAACCTAAAAAGAAGGAGACAAAAATATGAAGATGTTAAGAAAAGCAGCCGCAGCGCTTATGGCGGCTTCAATGCTTGCGGCGGCAGGCTGCAGCGGCGGAGATTCTGCTTCCACAACAGCGGCAGGAAGTACCCCCGCTTCCGATGGAGAAAAGCTCCAGATAGGTATTATCCAGCTTATGGCTCACGACGCGCTCGACCAGTCCTATGAAGGGTTTGTAGCAGCTCTCAAGGACGGCGGTTACGATGAAAGTAAGGTTGAAGTAACATACCAGAACGGTCAGGGAGAAACCACAAACCTTTCAACCATCGCAGACCAGTATATCGGAAAAAATGTAGACCTCATCTTCGCAATCGCTACCCCCGCAGCACAGGCGGCAGCAGGCAAGACAAGCGAAATTCCGATTATCGGTACAGCTATCACCGATTTCGCGGAAGCAGGCTTGGTAAATAGCAACGATAATCCTGGTACAAACGTTTCCGGTACTACCGATATGAACCCGATTGAAGGTCAGCTCGACCTCCTCCTCGAATTTGCTCCCGAAGCAAAAACAATCGGCTTTATCTATAACTCCTCCGAGGATAATTCACAGCTCCAGGTGAAAATCGCTAAGGAATACCTCGATACAAAGGGTATCGCATACACCGAAAAAACCGTTTCTACAACCAACGACGTTCAGCAGGCTGTTACCAGTCTTGTAAATGACTGCGACGCTATCTACATTCCCACCGATAACGTTCTCGCGTCGGCTATGTCAATCGTTTCCGAGGTTACGCTCAGCAGCAAAACACCCGTTGTATGCGGCGAAAGCGGTATGGTTAAGGCAGGCGGTCTCGCAACCCTCGGTATCAATTACTACAACCTCGGTTATCAGGCAGGCGAAATGGCTATCCGCGTTCTCGAAGGCGCAGATATCTCCACAATGCCCATCGAAGCTTCATCAAATTACGATTTCTGCATAAACGGCGATACGGTAAACGCATTCGGAATCACAGTTCCCGAAAAGTACGCCGAATCCGTTGTTTACCCCTCGCAGGAAGCAGCCGAGTAATCGCCTTGAATCACCCTCCGAAAGCATATGCGGACGGAGGGTTTTGTTTTTTAAGACGGAAGGTTTTGGTTTTTAGAAAATGCCGCACAAGCATTTTTTCGGATTGCACGGCGGCGGCTTAAATTCGCGTTTTGTCCGAATTGTGCGTAATTAACAAAAAATAAGGATAAAAATTATTGGAAATGGCATTGCCTTTTTGCTGACAGTGTGGTATAATATAAGCTGTCGCTTTAATAACAAAAAGCAATACAGCATTTTAGCTTTTTGATTTTACATTGCTAAAGCAAAGGAGAATTGATATGAAAAAAAGAATACTTGCCGCATTGATGGCTGCGGCAATGCTGCTGACTTCCGCAGGGTGCAGCAGCGAGGAAGAAAAATTACAAATAGGAGTTATTCAGCTTGCAACGCATGACGCGCTCGATAAAGCGTATGAAGGCTTTGGACAGGCTTTAAAGGACAACGGCTACGACGAAAGCAAGGCGGAAATAATTTTCCAGAACGCGCAGAATGAAACCGCAAACCTTTCAACAATCGCCGACCAGTACGTCGGAAAAAACGTTGACCTTATTTTTGCAATCGCAACCCCCGCGGCACAGGCTGCCGCAAATAAAACCTCCGATATACCGATTATCGGCACGGCTATCACCGATTACGCGGCGGCGGGACTTGTAAACAGCAACGAAAACCCCGGCACAAACGTTTCCGGCACTACCGATATGAACCCGATTTCGGGACAGCTCGACCTGCTGCTGGAATTTGTTCCCGACGCAAAAACAATAGGCTTTATTTACAGCACCTCCGAGGATAATTCCCGCCTTCAGGTCGA
This sequence comes from uncultured Ruminiclostridium sp., assembly GCA_964520065.1. GTDB lineage: Bacteria > Bacillota > Clostridia > Oscillospirales > Ruminococcaceae > Ruminiclostridium_E. The sequence continues at coordinate 15,253 of CAZFMC010000035.1, forward strand.
TATCGCTAAAGCTTACCTTGACGAAAAGGGTATCGGCTACACCGAAAAAACAGTTTCTGCAACAAACGACGTGCAGCAGGCAATAACAACCCTCGTTAAGGAATGCGACGCCGTTTATGTTCCCACGGATAATATTCTTTCATCGTCCATGGCGGTTGTTTCGGAGGTTACAATTGCGGAAAAAATGCCCGTAATCTGCGGAGAAAGCAGTCAGGTCGAGGGCGGCGCGCTCGGAACGCTCGGAATTAACTACTATAACCTCGGCTATCAGGCGGGGAAAATGGCTATCCGCGTTCTTGAAGGCGCAGATATTTCAACAATGCCTGTTGAAGCTTCTACAAACTACGACTTCTGCATAAACGGCGATACCGCAAATGCAATCGGCGTAACCATTCCCGAAAAATACGCGGAATCCGTAATTTACCCCGCTCAGGAAGCTGCCGAATAATCAGACGAACGCCTATGTAATACGAAAAATGGAGGTATCGCTATGAAAACTGCTGTTGTTTATTATTCCAAGCATCACGGAAACACGAAAAAGCTGCTGGACGCTATTGCGGAAAGAAACGAAATTACGCTGATTGACGTAACCGAAAACCCCTCAGCTGATTTGTCGGAATTTGACCGAATCGGTTTTGCTTCCGGAATTTACTATTCAAAATTTCAGAAAACGCTTCTGAAATTCGCCGAAGAGAAGCTGCCGAAAAACAAAAAGGTATTCTTCATATATACCTACGGCGCTGAAAAATCGGGCTACACAAAGGCTATCACCGAAGCCGTTAAAAAGAACAACGCGCAGATTCTGGGCGAGTTCGGCTGCTACGGATTCGACACCTTCGGTCCGTTTAAGCTTATCGGCGGCATCGCAAAAGGACGCCCCGACAAGGCGGACCTTGACAACGTGCTGGATTTCTACGGCAAGCTGTAATTCGGCGCTGTTTCCTACACCGGAAATCGCATACAATGCAAGTGGCTGCCGCAGCATACGCTGCGGCAGCCTTTTTGATATATTCTGCTGCCCAACAGACGGCGCGGCGCGCGGCTTACATTTTGCGAAGCAAAATGTAAGTTCCTCGGGCGGC
>CAZFMC010000036.1:0-16140 GCA_964520065.1 uncultured Ruminiclostridium sp.
GGGCGCGAATGCGCCCGCATATTGCGGCGGCTTCGCCGCCGCAGGAGAGTTCAGCTGAAACGGAGAGTAAGCAGGCGGGCGCATTCGCAGTCCTTTTTAAAGTGCCTGCTGGCGGACGCGGCTTAACTGTCCCTGCGTGAATGACCGTTTTCTACAGATTGACGCTATGGTGCGGCTGCGCCGCACTGCCCGCCCACCCGCCCCCGCGCGCCCTTCGGGCGCGCCATATCATATATTATGAAATTACAAAACAAAATAAAAAAGCCGCCGCGGTAATGAAATAAACCGCAGCGGCATTTTGTGTTTATGCGCGACTATTAAAGCCCGCAAAGCTCCTTGGTATCTCTTGCAATGAGAAGCTCCTCGTTGGTCGGAACAACCCAGACCTGAGTTTTGGCGTCGTCAGCCGAAATCTTAACAAAATCACCGTGAACAGCAGCGTTCAGTTCTTCGTTAAGCTTGATTCCGAAGTATTCCATATTCTCACATGCGCCTGAGCGAACCTTGTAAGCGTTTTCGCCAATACCGCCTGTGAAGATTACAGCGTCAAGACCGCCCATGGCAGCCGCGTAGGAGCCGATGTACTTCTTGATTTCGTACGTCAGCATATCTCCGACAAGCTTTGCGTGTTCTTCGCCCTTGTCAGCCGCCGCTTCAACGTCACGGTTGTCGCTTGAAATTCCCGTAAGTCCGAGGAAGCCGGACTGCTTGTTAAGGTAGTTGCTCATTTCATCGGGCGATAAGCCGAGCTTCTTGGCAACGAAAGTAACAGCCGAGGGGTCAACACAGCCCGAACGTGTACCCATGATAACGCCGTCGAGGGGGGTAAAGCCCATAGAGGTGTCAACGGACTTTCCACCGTCTACCGCAGTGATTGACGAGCCGTTTCCGAGATGGCAGGAAACGATTTTAAGGTCTTTAATGTCCTTGCCGAGCTTTTCAGCCAGAGCCGCAGTAACAAAGCGGTGAGAAGTGCCGTGGAAGCCGTACTTTCTTACATGGTACTTTTCGTAGCATTCATACGGCATACCGAACATAAACGCCTTGGGCGGCATTGTCTGGTGGAAAGCGGTGTCGAAAACAACGCACTGCGGAACGCTTGCGGGAACGACCTTTTTGCAAGCGCGCAGAGCAAGAGCGTGCGGGTGGTTATGTACAGGCGCAAGCTCGGCAAGGTCGTCGATTTTCTGAATAACCTCGTCGGTAACGATTGTTGTCTTGTCAAAAATTTCTGCGCCCTGGACAATTCTGTGTCCGACAGCGGAAATCTCGTCCATGCTCTTGATAACGGCAGCCTCGCCGGTTGTGAGAACCTCTACAACCTTTTCAAACGCTTCGGTATGAGTCGGAAACTCGCAGTCTTCGGAAACCGTTCTTCCGTCAAAGGTCTTGTGGCTTATATGACCGCCGATACCGATTCTTTCGCAGTTGCCCTTTGCGATAACTTTTTCGTCGGTCATCTCGATAAGCTGATATTTCAGCGACGAGCTGCCGGCATTGATAACTAAAATGTTCATTGCAATAGCCCTTTCACAAAATAATGTTTACTTATTTATTTTATAACATATTGCGGAAAAAATCAAGTCTTTTAGAGAAATTTCCGTATACTTTTCTTTTGCGCTTTACATCTGAAAAAAAATCTGTTATAATATCTTACGTAAATCATTATCATGTATGCAACGCCGATATTGAAAAGGCTGTCGCGGGAGGTATGGTATGAAAATTTGTGGAATTGTCGCGGAATATAATCCGTTCCATAACGGACACAAGCTTCACATTGAAGAAACGAGGGCGCGTTTCGGCGCAACTCATATCGTCGCCGTTATGAGCGGAAACTTCACCCAGCGCGGCGACATTGCAATTGCAGACAAATACGCCCGCGCCGAGGTCGCTCTCAGAAACGGTGTTGACCTCGTTGTTGAACTTCCCGTCCCGTATGCGCTGGCAAGCGCCGAGCAGTTTGCACGAGGCGCGGTGTTTCTGTTGGAATCGCTCGGCTGCGTGGATATGCTCAGCTTCGGGAGCGAGTGCGGTGATATCGACCTGCTTACCGAAACCGCGGGAGCAGTGCTTTACGCTCAGCAGACGGAGGAATTTTATTCGCTTATGCGGCGCGGCGAAGCATTTCCGAGCGCGCTTCAGAAAACAATTGAAAAAAACTACGAAAAAGAAATAATCGACGTACTCACCACCCCCAACAACACCCTTGCCGTAGAGTATCTTAAAGCTCTGGGCGAGCTTGGCAGCAGCATAGCTCCCGTAACAATCGCACGTTCGGGAGCGGCGCACGACGGCGAGGAGAGCTGCGGAAATATCGCCAGCGCCTCGAAAATCCGCAGACTTATTCTAAGCGGAAAAAACGCCGACGAGTTTCTGCCGGAACCGTTTGCGGCTGAAGCTGCCGATATACGTCGGCTTGAAACGGCAATTCTTGCAAGGCTTCGTTCAATGTCAAAGGCGGAAATCGAAAAAGCTCCCAACGTGCTTATCGGGCTTGAAAACCGAATCTACAAGTCGGCGAGAGTTTCCCGAAGCCTTGCCGAGCTGTATCTCCTGACCAAAACAAAGCGCTACACGATGGCGAGAATCCGCCGCATTATTCTTTCCTGCTTCCTTGGAGTGCGCAAAAGCGACCTTCGGGGCGAACCTGCCTATATTCATATTCTCGGTATGAACGGGCGCGGACGCGAGATTCTTGCAGCGGCGGAGCTTGCAATTCCTGCCGACGCGTCGCTGAAGGCTCTTGCCGAAAAGGGCGAACGTGAACGGCGACAGGCGCGTCTGGAAGCGGAATGTGGAGATCTGTACGCGCTTGCGTTTGAGAAAAAACGCGTCTGCGGACTGGATTTTACCGCAAAGCCCGTTATTCTCCCTTAACGTAAATAACGAAAAAACCGGCTGCGCGGGCAGTCGGTTTTGCGTCAGTTATCGTCCTTTTTGTAGGCTTCGTTTTCGTCGAGCACCTCTTCAAGCTTTTCCAGAGTTTTTTCAAGCTCCGGTCGGCAGCGCATACCAACCGCAACCAACAGCGCGTTTATAAGGCTCAGCGGGGCGACAAGGCTGTCCGCGAAGCTTACCATATCGCTGCGTGCAATAAGCAGCTCGTCCGCATATTCCGCAAGCGGCGAGCTGACGCTGTCGGTTATCGCGATGATATTTGCACCGCACTTTTTCGCGTAGGAGGTCGCGTTGAGCGCATTCTGCGAGTAGCGTGGGAAAGACAGCGTTATCATAACGTCGCGTTCGTTCACGCGAATAAGCTGCTGTAAAATTCCGCTCGTATTTATAGGTTCAACATATATTACGTTGTCAAAGGCAAGGCTGAGATAGTTGTACAGGAAGCGCGAAAGAACGCTGCTGCTCATAGCGCCGAAGATGTAGATTTTTTCCGCGCTGAAAATGCGTTCGACCGCCGAATTGAAATTTTCTTCGGAAAGATTTTCAAGAGTAATGCGCAGCCGCTCCATATCCTGCGTAAAAACACTTTTTATAAGGTTGCCGCCGCCGAGCCTGTCGCTTGCAATATCAAGCCGCTGAACGGAGGTAAGACGATTTCTGCTGTAATTCTGGAGCGCCTTCTGCATTTCGGGGTAGCCCTCGAAGCCCATTTCAATTGCAAAGCGCACAACGGTGCTTTCGCTGACGTTCACCGCCGCGCCCAGCTTTGCCGCGGTCATAAACGCGGCTTTTTCGTAGTGTTCGATTATATAGCCCGCAAGATATTTCTGGCTTTTTGAAAAGCCGTCCATTCTGCTCTCTATTTCCGCAATAAGACTGTTTTTCATGGCTTTCCTCCCGCTATTATGAATAGACACAAGTTATAGTATACAATATTCGCTGAAAAAATGCAAGTGTTTTGCGAAAATCCTGCAAAAATAAATGTCACAAAAAAAGCTTGCCATTCCGCGTCTTTTGTGGTAAAATTGTAGAGCATAAATTTTTAACGAGGATAAAATATGGATTTTGACGTTATTATTATCGGTGCAGGAGCTGCGGGAATGTTCGCCGCAGTGAGCTGTGCGCAGCTTGGTCTGAAAACCGCTGTTATCGAGCCTAACGAAAAGGTCGGGCGCAAGCTTGCAATTACGGGAAAGGGGCGCTGCAATGTTACCAATAATTGCACACCCGACGAGGTTATGCGGAATATTCCCCGCAACCCGCGCTTTATGTACAGCGCGCTTTCAATGTGCGCGCCGTCCGACGTTATGGCTTTTTTCGAGGGCGAGGGCGTGCCGCTGAAAACGGAGCGAGGCAATCGTGTTTTTCCCGTTTCCGACAAGTCCTACGACATTGTTGACGCGCTTTTTTTCAAAATGAAGCGCTTGGGCGTGGTTCTTCTTCGTGAACGCGCGGAGGAAATCCTTGCTGAAAACGGCAGCGTTACGGGCGTCCGTACAAATCGCGGCACGCACGGTTCGCAGCGTGTGATACTTGCGACAGGCGGACTTTCCTATCCCGTTACAGGCTCTACGGGCGACGGATATCGTATGGCGGAGCGGCTCGGGCATACGGTCACGCCGCTTAAACCATCTCTCGTACCGCTTGAAACGGAGGAGGACTGCGCACAGATGATGGGTCTGAGCCTGAAAAATGTCGTTTTGTGCATTTCCGACAGCGAAAGCGGAAAGGAAATTTTCCGCGAGCAGGGTGAAATGCTCTTTACGCATTTTGGCTTGTCGGGTCCGCTTGTGCTGAGCGCAAGTTCGCGAATGGACGAAATCAGAAGCGGACGTTACCGCGCGCATATCGACCTGAAGCCCGCTCTTTCAGCAGAAAAGCTGGACGAGCGCATACTCCGCGACCTTTCCGAGCGGAAAAATATGCAGCTCTCGAATGCGCTGCGTAAGCTGCTGCCCGAAAAAATAATTCTTCCCTTGCTGAATAAATGCGGAATCGACCCCGAAATACAGTGCAATTCCGTCACACGCGCCCACCGCCGCGCGCTTCTGGAAACGGTGAAGGACTTTTCGCTTACCGTAACAGGCTACCGCCCGATTTCCGAGGCAATAATTACCGACGGCGGCGTCTGCGTTAAGGAAATCAACCCGAAAACCATGGAGTCCAGACTCGTCGGCGGACTTCACTTTGCAGGGGAGATAATCGACGTTACCGGCTTCACGGGCGGATTTAATCTTCAGATTGCCTTTTCAACGGCTTATGCAGCGGCAATGGGCTGTATTTGTTAAGTATGCACAAAACCGCCCGTGCTCTTTTTCGTGAAAACTACCTATAACATTTTTAGCTAAAAAATGTTATAATTAAGGTATGTCTTAGGAAAGGGGCGGTAGTATGTTTAAAACGGGAGATACCGTTGTTCACGCGGCGGAGGGAATTTGTCGGATTGAGGGAATTGAAAGGAAAACGTTTGATGGAAAAAACGACGAGTATTATGTTTTGCGGTCAGTTCACGACAATCGCTCGACGGTCTACATTCCCGTTGAAGCAGTTAGGCTCAATCCGAAAATACGTCTTGTGCTGACAAAGCCGCAGATAGATGAAATTATCGGGCTTGTTCACGCGCAGACTCCGCTTAAATACGAAAACGACAACGTGCGGAGAAAGCTTTTCCGCGAGTGCCTTTCGTGCGGCGAGTGCGAAAAAATCGCGCAGCTTATCCGAACGGTTTTTGAAATCAAAACCGCAATCCGCAAAAGCGGAAAAAGACCGCGCGTTACCGACGAACGCATTATCCGTGAAACGGAAGCCGCTATCAGCAGCGAGTTCGCTTATTCTCTCGGTGTGTCCGAGGAGGAGGTCGCAGAGCTGATAGAGGAAAAGCTTGCGGTCTAGGGGAAAAAATATCGGAATAGGTATTGCTTTTTTGAAAGAAACGTGATATAATGAAATAAATCATTTTTTTCGGAGGTTTTTTTATTATGAAGCACATCAAGACAATTAACAAGGCTAATTTAAAGGAAACTGCTGCCAAGGGTGGCTGCGGAAAGTGCCAGACCTCTTGCCAGTCCGCTTGCAAGACTTCCTGCACAATCGCTAATCAGCAGTGCGAGGCTTCTAAGTAAGCTGATTTTATCAGAGTGCGTTCACGTAACGCTCTGGAACAGGTTCTGAATTTCATAGGGCGGCATAATCCTGCCGCCCTTGAATTTTGTATCAATACTCCCGGGAGGAATTATCATGAACAATTCAATTCACCGCTTTCATCAGGGTGACAATTATATAGTACTCGACGTAAACAGCGGCGGCGTTCACGTTGTCGATAAAATCGTATACGACCTGCTCGGTTTTCTCAATCCACCGCTTGATTCTCAGCTCTCCGAGGCTGTCATTAAAGCCTTGCCCGAATACCCGCGCGAGGAGCTGGAGGAATGTTATGACGAAATTCTTGAGCTTTACACAAACGGTATTCTTTTCAGCACGGACGAATACCGCAGATATGCGGAAATGTCGATAAAGGCGCCAATCAAGGCTATGTGCCTGCACGTTTCGCACGACTGCAACCTGCGCTGTAAGTACTGCTTTGCGGAAACGGGCGATTTCGGAACGGGCAGAAAGCTTATGACTCCCGAAACGGGAAGAAAGGCTATTGATTTCCTTATTGAACATTCCGCGGGTCGGCAGAACCTTGAGCTTGACTTCTTCGGCGGCGAACCGCTTATGGCTTGGGAAACGGTAACCTCCACGGTTGATTATGCGCGAAGCGTTGAAAAGCAGCACGGGAAGAATTTCCGCTTCACAATTACCACAAACGGTATGCTGCTCGACGACGAAAAAATCGAGTATATCAATCGTGAGATGTCCAACTGTGTTCTTTCGCTTGACGGACGAAAGGAAATCAACGATAATATCCGCATTACCGCCAACAATAAGGGCAGCTATGATTTGATTGTGCCGAAATTCAAGAAGCTCGTGGAGGGGAGAACCAATCCCGGCAGAACCGATTATTATGTGCGCGGAACGTTCACGAAATATAATCTTGATTTTGTTGAGGACGTTTTACATATCGCTTCTCTCGGCTTCCCGCAGCTTTCGGTTGAGCCTGTTACCGCGCCCGCCGACGCGGATTACGCAATCACCGAAAGGGACCTGCCCGTAATCTTCAGGGGCTACGACCGCCTTTATGATATTATGGCTGAATCCGTTGAAAAAACAGGGAAGAAGCCCTTCAATTTCTTCCATTTTATGATAGATTTGCAGCAGGGTCCCTGCGCTGTAAAACGGCTTCGCGGCTGCGGCTGCGGCAACGAGTATGTCGCGGTAACTCCCGACGGAGATATTTACCCGTGTCACCAGTTCGTTGGTATTGACGAATGGAAAATGGGCAATATATATGAAGGAACGGTAAACGGCGAAATCGCCGATTATTTCGCAAAAACGCACATTTACAGCAAGCAGGGGTGCAGCGAATGCTGGGCGAGATTTTACTGTTCGGGCGGCTGCAACGCGAACGGCTTCGTTTACGAGGGCGACGTCCGCAAGCCTATGCCCCAGCAGTGCGAGCTTATGCGTAAGCGTATTGAATGCGGAATTGCGCTCGGCGTTAAAATGGAACAGTGCAAGGAGCGGTAAGCGCGGTTTTCTACACCGATTATTTACCCCGAAATTAGCGAACGTTAAGAAAACAGTCACGTTTTTTTCACAAAGCTGCGGTAAAATTAAGCCATAGTCAAGAAAGAAAGGACGGTACGTAAAAATGGACGAAAATTTCTATACGATTCAGAATACACAAGAACCAAAGAAAAAAGGCAAAATGAAAACCGTTGTTGCATTAGTAGCGGCTGTCGCAATTGTCGGCGGCGGTTCAGGCTTCGGCGGCGCGTATCTTGCTTCTTCGCTCAGAACTGCCGACGCTTCAACAGATTATGACAATTACGCTGCTTCCGGCGGCAGCTCCGATAAAGCAAACCTTCCCGATAATGTTGCGGCGGCAATTGACGCGGTAAACGCTTCCGGCTCAAATGAAGTAAGTCAGAAGGTGAACGCAACAAATGTTGTTCCCACGGGCGCGGACGGCGCGTATACCGCAACCGAGCTTTACGAAGCCGTGAACGATACGATTGTTCTGATAAAGGTTTATAAGAATCAGAGCTATTCCGACTACGGCAGCTATTATAACTACTTTTTCGGCTACGGCGACGATTACGGCTCGGGTAAAAATGAAAAGGACAACGAACCCGTTTACGCCGGCTACGGCAGCGGAATTGTGTTCACCGAGGACGGCTACATTCTTACCAACGCTCATGTTGTTAACGATTCGGCAAAGCTTGTCGTTGAGGTGAATGATTACAGCGACCCCGATAAGACCTACGAGTATGAGGCAAAGGTTATCGGCTCAGATACATCTACCGACATCGCCGTAATTAAAATTGAACGAAGCGAAAAGTTCCTTGCGGCGAAAATCGGCGACAGCAGCACGCTCAAGGTTGGTCAGGACGTTTGCGCTATCGGCAACCCCGGCGTTACCGGCGACGTTATGTTTGCGCACACCATGACAAAGGGCATAGTTTCGGGTCTTAATCGCGTATGCCTTTCAGAGGGCTACAATTTAAGCCTTATCCAGACCGACACCGCCATCAACAGCGGCAATTCGGGCGGCGGTCTTTTCGATATGTACGGAAACGTTATCGGCGTTGTAAACTCCAAGATTGTAACGGACACCTTTGAAGGTATCGGCTTTGCGCTTACCATAAACGAAGCCAAGCCCGTTATGGAGGATTTGCTCAGCTACGGCTACGTAAAGAGCAGACCTGTTCTCGGAATTACAACCGTTGAGCTTAACGAGTACCGCGCGCAGCTTTACGGCGTTAAGCTTACAAAGGGTCTGCTTGTTTCGGCAATCCGCGAGGACGCGCCTGTAAGCAAGAGCGACCTGCGCGTTTCGGACGTAATCACCAAAATCAACGGCACAAATGTTGAAACAGTCACCGACGTTCAGACGATTATCGGAAAGCTTCATGTGGGCGATACGGTAACCGCAACAGTCGCAAGAGCGAACGAATCGGGTACGCTGGACAGCGTTGACGTTGAAATTGAGCTTGCCGAAAGCTCACAGTAAACACGCTTACGAGATTCCCCCTATATACTTTACACGACGGCGGCGGGCAGAAATGTCCGTCGCCGCCGCGTTTTTTGTCGCCTTTTCATTGACTTTTACGCAGCGCGGTGGTACAATATATTTTAGGCAAGATGTCCCCTGCCTCTTAGGCGGCGGGGCAAGCCCCTTATTGTAATAACAAATTTAGGAGGTTTTTCAATGAAAAAGATTATTTCAATTCTGATTTTGTGTGCGCTTCTGGCTTCCTGCGGACAGCCTGACGGCGTTGCTGCGGAAAGCTCGGCTTCTGCCGTGAGCGAAGCTGAAATTACAACAGCCGCTTCTTCCGGAACAACCTCCGCGCCCACTGCGACTGTCACAACCGACGCTACGGAAACAAACGCGGCGGCGGTTAAGCTTGACGCTGCCGATTTGCCGAAAATGGACGGCTCAACCTCCGCCACACCGCTTGAAATCGGCTTAAAATCGCAGTACCTCGGCATTACATATTCGGAAGCGGGGGAGCTTGTCGAACACACCACAACTCACCAATCGTTTGAACGTCTGATAAACGGCGAGGTCGATATGATTTTCAGCGTTCCGATTTCCGCTGAACAGGAGGCGGCGGCAGCCTCGGCGGGCGTTACGCTTACGCAAATTCCCGCGGCAAAGGAAGGCTTCGTATTTGTCGTAAATGCAAATAATCCCGTCGATTCGCTCACAACCGAGCAGCTTCGCGGAATTTACAGCGGCGAAATTACCAACTGGAGCGAGGTCGGCGGCAACGACGAGCCGATAGCTGCCTATCAGCGAAATACAGATTCGGGTAGTCAGAACTATATGACCGAATTTATGGGAGATGTTCCGCTTATTAAGCCTGAATCGAAATATATCGCAGTTGGAATGGGCGGAATTATGGACGCAATTGCGACCTACGATAATGCTGAAAATGCAATCGGGTATTCCGTTTACTCCTACGCTGCGCAGATGTACGCAAACGCGAATAAGGTGAAGTTCATCGCTGTTGACGGAGTTAAGCCGACAAAAGCAACTATGGCTGACGGCGCATACCCTCTTTCAAGCTGTACATATATGTTCTGCACCGACAAATCCTCGCCGAATACGAAAAGCTTTATGGACTGGGTAGTTTCTGACGAGGGGCAGTCTGCCGTTTTGAACAGTGGCTATCTTCCCGTGAACGGAATGGAGCTGCCCGATAAGCTTATGCCCTATGAGGGAATGGGAACAGGCGCGAAAAAGGAAGCGCTGACCCGTCCGCTTAAATATCAATACGGCTGGCTTGCAAAAGATACAGACTTCAAATATGACTATGACGAAAAACAATTCAAGTTCACCTGTTTTGCCGATGAGGAATTACAGGACGAGCTGAACGCGAAAATTAAGGAAATGACCGAACGGCTTTCCGTTTACGCGGACGATAAGTATGTCGAAGCAAACGAAAACGACAGCTATTACGCGCAGAGTATGAAGTCTGATTGGCGCAGCTCGGGCGGTATGGTTATGTCGTCTTGCATACGGAACGGTTTCCTTTCCGTAACCCTCGGTTATCGGACATATGAATTGGAAAACTACGGAATAGACGAATGGTACGAGGACTACGACCACGTTGAAACTCTTGTCTACGACCTCATTGAGCGGCGGGAAATAACTCGGCTTTCCGACCTTTTCTACGAGGGTACAGATTTTGCGCCGCTTCTCAACAACGCGCTCAGCGAGAATATATCCGATTTTTACCTTGGTGAAACGAGTGACGGAAAGAAGTCCGAATTTTCGGGAATGCTCGGTTCATCTCCGACGTTTTCATTCAGCAGCTCCGGTGAAGAAGCCTGCGTTGATATATGGTTCGAGCCGAATAACCCTTATTTCTATTCTTCGCCGTTTATCAGAGCGCATTGCACGGGCGAGCTTGAAAAAATGTGCGTTTTAAACGAATACCGCGACGCTTCCGAGCTGTTTTCCGACGCGGAAAGTAAGCTTGGCGAGGCTGAACTTTCGGAATATGACGTGGACTTTTTCATTGAGGACGGCTGGTATCTGACCTACTACACGGGTTCGCGGATCCACACGGACGAGGAGGTCGCGAAGGCGAATGAAAAGCTTCTCGAATATCAGCGCACGGCGGTTAAGGGCTACCGCGATTACTACGGAATGACGCCGAGCGATAACGGATATACCTGGCGGCTGTTCAGCAATATGTTATATGAAAATGACAGCCCGTACTATATGTTTTACTGGTCCTCGGTTTCGGCGGAGGAAACCATTTATATTGACAGTCAGACAGGCGAGATGATTTTACCCGAAACGCTTCTTTGTGAAAACTGGCGTGATTATCTCCCCGAAGAGGACCGTGAAAAAGCGACATTTATGTACGCTTATTTGTGGGACGAAGTGGTTGGCGTGACATACAAGGTTCCCGATGAAGAAGATATGAACGCATACAAATTCCTTTCAGCGGAAATGCCGGTCAGCGAAGTGAACGGGAAATATTGGGGCGAAAATGAATAGTGAGTAAATACAGGCTGACCGTGCTTTTTTGAAATGTGAAAAGGAAAACGGTTGAGTTCAGAAGGGTTGAGTGTGGCTGAAAATGAAAACAGGACTTGTGCTTGAGGGCGGCGCTATGCGCGGAATGTACACGGCGGGCGTACTTGACGTTTTTATGGAGAATAACGTGCGCTTTGACGGGGTAATGGGAGTTTCGGCGGGCGCGGTTTTCGGTGTGAATTACCCGTCGGGACAAATCGGACGGGTTATCCGCTACAACTGCCGCTTCAATACCGACAAGGAATATATGGGAATAGGCTGCTTACTTAAAACGGGCGATTTTTTCAACAAGGAGTACGCTTTTTACCGAGTTCCGCGCGAGCTGGATAAATTTGATGATGAGGCGTTCAAAAATTCGGGTATGTCGTTTTACGCGGTTGTAACAAATATTGAAAACGGCAAGCCTGAATATATCCACGTGAAAAGCGTGCTGGAGGATATGGAAATTCTGCGCGCCTCCTGTTCAATGCCGTTCGCGTCGAAGCCGATTGAAATAAACGGTAAAATGTATCTTGACGGCGGCGTTACGGACAGTATTCCGTTTGAGAAATTCGCGGAAATGGGTTATGAAAAGCAGGTTGTTATTCTCACGCGCGACGGAAATTACCGAAAAAAGCCGATGAGCCGCGCGCTGACAAGCTTTTTCTATCGCAAATTTCCCGAATTCCGCCGCAGGCTCAAGGAACGCCATATTATGTACAACGACAGTCTGAGCAAGCTTGAAAAGCGCGAAACGGACGGAAAAGCGTTCGTTATCCGACCCACCGAGCCGATAAAAATAAGCAGAACCGAGCGCAGCCCCGAAAAGCTGAAGCAGGTTTACGAGCTTGGAAGAGCTGACGCGCAAAAAAGCCTTGCCGCACTTGCGGAATTTATTGCGGACGCGGGAGTGTGACCCAATGGACATATGCGAGCTTTTTATACAATTTATAATATACAGCGTGATGGGGTGGATTTACGAAACAATTTTCTGCACCGTCAAAAATAAAAGGTGGGAAAACCGCGGCTTTCTCTACGGTCCCGTTGTGCCGATTTATGGTGCGGGAGCGGTAATTCTTGCAGTCCTGCTTCGCATAATTGACAAGGAGCTTTCGTGGTGGCAGATTTTCCTGCTTGGATATGTCGGCAGTGTAATTCTCGAATACGTTACGCACTGGGGCTTGGAAAGGCTTTTCCACGCGAAGTGGTGGGATTACAGCAGCGTTCCGCTTAATATTAAGGGGCGCGTGTGCGTTCCCGCGTCAATCGGCTTCGGGCTTGCTTCGGTTCTTATCGCGTATGTGATTATTCCGTTTGTAAGTTCTCTGACGGCTTGGCTGCCCGCTTTTGCCATAGACTTAGCGGCACTTGTGCTGACGGCGGCGCTTGCGTGGGATACCGCGCTGACCGTCTCCGCGCTGACGGGCTTTGACCGCGAGCTTGAAGCAATCGACAATGCTCTTAATCGGCGAATGGAGGAGCTTGTGCAGTCGGTTGTTGAGCGTAAGGAGGAGAGCGAGGAGGAACGCCGTCTTGTAATTGAGCGGATTACAGAACGAATGGGCGGAACGGGTCTTTCGGCGCTGAAACGCGTAAAAAGCTTCACCCCGAAAAAAGCGCTTGAAAACGCGTCAAAAAATCTTTCCGAGCGTAAAAACCGCGCGCTTGAGTTTATAAAAAAGCACCGCAGATGAAGACAAGTTCTGAACAGGAGAAAATATGTTTAAACATTACGACAAGTTGAAAACGCTGCTGGCTTTGGAGTTAAACTGCGCGGCGAGTGATTTTGAGCGGCGCGATAATGACAATATTGTTACACTTCCCGCGCTTAACGACGGGCGCAGGCAGTATCAGTCCGAACCGTACTTTTTTCATATAGCTTCTCTCGGCGGGAATGCGGTAATTACGGCTGACGCGGCGCTGCACGGTTTCCTTTCGGAGTGGTGTTCGGGAAAATCGGGATATTCGCTTTTTGAACAGCCGAAGCTTTCGCCGCTTGAAAATGAACTCGCCAAACACGGTTACACTCTTACGGAAAGCTATCATATGTTTCTGCCCAAAACATCGGCTATTTCCGTAAAAGCCGATTTTGAAACAAAATGGTATTATGGTAAGGAAATACATAAATTCTACGGCGACCCGCGGTTCCCGAATGCAATTTGCGGCGAGTATCTTCCGCACCGCCCCGATACCATAGCCGTATGCGCAGTTGAAGACGGCGAAATTACAGGAATGGCAGGCTGTTCCGAGGACGCAAAGGGTTTTCAGCAGATCGGAATCGACGTTATGCCGCAGCACCGTTCAAAAGGAATCGGCACAGGGCTTGTTGCGCTGCTGAAAAAAGAAATTGAACAACGCGGAGATATACCGTTTTACGGCACAAGTCTTTCAAATCTTCACTCGTGGAATATTGCGCTCAACTGCGGTTTTTGCCCCGCGTGGGTCGAGATAGGCTGTAAAAGATTGAACAGGAGTTAAAAATGACAAACGAAAGAAAATGCCCCGCAGCAAAAAAGTGCAGCGGGTGTCAGTTATCAAATATGACGCATGAGCAGCAGTTGGAATGGAAGCAGCGCGACGTTGAAAAGCTGCTCGGAGAGTACGGAAAAGTGAATAAAATAATTGCAATGGATAGTCCGTATAACTATCGTAATAAGGTGCAGGCGGTATTCCGCAGCGACCGAAGCGGACGGATTATTTCCGGCGTTTACCAGTCCTCGCGCAATGGAATTGTCGGCGTTGACAGCTGTATGCTAAACGACCCGACCGCCGACAGAATTGTTCTTGGAATACGTGAGCTGCTGCGCTCGTTTAAGCTTTCGCCGTATGACGAGGGCACGGGGCGCGGCTTTTTGAAACACGTTCTGGTGCGCGTTGGAAAAAACAGCGGGGAAGTGCTTGTTACGCTGGTCGGCGGCACGCATATTTTCCCGAAAAAGCGGGATTTTGTAAGGGTTCTGGTTGAGCGTTTCCCCGAAATTACGACAGTGACTTTTTCCGTGAACAAATCCCCCGATATGATGACGCTTGGCGAACAAAACGAAACTCTTTACGGAAAGGGTTATATAGTTGATGAGCTTTGCGGGAAGAAATTCCGTATTTCTCCGCGCTCTTTTTATCAGGTGAACCCGATTCAGACGGAAAAGCTGTACAGCTATGCGATAGAAAAGGCTGCGCTTACAAAAAACGATGTGCTTCTGGACGCATACAGCGGAATCGGAACAATCGGGATAATTGCGTCGGACTATGCAGGGCAGGTTCAGGGGATTGAGTATAACGCTTCGGCGGTTCGTGACGCGGTGCAGAACTGTCACGAAAACGGTCTTACGCGGAACATTGCTTTTAATAGGGGCGACGCGGGGGAATATCTGCGTGAAAAAGCAAAGCTTGGGACGCGCTTTGACGTTGTGATAATGGACCCTGCGCGCGCGGGAGCGGACAAAAATTTTCTAAATGCGCTGGTAAAAATCGCGCCCGAACGAATTGTCTATATTTCCTGTAATCCCGCCACGCTTGCGCGAGATTTGAAGAGCCTGACGAAAACGTATACGGTGCGCGATATTCAGCCGTTTGATATGTTTCCGCATACTAGGCATGTGGAGAGTGTCTGTTTGCTGTCAAGAGTTTAAGGCAAAATAGGAACTGTCAGCCATAAGCAGGCAATGGACAAGGCGAAATCCGAGTATCGAAAGTATCAGGAAATTACCCTGACACCTGTAGAACAGGCATATTTGGAGAGTATTAAAGAAGTGTCCAAAGAAGTTAAAAAGAAGAAAATTTGAATTCTCACTTGAGGTATTTTAAGGGATTTAATAACTGTTATATCTTGTTATAAAAATCTCGGCAAACCATTGAAAATACTAAAGTTTTCGTAGGTGTCCTATTCATCACATCTTGTATCGTGTTATATCGTTCTACCCTTGTTTATGACCGCTGATAAGGGAAAAAATAAGGGAAAGAAAATCTGGTAACAACTTATAACAAATTATGAAAATGACAGTTGGGACTGGATGAAATGCTTATAACACATTTTTATGAAAGGATGGATAAGATGAGATTGATATATGCGGATTATAATCCACAGACGAATAGCATTGATGTAACCACATTTGAGAACCACATATTGCGAATTGATTGTAATAAGGCAGAGGATGGATTAAGAACTACGCCCTGCTCACAAAATTCGCTCAATGCTTTGGCAATAGATGAGCCATTGGAATATGTTCGACTTGCTTTGGATGGTGAAATGCAGGCTTGGGTGGATGCGATTGATAGTTTGGAAGTCTGGTGATTTCGATAAGTGATTTTATGATAAAATGTTGGTAGAATATCTAGACTTGGTGTGATAAAATAAAAGGAAACTCGAATTTGTTTCATTGAATATGGAGTAAAACCAATATGGATAGAATCGAAAAAGTAAGAGAAGTAGTTGATGAAATCTTATTGAATATGCCAGACTATAAAGAACGTAGATGTGCTTATATACACTTGTATGGTATCTCACAAGCATGTGCATTACTGGCTTTAAAGCGTGAAGAAAATGTTGAATTAGCTGTTATTGCAGGTATGTTGCATGATATTTATTCCTATGCAAACATGGATTC
>CAZFMC010000037.1:0-16024 GCA_964520065.1 uncultured Ruminiclostridium sp.
CCCGCTCACTCTCCACTTTGGCTGAACCCTCCTGCGGCGGCGAAGCCGCCGCAATGTGCGGGCGCATTCGCGCCCGCTTACTCTCCGCTTTTGCCAAACTCTCCTGTACGAAGCCGTTTTACTCATACAGCTCTTAATCTAAATTTATAAATGAATGGTTGACAAAATTTTTTTAAATGGTATAATAAGGATAATATCAGCACCATAAAAAACGAAAATACATTGACAGGGGCAAGCCCCTTATTGAAGGAAAAATTATGCAGAAATCGGATTTTTATTATGATTTACCGGAAGAGCTTATCGCACAGACTCCTCTCGAACCGCGCGACAGCTCCCGACTTATGGCGGTTGACCGCGAAACGGGAAATATTACCCACGACCATTTCTACAACCTTGCTGATTACCTTAAAAAGGGCGATCTGCTGGTGATGAACGATTCAAAGGTGTTTCCCGCCAGAATTTACGGCACTAAACGTCAGACGCAGGTTCCCTGCGAATTTCTGCTGCTTAAGCAGCTTGGTTTTGATACGTGGGAGGTTATCGTCCGCCCCGGCAGACGACTGAAAAAAGGCGCAGTGGTTGATTTTTCGGACGAGCTGAGCGCGGAGATTCTGGAAACTGTTGACGACGGAAACCGAATCGTGCGCTTTAAGTTCGACGGAGTTTTTTTCGACATTCTCGACCGTATCGGTCAGATGCCGCTGCCGCCGTATATCACCGAAAAACTGAAAGACAAGGACCGCTACAACACAATTTATTCCCACGAGCTTGGTTCGGCAGCAGCACCGACTGCGGGTCTGCACTTTACCGAAAACGTGTTTAAATCGCTTAAAGAAAAAGGCGTTGACGCGGCGTATGTAACGCTTCACGTCGGACTGGGAACCTTCCGTCCCGTTAAAGAGGACGACATTCTCGACCACAAAATGCACGTCGAGCATTTTTCCGTGCCCGAAGAAACCGCTGAAAAAATACGGGAATGCAAAGCGCGCGGCGGACGTGTAATCGCGGTGGGAACCACAAGCTGCCGAACGCTGGAATCTGCCGCGCAGAAGTACGGCGAGGTTAAGGCTTGCTCCGAGGATACGGGAATTTTCATCTACCCCGGATACGAATTTAAGGCAATCGACGGACTTATCACGAATTTTCACCTGCCCGAAAGCACGCTGATAATGCTGGTCAGCGCGTTTATGGGGCGCGAAAAAACGCTTGCCGCTTACGAAACCGCAATCCGTGAAAAATACCGCTTTTTCAGCTTCGGCGACGCTATGTTCATATGCTGAAGGACAACGACAGAAAAGAAGGCAGGATTTTTTACATTATACTCGCGGTTTACCTGCTGATTTGCATTGTAATGCTTGCCGCCCGCGAGCTTAACAGAAAAGCTACGGCTGTGGAGTTCGTCGAGCTTACCGCAGCCTCACAGGCTGTGGAAGCAATGGCAAGCGCGGAAATCGCTCCAATAAACCTCAACACCGCAACCCTTGAGGAACTGATGACGCTGGACGGCATAGGAGAAAAAACCGCGCTGAGTATAATCGAATACCGCGAAAACAACAACGGCTTTATGAGCGTCGATGAACTTACCGAAGTAAAGGGAATCGGCGAAGCAAAGCTCGAAAAGCTGCGGAATTATGTGACGGTATAATTTTTCAGTTGATTTATTCGCAGATATGATGTATAATGTAACTTACAGACGAACAGAAAGAAGGTATACTGTGAAAGAGAAAGAAAAACTAACTATTCCGATTGTGGCAACAAAGGGCATCGTTATTTTCCCGAATATGTCCATGCACTTTGATATAACAGACGATAAAAGCCTTGAAGCGCTGAAGCTTGCCGTAATGACGGACAGGCGCGTTTTTGTCGTTTCGGTCGGCGAACGGGAAAACGCTGAGCCTGAGCCGTCTGCAATAGGCTGCATCGCAGAGGTTAAGCAGATTTTTACCACTCCGAGCAGCTCCGCGCGCATTATGATTGAGGGTATTATCCGCGCTAAGCTTATTGAGATTTCCAATTTTGACAATTACGACGTCGCGGACGTTGAACCTATGAAGGAACGCAATACAAAAATCAGCGACAAGCAGCGCACAGCATATGTCAGAACGCTCCGTCAGCTTTTTTCGGAATACTCATCATATATCCCGCGAATGCCCGATGAAATTATTGACAGAATCAACGCGGAAGAGGATCTTTATGAGCTTTTTGAGCTGATCACCTTTAACATTTTTATGCGTCCCGACGACAAGCAGGCGCTTCTGGAGCTGGATTCACTTTCTGCAAGAATCAAGTTCCTTATCGACCACCTCACCAACGAGGTTCAGGTTATGCAGCTTGAAGCGGATATTAACGACCGCGTGCGCGCAGGTCTTGACAACAGCCAGCGCGAATATGTCCTGCGCGAACAGCTGAAAGAAATCAACCGTCAGCTCGGCAACACGGAAGGCGACGAAGAAATCTACGAATACTGCGACGCTATTCAGGCAATCGGTTTCCCCGAGGATATCGAAGAAAAGCTTATCCGCGAAGCAAACAAGCTGTTTAAGGTAATGCCCTCCTCGCAGGAATACGGGCTTATCAAAACATATCTTGATTCCGTGCTGGAGGTGCCGTGGAACATCTGCACGGAGGATACCGCCGACCTTAAAAAGGCGGAAAAACAGCTTAACTCCGACCATTACGGGCTTGAAAAGGTTAAGGAACGTATACTTGAAATCATTTCGGTAAGACGGCTTAACCCCGAAATAAAGAGTCAGATTATCTGCCTTGTCGGGCCTCCCGGCGTCGGGAAAACATCGATAGGACAGTCTATTGCAAAGTCGCTCGGAAGAAGCTTTGCGCGCATTTCCCTCGGAGGAATACACGACGAAGCGGAAATCCGCGGACACCGCAAAACATATGTCGGTTCTATGCCGGGACGTATTATTGCCGCGTTAAAGCAGGCGAAATGTATGAACCCTGTAATTCTGTTTGACGAAATTGACAAGATGGGCAACGACTATAAGGGCGACCCTGCCTCGGCAATGCTTGAAGTGCTTGACCCCGAACAGAATTCGACCTTTACCGACCACTACCTTGAAATTCCCACCGACCTGAGCAGCGTTCTGTTTATAACAACCGCGAACACGCTCGACACCATTCCGGCGCCGCTTCTTGACCGAATGGAGGTAATTGAGCTGGGAAGCTACACGCGCGAGGAAAAGTTCAACATTGCAAAGAAGCATCTGCTGCCGAAACAGCTTAAGAAGCACGGCGAGAGCAGAAAGAACGTAAAAATATCAGACAAGGCGATTTACGAAATAATTGACGGCTACACGCGGGAGGCGGGCGTTCGGCGTCTTGAAAAGCAGCTTGCGGCGGTTTGCAGAAAGTGCGCGCGCAGACTTGTTGACGGCGAAGAGGTAATCGAAATCAAGCCCGCGAACCTATCCGACTTTCTGGGCGTAAAGAAATACCTGCCTGAAACGCCGCCCGAGAAAAACGAAATCGGAACGGTTACGGGGCTTGCGTGGACGGCTGTTGGCGGCGTAACGATGCCGCTTGAAGTGCTGGTAATGGACGGAACGGGAAAAATTGAAATTACGGGTTCTCTCGGCGACGTTATGAAGGAATCGGCAAAAATTGCGGTAAGCCTTGTTCGCTCAATTGGCGGCAGATATGGAATTGAAGCTGACTTTTACAAGAACAAGGATTTACATATACACGCGCCTGAGGGGGCTGTTCCAAAGGACGGACCGTCGGCGGGAGTTACGATGACAACCGCGCTTGTATCCGCGCTTTCGGGCATTCCCGTGCGCAGGGACGTTGCTATGACGGGCGAAATAACGCTACACGGAAAGGTTCTGCCGATAGGCGGGCTTAAGGAAAAATCAATGGCGGCATACCGCGCGGGCATCAAGAATGTTATATTCCCGAAGGAGAATGTTCCGGACCTTGAAGAGGTGGACGAGGTTGTAAAGAACAGCGTCAACTTCATTCCTGCGGACAATATAGGAATTGTTCTGTCCAACGCGCTTGTACAAACGAACGCGGAAAGAATTTCCGTGCGCGGCAGGACTGCTCAGGCGAAGAAAACGAGAAGCATTCAGAAAAGAAAGGACAGCAATGAATTACAACAAGGCAGAATTTAAGACCTCTTACGGAAGCTTTAAGCAGATTCCGAAATCGGAAGTGCTTGAATTTGCTTTTTCGGGAAGGTCGAATGTCGGTAAATCGTCGCTTATAAACAAAATCCTAAACCGAAAATCGCTCGCGCGTGTAAGCTCGATGCCGGGAAAGACGATTACAATAAATTTTTACGAGGTTGACGGGATTCACATAGTTGACCTGCCCGGATACGGGTACGCGAAGGTGTCGAAATCGGAAAAGGAGCGCTGGTCCGGACTTATTGAGGGTTATCTCAACGACGACCGCAGTCTTGCGCTTGTTTTTCAGCTCATTGACTTCCGCCACAAGCCGACGGCGGACGATCTGCTGATGATTGATTTTCTTATTGAGAGCGAGCTTCCCTTTGTCATTGTGCTGACAAAGGCTGACAAACTGAAAAAGACGGAGCGCGAAAAGCGCCGCGCGGCGCTTCTCACAGAAATACCGTATGCGGATCAGATTACGATGATTGAATTTTCATCTGAAACAGGCGAGGGCGTTGAACAGATTCGCGAGATTATCAACTCGGTAGCGGAGGAAGGCTGAGCTGTCCTGCGGCGGCGAAGCCGCCGCAATGTGCGGGCGCATTCGCGCCCGCCTGCTTGCTTTTCGCTGAACAAAAATAAAAATTAAAAATATTTTCAAAAACCCCTTGCTTTTTTTTGAAATATATGCTAATATAACATTATACGAAAACGATTACATTTCCGATTTTTCGGAATATCAAAAAGGAAAGGCACGGTACGGCAATATGAAATTTGCAGACGGACTCTGGCTTAACAAGCCCGGCTACGGCGTAAACTACGCAACCCAGATTTACGAGGTTACCGCAGACGAAAACTCGGTAAACGTCCTCGCAACAAACCAGTGGATAGGCAACCGAGGAATGACTCTCGGCGGTCCTGTTCTCGAAATCTCATTTACCTCCACTCTCGAAAACACTGTCAAGGTTACACTTGAACACTTCAAGGGCCGCGTAAAAAAAGCTCCCTCCTTTACCCTCTACGAGGACAGCAATTTCAAACCCACTATCACCGAAAACGAAAACGACTTCACACTCGTTTCAGGTAAAACACGCGTTGTTATCCCGAAATCAGGCGCTTGGGACATAAAATATTACTACGATGACAAGCTCCTCACAAAACAGGGCTGGCGCACCACCTCCTACATAACCGAGGAGCAGTGGAAAACAAACGAGCGTATGGCAAACGACGCTATGAAGCCGTTTTTTGCACACGACGAAACCGCTGACGGCGGCGTAATGCGCGAAATGATGAACATCGGCGTCGGCGAAAACATCTACGGCTTCGGCGAAAAATTCTCAACCTTCGTTAAAAACGGTCAGACCGTTGAGTGCTGGAACAACGACGGCGGCACCTCCTCCGAACAGAGCTATAAGTCCATACCCTTCTACGTTTCCTCCAACAACTACGGTCTTTTCGTAAACCACCCCGAAAAGGTTACATTTGAGGTTGCAAGCGAAACCGTATCCAAGGTCGCTTTCTCCGTTCAGGGTGAACGCCTTCAGTATTTCGTAATCGGCGGCAGCAATATCGCCGACGTTATCTCCACCTATACAACGCTCACGGGCAAGCCCGCGCTTACTCCCGCGTACACCTTCGGTCTTTGGCTTACCACTTCCTTTACAACCAACTATGACGAGGCTACCGTCACAAGCTTCATAGACGGTATGGCAGAGCGCGATATTCCGCTTGAGGTATTCCACTTTGACTGCTTCTGGATGAAGGAGTTTAACTGGTGCGACCTCACATGGGACAAGAGAATGTTCCCCGACCCGAAGGCTATGCTTGACAGACTCAAAGCTAAGGGACTTGAAATCTGCGTTTGGATTAACTCATACATTGCTCAGCGTTCCTCGCTTTTTGACGAGGGCGTTGAAAACGGATACTTCCTTAAAACAACCGACGGCTCGGTTTGGCAGGGCGATATGTGGCAGCCCGGAATGGCTATCGTTGACTTTACCAATCCCGCTGCGTGCGAATGGTACAAGAGCAAGCTCCGCGTACTCTGCGAAATGGGCGTAAACGCTTTCAAAACCGACTTCGGCGAAAGAATCCCCACAAAGGATATCGTTTACTACGACGGAAGCGACCCGTACAAGATGCACAACTACTACACCTACCTCTACAACAAGACTGTTTTCGAGGTTCTTGAAGAATATTACGGAAAAGACAAGGCTTGCCTGTTCGCTCGTTCCGCAACGGTCGGCGGTCAGCAGTTCCCTGTTCACTGGGGCGGCGACTGCTTCTCCAACTACGAGTCCATGTGGGAAACAGTTCGCGGTGGACTTTCGCTCTGCTTATCGGGCTTCGGCTATTTCAGCCACGACATCTCGGGCTTTGAGGCTCAGGGCACACCCGACCTCTACAAGCGCTGGTCTGCATTTGGGCTTATGTCCTCACATTCAAGACTTCACGGAAACAGCTCCTACCGCGTTCCGTGGAACTTTGACGAGGAATCCAGTGATGTTCTTCGCCACTGGACAAAGCTCAAGGGACGTCTTATGCCTTATCTTTTTGCAAATGCAATCAAGACTCATAACACGGGTATTCCGATGATGCGCGCAATGGTTATGGAATACGGCTTTGACCCTGCAACGCTCCCGCTTGACAGGCAGTATATGCTTGGCGACAACCTTCTTGTTGCGCCTGTATTCAACGAAGAAGGAACAAGCTCCTTCTATCTTCCTGCGATTTCGGGCGAATGGACAGATATCCAGACGGGAGAAGTTCTCAAGGGTGGCAGCTGGTACGAAAAGAAGTACGATTACTACGGAATGCCGCTTTATGCTAAGCCTAATTCGATTATTGCATTTGGCGACTTCAAGCGCAGCTTCACCTACGACTATGCTGAAAACGCTAAGCTTGTGGTTTACGGACTTGATGACGGAAAGACTGCTGAGTGTAAGATTTACGACAGCGAGGCTAAGCTTCTTCTTACTGTTACCGCGACAAGAAACGGCGACGCAATCAAGGTTACAAGCGACGGTGCGGCTAAGAACTTCACAGTTGAAAGCGCACAGGGGCTTAAAATCGAAATGTAATGCACTGTAATGTAACGATACAACAATAAAAAACGCCTGCCGCGATACTGCGGCGGGCGTTTTTTTGCAGGCTGCCAAAAAGATGAAAAGAGAGAAAAAAAAGCTTGGGGACGCTGTCCCCAAACCCCTGCCAAAGGGATTAAATCCCTTTGGAATCCCGATTTTTGCTGCAAAT
This sequence comes from uncultured Ruminiclostridium sp., assembly GCA_964520065.1. GTDB lineage: Bacteria > Bacillota > Clostridia > Oscillospirales > Ruminococcaceae > Ruminiclostridium_E. The sequence goes on from CAZFMC010000037.1 coordinate 7,383, forward strand.
TCTCCCAATTTATCAGGTCGAAAATCTTAGCAAAACGGCTAAAGGTTATCTAAAATGAGATTTTCAGCAATTTTGACTTTACTGTCGCCTGCCAAGCAAAATGGCAAAAATTGACACGCAAAATGACAAAAGCGAAAATCGAGGAAAACTATTAGAAATAGAAACAATCCCCGAAAAGTGGCTTTAATAAGCGCTTTTCGGGGATTTGCTGCCTAATTTTGAAATTGCTGAAAGTCGTTTTTGCCTGTTGAAAACTTTATGCAGGATTTATTCATTCAAAATTTCAACCAAGTCTGAAATTTGTATATGCAAAAAATTGCATATTTTTTCAATATGTTCCAGCTTCAAAAATGAAACATTGTTGTTGCACAAGTCACAAATTGTAGACGGTCGCATCCCCGTCCTGCGGGCAAGTTCAGCCTGTGATATGTTTGATTGTTCTAACAATCGTTTAAGATAAATATTAACCATACTACCTCCGGTGTTATTTTGTTTAGGTCGTAAAACCATAACGAATTTTGTTATTCACGGTCTAAAAAAATAACGCTTAATAGTTGCTGATTAAAAGCTCTGAATATTTTCCTTTTGACAAATTATTCGCTCGTTCAACCGATTTGATATTAAAACCTTTATATAAATCCCGAACAAATTCGTTGTCGTTATAAGACAGTAAAAAGCGTCCTTTAATCGAACTTAAAGACTGTTTCAGGCGCAAGTGGTCAGCATCAGAAAACGGCTCTCTGTAGGTACTTACTATCGCTGTTGCTCCAGATACGCTGCAAAAATACCCATCGTATTCTTCTATGGTTTGACTTCTTCATAATATTCCTATTCAACCACATTTCCTTGGTTTTGCAAAATTGATTTCCGGGCTGTGCAAACCTATTCTGTGTGTCAATTCCACGCTTATGACGCCCCGATAAGTATGTAGTCTATATATAGGCGCAGCGCAGTTTCATCATTGTGCAAAACAGCATTGAATACATAGAAATTAGGATTGCGCTTCTGAAAACCTTCCATACACTCAACAGCTTCAGAAAAACGATTGTTATACGCTTTAGCAATTGGAATTTTCACAAAAGTGACGTTATTTTTCGTCCTTTCGCCGTCATTGTTTTTCGCTTTGAAAGTTTAGTTATTGTGTGAAAGACTGCCATTGCCCTGCAATGCGAAATCGTTATTTTCTGCTCGTTTTTATCATTTTCTCAGCAGCGAATTTTCCGCAGGTAACGGCGGTAGGCAGACCGCCGTTTGTGGTTAGCCACTGACTTCCGATGAATACGTTGGACAATCCTTTGACAGTGCTTTTCGCAGTAAGGCTCTTGTAGCCTTTCATCTGGAAAAAGCTCATATATGAACCTTTATATGCGCCGCACCACTTTGTAAATGTCACCGGAGAATATGTGCATAATAAAACAAGCCTGTTCTGAAGCTGCGGATATTGCTTGTATATCCGTTCCCTAACCGCCTCGGCTACATTCTGTTTTTCCGTATTGTAGCGTTTCTTGTCGTCATAAATATTGCTCCAGTATTCATAGTCCTCCGTATCCTGGAGAATATTACACTGGATAACACGCTTATCCTTCGGGAACAATGTATCGTCATAATCGTACATCCGAATCCCAATATAATCAACAGTTTTTCCGCCTGCCGTAAAGGTTTCGCAAGGGAATATGCAGGAGCCGCCTATATCGTCCACTTCTTCCTCACCGATTATTCCAAAGGATACATTAAAAATTGATGAAACATTATATCCGTCTGTCTGACTATACATTTTTCTGAGCGTTTTATCCATATATTCCGCGGGCAGGAGCTTGCCGAAGGTTACAGACGTGTCAGCCGCACAAATCACGTAATCGCATGGAATCGTACTGCCGTCCTCGAAAGACACGGATTCCGCCTTGCCATTGTTGATATTGATTTTTGAGGCGGACATTCCGGTATAAATTTTGCCGCCAAGCGACTCAAACCGTTTTGCAATCCGATTTACCATATCCACAGAACCACCCTTAGGAATAGCGGCAGTTCCGCTTGTATAGAATCCGTAGGAGCTAATAAGGGTAATCGCCATGTATGAGCCGCTTAGGTAACGGCTCAGTATTTCTTTGACATACTTATTTCTGAAACGGTTTGCAAGGTCGGCTATGGTGTCTTTTCCGTATTCCTTCATAACCTTGCCCATTTCTGCCATACTCATGCCGAATTTCATATATTCAATCGGGTTCATATCGGCAATTGATTTTTCAGAAGGAACTCTTACACATTCCGCAAGCTTTACGCTGTCGAATAATTTGTTGAGTTCAATTTCATCTTCGGGAGCGATTTCAAGAAATTCTTTCCGCGCCATTTCAATGTCGCACCATAAATGAAGCTTCTTTCCGTTTAACTCCATCATATAAAAATACGGCTCACGATAAAATTCGGTAGTATTATCGATCGCTCCGATGTTAAGCCATATTTTGTACAAATCGTCCTCGGGACGGCAGCCCGTCAGCCAGTGGATACAGTTGTCTATATGATAGCCCTGTCTGTTCCAGCCTGTACATTCACCGCCAGCCATAGCATTTTTCTCATAGATTTCTGCTTCAAATCCGCCTTGCAGCGCATAGATCCCCGCGGAAAGTCCTGCAATACCACCGCCGATTATAATTACCTTTTTCATTTTGTACCTCGTATAATGTCAATAATCCAATCTGTTTCAGGCAGCTGATCTTCTTCAATCAACTTCGGGGAAACTGCAAGCTGTTCCATAATTCCCTGAACGCTGCTCCAGAAAGCAAAGGAAAGGGCATATGGATCTCCCTCACGAAAATATCCGTATTTTTGCCCTGCGGCGATTATTTCCGCTGACTGTTCTACCTGGTCAACACCCATAGCTATTTCTTTGATATGCTGTGGAATACCGTCGCTTCGTCTCGCCTGAGACATCAGCACAAACATGTAAAAAACCCATGGCTGTTCCTTAGCATACTGAAACAGCATGCTGAGAAAACCTGAAAAATAATCAAGGGGATTTTCAAAGTTCATACCAAGAGGAATGTTTGTCCCCTCTGCACCCATACGCACAAGCTCCTCGTATAACTGTTCCTTAGATTCAAAATAATGGAACATCAGCCCCACGCTCATATCGGCGGCTTTTGCTATATCCCCGATTTTAGTGTCAGAATAGCCCTTTCTTGCGAAAAGTTCAAGGGCTTTGGAAATAATAAACCGCCTGCGCTGTTCCTTTTGCTCATCTCTTGTTGACATATTGCACCTCGCTGAATATATATTCATTGAATTCATATTCAATATTATAGCATAGATATGCTTACTTGTCAAGTAGCTCGCCCGAAGCCGAGGAGATTTTCTTAGCTGATTTATCAATGTCGTTCGCGACGGTTATCGCTTTAGGGCTTGTTGACGCTAAAATAATATGCGGATTTTTGAGATGGTTTTGACCCTTTTTAGGCAAAAATTCGTAGGTTGGCTCTGTGCCAATCAAGAATTTTTAACGACAAAAGGGGCAAAAGCAGCCAAAAAGACGTGTGTTAGGCTTAGTGTCAACATGCCCTAATTCTTCGTTCACAAGCTGGCTTTGGCTTGGAACTCTTTTAAGCCATTTGTAGTATGCTGAACGTGCAATATGAAGCTTCTGACAAAGTTTTTCTATCGGGTATTTTTTCATTTCATTCAGGTATTTTATCGCTATGTACTTATCTTCGTTATGTACTCCGCTTATCGACCGCCCCCTCTCAGTTCCCTCAATTTTTTTAGAGCTTGTTCACATTAACCGAAATGCTCGGATTTTGAAACGAATTTTTTGCAGAACAAGGCGAAAATTCGCAGACGTACTTTATGTACTTCAAGAATTTTCAACGCAGTTATGCGAAAAATACGTCAAAAGACGAGCGTTGAGCGTTAATGTGAACACGCTCTAATATCGCTATCTCCATTTCCTTGTCTTTCAGCTGAGCTTGCAATATCCTGTTTTCCTGACGAAGCCGATCTGCTTCTGTCAGCTCATTTTCAGGTTTAGCTTTGCCTCGTCTGTCAATTAAGCCTTGTACACCTTTTTCATCATATTTGCGCACCCACGAATATATTTGCTGATACGATACCCTGTAGGTTTCTACTGTCAGTCCATAATCTCTTCCATGCTCTATGCAGAATGCTACGATTTCTGCTCGTTCTTCCTGTGTGGTTTTTCTTCCATTAGTCATATAGATTTCTCCTTTGGCGACACTGCGCTCCTTAAACTCTCTATGACCATTATACCATAAAACCCATTTTCTTAGGACATCATTATGAGAAATTCCAAACTTTTTACATAAATCTCTGTAACTTCCTTCACCGTTTAGGTACGAATGTATAGCTTGTAGCTTCAATTCTTTGCTGTATTTCTTTTGCTTTCCTCTTTTGGACATAAAAATAATCCCCCTTAAAGTAGTCTCGAAATTTTTGTTTTTTCAAGTGTCTACTCTAAGGGGATTATATCATTCGCTATACGCCGTATTTACCTTATTTTGTCCGCTTCAAAGAAGAAGAAAAACGCTTTTCCGCTTTCGCGCGCCCTTTCTGCTTCGCCGTTTTGCGACAGCCGCGCCACGATTTCGCGTAATCCTCGAACTTTTCTTTGTTTTGGCTTGTAGCTACCATTTCACCTTCTCCTTTCGGGCATAAAAAATGCGCCTTGCAATCGCTTGCAAAACGCAGGTTTTATTAAATTATCGCCTATATATCCCTATATCCGTTCTATTTCCGTTTCTCTAATCATTTCTGTTTCGTACTCGCCGTCGTTGTTAATGTCAACGATGTAATCACTTCCAAGTGTGTCTACAATTGTCGCGCTACGTCCATCTTTCAATTTAATTTTTTCGTACAACTCGTGTTTCATTTCTTTGTTACCTCTTTATTTGTGATATATGCACTTGTCAGTCGTGGCTCATCGCTTCCGACTTCAACTATCCATCCTGTACATACGTTCGCTTGTTTGCCGTTTGCTCCGGTTAATCTCATTACGCATTCATATAATTTTCCGTATTCGTTTTCATTTTTTAATCTTAGGTTTTTCTCTTCAAAATTATTCAAGATGTTGTTTATAAGGCTTTCGTAGTTTTCCTTTGTGTACCCTAATGCTTCACGGAATGCACGTGCCTTGTCGGGCTGCTTTTCCGCATCTAGTGCGTACTTTGTAAATTTTTCTTCGGGAATTTGTGCAAAAAATTGTAAATCTAGTTTAATTATACCACTTTCCCCCGAAATGTCAACCTTTTTCACGACCTCGTCGCGGTAAATTTTCGCCGCCGTTTCAAGGTCGGATATGTCAAGCGGCTGCGGTGCAACGTCGATTTCCACCGCGTAACCTGTTGCCGCTTTTTGGGTCGTTTCGGGAACGGCAGGCAGTTTTATTGCCGCCTTTGTGGTCGTTTCGGGAACGGCAGGCGGTTTTATTGCCGCTTTCGGCTGTTCCTGCGCCGCCTTTGCGCTCTTGCTGTTGCCTTGATACACTTTCTTACCCGTTTTCGGGTTGATGTGGTGTTTCTCGCACCATTCCTCATAGTCCAAATCCTCCTCGTCGTTCACCCAGCCTTCAAGCGCCGCTTCCTTGTCCTTGTCAATTTCGGGGATTTCGGGAATAACCGCAACCGTCGTACTTCTGCACCACGGGTGCATGGGCGGGTAGTTCTTGCCGGGGACGGCTTCGGAAATTTTGAATTTTTTCCCGTTAAGCTCGCGGCATATTTCAGAAGTTACGCTGTCCAGAACCGCCTCGTACTTGTATTCGGCTATTCCGATTTCCTTGTAGCTTTCAAGCTCCGCCTGATTCGTAACAAAGGTCGTTTCGGTTCGTATAAGCCGCCGCGCGTCGTTGTAGCCGATTTCCCACCGCTCCGAGATTTTGTCGGCAAGCTTGTATTCGCTTTCGCCCGTCATAACCCCTTCAAGAAGCGTTTGCTTTAGCTTCGTCTGCATATCCTCGACGTTTGCATAAATGCGCTTTGAGTAATGAACGCCGCTCCAGTCGGTTTTCAGAATTGTTTTTACAAGGCTGTCGTTCATCGCGGTCAGCTCCGCGCCAAAAGCGCCCGCCACCGTGCGGTAGTCGTAACAACGGAATACACGAACGTATTGAGGGCAAAACGCGCGAAATATATCGGCAGGTAAACAACCGAACCTGGCAGCGACCGTTTCTGCAAACCTCGGACGTTAAGCTGAACGATATGCAGCTGCTTTTCCCGCTGCTTGAAGCCGATTCGCCCGAATTGCATTTTCTTCATAAAATTGCACAGTCCGCCGAAGGCATTCGCGGCGCGGTTCGTCTTTTTGCCAATGCTTATGACAATGAGAATTACAACCTCTCAGGACTTGCCGCAATGGCAAAATCCATGAGAATTGACCTGAAAAACGTGGATTTAAGAAGTCTTTAAGAAGGAGAAAATATGCGCAAAAAAAATAGCTTCAATTATTTTTGTACTTGCGATGTTCGCGCTCATCGGCGCTGAGTGCGACAGTAATATCCTGTTTTTTGTTGTATTTAAGCTGTCTGCACTCGGAATTATGCTTACAGCATATTTTTTAGGACAACTCGGAGATGATGAAAAGAACGGCGAGGACGGCGCAGACCTAGAAGCCTCGTAAATATCGGGAGCGTTGCTCCCGCCTTAATGCGGCTGCTTATGCAACGGTCACAAGCCCGAAAAACGCAGAGTGAGGAATAAGGAATCACCGCACAATTATTGTAATTTTGCGGCGAAGCCTAAGAAACAGGAGGTAATATTATGTTTCACAAAAAGCTTACCTCAAAAAGAGGTATAACCGTTCCGAAGGAGCTTGCGGTAGAAGCGGGTCTGGAGAGCGGAACACCCGTTGATATTGAGCTTATCGACGGGAAGGTTGTAATCGGTAAGCACGTTCCAAAATGCCGTTTTTGCGGCGACAAGTTTTCTCCCGTGATAAATTTCAAGGGGGTAGAGGTTTGTCAGAGCTGCGCGGCTGAGCTTGGAAAGGCGTGATGGCGCATCAAAAGAAACGTGTCCGTTTTGTAACAGCGGCGTTGAGCTTACCAAAACAGAGGAAGGCGATGCGCTTGTGAAATGTACAAACATCAAATGCGAAGCGACAATAAATTTCGGTTGGTTAGCCTTTATCACGCGCGATAAACAGCCAAAGTACACCGCCGAGGAAACGTTGGAATTGTTCAGGAAAAGACTCTCAAACAGCAAAACCGCCCTCAATGGGGCGGTTCGCACAATTCATTAAGAGTTATTCCAAGAGCCTCTGCCAGCTTCAAGGCATTGCTTACAAGGCAATCTCCGCGCCGCTGAATATCTTCAACGGTTCGCTTCGGAAGTCCAGTCCTTTCGGCTAGTTTCGGAATGGTAATACCCTTTGCGTTGCGGTGTTCTTTCAGATAAATCATTTGCCTTTCCTTTCTCTAATTATCATCACTATCGCGCAGATTGAAAGTATGCCTGACGCAAGCGACAAGATAATTTGTACAACATCAAGAATTTCAGAAAACATAGCGTAGTTATTGACAATGGCAATCAATTGTGCTAAAATAAAATCGGGGAGCAGGAGCGGATTTCCCGCTCCCCGTTTTGCTTTACTTACTGAGCTTTTCGATCAGTTCAATCAGCGCAGTAAGCAGATTAAGAATGGCGGTTGCAATAACGATTTTTTCAATTGTTTTTGCGCCGCTTTTCTTTTTTGGCTTTTTCTTTGCCACTGCCTTTCCCTCCTTTCTGTAATATATTACAACACATTATAACGTGGTCGTCAATAGTTTTCAAAAAAATATTTTTAAGAGGTGAAACAATATGAATGTATCGGAATATATTCGTCCTGAACACTTGCAGGGCGAGCAAAAAGCGCTTGCGGAGCTTATCGGAATGGAAGCGTATATCAAGTTGGTGGAGGTTTACGGCGGCGAAAAAATGTTTATTTCCCGCCTTGACAGCATTATTTCAGCTAACCGTTCCGCGCTTATCAAAGCGGCTCTGGAACGGGAAAATGAAGCTGAAATTGCCGCCTGTTTTCACGTTTCCAAGCGGGAAATTGAACGAATAAAATTCGGCTGTAAATGAATAAAAGTGCCTGATTTCAGGCACTTTTATTTGAGTATAGAATGAATAATATGCGAGAATTATTCATTATTCCTGCATATTTCTTGAATATTTTCAAGTTTTCAACCGCTTTTTCGCGTGGTTTTCGGTGGAAAACCTGTTGAAAACTTAGTTGGTCGAGTTGGTCGCCAAAAAGCTGTTTTTGAACCGCCCTGTTCGCTGTGACTTTGCTTGTCCTAAAATTCGTTTTAACGCGCGGTTGAGCCAATTGAACGGAGCCTGAACGAAAATTTTAATACTTTTTTACGGAAGCCTGACCAGCCCGAAAAAGGGCGAAAATGTCCGTTTTCTTTTTGACAAGCAAAATGACAATTTTTTACAATCAACCGTTTTTCAACACCCCACAAACGGCTTGGTTGCGCCATTTTCCCCACTTCTAACGGTTTCTTGCGGGTAATCACGAGTTTTCAACATTTTGTCATTTTGCTTGGCGGATAACAACAAGCGTTTTTGCAAACTGTCGAAAGATGAAAAGAGAGAAAAAAAGAGCTTGGGGACGCTGTCCCCAAACCCCTGCCAAAGGGATTAAATCCC
>CAZFMC010000038.1:0-15662 GCA_964520065.1 uncultured Ruminiclostridium sp.
TAAGTAAAAGCAACACCCCCGCACCTGCCGTTGGCAGGGCGGGGGTGGTTTTTGCTAAATGTAAAAAACATCACCGGATTTCCGTTAATTCCAGAGCCGATTTCTGACCCAGATTGAAGCTGCCCGTTTACCGCGTTATCTTAACGCCGATAACGGTTATGTCGTCATCACCGCTCTTGTCGGCGCTCAGCCGCAGCGCTTCGCCAATAGTGTCTATGATTTTATCAAGGTCGGCGTTTTTTTCACGCATAACCAGCTGTTCAAGCCACGTTTCGTCAAGCGCCGCGCCGTCGCTGGTCATAATAAGCACATCGCCGAGCGCGGCGGTGAAACGCTTTTCCGTTTGGCGGACGGGCAGTCCCGAACCCAGCGGAAGTCCGCTTCCGTCGAGCTTTGCAAAGCTTTTTCCGCAGCGGATATAGGTTTCCGCGCTGCCTGCCTTGTAAAGAGAAATTTCTCCGGTATACAGATTTATACGGCAGACGTCGAGCGTTGCGAAGCTTTCGTCAGAGGATTTGACAAGCAGCGATGTGTTCAGCATTTCCACCGAAGCGTCGAAATCGATTCCCGCGCGGAGCATTTTTGTAAGCATCGTGCAGGTAAAAACGCTGTCAATGCGAGCGCGGCTGCCGCTTCCCATGCCGTCGGAAAGGATCATATAAACGCTGCCGCGCCCGTCGTTGAAGCAGTCGCAGCAATCACCGTTCTGCCTGTTCCCGTTCTTATTTTTCTGAAACATTTTAATCTGCGCGTCGTAAAGCGAACGCTCCGAAACGCAGATGTGGATTTTTCCTCCATATTCCTCTATCATCGGCGGGTCAAGCTCTCTGCGTAATGCAAAAGCCAGCCGCGTCGAAAGCTCCTGCGGGTCGCAGGCGGGCGCGCCCTTTCCGTATATATCAAGCGTAAGCAGTCCTTCCGCATTGCATATTGCAAGCGCGGAGGGATTTTTTACGCCGTTTTCTGCAAGGACCTCCTCCGCAAGCTTTGCCGCCTGAACGTCGTAAAGCTTCTCCGAGGAGAGTTCTTCGGACATTGAGCAGAGCATTTTTTTCGTGGCGTTAAGCTGCGCAGAAAGAACCCCGCGCATTTCGCCGACCTTTCGCGAAGCGGTTTCCGCCGCGCAGAAGGCGGCATATTGTCGGTTTAGCGACTGCGCAAGCTCGCGCCTGTTTGGGCAGCTCTCGGCAAATCGACCGCTCAGCATTTCTTCGTTTGCAAGCACTCCGCTTCGTATGCTGTTTACGGCTTTTCCGAGAATATCGCAGCCGGAATTGTAGTGGCTTCCCCAGCATTGCATATTATTTTTGCAGCCTCGGCAGACCTGCCCGACTGCGTTTTGATACACCTGCGAAATATCGTGGACGTTCTCCTTGTCGAGTGCTTTTGCGGTATTTTCAATTGCCCTGTTCATTTCGCCGACCGCTTCCCCCATGCTCTCAAGCTTCTCTCCGAAGGCGGAAAAGGGCGCGGCGGCGGAAGCGACAGCTGCGGGACAGCGGTTGCGGAAAAATGGAATGTATCGTTCGGGAATAACCGCGCAGACCGTACCGCAAATCAGAGCGGCAGCCGAGCAGATTGCCGTGTATTGGTCGCTGCCCGTTAAAAGCATACCCGCTCCCACGGTGAAAATAAGCGCACAGCTGCGCGTAAGCCGGCTGAATTTTCCAAAGGCGCAGACGGCAAGAGAGCCGAGCGCCAGTATAATTGCCGAAACTGCAAAGCCTGTATTTCCAATCGTAAGTCCTGCCGCCGAAAGCACGCCGATATAGCAGGAATATTCACGGCGGCAGTGCGAAGCAAGGAGAATTGCCGCCGCTGATATGATAGCTCCGAGGTTCAGCGCAGCAGCGGAAACCGACGTAAAGCCTGCAATCAGAAGCGCGTACAGAATCCCGCAGACGGCAGGGAATAGCGCCTGCTCGGAAAGCTCGGAGGGCTTGTCGGAATAAACCCTCAGCACGTCAAAGGCAAAGGCTGAGCCGCCCGCGATTACGCCGAGTCCGCACGCCAGCATTATATCGCTGATTTGTTCCGCCGAAAATGCGTTCGCGAGGGTAACGCTGACTGCCGCCGCTGTCGAAATTACAACGCGTGCCGCCGTCCCGTTCCTGTTTCCCAGAAGAAGCCGCAGAGCGGTAAGCGCACCCATTGCCGTTATGTAGGGGACGGCTGTTTCAAGGCTGCCCGTGCAGGTGTAGCCGACTACCGCGCCCATAAAGGCGAAAACCGCCTCCAGTCCTCTCATTCCCGCCGAGAAGGCTGCCGCAAAGGGCGCAGGCGCTCCGAAAAGCTTTGTACAGCCGAGCAGAAACGCTCCTCCCGCCATAAAAAGTCCGCGTAAAAAGCTGATATCCCGTTCTCTGACAGCGGAACCGATATCAATGCTTCGTTCCATTTTATCAAGTCCTTTCTTTTTAACTTATGACAATTATATATCGAAAAAGTCAAAAAGAATGTCAAAGAATGGGATATGCTATTTATTTTTCGGAAATCGTATTGCAAAGCTCAACAAAATCCTGCATTTTAAGCTCTTCGGGACGCGCCGTCGGCTTGATTTTACAAAGCTCCATTTTTTTTGCAAGCTCGTTTTTTTCAATGCCAAGGGCGGCGGAAAGCGGGTTTATCATCTGTTTTCTGCGCTGAGCGAACGCTGCGTGAACAAGTCGGAAGAAAAGCGCTTCGTCCTTAACGCTGTATTTCGGTTCGGCGGAAACGTCCAGCCGAATAACCGCGCTGTCAACGTTGGGAGCGGGCATAAAGCTGCCGCGATTGACGTTAAACAGAAGCTTCGGCGTGCTGTAATAGTTCACTGCGATTGTAACCGCGCCGCAGTCGCGTTCTCCGGGCTTTGCGCAAAGCCGCTGCGCCGCTTCCTTCTGCACCATAACGGTTATTGCGGAAATCGGCAGCAGCTCCTCCAGCAGCCGCATAATTACGGGCGAGGTTATGTAATACGGCAGGTTTGCGCAGACAAAAATCTCTTCAAAGCCGCCGAGCTTTTCGGCGATAAGCTGTTTCAGGTCGGTTTTCATCACGTCTGCAAAAACGATTTCCACGTTGTCATACTCTGCGAGTGTTTCGGCTAAAATCGGTTTAAGTCCCTCGTCAATTTCAATTGCCAGCACCTTGTCGCAGCGTTCGGCAAGCTCTTTTGTAAGAACGCCGATACCCGTGCCGATTTCGATTGCCGCAGTTCCCTTTTTGCAGCCGCCCATTTCCGCAATTTTCGGGCAGACGGACGGGTTTATAAGGAAATTCTGACCGAGCGATTTTGTAAACGAAAAGCCGTGCCTTGTAAAAAGCTCCTTTATCGTTCCGATATTTGTCAGCTGCATATGGTACACTCCTCGGTTTTTTCACGGCTGTCCTTCGAGGGCTTACGGAGAATGGAGTTTTTCGGAAACGTCATATCGCAGGGTATCGTGAGCTTTTCGGTAGCGTGGTTGGCGATTCTCACGCTCTCGCCCTTTTCGTTGAACATCTCGCTCGGCGAAAACTTAACAGGCTTCGCGTTCGGTGCAAGGATTTCAAGCTCGTCGTCAAGCGTGAAGTAGTTGCGCTGCGTCAGATACATCGTTCCGTCCCTGCACTCGCTGACAACTCCGCAGAAGTCGTATTCGCGGTAATATCCGCTGTCCTCGCAGTGCTGTTCCGCGTCATCGTGGTTAAAGAAAAAGCCTGTGCAGTACGGGCGGTGGCTTACCTTGTACACCTCGCCGAGAACCCATTCCGGCGCAGGTTCGTTTTTGTAAGCCGCGTCAAGCGCTCCGCGGTAGGCGTTCGTCACAGTCGCAACATAGTAGGACGACTTGGCGCGCCCCTCGATTTTAAGGCTTGTAACTCCCGCGTCAAGAAGCTCGCGGACATGGTTTATCATACAGAGATCCTTTGCGTTGAGAATATAAGTTCCGCGCTTGTCCTCAAAAATCTCAAAATCCTGCCCCTGACGCTTCTCCTCGGTAATAAAATATCTCCAACGGCACGGCTGAGCGCAAGCGCCCCTGTTTGCGTCGCGGTCGGCAAGGTATTTCGAGAGCAGACATCTGCCCGAAAACGAAACGCACATTGCGCCATGCACAAAGGCTTCGATTTCCATATCGGCGGGGATATTGTCGCGGATTCTTTTTATTTCGGCAAGGCTTGTTTCCCGTGCAAGGACAATTCTCCTTGCGCCAAGCCTGTAAAGCTCGTTCGCGGTTTCGTAGTTCATTATCCCGACCTGCGTTGACATATGAATATCAAGTGCCGGCGCGTATTTTTTTATCATTGCCATAACCCCGATATCGGCAGCGATTACCGCGTCGATGCCTGTTTCCTGCGCGCAGCGGATAAATTCGGGGAACTGCTCCGCTTCGTCGTTTGTCGGAACGGTGTTGCAGGTAAGATATACCTTTACGTTTTTTCCGTGAGCAAAATCCACCGCCCTTTTAAGCTCGTCCATACTGAAATTCTTAGGGTTTGCGCGCATACCGAAGCTTTGACCTCCGAGATATACCGCGTCGCAGCCGTAGTCTACCGCTGCTTCAAGACATTCGTAATCCCCGGCAGGGGAGAGAAGCTCTGCCATTTTAGTTTTCCTTTCATACAGTATATCACCGCACCTCATTCAGCAGACGTGCGGTGATGATTTTATTCTATTTCGGCGTATTCTTCCTCGCCGCCGGTAAGTCCCGCAAGAACAAGGTTTGCCTCGTGTTCCTCGTGGGTCGTGGCGTAGAATACCTCGCCTGTTTCCTCGTTCGCGCAGAAATAGTAGTAGTTCGTGTCCGCCGCGTTAAGAACAGCGTTTACCGCGTCCAGTCCCGGATTGCAAATCGGACCTGCGGGAATCCCCTTGCAGACGTAGGTGTTATAAGCGCTGTTGTAACGGCTAAGCTTCGAGGAATCGGTCAGATACGGCTTTATGTCGTTTTCAACGTAAAGCGTGGTAACGTCCGACTGCAAATACGGGAACTCCTCCGAGCTGCGGATACGGTTGAGGAAAACGCTTGCAACGTAGTACATATCGTCAACGCTCGCCGCCTCTTTCTGAACCATTGAAGCAATCGTAACCACCTCGTCGAGGGTCATATTCATCTCGCCCATCTGCTTGTACATAACCTTAGTGATTTTATCGTTAAAGTTCTTGTACATTTTCTTGGCGGCGGTTTCCGCGTTTTCGATTTCACGCTCGCGCTGTTCAGCCTGCGCCTTGTCCTGCTCCTCCTTTGACTCGTACTCTATATCCTGAGCGTCGAGAACCGCGTAAAATTCGTAGGTATCGGGGAAGAGGTATCCTTCGAGCTGGTTGAATTTTGCGGATTTAACCGAAAGCCTGCGCTCAAAGTCGTAGTTGTTCTGAATCGTCTTGTAGCACTTCTCAAAATCCGCTGCGTAGCAGACCTTGTTTTCTTCGAGAAGGCGTCCGATTTCCTCCGCGGTCATACCCTCGGAAATACGCAGTGTAACCGTTTTTGTTTCGGTCGAGGGGCTTTGGAGCGTGGAGAAAATTGTCGGATATGACATAGTTGAGCTTAGCGTGTAGGTTCCTGCGTAGAACCTGTCGCTTTTTCCCATCAGCTTGCCGAATTCCTTAAAAAATCTGGGCGATTTGATGATGTTGTTTTCGCCGAGAATTGCCGCAACCATTTCGGTATCCGCGTTTTCGGGTATTTCAATATCAAGCTCAAATTCGGTGGTTGCAATACCCGTGAGATCCAGCGCAAATGTTACTATATAAGATGAAATGTACGCTGAAACGCCGATTATAACGACTGACAGAAAAGCGCCGAGCAGGATATATGCGAAGGTGCGCGTGCCCATTCTCTGACGCTCGTATTTTGCACGCATTTCCGAGATTTCACGGCGGGAGCGGTGACTGCGGCGATCCTTTGAGCTTCCGTCATCATCGTATTCCCGTTCATGCGCGGCTGCTTCGGCGCCCTCCGCCGAGCCTGTCGGATTTGCCTTAACCGTGCCGATTTCCACCATCTGTGTTGCGGCGTTATCGTAGTGAACCATGCCCTTTGCGGGCTTCAGATTATCCGCGCTGAAGGTAAGCTCGCTGTCCGCTTCCGTTTTTCTCTCGGGCGGTCTGCGCTTCGCCGGCTCGGAGGTTTTTCCTGCCGCTTGTTCGGCAAGGGTATGGGACGGTTTTTTCTTTTTATTTTCAATTGAAAACAAAACAGCCGAAAGGTCGTCGTCGCTGACGCGCTGTTTTTTTTCGGCAGTAGTTACCGCCGAAGCCGCGTTTGTTTTCGCAGCGGAGGCTGCTTCGGGCTTCTGTTTTTTCGCAGCCGGAACAGGCTTGGGTTCGTCTGAGCCGCTATGTAGAAAAGCGGCAAGGCTCTCTATGTTGTCAAAATCTTTTTCTTCCAAAATCGCCCCTCCTATCTGAGGTTGTCAGATATCAAAGTTTCTGTAACGAGTATGTCCACAGGCAGGTCGTGTTCCTCGCGCGGTACCTCGCTGATAAATCCGTCATAGCATATCCCGACGGCAACGCCGCTGTAAGAAAGCAGGAAACGGTCGTAGTAGCCGCCGCCGTAGCCCAGCCGATAGCCGTTTTTGTCAAACGAAAGCGCGGGAACAATACAGACTGATTCCGAAAAATCGGTTATTTCATCGTTTCCGACGGGTTCGGGAATCCCGAAAGCGCCCGCTTTTACGTCGTCGGAGCTGAAAAGTCGGAAAAAGCGCATTTCTTTTCCCTTGCAGCGCGGTGCGTAAACGTTTTTTCCCTCGGCGATAAGCTCGGAAATAAGCGTTCGCGTGCCGACCTCGATTTCCGTGGAAATATAGCAGAGTACTTTCCGCGCGGATTTCAGCTGCGGAAGCCTTTTTATATTATTGTATATCGCCTCGTCGTTTTTTTTCATGGTATTTTTGTCCAGACCTCTCCGCCGCTGTAAAAGCTCGGTGCGAAGCTCTTTTTTGCTTATTTGCATTGCAGCGAAGCCCTCACCTTGTCAGCCTTCGGCTTACCCGCAAGGATTTCGGCAAGCGCAAGTCCGAATTCAACAGCCGCTCCGGGGCCCTTAGCCGTTATGAAATTCCCGTCGCGGACTGCAAGGTCGGTGCAAAGCTCCGCGCCCTCGAGAAAGTCCTCAAAGCCGGGGAAGCACACTGCTTTTTTCCCGTTGAGCAGCCCCATTTTACCGATAATGGACGGCGCGGCGCAGATTGCGGCTATGTATTTCCCGTTTTCGGCGCAGTATTCAATTGCCTCGCGTACAGCGCGGCTTTTTTCAAGATTGAGCGTTCCGGGCATACCGCCGGGGAGAACAATCATATCAACTTCATCGCTGAGGATAAGCTGCTCCTCCGTAATATCGGGAACAACTGCGACTCCGTGCGCGCCGACAATAACATCGTCGCCGATTCCGACCGTCACGACCTCCGTTTCGCTTCGTCTTAAAATGTCGATGGTGACAATAGCTTCCGTTTCCTCAAAGCCGTTTGCAAGAAAAACGTATACCATAAAATAACCTCCGTTACACAATGTTTACCGAAAATTTTTCTTCCATAAAGCAGGGATAGTACGACTGCTTCGCCTTGCGCAGATTCTCCTCGCCCATATCCTCCTCGCGGTTGATATAGCGCACATCTGCGCAGTGGTTGAGCACGAACTGCTTGTTTATCATGGGGTAGGTTCCCTGAATATCCGTCAGCGCCTTTTCAACGTGTACCACAACTGTGTCGCTGTTGACGCGCTCGCCGAAGGAAAAAGCCTGAACCGTTCCGTTCACACGGAGCAACTCGCCGAAGTAATCCAGCTCTGCAAAATGTCGCAGACCCGTTCTCACGGCGCAGATTTCGTCGCGCTTGTCGCTGTCGTCAACGCCGTTTATGCAGATGTTGCGCTCGCACCATTCATCGTTCATTTTTTCACATTCCGCGATATTTTCGGACGTTATCGGTTCGCGGCTCCAGTCGTTTTCGCTGAACCGCGCTATATGGTTGCGCTTTGCGTGGTATTTTTTTCCGCGAAGCTCCGCTAAGTCCTCGCGGCTGTAAATATAGTCGTAAAAATCGGCGCTCGCGTCAACCTGCGCTTTTTCGCCGTAGATTTCCTTCAGGGTAAGCATCGAAAGCTTGTTCATTGTTGTAAAATAAAAAGGCAGCGAGTT
Source organism: uncultured Ruminiclostridium sp. (assembly GCA_964520065.1). GTDB lineage: Bacteria > Bacillota > Clostridia > Oscillospirales > Ruminococcaceae > Ruminiclostridium_E. Next base: position 8,112 of record CAZFMC010000038.1, read on the forward strand.
TTTTTCGCAGTAGTCCTTTAGCTCGTGCAGAGCCATTCCGATATCGCCGCGCCCTGCGGGAAAATAAAGTCCCTCCGAATTTTTTATAAAAAGGAAATCTCCGAAGCGGCATATTTTTATATCGTAAATGTCGCGCCAGCAGAATATGTTTCCGAAGGTATATTCGCAGCCGCGGAAGTCGGAATAACCGAGAAGCTCCTTAACCCATGCCTTATCGGAAAGGGTCGGCGTTTTAAAATCAAGCATTGTTTTTCTCCGAAATTGTTTTTTTCACCGAAGCAAGAATGTCGCGGTGTATTTCCTCAGCCGTCCGAGGCTCGCTGCCGTTTCCGCACGGAATAATCTCCCAGCCGCAGCGCTTCCCGACGTACATTGCCGCGATTCGGCATTGCTCCAGAAAACCGACGTTGCGCTCGTGGACGTCTTTTTTGCTCTCGTCGCCGCCGTAGCGTGCGGAAAGCAGCTTTTGCGAAATTTCAATGGGCATATCGAGAAAAATCGTCCTGTCCGGCTTCGGAAGCCCCAGCTTGCCGTATTCGAGGTCGAAAAGCCAGTCGAGGTACGCGTCCCACTCCGTTTTATCCAGCTTGGTCATCTGGTAGATGGCGTTCGAGGTGACATAGCGCGCCGAAATCACGGGCAGTTCGCTTTTACAAAGCGCTTCCCAGTGCGTTTTATAGCTTGTGTAGCGGTCAACGGCGTAAATAAGGCTTGCGGAATACGCGCTTACCGAAGGGTTGTCCTCGTGAAAATCGCCCGCAAGGTAGCTGCTCACGATTTTTCCGCTGTCAGTATTATAATACGGAAATGTGATAAAATGTGCGTTTGATAAATTTTCCTTCAAAAGCTCAAGCTGGGTGGATTTTCCGCAGCCGTCCAGCCCTTCTATTACAATCAGCATATCCGTCCTCCGAAAAGCTTCGACGATAAAGCGTCCGTCGTTTTGTTTATTCCATTTTATTTTACCACATTTGCCCGTAACAGTCAAGGGAAAGAGCGACTTTTTTCGCGGCGGAAAAAGGCAATAAATTTTTCGTCATTAGTAACAAACTTTTCTCCTCGTTTGGCGAAATATACAAATACTTTGTATAAAATTCGGCAAAATGTTAATCAGAAATTGTCGGAAAATTGCAAATACCCGCTTGATTTATTTTTTCAGATGTGTTATAATATATAGTAAATTATAAGGAATTATTTGCAGTCGGGCTTTGCTGCCGCGAGGAATTGCAATAAATCGGCTGCAATCAGCTTTTTTGTTTTGCGTACTGCCGCAGGGAAGCGGCTTGCAGCATTGTATAGGGAGGTATTTTTTATGAAATCAATCGGTGCAAAAATTCTTGTCACCTGTATAATTATGGTAGCGGGTTCTCTTGCTATACTTGGTATTTTCGCGTGTGTTATGACATATTCCGCAACCGTCAGCCTTGCCGAAAGCAGCATGGAAAGCGCTGTTAAAATCGCTTCGGAACGCGCTGAATGGGAAATGACATCATATATGAATGTCGTAAAGGAAATGGGTAAGAATAAGTATCTTTCCGATACGCGCATTTCTATCGGCGAGGTTGCCGAAATTCTCAGCGAAAGTAAGGATATGTTCGGCTTCCAGAACGCTACCGTTGCGGGTATGGACGGTAAAGCGCTCGATGGCAACAATTACGCTGACAGAGAGTATTTTCAGGCGGCTATGCGCGGTGAAACCACGATAACCGAGCCTACTCTTTCGCGCCTTACAAATGAGATGGTTATGATTTTCGCAGGTCCTATCTGGAAGAACGGAATTGTTGACAGCGAGGTTGTAGGCTGTATCATAGTCGTTCCCGATACGGAGTTTCTTAACGATATTATGCGTACAATCAAAATCAGCCCGAACTGCAAGGCTTACATAATCGATGATGACGGCGATACCATCGCAGATAACGACACGCAGGTTGTTCTCAGCGGTGAAAATATTGAAGAAATGGCAAAAACCGATTCCGGCTATGCTGAAACTGCGGCAATGCACGCAAAGGTCAGAGCCGGTGAAACCGGTTTTGCCAGGTATACCGAAAACGGCGAAATCCAGTATGCAACCTACACGCCTATCGGCGGTACTGACGGCTGGTCGCTGATTGTCTACGCGCCTAACAGCGACTATATGTCGGGAACCGAACAGGCAATTGTCCTTACGGTTGTTGTTCTGCTTGCAGCCTGCGCAATTTCGACGCTTCTCTCCATAAAGCTCGGAAAAAATATCGGACGCGCTGTAAGGCTTTGCACCGAGCGTATTGAACAGCTCTCCAAGGGCGACCTTTCCAGTCCTGTTCCTGTAATCAACACCAAGGACGAAACAAGAAGGCTTGCGGATTCAACGGCGGTTACCGTTAATATGCTCAACAGCATTATTCAGGATATCGGACGTATTCTTGAAGCAATGTCGGCAGGCAACCTCAACGTTCATACCTCACAGAACGAAGGCGTTTACGTGGGAGATTGCAGCAAGCTTCTCATGTTTATCCGCGATATCAATCATAAGCTCAGCGCAACAATGGCAAATATCGGAACCTCCTCCGATCAGGTTGCCGCAGGCTCCGATCAGGTTTCCGCAGGCGCGCAGGCGCTCTCGCAGGGTGCAACCGAGCAGGCTTCGTCTGTTGAAGAGCTTGCAGCGACAATAAGCGTTGTTTCGGATATGATTAACAAGAATTCAAACGACGCTCAGCACGCTACCGAAAAGACGAACGAAGCGGGCAATAAGCTGATGGAGGCGACCGTTCAGATGCAGCGCCTTATCGGTGCGATGGACGAAATCAGCACTTCGTCCGATGAAACAAAGAAGATTATCAAAACAATTGAGGATATAGCCTTCCAGACCAACATTCTTGCGCTCAATGCCGCGATAGAAGCGGCTCGCGCGGGCGACGCGGGTAAGGGCTTCGCGGTCGTTGCCGACGAGGTTAGAAATCTCGCGGCTAAGTCTGCCGAGGCTGCTCAGAACACAACCAGAATGATTGAGGATACCGTCCTCGCAATTGAAAACGGAAACAGCCTTGTAAATGAAGCAGCTGATATGATGGTTAAGGTCAAGGACGCTGCGATGGAGGTTACAGAGCTTACGGTGCGCATTTCCAATTCCACGAACGAGGCCGCCGAGTCAATCCGTCAGATTTCAACCGGTATCGAGCAGATTTCGAGCGTTGTTCAGACGAACTCCGCAACCGCCGAGGAATCCGCTGCCGCTTCCGAAGAGCTTTCGGCGCAGGCTGCAAACCTCAACGAGCTTGTCGGCGCGTTTACGCTTCGCGAGGCTGACGAAGCGGGCAAGGAACACTAAAGCTCATATTTATGCAAAAGAAAAAGGACGTTCCGTTCGGAGCGTCCTTTTCTTTGCTTTGTCACGTGCTGATTTTGTCAATAAATGCCAGCTCGTCGTCAGTAAATGTCGTATTCTGCGCCGCCTTGATGTTGTCGAGAACCTGTTCGGGCTTAGAAGCACCCGCCAGAACGCTTGTAACAATACCATCGCGCAAAATCCAGCTCAGCGCCATTTGAGCTAAGGTCTGTCCGCGCTGCGCCGCTAAATCATTAAGCTGCCGGATCTGATTCAGACGTTCCTCGGTAAGCGAATTTTCTTTGAGGAAGCGACCGTCCGTTTTGATTCGGCTGTCGTCGGGAATACCTTTCAGATAACGATCCGTCAGAAGCCCCTGCGACAGCGGCGAAAAAGCAATTATCCCTTTTCCGAGCTTCGCGGACGAAGCCTTCAGCCCGTTATTTTCAATGGTGCGGTTGAAAATCGAATAGCTGTTCTGGTTTATAACGAACGGAACGCGCATTTCCGTAAGAATTGCAGCCGCCTGCTCCATCAGCGCGCCGTCATAGTTGGACAGCCCGACATACAGCGCTTTTCCCGACTGCACAGCGGTCGCCAGCGCGCCCATTGTTTCTTCAAGCGGCGTGTCAGGGTCGGGTCTGTGATGATAAAAAATATCTACGTAATCAACTCCGAGCCGTTTCAGACTTTGGTCAAGACTGCTCAGCAGCTGCTTGCGGCTGCCCCATTCACCGTACGGTCCCTGCCACATCCAATACCCCGATTTGGTGCTTATGATAAGCTCGTCGCGGTGAGCGCCCAGATCCTCTTTCAGAATACGTCCGAAGTTGATTTCGGCTGCCCCCTCCGGCGGGCCATAGTTGTTGGCAAGGTCAAAGTGCGTGATTCCGTTGTCAAAAGCGGTAAAGCACATCTCCCGCATATTGTCAAAACGTCCGTTGTCGCCAAAATTATGCCACAAGCCCAGAGAAACCGCGGGCAGCTTCAAACCGCTTTTTCCAAGTCGGTTGTAGGGCATTAAGTCGTAGCGTTTTTCAGATGCAATATACATAAAGCTCTCCTTTCACGTTGCGGTGCGCCGCAACAGGCGCACATCTCCACTTTTATTATACCATAGTCTGCGAAAATGTCAACAGAGAAATACCCGCGCGCACGATTTTCTTCAAAACCCTTGCAAATATCTATTTATAATGGTATAATAGGTTGGAAGCCGCAGCGCTTCTAAAATTAACCGAAACAGGAGCAACACATGGAAAACGCGAAGGTCATCACAGTCAATTCGGGAATGAATGAAATCGAAATAAACACCCGTACCATTATATATATAAAGGTATCCGGCGGAATCACGTATCTGCACCTCTTCACGGGCGAAATCTACGCTACGCGCACTACCTTATCCGAGTTTGAGAGAATGCTCGACAGCTGTTTTATCAAAGTCAGGCGCGGCTGTCTTGTTTCAGTTTACGCAATTTACAGCATAACCGACGTCGTGAATCTCTGCAACGGCGAAACTCTGAGATATTCAAAGCGGCTTCGGCGTACCGTTATTATGAATTACCGCTCTAAGCTGAGGAATATCGTCCATGAGCTTGCCAAAAGTGTTTCTTTAAAAACGGAAGCCGCTTACCGCAAGCACTACCACGTCTTTGACAATATGCCCTTCGCGTTTACCGATATAGAAATGATTTTCGATGAGAAATGTCAGGCGGCGGATTGGGTGTTCTGCTACGGAAACGACGCTCTTGCTAAGCTTGAGGGTATCTCGCTTAGCGGGCTGATTGGTCAGCAGTTCGGCGTGATTTTCCCGAATATGGACGAAAAGTGGCTTCGCGCGTATGAGCGCGTTGTTTTCTACGGTGAAATGCTTAATATCGTGGATTACAGCCCCGAAATCGGCGCAAATCTCAACATAATCTGCTTCCCGACCTTTAAGGGTCACTGCGGCTGTATTATGTTTGACGTTGACGAAATGAAGTTCCTGCGTAAGTCCACCCCGACCGATAATGCAATCGCCGCACTCATCGATAAGCTCCTTGTATAGTAAAATATACCAAAAGCCCCGCTTCGGCGGGGCTTTCCCGTTCATCGAAAAAAGGCGGCAAAAAACCCCGAATTTGCGCCCGCTCAGCATAATTTCCGCTAAAAAATCAGTCGAAATGACATTACAAATCTATTAAACTATATAAAAATTTTTGAAAATTTTTCAAAAAAGTATTGAAATTTGCGCGGGATTGTGATATAATTCCTTAAATGGATTAAATTTCCCGTTTTTCGCAGTTCTAGGAGGTCAATTATGTCAAAATCATTAAAACAATCAGCAATTTCTATCGCGGTTTTTGCTATTATGCTCATTTCGGCGGTATTTTTACTGCCGACAGCGGCAAGCGCAGAACCGGAGAACAGTAGTACGGGCGCTTTTTCCGTCACGGGCGGTGCATACGGTACGGATTACACCTACGAAAATAATGTTCTCACCATAAAAACCGGTACGGCGGTCACAATTGCGAATGCTGACCCGAATACGGCGACAACCGACCGTATTGAGGTTGAAAGCGGCGTTAGTGCGAATATTACGCTTAGCGGCGTTAATATTGACGTGTCAAGTAAGGATTATACAGCGGCGTTCAAAATCGCGGACGACAGCGAGGGTAATGTAACCATCACTCTTGCGGAAAACTCGACTAACGCGCTTAAGGGCGGCGCTTATTGCGCAGGCTTGCAGAAAAACGGCAATTATATCTCTGAAGCAAAGGGCAACCTCACAATTACCGGCACAGGCTCTCTTGAAGCAAAAGGCGGCAGCTACAGCGCAGGTATCGGCGGCGGTCAAAATAAGGATGGCACAAATATCACTATAAACGGCGGTACAGTTACATCAACAGGCAAAAGTCGAGGTGCCGGTATCGGCGGCGGTTCTAATTCCATCGGCTCGTATATCACTATAAACGGCGGAACGGTTACCGCGATAGGCAGTGCTGCAGGCATCGGCGGCGGTGAAAGCGGCTCCGGCTCGTATATCACTATAACCGGCGGCACGGTTACAGCAAGAGGCGGCGGTAGCGGCGCAGGTATCGGCGGCGGTAGGAACGCCGCAGGCTCGAATATTACTATCAGCGGCGGTACGGTTACAGCAGAAGGTGCCGAGTACGGCGCAGGTATCGGCGGTGGATACAGCGGCGCAGGCACGAATATCGTTATAAGCGGCGGTTCTGTTAAGGCGGTGGCGGGAACGGACGCTAACGCTATCGGCGGCGGCAACAGCGGCGGTGGAGCTGTAACCCCGAAAAACTCTGACGGTAATGAAGTTTACCTCCTCGAAGTCGAAACAGACGGAACATCTGCGGTAAAGATTGACGGAAAAGACTATCAGCCAACCCACGTTTGCAATTTAAATGGCGGTGAAATAGCAGAAAATAAGGTTTACGCTTATATTACCGAGGGTTCGCATACCTTTACAATAGGTGAAACTACCACAACAAGAGCTTTTGCGAAAAATGCAGACAACGAGCTTGTGGAAATCGGTACAGACCTTACAATCACCGCGACAAATGCGGGCGCTTCGCTTGCCTACGGCACGGATTACACCTATCCCAAGGAAACGGGCGTTCTGACGATTATGTCGGAAACGGCGGTTACAATCGGTATGGCAAGCGGAAAAACAACCACAACCGACCGTATCGAGGTGGCTGACGGCATTAGCGCGGATATTACGCTTGATAATGTAAATATTGACGTGTCAAGTAAGGATTATACAGCGGCGTTCAAAATCGCGGACGACAGCGAGGGCAATGTAAAAATTACTCTTGTTGGAACAAACACGTTAAAGAGCGGTTACCAGTGCGCGGGCTTGCAGAAGAGCGGTGCGTACATCGAACCCGATGAATCGGGAAATCCAAAAGGTAACCTCACCATTACGGGTACAGGCTCTCTTACCGCGACCGGCGGCTACGGAGGCGCAGGTATTGGCGGCGGTTCGGAAGCAAGCGGCTCAAATATCACCATCAGCGGCGGTACTGTTACCGCAACAGGCGGCAAATACGCCGCAGGTATCGGCGGCGGTGACGATAAAGCCGGCTCGTATATCGCCATCAGCGGTGGTACTGTTATCGCGAACGGCGGCGAAGATGGCGCAGGTATCGGCGGCGGAAACAACGGCGCAGGTTCGGATATCACCATAACAGGAGGAACGGTTACCGCATACGGTGGCGATAATGGCGCAGGTATCGGCGGCGGTTTGAACG
>CAZFMC010000039.1:0-15577 GCA_964520065.1 uncultured Ruminiclostridium sp.
ACAGACAGACAGACAGACAGACAGACAGACAGACAGACAGACAGACAGACAGACTAGGATAATTCTGTCCTTTTCGGCTTTATGTAATAGTTCATAGCGCTTTTAAGACCCGGTAAAACGGGTCTTGAAAGCGTTTTTTGTTTTGTACATAATTTACTTTAATAAGGAGGACTATATGAAAGGACTTTTTAAAAAAGCGCTATCCGTTGCAGCAACGGCGGCTATCGCTCTGTCGCTCACATCGGGCATACCTGTTCGCCTGCCCGTTGATTTGAGTATTACCGCAAGCGCGGCAAATGAAATTACTTGGCCTGCTGTAGGCAATACGGTAACAGTCGGAACGATAAGTTACAAATACGCGGACGATTATTCAACAAAGACTCTTTCTGTGAACAGCAGTGCCGAAAACAGCATTTATAAGGCAGGAAACGGATATGTGCTTTGGAACAAAGCGAGCAAAACGGTTACCCTGCACGACGCTTCAATTACTGCGTTTTCTGCATTAGAGGTTCCGGAAAATGTCAGCGTCGTTGTCGAGGGCAGTAATGTCTTGACAGGTACAGATTCTTATGGACTGGTTTGTTATTTAGGCGGTCTTAGTGTAAGCGGTTCCGGCTCCTTAGAAATTTTAACTACTCAGACAGCGGGTTCATGGGTATATTCGTGTAATGCGGGGTCTGGAAATATCGTTATCAACATTACAGGAAACTTTGTATCCAATGGTATTCAAGCACAGAATAGTTCCGTTACAATCGAAAGTGACGGCTCCGTTGATATTACGGGCTTGATTCGCGCAGGATCGGTGTCTATTAAAGCAAAAAGCAACCTGTCTATTGCAAATTCTACGAATTATGCCATTCAGAATACGGGCAGCGGAGCTGTTTCTCTTATTTCGGAAACCGGCAATATTTCCGTCAATACTTCCGCAGCCAATAAAGCTGCAATTTATGCTAGGTCAAGTGCGGTAACGCTTGACGCAGCAGGTACGGTTTCCGCTGTTGCTGCTTCCAATGGATATGCCGGTGTGGACGGCAGCAGCCTTGCTCTTTCGGGTACGATTCCTGCGGGAACAACACTGAGTAGTGCATGTGATGTTACGGTTCCCGCCGGAAAAACACTGACCAACAAGGGAACTCTTTCTGTAGACACGGGAAAGGTAACGGTTGCAGGTACTTTGGATAAAAAGTCTGGCAGTGCTATAAAACGGTATTCTTCTGATATTGAACCGACTACGACAGGGAGCGGCACAATCACCGACGCCCCCGCAACGGTCAACGCTTTGGATTTCCGTTCCGATAGTCCCTCTGCTGTCACGGAATACATAATCAGCGGCGGCGGTACCGCAAAATGGGAACCCGGAAGCGCCGGCACAGCGAACAAGCTGACCTTAAACGGAGTCACAATGACAGGGACATCATACCTTGTCGCCGTTCCCGCAAATACAGAAATCATTTTAACAGGTACGAATAAAATTACTGCGACAAACGGAAACGCAATCGCAGCGGAAGGAACAGGTGCGGCGCTTAAGATTACCGGCACAGGCTCGTTGGAGGTTAGCGCCTCGGGCGCATATAATTATCCGCTGTATGGAGCTGCCGGTATTGATGTGGATATTGATGGAGCTATTACAGCAATCGGGGAAATTCGTGGCAGCGAAGGATCTGTTTCAATAAAAAGCGACGACGTAATCACAGTTAATGGCAGTATATTCGCCTCCGGCAGCGTCAATGCAGAAGCAGGAAAATCTTTAAGTATTGTTAATTCAAATGGCGCAGGAATATATGCGTCCCTTTGTGACGATGTATCGCTTACCGCGGGGAATGGCGACCTAAAGGTTCAGGGTAACGGGAACTATGCTATACAAGGAAAATCCACAGCAATCATCTCGTTATCTGCGGCGGGAAATCTGAATGTTTCGGGAAATTACGGCAGTAACCCTTATAACATTACAGGCAAAACTTTGAAGCTTGAAGGCACTGTTCCGGCAGGCACGAGCATATATACCGACAGTGATATTTTAATTCCCGGCGAGAAGCTTCTGACAAATTACGGAACCTTGCAGCTTTATAATACAAGAAGCACAGTGACGGTTGACGGAACGCTCAATAATTACGGTGAAATCATCAATGTTTTGGGAACTGTAACGCCCAAAGCAACACCCTAACAACGATAAATTTGTGATATATCCCCGATAAGACTGTAAGTTTTATCGGGGAATAATTTTAAATGCTAAACTGTATATCCACACCTGTTTCATCGGAAATCCGTATGGAATCAATCATTGTAACAGCTACTTCGTGCTTTTCTTCGGTTGTAAGTTCACTCCATCTTGCAAGCGGCTCTGACAGCGGAGAGGTATCAATAGCTTTTCTTCTGCGTTCACGAGTGTTCAACTTGTCCTCCAGTTCGGATTTTCTGCTGTGCAGTTCCTTGATACGCTTCTGAATGTAATCGAATAATATCTCGTCCGCTTCTGCAAGCTTGTCCATAAGCTTGCGGATTTCATTGTCCGAACGGGCAATGTCAGCCTTGATTGCTTCGGTTTCCGTATCTGGCTTTTCCTGTTCGTGCTTTGCAACAGTAAGATGATGTAAGCGGTCGTTCATTGCCTTAAAAACAATGTCCTCCAGAGCGTCGGGACGTATTTTCAGCGATTTTGATTTACAGCCCACAGCGTTGTATGCACCCGTGTCACGATAGTATCGCCACTGTTTCGTGCGATTTGCGTTCCAGTTGTAGTAAACGTGAACAGAATATCCGCAGTGAGCACATTTCACAAGTCCCACAAGCCAAGAACTATTACTTGTACCATTGTTGGGAATTCTCTTGTTATGGTCTTTCTTATCCTGCACCGCAAGCCAAGTTTCAGCACTGACAAGTCCTTCGTGATAACCTACCTTGATAAAATATCCGCCGTTCTCGTCCTTGTGCATAAACAATCCGTGTACTCCGTCAAAGGCTTCAACATCATCAATCATACGATAACCTTTTGTTGAAAGATATTTGTAAACCTCCACATCGGCACGGACATACAGCGGGCTTTTCAAAATCCTTGATAAAAACGGTCTGTCTATTATCGACTGCTTGTGTGCTGCTGTGTACGACTGAGCAGATGTGTCAATTTCGTTTTCTCTGTAATAATCAATTACATCTTTAAGCGAAACCGATGGCTCTTTATACATTTCATACGCAATGCGAATTACATCAGCACGTTCCGACGGAATAAGCACTGAACCTGTTTTGCCGTTTATCGTCCGTCTTTCGGAATCAAAGCCGTAATATTTTTTACCTCCCTGATAAAAGCCTGTTTCTACTGCACGGGTAGCGTATGCGTCAGCGACACGGGCGGCAATGGTTTCTCTCTCGAATTCCGCAAAGTTCAGAAGATTGTTTCTCATCATCCGTCCCTCTTTGGTTTCCGTGTTGAACGGTTCAGAGAGTGAAATAACGCCTATTCCGAGTTTGTCAAGTGCGTCGGTTATGTTGAGATATTCCCTCATATTACGGCTGAAACGGTCATATTTCTTTACAATGATTTTATCAATCAGACCGTCACGAGCATCCGCCATCATCTGCTGAAATGCGGGACGATGTGCAATGTCCTTTCCGCTTTTACCGTCGTCGCAGTAGATGCGGTAGCTGTCCTTTGAAATTTTACCTCCGTTCTCCAAATATCTTATGCACTCCGCCTTCTGAGCGTCTATGGAAAGAGAATTATTGCCCTTGTCTTTGTCGCTTACCGAACGGCGTACATATATTGCAGTAATTGTTTTCATATCATCAGCCTCCATAAAAATTGGTGAGCCGATAATGCGTTATTCTATGAATACATTATAGCATAATCGGCTCTGAATTTCAAGTGGTAAAGTGGTAAAATCCTGTTCAGGCAGCATTTAATTTTTCTATCGCCTGTTTGGGTTTCAGTATATCGTACAGGTGATTGATTTTCTGCTGTCTGACTGTTTCCGATACCTCATCGGGTAGGTGTATCGTCACTTTTACATCGGAAGCATAGGCTGACGATGACAGCGTTTCTCTTTCCTCACTTTCTACGGCGGCATTTGTTGCACATACATTTCTAATCATAATCCTCTCTTTCTCTGTGAACCCACAGGCTTGTAAATTTAACGGTCTTAGGCAGAGCCTATTTTTCAGGGGGTATGCGTTTTGCAAGCAGATGTGCTTACAAACATTTTTGAGGGGCAGCCGAATAAAATGAGCGAGAAAATTCAGAATACGGGATTTTCTCTGCTTGCTAAACATACCCCGAAATGAAAGTATACGGTACTTTCTGTGCTTGCTAAGCACGGTCAAAATGAAAGTATACGGTACTTTCTATGGCTTGCTGGACATACAAAATCAAGGGTATCCTTGTTCATAATTTCTTCGGCTCGTTTAAAAGATAGCTACCCCTCTGAAAATTTCTGCGGCGGCGAACAGCAAAAACTTATACCCCCTTCATAAGTACCTACAGAATTACAGATTTTTTTAAGTCTGAAAACGAGGGTATTGCAAAAGTTTGGAGAATATTTCAAACGGAAATATTGATACCCTTGCTTTGATTGTGAAAAATACAGAACTCGGAAAATATGAGGGTGACAATACCTCTGTCGCATTTCGCGACGGTAAATGCTAATGGTTACAACTGTATGAAGTGATGAAATGGAGCTGTTGACAAAGTTCATTTCATTCAATCATTATGAGGCAGCGAATTACCACCTCGTCCGTACACGAAAGGTCGCATTTTACGACCTTTGAATTTCAGCTCGACAGTGAATATTCCATAACTTCATACCTCCTCTCACTTAATGCATTTTTCATGGTGATTTTACAACCTTTTTTCGGAAGGAATATTTGCCTTTCACTCATTGCCATTTTAAGAGCGATTTTATCACCTGTTTTCAAAAAGTTTCATCAAATTTTCACATTTCGCAAAAATACATAGCTGTTATCAGAATTTATACCTTTACTTTTATTCAACCCGACAGTACAAGAGCAGAAATCAGAAAAGGTGCTATTCTGAGCGTTGCAGTTACCCCCGTCACCCATTGCCATTTTCAAGGCTGTTTTAGAGGGCGTTTTCAGAAAAAATATCTTCTCACTTAATGCATTTTTCAAGGCGATTTCTAAAGGCGTATATGTGAAATCAAAAATTAATTCTGAAAAATAGAGTGGGTAGCTCAATATATTTGATTTGCAGAATTGAATTTTATGGGAGAGTGTAGTATAATTAAAATGATAAAAATCACAGTACACGGGAGAAAGTGCTATGAGTAAGAAAAGAGTAACATTAATCTTTTTGGCAGGTGTATTAATCGGTGTTTTCGGCATTTTTCTTTTATTGCCGTATATGAATTATAATATTGGATATGATAAAGGATATAATGCTGGATATCAGGACGGAATGAAAACAGCTCTTGATTATAGCTCCGAGATACAATCTGAGTAAGATTGACTTGTTTGAGCTAATCTCGCCTTTGTTACTTTCTGCGAAAGTAACGCAAAGATACTTGTGACAGCGAAGCTATCACAAGTCTTTGCGCTCTTCGAGGGTAATTCGGCATTACTGCCTCAAACACTTGGACAAACAGGATTTTCAGGACATTCGGATTGTCCGCACAACTTAATCACCACAAAGCAGTGTATTTCGATATGCTGCTTTTTTCTTTTCCTCCCCTCTGTTTTAACGAATGCCTCAGCACGAGGATAACACTCGTTTCGTTCGTGCTGATTTTCATTATATCTCTGCCCTTGACAAAAGTCAATAGATGTGATACTATAACTCTATCGACAGCAATATCGCATCTATTTTTGATATAATTCGATTTTTTCTTGGTCTGACATCTATTTTTACAAAAATATTTTTCAAAGGAGAGAAAGCGGCGATATGACGGGATTTTTTGCAGGCTTTAACGGAACGAGAATTTTTATTAACGGCGAAAAAGAGTACCAACTCGGAGAAATCCTCACAAAATACCTTTCAAAAAATTTTAAGGGACTTGAGGACATTCATTTCAGGTGCAAGCGGTATGTTGGTATTCTACGCTACCCCGAAACCCAGAGCGAGATAAGCGGTTTCAGCGATTTGCTCCTTGAAGCAATCCATTTCTATGACCGCATTGAGGATATGATTTGTTCTCTTCCGCCGTATAACGCAATCAAGCCGAAGCGGAATGCTCTGAGGGATATTCTTGAAGAACACGGTTGGCTGTTTGAGGACGAGTATGACAATGAAAGCGGCGAATGTCTGGATTATCACGATAGGTATTCCGTCAGCCTTGCTCTTGACGATTTTGACAAGGCGGATATGATTGACGGCATACTTGAATTTGACAACAAGCTGAAAGCTCTTGCAACGGAGTATCTGATTTTCATTGATGACCTTATGCGTGTAAAGGCTGTGTTTGAGCCGTTCTTGGAGAAGCTTCACAGCGAGAGCCGATACCTTGACAACACCGAAACGGCACAGGTGCTTTATGATTTCAACGGCGATACAATGGGCAGAATGAAAGCCTATGAAAAGCTGAAGCCGTCGGGGAAAATGCAGTTGTCCTACACGGTTATATACAAGAAAAAAAGCCCCGTACTATGCGAACAATATCAGTTCGACACAATAGGAGCGTTTCTGTATATTGAGTTGTTCAAAGGCTTGGAAATGCATTATCTGCCGAAGAAATGCGGCTACTGCGGGAAGTATTTTCTCCTTGAAGCTGGAATTTTTTCCGACTACTGCACAAGACCGATTACCAATATGGAGGGCAAGGTCTGCCGTGATATGGGACATAGGAAAAAATATGCCGATAAGCTGAAAAACAATCCCGTGTGGAATGTTTACAACAAAGCGTACAAACAGCATTATGCTCGTTATCTCAAAAAGAAAATGACGCAGGCGGAGTTTCAGCAGTGGGCGGATTATGCTCTGGAACTCAGGGCTAAGGCAGAGTGTGGGGAGTTGGAGTTTGAGGAGTATATGCAATTAATTAGAGATTAATGTTGGGTTTTAATACTTTTTGAAATAGAGAATACATTCTTCTTGTTAAGTGATATATTAATTGATAGCGTTAAGTTAAATTTGGTGTCTTTTTAGGTGTGGCATTAAGATTAAGTTGTTAAGGACCTTTTGCTTTATTTGTCTTATCCACGCTTACTGAGAATTTAAAAAAATTTCCAAACGCCAGTTTTATTTTCGCTTTACCGTTAAAACGTTTTTTTACTAAGAAAATGATGCTGCATAAACATATTAAAACTAAGACCATTACAAGTATCAAAAAAACTAACATGACATAGTTCCTCCTTGTGATATGTGTAAATCAACAAACAATACTCTGGCTATTCAATATGAAAAAGGATTCGGAATATAATTGTAATTAATAGATTGATACACTTGACTTAGAGGCAAAATCATGTTATACTTTATAAGTAAATACACTTCTGCTTGTCAAGTGTATTGCGTAGAATGTGGTAGCTGTCGCCGACCAAAGTGTTCAGCTACCACATTTGTTATGTATTTTTCATGCATTTATTTAAGCGGAGCTAACATTGAATATCCATTCCATGCATATATTTGTTTTTCGGCAACGTTATAATATATATCCTCAACATTACATATGTAAAATATATGATCACCCACATTTGTTGTGTTTTTAAGTGTGCAAATAAAAGCTAATTTACTGTGGAGTGGAAATTTTAAATTATCTCCTGTTAGTTCAATGTTATATTTTTGAGATTTATTTATGTTTCTTCCTGATTCGCAACCACAGTGAAATGCAGATTCTTGAATAGCCTCCCCAGGTATACTTAGCACTGCTTTACCTGTATTTAAAATAAGTTCACCAGTATAACTTTTTTTGCTTATCGCAAAGCCTATCATTGGTGGAGTGTTTGACAAATATGTCCACCAAGATATGGGTGTTAAATTGGTAATACCCAATGGGTTTTTAGCACAAATTAAGGAAATCGAATTTGGTGAAGTCGCTTTTTGCGCTTCAGATATTGAAATTTTATTCATACAATTATTCTCCTTGTCTTAAATGTAAATTTTATGATTCATTAATAATCTCAAGAACTTTTTCTAAATTTGCTCTATAGCCGGCTCCATTTAAAAAATTCTGCTTGTAGATTGCACTTCCTATTGTAAAGCCCCATGGATTAATGGATTTGACAATGTTGATGCGTTCTATTGTATTAATGCTACCAGCTATAATAACATCTGATTTTATTTGCTGAACTATGCTTTTAGCAAGAAGTACAGGATTTCCATCGGAGTAACGAAATGCAAGACAATCTACTCCAGAGATGTTTTTTTGACGAAATTTGTTGGCTTCTGAAATCATGCTTTTCAAATCGCCAGTAAGAGAAGATGGATGTCCAAAAACATTACCGATAAAAGGATAATATTTAATGGTGTGCTTTTTTAAATAATTCCAAACACTATCAAAATAACATGTGCCTAAAAGATAATCAAAATTGTGCTCACAAGCAAATTTTGCCGCCTCCATGCAGGATTCCTCTGTGTACGTTACAACCTCCAGAGCAGTTTTTTTTCTATCTCGTTTCATCATTGTTATCAATTTGCTCATTCGTTCTTCTGTAATGCCTACATTTTTAAATCCCCAGATATCTACAGGCAAATCACAGCATTCTTTAAAAATCTCAATTGCATCCGGAACTGTCTTGTCTTCATTTGTTAACATTACAATTAATTTAGGCTTCATAATCGTCACTCCTTTGATTTTTGTTTTTAGATAATGTAAGATTTTCATTTGCCTATAGCTATATTTTACTATATAATTGTAATTTCGTCAATAAAATACTTATACAAGCTTCATAGTATATTTTCATGTGTTGCATTGTAAATAATACTACTGATTGTTTTTGTAAAAAAGCAATGGTGACATCTGAAGTTATACTTGAAACTAGAAGACAAGCTGTTAATGATTAATTTTGTAGTTTCATTATTGTTTTATGATATTATACATCAATAGTTTAATTCGATAAATTGTGTTTCTGTATAAAATTTTAACGCACAACAATGATCGTATAATTTACGATCGATTTAGTAAAATTTACAAAAGTGATTGTTTTTTCTGTCGCAATATGTTATAATAGAGTATAGATTTATGATTTTAAATAATTGAAAGGCGTATTATAATGAGTATGCAATATAATGAAGTTATTGGGTCAATCATGAAGGAATTGATGAGAGAAATTGGGTGGTCAGCAGATAAACTAGCACGTAACCTTACTATGCAATGTTACAAGAATTTACCTAAAGCTGATGCTAGTGAATTTGAATTATTTGATGAACTTAAAAAGTATAAAATTAATACAAGAGAAGAAATAAAAGAGGAATGTCAAATCAAAGATTATATTAATAATAAACACAAAAAACAAAATAGTGTATTCGTATTATCTATGAATCGTGAAATAACATTAAGTCATTCCATATCAAAAAACACTATGCATGATTATTTGAGTGGCAGGACACCTGTTCCGCTTATAGTTATCATAAGTTTTTGTCAAATATTTAATTTATCAATTGATAGCTTTATGTCAAAAGTATACGAGGAATTAAATATTAAATGGGAAACTCAACAAATATCTGATGAACAAACATACGTTAATTTCTTTAAAAAAATATTTTCGGAATCGAAAGATGACCGTTACGTTTTTGATGGTGTTAATCAAGGCAACTTACTATCATCGCTTTTACTGGAAGGAAAAGAAGAATTACAATTTCACTTTACTTATTTACCAAGAAAACTTGGATTAAAATCATTAAAAGATCAAAAACAAGTTACATACCAAAGGGGTATATTAACCTTTTTGTTAAAGGATGGAGTATGTCATGTTACATCAAAATTGGAAGTAAGTTCCCAAGGTGTACCTACAGAATACAGAGGTTTTGCTATAATTACTAATCCTAATAGTAGTGGTCCAGCTTGCACATGCTTTTTAAAAGAAATTAATAATTCGTTTGGTATATTTATAGTGTTTTCCTTTCGTTTGTCATCTATAGATAGAATGCAAAAGAGAAAAACTCGAATATCTGAATGCATTGCCGTCAGAAAGGATGATGGTACGTCATATGTATATAGATTGTTGCTATCAAAGAATTATATTGATGATGATATGATGAAGTATTTTGCGGGACATTTAAAACTTAGCACAAGCGAAAACACAGTAGAGGGCAAAGAGTTGAATATTTTAATAAATGAAAAATATTTTGATATCGCCAAAAAATATTTTAATGGATCGCAACCTGGTGAAAACAGCTTTGAAAAAACTATATATAAAGATCTAAAAGAATACTTTAAAGACAACAAACATGATATATACCTTGAATATATAAAAAAATAGAGCAATCGTCATTATGTACTGTGGAAAAAATAAGAACAATCAATCAAAAGATATTCAGTGAACAGGATGAGTCTTTGTTCCTTTTATTGGGGTGGTTGGGTAAATATGGGCTATCTGCCAGAACAGACAAAGTTGAAAATAATTTAGATGACTTTGTAGAAAAAATTCACAAAGAAATATATCCTGATTTGCATATTGGCGAAGAGGAAAATGAATTTCCGGTTTATTGATGAGTATACATTTTTGGTGGTATAAAAAAGCAATATAGAATCATGAGAATGTCGGCATTTGAAACAAATTAAACATAGCGTGATAATTGAACGCTTTAGTTTTGTGCTATTGTTTTTATCAATTACCTGATGATGCAACATTAAAATAATCAGAAAAATTATAACCTCTAATGCAGTTTGAAACAAAGAATCTGCATTAGAGGTTAAATAAAGCATTAATATAGTTTACTTGCAAATAGCATTACTATTTATTAAAATCACAATTATTTTCAAGCCATTTTATTACACCATCGTTATTGTTTGATTGACAAATAAAATTTGCCTTTTCTTTAATTTCTGTAGTTGCATTTTCAACTGCTACGCAAATATCGCAAGCTTCAAACAACGACAAATCATTATGATTATCACCAAAACCGATAATGTAGTTAAAATTATAAAGATCACGAATAAACTCTACAGCATTTTTTTTGGAAGCTTTATTACTAAAAATTTCTAAATACCACATGCTTTTACAGTATACATTTTCATACAAAGTTTGATTAATATCATCTTGTTTTGAAATTATATCGTAAACTGGTTTTAATCTCTCATATGTATCCATCAGTGTGAAATAAATAACATTTTCTTTGGGTTTTGCTGGAAATCCTTTGGTAGAATTATAACGAGCAGCTCTTTCCTTAGCATAATTTGATGACAAGTTTTCGTCAAATATTTTGTGGTATATTTGAAGTTCCTGATTATCTAGTTCATACATAAAACTTGTTATTTTGAACCTTTTAATCAAATCAATGATTGTATCAATCGAATTTGACTTAAATTCATTTACCTTTATGTAACTTTTTGTATTAGTATCATAAATTAATACCCC
Organism: uncultured Ruminiclostridium sp.; assembly: GCA_964520065.1. GTDB lineage: Bacteria > Bacillota > Clostridia > Oscillospirales > Ruminococcaceae > Ruminiclostridium_E. Next base: position 11,458 of record CAZFMC010000039.1, read on the forward strand.
GTTCATTAATATAATAGGAATATTAATATCTACATCTTCTAACATTTTTTTTACGGGTGAAAACAACCGTGCTGTAGCGATTGAGAAATTTAGTCCTTTACTTATCATATTATTTAACGAACTCACTGTATATGGAGATAATTGTGCAGATTTATTTAGAAGAGTACCGTCAAGATCTGAGATATAAAGAGTATTATGTACATTCATAATTACATCTCCTTTCCATATATAAATAAAGATGATTTGCTTTAACCATTATAACACGTTTTTGGTGGTTAGTCAAGTATTTGATAGTATGCTTATTTCTAATATCTGTGTTTTCAATAGATATGACCCAAACAAAAGAAAAATCAACGTTATATGGCGATCCCGTGCAGGCTTTATCTTTCTGCAAGATGTGGTGGATCAGCCCGAAGAAGAAATAAAGAAAATCCGTAATTTCGGAGTTCACAGCAAAAATGAACTGGAAGAAAAGCTGAAAGAACACGGGTTATGGTATAACGACTAATGCAAAATTAAATATTCAATATTCATACCGAATTTCTGTTTTGGGAAATTCGGTATTTTCATTCAAGGCAGTATTGCCGCCAAATCAAAGGGTCTGGGAATTCCCAGCAAGTGCCGACGTGCTGACAATCGCATTTTTGGCAAAAAAGGCAGAGTGTAGCCACAAGGGCTATGCTTGCTCTCATCCGAAAAGTGATGAGAGCAAGCATAACTTTTTCTCTGAATCTGAAATGTCAATTCAGCGGTTTCAGAGAAAAAGTGCGTGTGTCAACGAATTGATTTTTGTGAAAAAATCAGGAGTGTATAGACACAGGCGATGCTTGCTGTCAACTGTGCGAGGCAAACAGAGCTTGAACATTGTTTCAAAGATTATATTTTTCCATCGTGCAAATTTGATTGAAAGTATCAAAAGAGCACTTTTAAATTTCGACAAAAATCAGAAAAGCAACAAGACCACTACATTGATTTAGGGTAGTGGTCTTGCATAAATAGAATTTCAGATTTTTAAAGTAATATCCACACAGAACATCCCGTCGTTTTGTGAACTGATAAATTCTCCATCATAATGATTTACAGCATTCTTAACATTGCTAATACCGAAGCCGTGATGTTCTTTATCAGATTTTGTTGTGATAAGGTTATCATTAACTGTACCGTTATATGGATTTCGTATTGAAATAAGCTGATAACCTTGTTGCTTTTTCAAATCTACTGTTATTTCACTTGGCTCGGAAAGCTTTGTGCAAGCTTCAATTGCGTTGTCAAGAAGATTTGAAAATATAGTGCAGACATCAATAGGATTAATGCTGTCAGAAAAAATACCCTTTGGTATAATCCGAATATTCAGCTTTTCAGCTTTTGCGATTTTATCAGAGATAATAGCGTCAAGGATATGATTGCCTGATTCAAAAGTAGGATTTGAAATTATTTCGGCATTTGATAATTTAGTTATATATTCTTCTGCCTCAATATTCTTTCCCGATTGAATTAAAGAACGAATACATTTCATATGATTTAGATAGTCGTGACGAAAAGAGTGATATTCTTTTCTCATCGTATCAATTGCCTCATAATGTGCAATTTGATTTTTAATCTGCTTCTCCAACAATGCCGAAGTGTCCTCGAAATATTTTTTTGAAGCACTGCTGATAAGAAAAATGGTCATAATTACAAATATCAGCATAACAAATATTACAAGAAAGAATACTGTGATGTTCTTTTGTTCATCGACTTGTATGGTATCAAAGGTTATCAGTGATATGATTCCTTCCAATACAAAAGCACATAGCAAAACCAATACTGCAACCGATTTCGGTATCAGCTTAAATCCAAATTTAATATTTCGAGTAAATTTGTTGTTGTGCTTATGTATGTAATATAGGGACAATAGCAAGCCTATCTGCCAAATAACAGAAACAGTATTATCAATAACAGCTTCATTGACATTTTCAGAAAACTGTGCTGCCGCCCAGTAAATACAGCTTTGAAGTAATGAATCTATCGAAAGAAACAGTAACGGCAGATAAAACAGATTTAAAGTGAACTTGCGAGAGAAGAAGAAAGGAATAATTACAAATCTTATGTAATATATACTGAGCAAAACAATCTGTATCGGTATTGCACTCTGGGGAAAATATAATGAAAAGCACAATCCAAGTGCTGAATGTATTATATAAATCGGGAAAAATTTTTTCAACCGAAATATCTCGGAAGAATCGTGAAGTGTAAGCCCAATGATATTGACGAGCATCAGAAAGTCGGAAATTACAAACAAAATATTTGAAATCATTTCTCTAAACTCCGTGAGTTGTATTTTATAATATACGCTTGAAAGGCTTTCTTAAAACTACTCAGATACCTTTTTCCGATTGTTCCACGCTCCCCGTTGTCAAAATAAATTGTTGTATTGTCGTGATTATAAATATGAAGGAAATGTACAATACAGGATTTATGCGTTCTCATAAAGCTATCGGATAAAAGCAATGGCTCAAAGCTTTTGATGTATTTACTGCTTACATATGTATTATCAACGGTTCGCACAACACAAGTCTTGCCCTGTGCCTCAACATATATTATTTCCGAAAGTCTTAATCTCAATGTTCCGTCATTGGTATTCAGCAATAAAAAATCATCGTTTTTAATTGATTTTATATATGCAGACAAAGCTTCAAACAGTTCCTGTTTATTTATAGGCTTTACAAGGAATCTGAATGTATTGACCTCGAAACTTTGGAATACTACCTGTGGAAAGCTCGTCAGAAAAATGATTGCAACATTGGTGTTTCGTCTTCTGAGAACTCGTGCGGTTTCCATTCCATCCATACCGTCCATCTGATAATCCATAAATACAGCGTCAAATTTTATCGGAGAGGCAAGCAGTTCACTGCCCGATGAAAAATATGTTGCTGATATGGTATCGTTTATCATTCTGGAATATTCCATAAAAAGTTCATTCAATTCGTTAAACACAATTTTTTCATCGTCGCATACGGCGATATGCATAGAAGCCACCTCTCTTTCAGTTACTATTATACCATAACCGACTGGAAAAAACAAGCATATATATTCTTGCTGAAAAATATGCTGTCAAGAGTTTTTTATAAAATTTTTTCTCCCGTTCACACCTGATTTTCGCCCACTGTTCAATTATCTATTGATGATTGAACAGTTTTTTTATATACTCCTCAATGAAATCTGAAAACGAGGAGGGATATATATGTGGCGTTACATCTGGCAGATTATTTTCGGTTAAGGAAAGGTTAGATTTAGGATGGAGATTTTAGAAAAACAATATCTTTCGGTTGAATCTCTGCTTTCATTCAAAACAAGAACAACTTATCGCAAACTTTATTCACTTATGGCACATCTTGATGACAGCTTGTCATTGCTGGGATTAAAAAAAACAGGGAGTACAATTTTCACCTTGACTGAAAATAAAACAGTTTCGGACGAACCTATACTTGATGTGGAAATTATGATACCTGTTAATGAGCAATTCAAAAGCAATGAGTATTATGTGTATAAGCCAAAAATACGGCTGACAAATGCGCTGAGGGGCAGATGTTCTTATGATTATAACGATTTGAATGAAGCAAGAAAGGAGATGCAGCATTACATTAACAGAAACTCTCATATACCTCTAACACCTTATTTTTATAAGTTGACAAAGAATAATGGTATTGATGAAGTTGATATATATGTAAGTGTAAACGAAAATATTGTTTAAGCAGAAGCGAGTGAGAAATCACTCGCTTCAGTCTGTAGAAAAACCCCATATTCCGAAAGGGATTTTCCCGCTTATGCCAAATTTACGCCCGTTCTTCGGTTATCCATTGTTTTTTCTACTCGAATTATGTATTATTTCCGTGAGAACGGTCTGTAATAACTGTTCTCGGAAAATATATTAACAGCAATTTTATGATTGCGGAAATGGAGGAAAACATGAAGAAAACCAAATTCATTATGAAAGCCAAAAGGCTTTTGTCGGGCTTTGTTGCTACTGCGATAGCAGCTTCAATGCTCCCAACGCTCCCTGCAATGGCGGAGGAAACTGCGGATAAATATCCGTATACCCTCTTTGCAGCTTCAAGCGAAGAAGGAGCAATTACTGTTA
>CAZFMC010000040.1:0-14960 GCA_964520065.1 uncultured Ruminiclostridium sp.
GGTATCAGACCGAATACGGAACAGACAGAGTTCTCGGCGAGCTTGCACGCTGCGGAAATCAGTTTGTCCGTGATATTAAGGATTACCTTACTGTTCAGGCGGTATATCATGACTAACATCAATTGGATATTCTTAGATGTATGCTCAACGCTTATTGATGAAACAGAATGTTATAAATCTGCTGAATTATGCAAAATGGGAATGAAGCATAAGAATTGTCTTTTATTTCGTCAGCGCCTCTATTGCGGCAACCAGCTCCTGCTCACTTCCGGAAGCAACGTTCGCTGTCGCTTCGTCAAGTATGATAATCGGCGCGTCCTTCATAATGGCTCCGGCAATCGAAATTCGCTGCTTTTCACCTCCCGAAAGGCTCGCTCCGCTTGGAGGTAAGCCCATGCAAGAATATAACAGGTATAAACGCCACCTCGGCTTTTACGTTCGCCGACGTGTTTTCGTCAATCGCCAGATTCAGCTCCCTGCTTTTTCGCCTGTAAGATTATACATTAAGTTCCTTTAAAAGTTAAGCAGCAAGTATGTTTTTTTAATCGTCCAAGCTCCTTTGTGCGTTGTTGCCTTATTCAATATGCAAGGAAAATGCCCCGCCGCTGAACAAATCAACGGCGGGGTGTGTTGGTTATTTTACTCAATTAATATTACATATATCAATTACGCAAAACGGCTGCCGCAGCAGCCGTTTTTGCTTATGTAGGAAGCCTTAAAGCTCCTTGATGATTTCACCCATAAGGTTAGGCGAAGCGGAAATTGCATTAGATTCGTCGGTATCAATGTGCATTGCGTCAGCAAAGCTTTCGCTGACTCTTACAACGACATCGCCGAGAATAGCTGTTCTTCCGTTTGTTTCAGCCTTTACCCATACAACGTCCTTATTCTTAAGACCAAGCTTTTCAGCGGTTTCGGGAATCATATGGACATGGCGCTTTGCAACAATTACACCCTCGCTGATTTCAACCTCGCCGGCAGGGCCTACAAGCTTACATCCGGGAGTGCCTGCAATGTCGCCCGACTCACGAATAGCAATGGGAAGCCCAATGGAACGCGCGTCTGTTGCGGAAAGCTCAACCTGTGTAGCGGAACGGACAGGTCCTAAAATGGAAACGTTCGCAAGCTCCTTCTTGGGACCTACAACAGTAACTCTTTCCTCGCAAGCGAACTGACCCGGCTGGGAAAGGTCTTTCTTCTTTGTAAGCTTTGCGTCCTTTCCGAATAATGCCTCAAGCGCCTCCTGCGTTACATGAACGTGACGCGCAGATGTTTCAATTAAAATTTTTGCTGACATATTTTAACCTCCGTCATTTTAATAACAAATTAAAGCGTTAATAAACAAACGCCTGCAAAATAATGCCGATAATCATTATGACCGCCACACAGAATGCAATAATTCTGAATGCAGCGGAAAGCTTTTCTCTGTCCTTATTTTTCATAGCATCTCCGATATCAATTGCTTGGAACGAAATAGTAGATTTTTTCGTCGGGGTACGAATACTCCAGCTCTTCGCGGGCGATTTCTTCGATATAATCGTTACGGTATTCATCGTTCGCATAGCGTTCCAGCTGCTCATTTTCAGTTTTCAGCTCTGAAAGCTTAGCCGACAGCTCCTCATACTCGGTCGATTTCTGAGCGATTGCGACCTGCATGGAAATGAGGTTAATAACTGCATAGATAAGCACTGCAACGGCGATAAGTCCGGTAAAAAAGGAACGTTTATGCTTTTTTTCTGACTTTTGCTTTAATGACACTTCGTTCCTCACCGCCCACTTTTTTCATATTAATACTATTATTATACACTATCTTAGGCTTCTTTTTCAAGTGCAACATTGCTTTTTCTGCAATTTTTTTGTTTTTTCGGCACATTGCACCAAAAGCAGGCTTGATTTTATTGCAGATTGCTTGAAAAAATCTCTTGACAGGATTCACAAAAATCTTGTTCATAGCTCTCAGAAATATGAACAGAAGCTTTCTCGTGATTTTTGCAATAAAAATTGTAAGAAACCCTGCCGTAAATCTGAAAACAGCCGCTCCGAACAATGCAGCCGCCGCATAATAAAGCCGAAATCCGCCCTGCCCTATTTCCATAGACAAGCAGAACAAAACAAGAGCTGCAAATGGCAGAAACAAGAGATCCTCTATGTTCACAAGCAAGCGCGGGTGCGGAACAATGACGCGGACAAATCTGAAAAAATCGTACAGCATACCGATAAAAAAGCCTGCAACCGCGAAATCGCCAAGCTGCACAAGAACGTCACGTGTAGTTTCAAACATACGCGCCTACCTGAACAAGCGGCTTATCACGTTTTCGGGAACGTGCTTCTTTTCGGAAATATAGCTTATCGAATCTATTTTTCCATGAAGCTCAAACTCGCCCGTGGTCATATCAAGAAGCCCCACCTCAAGCCCGCTTCCGCGTATCAGCAGGTCGCCGCTTCCGGTATAAACGGCAATTTCGTTTTCGCCGAAGGACTGCGTACTTTTCACCCCGCTCATGCGGAGCATTTCACGGTTTTCAAGAATCAGACTGTGTTTGTTCATAAGCACCTCTTTGTATGAAATGTTCATATTGCTCTTGAAATATGAACAAGCCTATATTCATACTTATGTGCCTTTGCAGCAGATTAGAACCAAAAACCGGCTCTTTATCAGATAACCGTATAAAGCTCGGAAGCACCGTCCTTTCCGACGACCTCCACAACCTTGGCGACCTTAACCTTAAGCGGTGTTTTTCCCATGTTAATTACGATTTCGTCGCCGACCTTAACATCGTAGGAAGCACGCGCGGGCTTGCCGTTTACGCATATTTTTTCTGCGTCGCACGCCTCGTTTGCAACCGTCCTCCGCTTTATAAGGCGTGAAACCTTCAGGTACTTGTCAAGTCTCATTTCTTCTCCTTCCAAATGAAAAACGGACCGTTAGGAAGATGTCCTCACAGTCCGCCGTATTCAATAAAGCTTCAATTACTTAGCAACTGCGTCCTTTAAAGCTCTGCCTGCCTTAAAAGCGGGAACCTTAGCTGCTGCAATTGCAATCTTTTCCTTTGTACGGGGGTTAACGCCTTCACGAGCCTTGCGCTCACGAACTTCAAATGTACCGAAACCAACGAGCTGAATCTTATCGCCCTTTGCGAGAGAATCAGTGATAGTGTCAATAACTGCGGAAAGAGCTGCGTCAGCGTCCTTCTTTGTGAGTCCAGCCTTTTCTGCTACTGCTGTGATAAAATCTGCCTTTGTCATTTTTAAACCTCCAAAAATACTAAACCGTTTATACGGATATTCAGACCGAGTAATCCTTCGCTTTCTCCCAACGCGAGCTTAACTCATCGTCGGTAAGCTCTGAAAAAGCTTTTCCCTCTTTTTCAATCAAAGCCTCAAGTCCGCTAAACTGTATTATAAACTGATTTATCGCAAATGTCAAGGCTTTTTCACTATCTTTTTTCAAAAATCTCGATAAGTTTGTACAAGAAAACAAAATATTACCTATTTCTTCTTCAATTTTTATGTCTGTTTCCGTTAAAACAGCCGATTTCAGCGCATTTAAGCTGTTTTCAAGCCGTGCCAGAGCAGCGTGTTCATCGCCGCAGTTAAGTCCTGCATTTGCAGCGCGTTTCAGCACTTTTTCGGCGCGTGTAAGCGCGGGGAGAAGCTTAGGAACGCTTTTCAGGCGGTCGGTAACGCTTGTTTCCTGCTTTGATTTGCTTTTGAGAGCGTCCCAGTTTTTAAGCACATCGTCAGAGGTGTCAGCCTTTACGTCGCCGAAAACGTGCGGGTGGCGGTAAATCAGCTTTTTGCAGATTCCGTCCGCAACGTCGTCCAAATCAAAAGAGCCCTGCTCCTCTTCAAGCTCGCTGTGAAAAACAATCTGCAAAAGCAGGTCGCCCAGCTCTTCCTTTAAATTGTCGGTGCTGTCGCTGTCGATTGCCTCGGCAACCTCGTATGCTTCCTCAAGAACGTTGCTGCGGATTGATTTATGGTTCTGCTCCCTGTCCCAAGGGCAGCCGTGGTCGCTGCGAAGCTCTTTCATTATAAGCCGCAGGTCGTCAACGTTATATTTTTCCTTAAACTCAAACATTTTTATTATCCTTTCTTTTTTATTTTCAAATACTATTTTACACCATTATCCGTGTTTTGACAATAGGATTTTTCTTTTTTTCCTGTGATTATTTTCAAAACCGCCGCAGAATCGGAGCTGTCGGCAAGAAAAATCAGAAGCAGGTACGTGAGCGCGGCTGCGGCAGCCGAAAAGCATAATGCAGGAATCGGCGAAAAGCGCAAAGCAAAGCCGTTGTATGCCACAAAAGCAGCCATTGCGCCCGCAGACCCGGCAAGCAGCGGCGGCAGCGCTTCGCCAAAAAGCGAAACGGACAACCCGTATTTGCGCCTTAGTATGCCGCAGGCATAGGCAACCGCAAAAGCATTCGACGCAACCGCTGAAAGAGCCGCTCCCGAAATATTCAGAAAGGGAACGGTAAGCAGGACAAGGTTCAGCAGCAGCTTCACCGCGCCGCTTAAAAGAGTAATTTTTACAGGTGTTTTAAAATCGCCGTGAGCCTGAAAAAGAACAAAAAGCGCGCCTCCCAGCCCTGCAAAAATGCTGCCCAGACTAAGTATTCTGAGCGGCATAATGCCTATCGCCGCCTCCACGGTACGGTACGGATACAGAAGCGTAAGAACAGGCTCCGCCAATGCGGCTGTTACAAACGACACGGGTATTGAAATAAATGCAGTTCCTTTTATCATCAGTCGTTCAGCGGAATGCAGCGCCCTTTTATCGTTTGTTTCAACCGCACAGATAAGCCGAGGGAGAGAGCAGCGCGAAATCAGCCCCGTCAGCGCCGAAGCAAGCATATAAACCGACAGCACCATACCCGAATAACAGCCGTAGAGGAAATTGCCTAGGTCGCCGGCTTCGGCAGCGGCGGCGGCAAGGGAGGGGTTTTTATAAAAATAATCGGGAAAATGCGCAAACGAAATATTAACGCAGTTTGACACAGTGAGCATATCCGTAAAGGAAATAAGGTTTGCCGCAACAGCTCCCGCCGCAACGGGAAGCGAACGCGCAAATATATCCTGCATTACGGCGGCAAGCTCGCCCTTTTTCAGCGGTTCGGCATATTGGCGCAGACTGTCGGTTTTCCTTCGGGCGCGGAGGGTTATGTAAATCATTCCGCAAAGCTCGCTGAAGGCAACTCCGATAATTGCGGCGGCGGCGGCGTAAGGCAGAGCTGTTTCGGGATTTCCGAAATACTCTCCGCCCTTTACGTACACAAAATAGGACAATCCTATCCCCACCGCCGCCTTTACCGTAGCTTCAATCACCTGCGATACGGCGGTAGGAAGCATATCGGAAAGACCTTCAAAATACCCGCGGTAGACGGCGGTAACAGAACAGAAAAGGACGGCGGGTGCAATCATCAGCACAGACGGCAGACTCTCGGGAGAATTTGCGACAAGGCAGGCAAACGGAACTGCGCAGGCATATACTGCGGCTGTTCCTGCAAGTCCTATAAGAACCGACAGAAGCACCGCGCCCCTGCGGAAGGCGGCAAGCTGCGATAACCTTCCGTTTGACGAATACTGCGCCGTAACCTGCGTAACAATGGTCGGGACTCCCGAACAGGCAAATGCAAGCGCAGGTGTAAAGACGCTGTACGCCGTGGTGAAATACCCCATTCCCGTTCCGCCGAGGATATTTCCCAGCGGGATTTTCAGCACTGCGCCCAGTCCCTTTGTAATGAACATCGCCAGAAGCATTATAAACGTATTGCGCAAAAAACCTTTTTTCTTCAAATTCAGCGCTCCCTTTCGGATTTATATTTTTATTAAAATATATTTATGTTGTCCGAATTTAATGAGCGTTTTAAAACAAAACATGCAGCTGCACCGCACCGACTATACATCAACGGTTGTTGACGGAAAGTTCGCCGAAAGCGGAGGGGGCGCGGCGCGCGCGTTTTGTGCGGCGAAGCCGCACAAAACGGTTCCTCGGGCGGCGAAGCCGCCCGAGGAACTTACATTTTGCTACGCAAAATGTAAGACGCGCGCCGCGCCGACTGTGTGATGGCAGAATACACGCAAAAGGGCTGACGCAGCGTTCGCTGCATCAGCCCCTGAGCTATACCATAACCGAGCAGTTGCCCATAATGCATTCCTCTGAAACAGGGGGTGAAAGAAGCCCGCCCTGAATCAGCGAAACGCCGTTCAGATGAGCCGCCTGCCGCTGTGCGGGGTGTTCGATGTTTTTGGCGATAACGGTTATTCCCCTGCTCTGCGCCAGACGGACGGTTGTGCGCACAAGCTCCTCATCAAAGCTGTCGCCGGAATTCGTTATAAAACTAGTTCCAAGCTTTATTATATCAATAAAAGAGTATTTGAGCGCAGTAAGCGGCAGATATTCACTGCCAAAGCTGTCGATGCAGATTCTTACGCCCATTTTTTTCAGTTTCCCAAGCGTTGCCGCCGTTTCATTACAAGCGAAAATAAACGCAGCCTCCGGCACCTCGACAATCAGCGAGGAGGGGGCAAGTCCCGTTTCCGAAAGGGCGCTTCGTATCGCCCCCGCAACTGCTCCGCTCTGCATCTCATGCGTGGTAAGATTTACGCTGACGCTGACGCTCTGACCCGTTCTTTCAATCATTCTCCTGCAAAACGCGCAGGCTTCGGGAAGCACCCAGAAATCAATCGTGCTGTCAAGCCCTACCTTTTCCATCAGCCGCATAAACACCCTCGGCGAAATATACCCCGCATTTTCGCTCTTCCAACGCAGCAGCGCTTCATAATGATGAATCTCATCATCGCCGAAAACAGGCTGAAATGTAAGCTCAAAGCTCCTCATATTGTCCGCAATGCAGCGGCGAAGCTCCTGTTCAAGATGATACGAAAGCCCCGAAAGCTCGCTTAACCCGGGAGTGAAAAAGGCGAAGGAGTTCTTGCCGTACTCGTTAGCGCGGTAAAGCGAAAGAGTGGCAGCGCGGAACAAATCCTCGCTCGTCGCAACCGACGGACCGTAAAATGCAATTCCTATCGAGGTTTCAGCATACTGCTCAACACCGTCAATGAAAAACGGCTCCGAAAAACGCGCAACTATTTTTTTTGCAAGCTCCTGCGCGCCGCCCTCGTCCATATCCTTGAGTAAAAGCAGCATTATACTGCCCGAATAGCGGTAAACGTGTTTGCCGCCAACGTCCTCCCCGCTTAAATACTCAGCCATCATTCTGAGCAGCCGGTCGGTGTAGCTCTGCCCGAAAACCTCGTTAAGCGAACGCGTGTTCGCAATCCGCACCGCCATAGCCGCTCCCGTTTCACCGTCCGCAAGAGCCTTTTCCGCGTCGAGGTCAAGCCGCGCACGATTACGGATACCAAGCATATTGTCAAAAAAAGCAAGCTTATACAGCTGTTCGTTTTTCTCTTCAATTTCCCTGTCCATTCCGCAGCGGGTAATAAGGTCGGATATGACCTGCGAAACGCTTCGGATAACCTTTCGGTCGTTATATTTCCAGCTGTTTGCATGAGAGTATATTTCGTAAAAAAGAAGCCCCGAACCATATTCCCCGCCGTAAATCTTCGATATAGCAAACGCGGTTAATCCTTTTATACGGTTCTCGTCCCCTCGCGAAAAATAGTTATCAGACATCTCAAATTTGTTCATAAGAACATCAAAATTGCCGCGTATATATTCGTCGGTTTTCGCGCCCATTTCCACATTTGTGTTGTAGCAGCAAGCCATTTTCAGCGAACCGTTCCGACACGGCAGATATGCCGCAATTCTGTCGATTTCCAGATAACGCGCTATCATTTCAAGAACGCGGTCCAGCGCCTTCTGGGACTGCGGCTCTTCCATTGTCACCGAATAAATGCTGTTTATAAGCATCTGCTGTTCAACATTGGCTCCGAGCTGCCTGTTTACCGCCTTCGCGTTTTCAATTTCGTTGTAGAGCATTACCGAGGAATGAGCAACGCGCGACAGATTTTCCGCCAGCATTTCCAACAGCAGCTCCATCTGCTTTTCCATATCTCTTCGGTTTGTTCCCGCGCGGAACGTCCCGCCCGTTTTGTAATTAAACCGAATCGCCGCCTTGCGGGTACAGGAATAGCTTTTTTCCGAAAAGGCGCAGCCGTCCGCCGTTTGCTCGCAGACAAGCCTGCCGTTTTCGTCATATACAGCCGCGTCTATAAGACCCGTTCCCGTAAACGCACGAAGAACCCTCTCGATATAATCACGACCGAGAATTTCCTCAAGACCCGCGCCGTTACGGTTTATTTCGGAAATTTTCAGCTTCTGACGCTTTTCAAATTCGCTGAAAACGCTGTCGTTAGGCACACAGTCAAGGTACTCGTAAACGTCAAGCAAAATACCCTCAAAGCTGCCGTCGCCGCCCGTTTTCGCACAGCAAAGATACGCCCAGTGAAGCTCGTTTTCGTACTCCATACGGAAATGCGTGTTAAGGCGCGTGTTGGCGCTCGCCGCAAAATCATAAAAGGCATTCATGAGCGGCGGAAAATCGTCTATGTAAACAAGCTCGGATAAAGGGAGCGGAGCAGCGTCGGTAAGCTCGTCATAACTGCCGAGAACACGGAGCGTAAGACTTCCGCTTATGCCGATTTCAACGCGTATACAATTATATTTTTTCAAGAGCTCCGAAAGAACGGTCATTTCGTTTAGCCTCCTGTTGCTAATATCTTGTTAAAGTATAACACATTTTCTAAACAAAATCAATAGCTTTTGTATAATTTTCCGACATTTTTGAACAAGTTTTCAAAAAAATCTGCACAGCGCGGAAATGCACGAAGGAAAGCCGCCAATTAACAACGCTCGGTTAAAGCGGATACCCTAAAATTTCGTTGTTGTCTATTGACATAAACAGCTTTTTGCGGTAAAATAAAATAATAACGCATTTTTGGCTTCATTGCACGGTCGGGATATATCGGAAAAGTGTAGACAGAAAGGAAAAATAATGAAAAGAATCAGAATTAACGCTTCACAGCCTTATGACGTGCTTATCGGCGGAGGACTGCTGGAACGCTGCGGCGAGGAAATAAAGCCGCTGGTTAAAGGCAGCAAAACCGTTATCGTTACAGACGACAACGTCGGTCCGCTTTACGCGCAGACCGTCAAGAATTCTCTTGAAAAAAACGGCTTTGCGGCAGAGCTTTACACGTTCAGACACGGCGAGGAAAGCAAGTGCGCGCAAACGCTCCTTGACCTTTACGATTTTCTGGGAAAAAACAATATAACACGTTCGGATTTTCTCGTTGCTCTCGGCGGCGGCGTTGTCGGAGACCTCACGGGCTTTGCGGCAGCGACCTATCTGCGGGGAATCGACTATATTCAGCTCCCGACCTCCCTTCTGGCGCAGGTTGACAGCTCGGTCGGCGGGAAAACCGCAATCGATATTGCAGCGGGCAAGAATCTGGTCGGCGCATTCAAGCAGCCAAAGCTTGTTATCGCTGACGTGGACGCGCTCAGTACCCTTTCAGACGATTTTTTTGCCGACGGAATGGGAGAGGTTGTAAAATACGGAATGATTTACTCAAAACCGCTTTTTGACAGGCTTAAAGACGGCAACGTCCGCAGCGCGCCCGAAGATGTGATAGCACAGTGCGTTGACATAAAACGGGAGGTTGTCGAAGCGGACGAATTCGACACGGGACTCCGTATGATTCTAAATTTCGGTCATACGCTCGGTCACTCGATTGAAAAGCACTTCAACTATACGGGCTTTTCGCATGGGCGGGCTGTCGCGGCAGGTATGTACCTTATAACAAAGGCGGCAGAGAAAAACGGTCTTGTTGACGGCAATGTAAGCGAGGAGCTGAAAAGCTGCCTTATCGCAAACGGTCTGCCGTATGAAGCGGATATTGACGGCGAGGCGCTTTTCTCGGGCGCGGTAAACGACAAGAAGCGCTTCTCGGACACGATAAATATTATACTTTGCAGGCAAATCGGAAGGGCTGAAATTGTAAAGCTCGGTATAGAGGATTTCAGAAAGATGATTGAAGGATAATTAAATGGATATAAAAATTACACCTGCTTTTCTCGGCGGCAGCATAAACGTTCCGCCCTCGAAAAGCATTTCTCACCGTGCGCTTATTGCAGCAGCGCTTGCCGACGGCGAAAGCAGAGTTGAAAATCTGCTGAGCTGTGCGGATACGGACGCTACCATAGACGCGCTTACCGCGCTTGGCGCAAAAATTGAATATAACGGTTCAACGGCAATGGTAACGGGAATTTCAAAGCCAAACAGCCGCGCGGAAATTAACTGCCGCGAGAGCGGCTCAACGCTGCGGTTTATGATACCCGTGGCGGCGGCTCTGGGCGCGGAATCGGAATTTCTCGGCGCGGGAAAGCTGCCCGAACGTCCGATAACTCCGTTTTTTGAGCTGCTCCCCGAACACGGCGTTCGGTTTACTGCGCAAAAAATGCCGTACAGAATAAACGGGCGGCTTACGGGCGGAGAGTTTGCGATTGCGGGAAATATTTCCTCACAATTTATAACGGGACTGCTGATGGCGTTTCCGCTTACGGGTGAGGACTGCGCAGTACGCATTACGACGCGGCTTGAATCAAGGGGCTACGTTGACCTGACGCTTGACGTTATGGAGCGGTTCGGAGTGCATATTGAGAAAACGGAAAACGGCTATTTCGCAGCGAAAAATTCAGCATATAAGCCGTGCAATTTCAGCGTTGAAGCCGATTTGTCACAGGCGGCGTTTTTCCTTGCGGCAAACGCTATCGGCTCGGACATTTCAATAAAGGGCATAAATCCGAACAGCAGACAGGGCGACCGTGCAATTCTCGATATTGTAAGGAGCTTCGGCGAGAGCTGCGTTCCGTTTAATGTTGACGCAAGCCAGATTCCCGACCTTGTGCCTATTCTCACGGTACTTGCCTGCTTCGCGAACGGCACTTCCGAAATTACGGGCTGCGAACGCTTGAGAATAAAGGAATGCGACCGCCTTGCCGCAATTTCTCAGGAGCTGAACAAGCTCGGGGCAAGGGTAGAAATAATCGGCGACAATCTCAGAATTACGGGCGTTAAAGAGCTTCACGGCGGCGAATGCGACGCATGGAACGACCATAGAATCGCAATGTCGCTGGCGATTGCTTCAACCCGCTGCACCTCGCCCGTTATAATTCGCGGCGCGGAGTGCGTTTCAAAATCATATCCTCTGTTTTTCGAGGATTTCAGAAGGCTCGGAGGTATTGCAGATGTCATCTAACTTGCATTTCGGAAATCTTTCCGTTTCAATTTTCGGCGAGTCGCACGGCGCGGGAATAGGCGTTGTGATAGACGGACTTCCCGCGGGACGGGAAATTGATTTTGAACGAGTTCTTGATTTTATGGCGCGGCGCGCTCCCAAAAAGGACGGAATAAGCACGCGCAGAAACGAGAAGGATTTTCCCGAAATTATGTCGGGATACCTTAACGGTAAAACAACGGGAACTCCGCTCTGCGCGGTTATACGCAACACCGACCAGCACTCGGCTGACTACGGAAATATTGCGACGGTTGCGCGCCCGGGACATGCCGATTACACGGGTTCGGTTCGATATGACTATTCTAACGACCTTCGCGGAGGCGGACATTTTTCGGGAAGAATAACTGCGCCGCTCGTTTTTGCGGGAGCTGTATGCGCACAGCTTCTCGAACAGCGCGGAATCACTGCGGGAGCGCATATTCTCAGCATTGCCGACGTGAACGACAGTCATTTCGACCCGGTGAATGTTACCGCAGACGAACTGGAAAGAATAAAGAACAAGGCGTTTCCGGTTATTGACGACAGCGCGGCTGAGAAAATGAAAACGGCAGTCAAAGCGGCTTCCGAACAGCTTGATTCGGTCGGAGGACGTATTGAGTGCGCGATTACAGGGCTTCCCGCAGGTATCGGCTCGCCGATGTTCGACGGACTCGAAAACCGTATTTCTCAGGCGGTGTTCGGTATTCCTGCAATAAAGGGTCTGGAATTCGGAGCCGGCTTTGATTTTGCGCAAATGCGCGGTTCTCAGGCGAACGACTGTTTCACCACGGACGGCGCTGTCATAAAAACGCTGACTAACAATAACGGCGGTATTCTCGGCGGAATCAGCAGCGGGATGCCAATCATTTTCACCGCTGCGGTTAAGCCTACACCGTCAATTGCACGTCCGCAGCAGACGGTTGACTATATTAAAATGGAAAATACCGTTCTTGAAATAAAAGGTCGGCACGACGCCTGCATTGTACCGCGCGCTGTACCGTGCGTGGAGGCTGCCGCGAATATCGCGCTGCTTTCGTTTCTTGTGTGACTGAAAGGACTGATTAAATTGCAGATACCAACCATCAGAATTGACGACAGCTTTGATATATGCGTTTACTTTTGCTATATGCTCAACGAGTTCGGAAATCTGAGCGACAGCATGGTGAGCGAAATTGTTTTGTCGCTGGAATGTGTAAATTATTTTGAGCTTATGACGGAAATCGGCGTGATGGAAAAAAAGGGAATTGTTGTTTCGCGCCGTGATAACCCGCGCAGCGAACGCGTTTACAGCCTTATGCCGTCGGGTAAAAAGCTCGTAGAGGAGTTCGCAAAGGTGCGCATTCCCCGCTCTATCCGCGAGCATACTGCGGAAGTTTACAATGAGGCTGCAAAGCGAATCGAGCTTGAAAAAGCGATACGCTGTCATATAATTTACGACTACGAGCGTAAACGATACGACCTGAACGTTATTTTCCTTAATGAAATAAACGGTGAAACGATGCTTGATATTATGCTTTACGCGCCCGACGAGGAGCGTGCAAAGGAAATGAAGGAGCGCTTCCTCTCCCGTCCGTCGTTCACTATTAGCAGGATTATGAACCTGTTTTTGAAGGATAACTATTTTGCCGACGATAAAAAATAACGCAATATGGGCTGTTGCAGCAAGCTGCAACAGCCCATTTTTAGCATCTCCCGCAACTACACAGACGGCGCGGCGCGCGTCTTACATTTTGCGAAGCAAAATGTAAGTTTCTCGGGCGGCTTCGCCGCCCGAGAAACCGATTTGTGCGGCGAAGCCGCACAAAACGCGCGCGCCGCGCCCCCTCCGCTTGAAGAAAACCGCCCGTCAGCAAGCCTTGCGATACGAAAAGCACTGCACAACGCACCCTTGCAGCCTTGCCGTATATCCTGCCTGCATATTTCCCGCCAGACGGCAGCCGCTCCGCTTGCACAAAACTCCTTTAACCGTTATTTACAAGAAACGCCGACATATTTTCAACCATTTCACTTATCGAGTCAGCCTGTGAGGTAAGCTCTGCCATATTCTTGGCATTGGATTCCGCCATTGTGTTAATAGAGCCAAACTGTTCGTTTTCGTTTCTTATGCTGTCGGCTATGTCCTGATTTATCTGAACAGTTTTCCTTATTACCTCAGCCTGCTTCCCGTGAGCTTTTCCCATAGCATTAACAGCGGTTCCTGCTTCGTCAAGCAGACGCGTCATATCCTGCATAAACGCAAACACCTCCGCAAAATATCTGTTCTGCGTTTCCAGCTTTACCGAGTTTTCCTGAACCTGTGCCGTTATCTCCCGAACGTTCTCCTGAACACGCCCTATAACCTCTTCAACAAGCTTCAACGAATTCTGGGTATCGCTTGCAAGCTTTCCGACCTCCGCCGCAACAACCGCAAATCCCTTCCCCGCTGCTCCGGCGCGTGCCGCCTCAATTGACGCGTTTATTGATAAAATATTGGTGGAGGAGGAAATGTCGCTTATGAGCTTCAGCGTTGCGCCTATTTCCTTTACCGCTTCGGAGAGCTTCAGGGCAATTTCCGTTGACGTTTTCATCGACTCGGAAACCTCTCCGTTTATACTGCTGAGGTCGCTGAGCAGCTTTGCATTTTCTCCCGACTTAACAAGAAGATTCTGCGATACGCCTTCAACCTTTCAAACGTTTTCGGAAACAACGCCCTCCCACTCGCTCAGCTCCGTAAGATTAGACATACTTTCTTTCGTTTTGAAGCTTAACGTATTGCTGTTTTCAAAAAGCTGCTGGCTGGTAACCGCCATTTCTTCGGCGGAAGCATTTTCGCTCTCCGAAATCTTTGAAAGAGAAGCGCCCGCCGCAGAGAGCTTTTCCGAAAGTGATTGAACGGCTGCCAGAACGCTCTTAACCTGCTCCATATTCCGCGTCATTTCATCTTTCTTGGCATTGACAAGAAATTTTCCGACAAAAACAGTAAGAACAATTATTCCTGCAAGCGACAGCAAAAGACATACCACTCTGTCAAGCATATTTATGATAAAGTACTCACCCTGCGCAGGCAAATGTATATCGCCGCGCAAAAACCACGAAATAACAACAGAGCCGCCAATTTCAGCAGCCGTCAGCGCAACTACCTTCCAGTCAAGGAAAAACGACGTAAGTATAACAAAAAAGAACGCAAATCCCCAGAAGTCCGTGGCGGGAATCATGTACAGGATAAAGTTGAATTGAATAAGCATTATTATCGCCAGAAACAGCTTTCCCGCAAACAAGCTCGACGGTTTTACAAGCCCGTCCTTTTTGCCCGTTTTTATGAACACGACGCCGATGGCAAGGTACAGCAGACAGGTGATGTCAAAAATAACAAGAGCTGTCCAGCTTACAGACGGAATCCACCCCATAATCTTTGAAAATGTGTAGAGCAGACCCGCGCACTCGCAAGCCCCGGGTACAAGCAGCAGCACCATTGTATAAACCTTGTTGATGTAATCATCAATGGCGGTAAGATTTTTTCGTTTCAACTCTTTTTCCATAATGTTCCTCCAAATATTTGTAAAAGACTGTCAGCTCAGCATGAAAGCAACATTCTCTTAAGGCATTATAACACACATATATATATATATTGTCAATGGTTTTTGTATAAAATGCTACGGTGAAAGCTTTTACTTTGCACGCAAAAACCACCCCCGCCCTGCCAACGGCAGGTGCGGGGGTGTTGCTTTTTACTT
>CAZFMC010000041.1:0-14951 GCA_964520065.1 uncultured Ruminiclostridium sp.
ACATTCCGCTTTAAGGACGGAACGGACATTGAGGTTGGGGCTGAATAAGCCCCGCCTTTTTTTGTTATTCGGATGGTTTCGCTTTTACCGCTATGGTTTCATTTTCGGGTGAAACCAAATGAAACCATTTGAAACCGTATCAATATTATCAACTGTTGCCATAACAGAACACCAATCTTGATACAATGCGTATCAAGATTGGTGTTCATTTTTATGTGAAAAAGTTCTTTGTTAGCAACGAGTCTTTAACAAATAACCTGCATATGATATAACTTAGTCAAGATGTCCCCCGCCTCTTAGGCGGCGGACATCTTGCCATTCAGCAGGGGGTTGTGTTCCCTACTGAATGTCAGGTTGGCAAAGCCAACCCTTGCTACGTTACACAACTTTTGTGACATGACGGGGCAAGCCCCTTATTGAATAAACACCGCCCACAAGCTTAATGTGAGCGGTATTTCCATTTTACAATTCAGCAAGCTCCGCAAAGGTCTGCTTCATAGCAGGGTAAAGCTTGCGGTACATTGCGTAAACCTTTTCGTATTTTTCGGAATTTTCAGCGATGGGCTGCTGAACCTTGTCCGCTGCGATAACCGCACGGCAGGCTTCGGGAACGCTAGAATAAATTCCCGCTCCGACAGCTGCGAGAAGGGCAACGCCCAGCGCAGGACCTTCCTTGTTCTGGGTTGTCTTTACGGGGCACCCGTAAAGGTCGGCAAGCATCTGCCGCCAGAGCGGTGAAGTGCCGCCGCCGCCGCACGCCATCATATCGGTAACGTTAATATCCATCTCTCGTATAACCTCAACGCAGTCGCGCAGGGAATAGGAAACACCCTCCATAACCGCGCGGAGCATATCGCGCTTTTTGTGAACGGTTGAAAGTCCGATAAACGCGCCGCGCGCATTCGGGTCGAGGTGCGGCGTGCGTTCGCCGTTAAGATAAGGCATATAGAGAAGTCTGTTAGCGCCGATTGGCACCTCCATTGCCGCTTTATCCATAAGGTAATACGGGTCAACACCCATATTCATTGCGGTTTCCATCTCGCCCCAGCAAAGATTGTCCCTGAACCATTTAAGAGAAAGTCCCGCACTCTGAGTTACGCCCATAACGTGCCAGCAATTCGGAACGGCGCAGCAGAATGTGTGAACGCGTCCCTTTTTATCAATAGAAATATCGGAAGTGTGCGCGAAAACAACGCCGCTTGAGCCGATAGTCGTAAACGCCTTTCCGTCCTCGACAACGCCTGTACCCACTGCGGCAGCCGCGTTATCGCCCGCACCGCCTACAACGGGAGTTCCGGGGCAAAGACCTGTAAGGGAAGCGGCGGTCTGAGAAATTTCACCCGTAATTTCGGGACTTTCGTATACCTTGGGAAGCAGCGCCTTGTCGATACCGAGCTTTTCAAGAACCTCGCCCGACCAGCAGCGCTTGGGAATATCAAGAAGCTGCATACCCGAAGCGTCGCTTACCTCCGTCGCGTACTCGCCGGTGAGCATAAAGCGGATATAGTCTTTCGGGAGCAGAATATGGCGGCACTTTTCGTAATTTTCAGGCTCGTTGTTTTTTATCCACATAATTTTCGCTGCGGTAAAGCCTGTAATTGCGGGGTTAGCGGTAATTTCGATAAGTCTGTCCGCGCCAACCCTTTCGGTAATTTCAACAACCTCCTTACCCGTGCGCTGGTCGCACCAGATAATGCTGTTTCTGATTACCTTATTGTCGCCGTCGAGCATAACAAGACCGTGCATCTGTCCGGAAAGACCCACGCCCTTTATTTCGGAGGCGGGGATTCCGCTCTGACGGATAACGTCTGAAATGCCGTTCACGACAGCGTTCCACCAGTCGTGGGGATCCTGTTCGGCATAGCCGTTCTGAGGAGTGTAAAGCGGGTATTCATAGGTTGCGGAGGAAACGGGCGAGCCGTCCTCGCAGAACAGAACCGTTTTGGTTCCCGAAGTTCCGATGTCAACGCCTAAAATATAAGCCATAGCTTTTCCTTTCTTCATTTTTCCGCGCGTCGTGCGAAGCGGAAAACGATTACAAACATATTGGGCAAAAGAACCGCCCTTGCTGATATTATTATAGTATTTTTTGTGCGATTTGTCAAGAGCTTTACCCAAACAAAGCAAATTCCTGCGACCAGTAGTAGTACGTATCCTTGCCGACATCAAGGACGCACAAGCCGAAGGCAACGCACTCGTAATCGGGGTTGAGGATATTGTCGCGGTGCGAGGGAGAATCCATCCATGCATTGAAAACCTCTTCGGGAGTATCGAACATATTGCGGCCGTAGGCGATATTTTCCCCCGCCATATAAAAGCTCAGACCAAGCTCCTTGAATGCGGTGCTGAAGCCGGTTCCGTCGGGGCGCGTGTGCGAATAATAGGAGCAAAGCTCATATGCGCGGAGAGTAGAAACCTCGTGTACGCGAGCGGAGTACCAAAGCTCGTTCAGACCGTTTTCTCTGCGGGCGTTATTTACAAGATTAAGCATTTCTATGTAAATGCTGTCGTCGTCGGAAACAGTTCCACCGCCGATATTTGTGAACGGAGTTTTTGACGTGGAGGAAACGGCCGCTGTTGTGGCGGAAGTTGTGGCAGCTGCCGACGTTGTGGTCGTGGTGGTTGAAGCCGCCGTTGTAGGCACGACAAAATATTCCGCTGTCGTGGCTGCGGGCGAAGTAGTTGTTGTTTTTGCGGGAGCTTCCGTTTCAGTGACAGCGGCGGACGTGGTCTGCGGCGGGGAGGTCGGCTGAGGGGTCGTGTTAAGCAGGATAGTACCGCCCGCGCCGTGAAATTCAGGCTCGGTGGCGGTTGTGGAGGTAGGAGTTGTAAAAAGCAGCAGCTCAGTCGGGTAAAGCGTTTCATATAAGCGTTCGGGCTGCATTGTTTCGGCAGGGGAGGGCTTTTCGTCAGGAATTACGGTTACCGCCGCACCGTCAAGAATATCCGAAAACTTTACGGGAACTGCTTCCTTGGTATTCATAACGGTTACGGCGGTCAGAATTACTGCGAGCGTCAGACAGCAGCTCATTCCCGCCGCAAAGGTACGGAGAGTACGTTTTTGTCTTTTTGTGAAATTTCGCATTGCGGCCCTCCGACGTTTTAATCTGCGGTTATTTCATTTTGCTGCATTCGGTACAGCTTCCGCCGCAGCCTACGCATTTTCCTTTTTTTCTTGAAGAGATAAGCGATGAAACGGCAATTGTGAAAACAACCGCGACAATACCGATAATAAGATACTCCAGCCGCGAGAAAAGGAACGCGGCAATCCAAGCTATTGCACACTGCGCGAGCGCGGCAGCAGCTGCCTTAGCGCCCGAATTAAGCTCTCTGCGAATTGCCGCAACGGCTGCAACGCAGGGGGTGTAAAGCAGGGTAAAAATAAGAAACGAGAACGCAGCCTGCGGCGTAAAAATGCCCGAAAGAGCCGCGCCGACGCTATCCGTATCCGTGCCGGTAAGTATAGCGAGAGTGCTTACGACAGCCTCTTTCGCGGTGAAGCCTGTAATAAGCGCGGTTGATACGCGCCAGTCGCCGAAGCCCAGCGGCGCGAAAATCGGCGCGATAAATCTTCCGACAGCGGCGAGGATACTCTCGGAGCTGTCCGCGACAACATTGAGCTGCCAATCAAACGTCTGTAAAAACCAGATTATAACCGTCGCGGCAAAAATAACGGTAAACGCCTTCTGAATAAAGTCCTTCGCTTTGTCCCACATAAGCAGAAGCACGCTTTTTGCGGACGGGAAGCGGTAGTTCGGCAGCTCCATTACAAAGGGCACGGGCTTGCCTCTGAACTGCGTTTTGTTCAGTATCAGCGCGGAAAAAATGCCAATCACCATTCCGATAACATAAAGCATAATCATCACGATAGCCTGATGCTCCTTAAAAAAAGCGGCTGTAAATACGGCGTAAATCGGGATTTTTGCCGAGCAGCTCATAAACGGCGTAAGCAGAATGGTCATTTTGCGGTCGCGTTCACTTGAAAGTGTTCTTGTCGCCATTATTGCGGGAACGGAGCAGCCGAAGCCGATGAGAAGCGGAACAAAGCTGCGCCCCGAAAGTCCGAGCTTGCGCAGAAGCTTATCCATAACAAATGCAACCCGCGCCATATATCCTGTGTCCTCAAGTATTGACAGGAAGAAAAACAGCGTTACAATTATCGGCAGGAAGCTCAGCACGCTTCCGACGCCGGCAAAAATTCCGTCGATAACAAGGCTGTGCACCACGGGGTTAAGCCCGTAGGCGGTAAGCGCGCCGTCAACCAGAGAGGTGAGCGCGTCTATTCCCGCGCCGAGCAGGTCGCTTAAAAACGCGCCGATAACGTTAAACGTCAGCCAGAAAACAGCCCCCATAATAAGAATAAAAAGCGGTATTGCAGCGAAGCGGTTGGTAAGCACCGCGTCGATTTTAACGCTGCGTTTGTGTTCCTTGCTTTCCTTTGCTTTGATAACGGTTTTTGAACAGACGCTCTCTATGTAGGAGTATCGCATATCGGCGAGCGCGGCGTTTCGGTCAAGTCCGCAGTCGTGTTCCATTTCGACGATTGAATGTTCAATCAGCTCCATTTCGTTTCCGTTCAGCTCAAGCATTCCGATAACATCGCGATCGTTTTCAATCAGCTTTGCCGCACAGAAACGGCGCGACATTCCGGCACGCTCGGCGTGGTCCTCGACAATGTGGCTTACCGCATGGATACAGCGGTGAACCGCGCCCGAACAGAAATCGTTTTTCTTCGGAAGAATTTTATTTTTTGCGGTATTCACGATTTGAGCGACAAGCTCGTCGATACCCTCGTTTTTTGCAGCGGAAATGGGTACAACTGGAACGCCCAGTTCGCGGCTTATAGCCTTTATATCGACCGAACCTCCGTTGCTGCGCACTTCGTCCATCATATTAAGCGCGATAACGGTAGGAATATTCATTTCGAGCAGCTGGAGGGAGAGGTATAGGTTACGTTCGATGTTAGTTGCGTCAACGATATTGATAATTCCGTCGGGTTTCTCGTTGACAATAAAGTCACGGGTTACGATTTCCTCGGTTGAGTACGGACGCAGGGAGTAAATTCCGGGGAGGTCAACAACGGAGCAGTTTTTCGCCAAGCGAATTTCTCCGATTTTCTGGTCAACCGTTACTCCGGGGAAATTTCCCACGTGCTGATTTGAGCCGGTGAGCTGGTTGAAGAGAGTGGTTTTTCCGCAATTCTGATTTCCCGCAAGAGCAAAAATCATGCCTGTTCCCCCTTTATCGGTTCAATTTCGATACAGCGAGCGTCATCAAGGCGTATAGTAAGCTCGTAGCCGCGCAGATGCAGCTCAATGGGGTCGCCCATAGGAGCGACCTTGCGAATCATAACCCGGGTTTTGGGGATAATACCCATATCGAGCAGGTGATTTCTCAGCGAGGCGTCGGAATCGAGTCCGTTTACAGCGGTAATAATGGCTTCTTCGCCGATTTTAAGCATATCTAAAGTCAAGTAAGTCATCGTCCTTTTCGTTTTCTTTTTCGTATTATCTTACTATTATACCATTTGTATATATAAAAGTCAATGAAAAAGTTCATCGTGTAGTGCTGTAAACTAAACTGATTGCAACACCTGCACAACCCGTGCTAACACGCAAAAGCAGTAATATTTCAATACCCTCGATAGTATCCTTCACGCTCAAGCATAATTTTTTCGTCGTCGGATATTTCGTCCCAAACGCTGTCGTCGCAGTGCTTCATACTCGCCACAATATCGGGGTTGAACATCGGATAGCCCGGCTCTTTTTTCAGCTCCTCAAGCGTCGAAACGTAATGAAGCGTTATAAACTGCACCGCAAACATCATCACCGAGTAAGCAAGAATTATAACGTACAATCCCGCGCTGCCCTGTCCCGTTACAAGCGCAACAACACTGTACACCGCAATAAGCGGAAATGCAAAAATCATAATTATGCATGGACTGTACCTGTGTCCGACGTAGCAAATCAGCGACAGCAGCGCAACCAACCAAAGCCCGATTATTATTGCCTGAAGAAGGAAAAAATCTGTATCAAACACAAGCTCGGACGTTCCGTAAAGGAAAATTTCCAGTTCGATCAATCTGTGCGCCAACCCGAAAATAAGCACCTGCAAAATCTCCAGCGCCGATATGGCGAGTAGACCGATTATAGAGGATACGATTGTAAAAACCGAAAAAAAGCGCACTCGTCCACGACTTATAACGTATTTTTCAAGACATTCCCGACAATATTTTTCAATTTCGGCATATTCTTTCGCACTTTTCATAGCTGCTCCTCACCAAAAAGCTCTCTGTTCATATCTTCAACAAGTATCGGCTTTTCCACGATTACACCTGATTTTCCGCCCTTTCGGGCACTTATCAGCACAAGATACGGGCGGTCGTTCAGGCGATTGTGGACAAATTGTATTACCTTTGGCTCAAGTCCATGGCTGCGCATAAGGCAAAGCGCATCGGTAAGCCGTTCGGGAATATGACAGATTTTAAGCGTTCCGCCGTATTTCAGCAGCATAGCCGCCGCCTTTATCACCTGTTCAAGGTCGCACAAAAGCTCGTGGCGCGCAGCTGCCTGAGCAGGCGAAAGCCGTTCCGAACCGCTCTGTGTTTTGAAATACGGCGGGTTCGCCGTAACCAGCGTCATACTTTCGCGCGGAATTTGCAGCAGCTCTTCCGTTTTCGTGAGGTCGCCGCGCACCGGAATGACGCGCCCGGAAAGCCCGTTCGCGGCAACGGAGCTTTTTAGCAGCTCCACCGCTTCGGGCTGAATCTCAAATGCGTAGGTTTTTTTCGGGCAGCATTTCCACGCCTCAAAAAGCATCGGTATAATCCCGCAGCCCGTGCATAAATCGCACACAATGTCGTTTCTCTTCGGCTTTGCGAAACGTGCCAGCAGCAGTGCGTCCGTGCCGAAGCGATGGTCGTCGCTGACGTACAGCGTAAGACCGAAAAGATTGAATATTTCCGTTTCCATCATTTCACTCCTTTACTTTATTTTACCGCATACAGCCGTCTTTGTCAATCCGTA
Organism: uncultured Ruminiclostridium sp.; assembly: GCA_964520065.1. GTDB lineage: Bacteria > Bacillota > Clostridia > Oscillospirales > Ruminococcaceae > Ruminiclostridium_E. The sequence goes on from CAZFMC010000041.1 coordinate 7,026, forward strand.
AGTAAAAGTTTGCATAAGCTATTGCTTTTTCGGGAAAATATGTTATAATTAGGTTAGAATTATTCTAAAAAGGAGATTGCTATGAAAAAAATTACCGAAGATATTATTTACGCAGGCGTTGACGACAAGAAAATTGACCTTTTTGAAGGTCAGTACCGCGTGCCGGACGGAATGACTTATAATTCCTACGTTATACTCGACGAGAAAACAGCGGTTATGGACACGGTTGACGCGGGTTTTACCGAGGAATGGCTCGGTAATGTTAAAAACGCGCTCGGCGGCAGAAAGCCCGATTACCTCGTGGTTCAGCACATGGAACCGGATCACTCGGCGAACATTGCAAGCTTTGCACAGACCTACCCCGAAGCGGTAATTGTCGCATCGCAAAAGGCTTTTGCGATGATGAGCGGCTTTTTCGGGACGGACTTTGCCGACAGAAGAATTATAGTCGGCGAGGGCGATACGCTTGTTCTTGGGAAACACACGCTGAATTTCGTAACAGCGCCTATGGTGCATTGGCCGGAGGTTATAGTTACTTACGACAGCTTCGACAAGGTGCTTTTTTCTGCGGACGGCTTCGGTCGCTTCGGCAGCTCCGACCCCGCGCAGGATTGGGTAAACGAAGCTCGCCGTTATTACATCGGAATTGTCGGAAAATACGGCGCACAGGTGCAGGCGCTCCTGAAAAAAGCTGCAAAACTGGATATTGAAATAATCTGCCCGCTGCACGGACCCGTCCTCACCGAAAATCTCGGCGGCTGCGTTGGTCTGTACAACACATGGTCAAGCTATGCGGCGGAAAGCGATGATATTCTTATCGCATACACTTCCGTTTACGGCAATACCGCTGCCGCCGTCAATATGCTGGCAGAAAAGCTCCGTCAAAAGGGCGGCAGCGTTATCGTAATGGATTTGGCGCGCTGCGATATGTCGGAGGCGGTTGCTCAGGCATTCCGTTGCGCGAAGCTGGTGCTTGCGACAACAACTTACAACGCGGGTATTTTCCCGTTTATGCGTGAATTTATTGAAAATCTCACGGAACGCGGCTTCCGCGGCAGAACCGTTGCCTTTATCGAAAACGGCTCATGGGCAAGCATGGCGGCTAAGGTTATGCGCGGAATGCTCGCCGATTCAAAGGATATCACTCTTGTCGAACCCGTGGTAACTCTGAAATGCGCGCTGAATGAGGATAGCTTAGCTCAGCTTGAAAAATTGTCGGAGGCGTTATAACTCAGGCAGGTTGGCAAAGCCAACCCTTGCCGCGTTACACAACCTTTGTGATATGATTGGGCAAGTCCCTTATTGAAATAAAGGCTACCGTTCGGTTGAACAGTAGCCTTTATCTTTAGCCAATTTTCAGTTATCAATTGCATACGCCATTTGCACAATCGCGAACTCCGCCGTCAGTCAGAATTATAATTGTCAATTACATACGACATTAGCACAATCGCGAACCCCGCCGTCAGTCAGAATTATAATTGTCAATTACATACGACATTAGCACAATTACGAACCCCGCCGTCGGTCAAAGCTATAAATAAATCCATACCTTCAAAAGGCGGAATTGCCCGCTGCGGCTCGCGGCAAGGCGGAATTGCCCGCTGCGGCTCGCGGCAAGGCGGAACTGCCCGCCGTGGCTACCAGATTGACATTTCCCCGCGACAAGCCTTGTCGAGAGCGTCAAATGCGTATTTTCGCGGCATCGCGACCTCAAAATTTCTGTGGATAAAGTTTTGCGCGTCGAGAGCAGATTGCTGTTCAAGCGGCGAACCAAGCTGATGATAAATATACGTCTGTAAAATGTAAAATCCTGAAATCGCGCTGTTCGTATGCTTTTTTGGAATGGCTCTTCCTATCGCTTCAAGCGCGGCGGTGTAGTTACCCTGTAAACAAAGCATTTTTGCGTAACAGCAGTCAAGCTCAATTGCGGGCGTGTTGAAGGCGGTGATTCGGGTTTTGGATATATATCTGTTTATGAAATTGTAGTTTCTGTTCCAGATGTCAACAGCGAGCGCGGCGTCCTTTGCTGCAATCGCCAGCCTCATATAGGTTATCAGATACCAAGCCCGCGCGTATTCCTCGGATTCGGGAACACGAAGCCTGCTCAAAAGCACGGCGCAGGTTGCCGCGTCTCCGATGAAAAGGTAAGCCTCCGCCTGCTGCACAAGCTGCATATTCGGCGTTTTTTTCTTGCCGCTAATCCATACCCGCTCAAATGCTTCGATGTACTCGCGGCAAAAGCCCTTTTCTTCGTATATTTTCATATACGGCGCGGACTGAAACGCATTGACAATGCCTGAAGTGATTATCATTACAGGCATTACAAGCACCGCTATCAACAGGATCACATTAAGATAGTCAAAGCTGCCGTCTATAACGTTAATTACACATATCAATAATCCAATCAACTCGATAATCCATACTGCCGCGGCGCTTACAAAGACATTTTTCATATACCGCCCGAACAGCTTTAATCTGTATTTCATAGAATACTCCTTACGAGAAGTAGTCGATACCGCCCTTGAACATCGGCTGTTCCTTTTTGCCGTCAACGTTTACGCAGCAATTGTCCGAAATACGCTCGCTGTGACCCATTTTACCGAATACACGTCCGTCGGGCGAAATAATACCCTCGATTGCGTGCATGGAGCTGTTCGGGTTGAAGCGCAGATCCATTGTCGGGTTGCCGTCAAGGTCAACATACTGCGTTGCAATCTGACCGTTCTCAATAAGCTTTGCAATAACGCTCTCCGGAGCGACAAAACGACCCTCGCCGTGAGAAATCGGGATAGTATAAACCTCGTCGGGCTTGCAGTGCATAAGCCACGGAGTCTTGTCGGTGCAGATTCTGGTTCTGACAAGCTGCGACTGGTGTCTGCCGATAGTGTTGAACGTAAGCGTAGGACTTTCCTCGGTAAGCGGAACAATTTCGCCGAACGGAACAAGTCCGAGCTTTACGAGAGCCTGGAAGCCGTTGCAGATACCGAGCATAAGTCCGTCGCGCTTGTAGAGCATTTCGTGAACCGCTTCTTTAATTTTCGGGTTGCGGAAAAATGCATTGATGAACTTACCCGAACCCTCCGGCTCGTCGCCGCCGCTGAAGCCGCCGGGAACGGCTATAATCTGGCTCTCGGAAATAAGCTTCGCGAAAGCGTCAACCGATTCCTCCATGCTCTTCGCGTCAAGGTTGCGGATAACAAACTGGGTAGCCTTTCCTCCGCAGCGCGTGAAAGCGTCAGCCATATCATACTCGCCGTTTGTTCCGGGGAAAGCGGGGATAAGCACGCGCGGCTTTGCAATTTTATTCGCGGATGCGCAAACGGCTGCGCAGCCCTTGGTGCAGGTGATTTTTTCGGGAGCGGGCTGAGCCTTTACGCTGTCCTTGAAAATCGGTTCAAGAACGCTGTCCCACTTCTTTTCAAGCTCAGCAACGTCAATTTCGACATCTCCGCTGATAATTTTATATTCGTCAATTGTTTCGCCGATAAGCTCCGCTTCGGGAATTTCAGCGTTAGCTTCAATTACAAAAGCGCCGTAGCACAGTCCGAAAAGCTTTTCATCGTCAAGCTTGTTGAGCTTTGCACCGATACGGTTTCCGAGCGACATTTTGAAAACGCCCTCGGCAAGACCGCCGTTAGCGAGCGACCACACAGAAATTGCCTTTTTGTCGGCGATAGCCTTTTCTACGATTCTGAATACCTTTTTAACGCTCTCAAAATCGGGGAGCATATTTTCATCATACTTCGGAGCGATATAGTAAAGCTTGCTGAACGGGCACTTGAATTCGGCGGAAATAACCTTGTCAGCCTTAGCCGTAGAAACCGCAAAGGAAACAAGCGTAGGCGGAACGTCGATTTTTTCAAAGGTACCGCTCATGGAATCCTTGCCGCCGATTGCGCCGCAGCCAAGCTCAAGCTGCGCCTTGTATGCGCCGAGAAGCGCGCTGAACGGCTTGCCCCAGCGCGAGGGAGTTCCCTGCGTTCTTTCAAAATATTCCTGGAAGGTAAGCCAGCACTTTTCGCTGCTGCCGCCCGCCGCTACAATTTTAGCGATACTTTCAATTACCGCGAGCATAGCGCCGTGATAGGGGGATTGAACCGCAACGGCAGGGTTGTAGCCCCAGCCCATAAGAGAAGCGGTGTTGGTTTTTTCTTCGGGGACGGGAATCTTCGCAGCCATTGCCTGAACGGGCGTCTGCTGGGTTTTTCCTGCAAAGGGCATAAGCACGGTTGACGCGCCGACAGTCGAGTCGAAGCGCTGAACAAGAGCGCGCTGAGAGCATACGTTAAGGTCGGTCATAAGCTTTTCCCAGTCCTGCTCGGTGTTTGTGTAGCCTGTGCTGTAAGAAACCTTCGGGGCGGGCACGGCAATATCCGTATGCTTCTCCGCACCGTTGGAGTTAAGGAACTCTCTTGAAATGTCGCAGATTGTCTTTCCGTTCCAGTTCATTTTCAGACGCGCTTCTTCCTCAACGACAGCAACGGGGGTTGCTTCGAGGTTTTCCTCGCCTGCAAGTGCGATAAACTTCTCAACGTCGTTTTTATCGACAACTACCGCCATTCTTTCCTGCGATTCGGAAATTGCAAGCTCTGTTCCGTCAAGTCCGTCGTACTTTTTCGGAACAGCGTTAAGGTCAATGGTAAGACCGTCGGCAAGTTCGCCGATTGCAACCGAAACGCCGCCCGCGCCAAAGTCGTTGCAGCGCTTGATAAGAACGGTAGCCTCGCGTCTGCGGAAAAGTCTTTGCAGCTTTCTCTCAACGGGCGCGTTACCCTTCTGAACCTCTGCGCCGCAGGATTCAAGAGAGGAAACAGAGTGCGACTTTGACGAGCCGGTAGCGCCGCCGCAGCCGTCGCGCCCTGTACGTCCGCCAAGCAGTACGATAACATCTCCCGCAGCGGGTCTTTCACGTCTTACGTGGTCGGCGGGAGCTGCCGCGATAACCGCGCCGATTTCCATTCTCTTTGCCATATAGCCGTCGTGGTAGATTTCAGCAACGTGTCCGGTAGCAAGACCGATCTGGTTTCCGTAGGAAGAATATCCCGCAGCCGCGGTGGTAGTGATTTTTCTGGGAGGAAGCTTGCCCTCGATGGTTTCGGAAACGGGAAGAAGCGGATTTCCCGCGCCCGTAACACGCATAGCCTGATATACGTAGGCACGTCCCGAAAGCGGGTCGCGAATTGCGCCGCCAAGACAGGTCGCAGCGCCGCCGAAAGGCTCGATTTCGGTGGGGTGATTGTGTGTTTCGTTTTTGAACATAAGAAGCCACTGCTCGTCCTTGCCGTCAACGTCAACAGTGATTTTTACAGAGCAGGCGTTGATTTCCTCACTCTCGTCAAGGTCCTTGAGAACGCCGTCAGCCTTGAGCTTCTTAGCTGCAAGCGTAGCAATATCCATAAGGCAGATAGGCTTGCCTGCGCGCCCAAGCTCTTCGCGGTCTGCGATATATTCGCGGTATGTATCGGCTATGTAGGGCGCTTGTATTTCAGCGTTGTCGATAATTGTACCGAAGGTCGTATGACGGCAGTGGTCGGACCAGTATGTGTCAATCATACGGATTTCGGTGATTGTGGGGTTACGGTTTTCGCTCTTGAAGTAGTCCTGGCAGAATTTTATATCGCCCTCGTCCATTGCCAGTCCATAATTCTTTATGAATTCGGCAAGACCGTTTTCATCAAGGTCAAGGAAGCCGTCGAGAACCGCGACCTCGGTAGGAATATCATACTTCACGCGGAGAGTTTCGTAGGCTTCAAAGCCGCACTCGCGGGATTCAACCGCATTTATAAGGTAGTGCTTGATTTTAGCGAAATCAGCGTCTCTGATATTTCCGCTCAGAACGTAGATTTTTGCATATTTTACAAGCGGACGGTCGCCCTGACAGAGCATCTGGATACACTGCGCAGCGCTGTCGGCTCTCTGGTCGAACTGACCGGGAAGAAATTCAACGGCGAACATACGTTCGTTCTCACGGGGCTGTCCGAGCTGCTCAAAAACGTCGTCAACAGGCGGCTCGGAAAAAACCGTCGGGATTGAGCGTTTAAAATTCTCCTCGGAAATTTCCTCTACGTCATATCTGTTGATGATGCGAACAGCCGTTACGCTTTCCATACGGAGCGCGGTTTGAAGGTCGGAGAGAACCGCCTCGCCCTCTACCGCGTACTGCGGCTTTTTTTCGACATAAATCCGATAAACTGACATACTCTGTCCTTTCCTTTTTCAACCGAAAAATACAATTATAGTGGTGCGGGAAACCGCATAAAACAACATTGTAATTGTACCACAATTTCCCGTTTTTGTCAACGACCTGTTTTCTTTTTTCGGTTGGCTCTTTCAACGGCGGTTTTATTGACAATCGCGGCAAAATATGGTAGAATATCTATGAAATTACAGAAAGGGGCTGTAAATTAAAATGAAAATTAGAGTAAAACTAAAAGCTGCGGTTTTTGCCGCACTTGCGATTCTGTCTGTTTTTTCCGCGTGCAGCAGCGAGCCTGAAAAGGAAACGCTGCGCGTCGGCTTCAACTTCGGATACCCGCCGTTTGAATATTATTCGGAAACGGACGGCTCACAGGCGGGAATTGACGTTGACCTTGCCAACGCTATTGCGGACAAGCTCGGAATGAAAGCGGAGATTGTAGAAACCTCGTGGACGGAGATTTTCGAGGGCGTTGAAAAGGAACAGTATGACTGCGCAATTTCGGCGATTACCATAACCGACAAGCGGCTTTTGAGCTACGATTTTTCCGACCCGTATATAACCAATTACCAGTGTATTCTTACGCTGAAGGACGCGGAGCTTAAACCGTCGAATCCCGACGAAACCGCAGGGCTTAAAATCGGCGTTCAGGAAGGAACAACCTCTGACGCCTTTATAACCGACTATGCGCTGAGCAATGGCTTTGAAATAAGCAGGCTGGCTTTTGCGACAGCCTCCGACGTGTTTACCGACCTTGAAGCGGGACGGCTTGACGCGTTGGTGTGCGACAGCATGGTTGCCGAGTGTTACCTTAATAAAAGCGAGCTTTTCGAGATGACGTGGATTCAGGACGATAATCCCGAAGAATTTGCCGTATGCATAAAAAAGGGCAACGCCGAGCTTACCGAAAAAATCAATTCCGCGCTGGCTGAATTGAAAAGCGAAGGAACGCTTGACGATATTATAAATAAGAATCTGGCGACATAATTTTTCTTACCGGTTTTCCGGCGGACTTTTTCGGCTGCAAGTAAGGCTCTGCGGGCAAACCGTATGCGTTTGGGAATGTCGGTGATGCAATCGAAAAAGTGCCGAGGAAGCATGTCGACAGCTTGCGAGGAAAAGATTGATTCTGAGAGTGTGCGTCTGAAGCTTAGCTTCCGAAATTTTCAAAAAATCAGAAAATTTACCTGTTATATTGAAAACGAGCCGAGAAATAATACTATTGCAAGGGCAAAAGTCCTTGAAATAAAAAACGTATCGAAAAGGGCATTGCCCTTACTCGGAAAGGAACGGATATAAAATGGCTAACAATAAGAATAAGAAGAACTCGGCATTAAACAGCATTAAGATGCAGGCTGCCAACGAGGTTGGCGTTCCGCTTAAGGAAGGCTACAACGGCGACCTTACCGCAAAACAGGTAGGCAGCGTAGGCGGACAGATGGTTAAGAAGATGATTGAATCCTACGAAAATTCCGCCAAGTAAGTAAATTTCACAAGGACGCTGCCTTCGGGCGGCGTTCTTTTTTGCTCCGATAAGCTGCAAAGAGTGTTACGAAGTTCAGCTAAGTTCTGCGGATATTTATTTACAATTATAACCCAAATCAAATATTATGGGCGTTGTTGGCTTACAGAAATATATTCCTGTATTTTTATGGTTGCTCCCATATTTATTATAGTATTATATTTTACAAAAATCCTGTTGCAAAAAAGAAAAAATTATGCTATAATAA
>CAZFMC010000042.1:0-14478 GCA_964520065.1 uncultured Ruminiclostridium sp.
AGGAACCGTTTTGTGCGGCGAAGCCGCACAAAACGCGCGCGCCGCGCCCCCTCCGTTTGCAGCACAGCGCCCGTCGGCAGCCGTCGGGATACGTACAGCGCTGCATTTTGCAGGGAGTTTTGGATTTAATTTATTCGTTAGCGGAAGCGCTGTTGTCCTCAACCCATTTCGCCGCCATAAGGGGAGTGAGGGTAATGTCAAGCTCCTCCTTGCCCGCGTTGAACGTTTCACCGTGGGAAGCGTCGCCCGCGCCTAAGATATCGTAGGTGACCTGCTGGCGGTAGGTTATGCGGCAGAAGAGAAATTCGGGCGGAATTATGTCAGCCTGCTTGATTTCTTCAAGCCAGCGAATCGGATTCATACCGCCGATGCTGATGTCGCTGATAAGCCAGCCGCCTGCCGCAGCCGCGTCGTTGGCGCAGAGGTAGAGGGTAAAGCGGAACGGCTTTTCACTCTCCTCGGTAAGCACCTCAACCTCAAAGCTCCGCAGCGCAAAGCTGTTGATAACGCGGGACTCGAAGCCGCAGGCGCAGCAGGTTCCGCCGTAGCCGAACAGCTTCGCGTTTACGTCCTTGGCAAAATAGTTGCGGTAGGACGGAGTTTCGCTGTATTTTGAAATTTCTCTGCACTTTTCACGCAGATATCCAAATTCACGCTTTGTAATCGCGGGTATAACCTTAAGATAGGAAGGAATCTGGTCCGGAAGAACCTTGTTCGGCTCTTCCGCCGAAAGATAACGGCTGCTGAGCTGTCCGCTGTTTGCACCTGTTATAATATACTCGGCGATGTCCGCAAACTCAGGCTTGGTGCAGTCGCCGCGCAGGGTAATGTACTTTTTCGTCTTTTCGCGAAGCTCCGGAGCAATTTCAGCGCCGATTTCGATAATTCTGATTATCTTGTCGTCCTCGCCGATAAGCGCGATACGGTCAACCTTCAAATCGCATATATAGAGCTTTTCGGCTCTGTCGGCAATTTCGTCGGGCGTAAGCGCGTCATTCGCAAACATTTTGACAAGCATATCCTTGTCAAAGGCAAAGCGGCTCTTGCTGTAAGAAAAGTCGAAAACCCGCCCGTCCAGCATTCCGCACTTTATAAGCATTCCCATATCGCCGATAAGCTCAAGCATATCCGCATTTGAAACGGACGGCGGAATCATAAACTGCTTATTGTACGCAGCAAAACGGTAACGCTTGTTAATGTCGAGCTGGAGAGTAACCTGACCGCCCTGCTCCTTGATTTCTCGCAGGAACGTCATTGTATCCTTGCCCTGAGTGAAGCTGTTGATTATCATATTTACAACTTCATTGTAATTCTGGTGGGTATCGAAGCGGTGCTGGCGCTTCTGAACGGTATCCATCGCGTTCTTGAGGTTGCCGATAATCATTTTCGACACCTCGTAGCGCTGCTCGTCCTCGCCGTGAGAAATGTAGAACTGATAATACTTCATAAGGATTTTGTAATCCTCGTGATAAATCTCGTCGTACATTGAGAGGAGCTGTTCAAGGTCCTTCTCGCTGCGGACAATGTTGTCCTCCAGAATTGTTCCTGCGACCTTTTCCGCCGCGGAGCTGAAGCCAAAATACAGATTGTTGTCGGGACGGTTTCCCGCAGCCTTCGAATCAACGTAATAGAGCTTATCTCCGCGCGTGAACTCGTAGAGGTACACTCTTCCGCCCGCGCCCTCTTCGTTTTCCCAGCTGTAAGCCGCGTAAAGGGTCTTATCGCCGTCAACCTGAACCTGCTCGCGAAGATTTTCAAGCGCGTCGGTTATATACTGCTTATAAGCGGTGCCGTTGTGGTGTTCAAGAGCGGGAATATGCTCGACGGAGGACTGATAGCCCGTCTTTTTCAGCTCGGAATACGGCACAGGTTCGGTTTCGCCGGGGTAGACAAGGGAAATGCTGTTCTGGAAACGCGATTCGAGAGCTTTTCCGAACTTGCTGGTATTGATATAATTCTTGAAGAACTCAAACGCATAAGACTTCGGATAAAGGAAGCAGCGGCGGTCGGTATCGGGAATTTCCTGCATACCAAGCACGAAATACCTGCTGTACTCCGAAACCATCGTTTCAAGATCCTTGCAGATTTTATCGGTGATTTCCTTTTCGCTGTCAAAGCGGATACCCGTTCTGTGCGGCGTAATATAATCATTGGGAACGCTTATAAAGAAAGCGGAGAGGTGCTCGTCAATAAACGCCTCGTTATCCTCCTTGAAAAGTCCCGTAAGCTCGTAGGTTGAAAAATAGTTATACTTCTGCCGTAAAAGATTTACCAGCTCGGCGCGCTTCGTGTTCGCAACGGCATACGGAACCAGATAAGAGAAGCCCTTGTTTTCGTAGCACAGGAAGTCAATCATACTCTTGTTATTCTGCATAAAGCGGATAACGGGGTTTTCGTCGCCTTCCTTATTGTACTGCATAATTTTGTAGACGGTTTTAAGCTCGTCGTTTACCTTTACGGCGATGTTGAAGGTTCTGTCCTTGGCTTCCTCCCACTTCGCGTTGCGGGTATCCATATACTTTTTACGGTTAAAGGCGAAGCAAAGCTCCATAAGGCTCATATAATCGCCCTTTTTATCCGTAAGGCTGAGGAAATTATCCATAATTGCGTTGAACTCGTCGCCGCGAACCTTAAAGATAATTTCCGTACCCTTGAACTGGCTGCCGAAAAGGTCAAGCTCTAAAATTCTGAGAGTACCGTTGTCGTTTTTGATTTTGAAGCTGAAATTATTGGATTTAAGCGAAAGCCACTCTACGTTCAGGAAAACGCTCTTTGCGCCGACGCCGAAACGACCCTCGCGCGTACCAGATTTGTCGCGCTCGCCGCGTCCGAAGCTGAGGTAATACAGAATCTGCTCCATAGTAAAGCCGACCTCGTTATAGGAAAGGCTTACCTGATGCTGATTTGTCGAAAAGTTGAAGAGAACCTTTATATCCTTAGTTTCGTAATGGCAGCCGAAAGTATTCTGGAGAAGCTCTCGGAGGATACTTTCCTTCGGGTAGTCGTTGATGCTTAAAAGGGTGTTAAAGGCGGTACGTCCGCTGTAAACGTCGTTAAAATAATCCTTGAACGGTTCACTGTCGGACGAACCCGTAAAGAGCGCGGTCTGAACCTTTTTCAGGGCTGCGTCGCGTTTTGCGTCGTCCTTGGCTGCGTGACCCTCGTAGAAATCGCCTATGTACTGTTTAAGCTCGGCGGCGAGAGCCTCGCGCGCCTTTGTTTCTTCGTAGCTCATTTATATCACCCCTTCGTTATATGCCTTGATAAACTGCGCATAAGAGCCGCCCTTGCCTTTTTCCTTGTGCAGGTACAGCCACGCATTATAGAGAACGCAGGCAGTCATTATATCGGAAAGACCTGCCGTTTCGCCCTTCATATAGGGGAAGGCGTCCGTGCCGGCGGAGATTTCGTCAAGCTTTGTTCTTGCTTTTGCCGCGCCTGTGAGGTACGCGCTGTCGGAGGTGCGGGCGGAAAGCTTTTTAAACTCGTCGTTGTACACCGCGTCGTTTCCGATGGTGTGAAGCTCCATTTTCTCGTCGAAGCAGGTAAAGCCGCTGCGGATTTCTTCGACCTTTTTGGTTACGGCGGAGAGGAGCGCTTCCTTATCTACGTCCTTCTGAGCGAGAAGCTCGGACGCGCCGAAAGCGGAAGCGAGGAGAGAGAGCTTATTTTTGGAATATTCGTGCGTACGTGCGGCGGTGGTCAGGCTGCGTTCGGCGGGGATATTATACTCGGTTTTAAAGCGGGAGATAACATCGAAGCTGGAACCGACTGCGCCGGTATAATCGGAGATATACTTGATATCCGAAAGCATTTCGGCAATCATTTTCTCGACGCCGTTCACGCGGAAAAGGATATTATCCGCAGGGACGTCGCGGCGGAACGCCTTATAGAGGTTCCCGACGAGGGTTTTCGCAAGTATTCTTGAATCGAAGCGGCCGTTATCGTCGGCGAAAATTGTAAAGGTCGGTTTTTTTCCGTTTTCGGAGATAAGACCGCGGCGCATATAGCGCTGGTGGAGGACTGCGGGATTATCGGGCAGCTCGTAATTTATGATATGCGTAATATTTTCGTACAATCCGAAGGCTTCGTCTAGGCTGTCGGAAGCGAGGACGAGGCGGATTCTGCGGCCGTCTACGACTTCGTACCACTGTTTAAGGCGGCGGACGTCGAAAAGGTTTTTGGTGCAGGTCGCAATTGCGGCTGTTTTATCGTAATAGACGGCGGAGAGGATTTTTTCGACATAGTTCAGCGTAGCGTCGCAGTCGAAATAGACCACGGCTGTTTCGGTCTGATTTTCGGGGCTGTTCATAATGGGGGCGATAAGCTTCATAAACGCGCCGAGCTTGCTGTCGGTGTTTTTAAGAATTTCCGCTTCTACCCTTGTATATGATGGGCGCAGATAGATTTTACGCGCGTCAAGGTCGTATTCCTCGAAGATATTGCCGCCGTGGGTATATTTTCCGTCGGAACGCTGTTCGGAGATTCTGAGGTTATCGGGGATAAGCTGTTCATCGAAAGCGTAGCGGACTATGTTCACATCATTGCCGCCGGCGGGGGTGGGGCAATTGAGGTAGGGGGAATTTTCGGAATAGCGGGAGAGCGCGGGGGTAATTTCGGCAATACCCGCAGGCTCTTTATTAAGGAGCGCCTTAACGATATCGTTTACAGGAGCGGGCGACTCGGTATAGAGTGCGGGGTAGGGTGCGAACACGAGGAGCTTTTCGGTTTTCATACCGATTTTCCCGATATAGAGCGGAGCGTTCATACTCTCGGTACTGCCGGAAGCGTCCACTATCATCAAATCCCAGACCACGCCGCTTTTCTGCATTTCCTCGAAAACGGAATTTGCGCTATCGGCGAGGACCTCCTCGCTGACGATAAACAGGTTGGAAAGCTCCTTTGAAAAGTAAGCGACCGCATTTTTTGCGCCGGAAACGAGCTTAAAATCCACTCCCAGACCCACGAGCAGCGCATTATACCAGCTCTGGGCGAAGCCTGACGGACTTATTACAAGGATATTGGGCTTTTCGCTTCTGCTGAGCGCGTCAAAAACGCAGAGGCGTGCTTTTTTCATTTTTTCCTCGCCGAAGCCGCTGAAATCCACGCACCAGCCGAACTTTTCGATTTTTTCGGACAATGCGACGCAGGCAGGCTCGGGCGAGATACCGTTCACCGTTATCCACTTGAGGTCGTTTTCATTCATTTTGGATTAACCCTCCAATCCTCCGGGCAGCATTTATTTTGGCTTTTATGTTTTCGTTTACGATTCCGACTTCGTTTTTCGATTTTACATTTTGCTTTACTGCCGTTTACGGGCGATTTTACAACTTTTGCAACCGCCGCTCTGTCAAAACTGACAATTTCTCAACTTACATTATACTACTTTTTTTACAAGATTGCAACTGTTTTTTTCTTCCACGCGCTGAAATTGCCGATTTGAACAAATTTCAACCCCTTTTTTTGACATCGGCGACTGTTTTTCCGCTTCCTTTACTCATTTTGTGCAATTTGCGTAATTTTCGCGGGCTGCGCATTTTGCGCTGAGACTGCACGCGCCAGCGCGCGGCGGGCGCGCCCGTTCCGCCGAAGGCGGAACGGGCGGCTGCGCGGCGAAGCCGCGCAGCACGTTCGTTTCGCGGAGCGAAACGAACGCCGCCCGCCGCGCCCCTCCGATTTCGGCAATCTGTCGGAGCGGGCAGGGGGGAGCAGCGTCTGTAGGGCGCGGCGTTAGCCAAAGCGCGGAATAAGGCAAAGGATTTTAAAGCCGCTGCGACCGCCGACGGGTGGTGGCTCTTCCCCGCAGGCGGTCGCAAAAGGATTGACAATTCAGTCCGATTCTGATATACTGTAACAAAAACGGAGGAAACGCAAGCAAAATGGACAAGTTATGCACCCGCACCGAAAGCCTTTATTTGCTTTTTCAAAGCATTTTCCCGAACCACTTTGAAAAGGACTATATACGTTCTCTGCCGAACGACGCTGTTTTTCAGGAAATGCTGTTAAAACTCGACAATTTCGACGAGCGGCTTTACCAAAAACAGCTAAACGACAACATTTCATTTGGATACTACCACGGCTCTCCCGACGAACTGAGTAAAGCAGTAAGAAAAGTTGACGAGAGCTGGACGGAATTTTTCACAGCCGACAACAAGGTTTACTGCGGCTTCATAGGCGAAAAAATTGCGAGCTTCTGTCTGCTTGACGACATGGGGACTCACCATATAGACGGGCACTCATTCAGGATCGGTGCGCCAGGCTGCGTGGGAACTCTTCCGGAATTCCGCAGCATGGGAATCGGTCTGACCATGATTAAAAATGCGACGCTGCTGCTAAAAAACGAAGGATTTGATTACAGCTACATCCACTTCACCAATGTTGCCCAATGGTACGCGAAGCTTGGCTACAAAGCTTTCGCCGAATGGAACAAAAACGGTATAATTCGGCTTAGCAGCGTCGTCTGAACCACTCTTTCAACGGGAACTCCTCCGTGAGGGCTTACGCCCTCCGTCGGAGTTCCCTCGCGGCTTTCCCTATTCTTGTTTTTGAAAACATCTTGACTAACGCCGCGACCCGGCTGCTGCCGGAAACACTGCTGCTTACGGGAGAGCGCGGCGGGCGCGCCCGTTCCGCCGAAGGCGGAACGGGCGGCTGCGCGGCTTCGCCGCGCAGCCCGTTCGTTTCGCTCCGCGAAACGAACGTCGCCCGCCGCAGCCTGCGGTTGTTGAGTCAAGGTTTGCATCAAGCGGAGGGGGCACGGCGCGCGCGCTTTGTGCGGCGAAGCCGCACAAAGCGATTCCTCGCGCGGCGAAGCCGCGTGAGGAACTTACATTTTGCGAAGCAAAATGTAAGACGCGCGCCGCGCCGACTGTGTAATAGCAGAATATATCAAGCGGGCTGTTGCGGCGTGTGTGAAGTGCCGCAACAGCCCGCTTTTCTATATGGGACTTGCCGCGTAATTATACTATACCCGCTCGGCAACAAGCTCGCCCATTTTGCGGCAGCCAACAAGCGCTTTCCCCTCGCTCATTATGTCGGCAGTGCGGTAATTCTCGGCAAGAACCGCGTCTACCGCACGCTCTATCGCGTCCGCCTCCTCCTGCATATCAAAGCTGTACCGAAGCATCATGGCAGCAGAAAGAATCGTTGCAAGCGGATTCGCCTTGTCCTGCCCGGCAATATCCGGCGCAGAACCGTGGATAGGCTCATACAAGCCGCACGCACCCTCGCCAAGCGACGCGCTCGGCAGCATTCCCAGCGAACCTGTTATCATGCTCGCCTCGTCCGAAAGAATGTCGCCAAAAAGATTTTCCGTAACTATGATGTCAAACTGAGCCGGATTTCGCACAAGCTGCATCGCCGTGTTATCAACCAGCATATCCGAATACTCAACGTCTGCGTTTTCCGCCGCAATTCTGTGCGCAACCTCGCGCCAGAGCCGTGAGCTGTCCAGAACGTTCGCCTTGTCAACGCTCGTCACCTTTTTTCTTCGCTTTTTTGCTAGCTCAAACGCTACTCGGCAGATTCTTTCAATTTCGTAGTCGCTGTACTTCATCTCGTCAGCCGCCGTTTTGTGCCCGTTTTCATCAATATACGTACTTCTTTTTCCAAAATACGCACCGCCTATAAGCTCGCGTACAATTACAAGATCAAGCCCCTGCTCGGTAATATCATTTTTGAGCGGGCAGGCCTCTGCAAGCGGCGCAAGAAGTCGTGCGGGACGGATATTTGCAAAAAGACCGAGCGCGCTGCGTATCCCAAGCAGACCCGCTTCGGGTCGCAGATTTCCCGCGCCCTTATCCCACTTAGGTCCGCCAACCGCGCCAAGAAGGACGCTGTCGCTCGCCTTACACACGTCGATCGTTTCCTGCGGCAGCGGAACGCCCGTTTCATCTATCGCAATCCCGCCCATAAGAACGTCCGTAAACTCGAATTTATGGTCAAACCTCTCCGCGACCCTTTCCAGCACGCGGACTGCTTCGCCGACTATTTCGGGTCCTATTCCGTCACCCCGAATAACTGCTATCTTTTTTTCCATTTTTGTTTCCTTTCTCTAGCTGCTGCTATCTCATGCTGCGGAATTACTCTGCCGCTTTTCCGCTCCCTGCTGCACTCCCAAGCGGCTCAGCTCTGCCTCTCGAAGAGTCTGTTCAGCGGGGCGCGCGGGCGCGCAGCGCCTTTCCCGCTCGGCGGGAAAGTGCCTGCGGCTTCGCCGCAGGCAGGCGGAATTGCTCTGCAATTCCGCCGCGCTGCGCGCCCGCGCGCTCCCGCTGCTGCAAGCCCTCAAACGAGCAGGTAATGATAAGTCTGTTCCGCTCAGCCAAAGCCTGACTGTTTGCCGGTTCAGTGTTTAAGGGAGTTGAGCAGACCGCCCTTGCCGATAATCTCCTTGATAAATTCAGGGAAGGGTTCAGCCTGAAATTTCTTGCCCGTGGTCAAATCCGTTATAACTCCCGCGTCAAAATCAACCTCAACCTCGTCCCCGCCGGCAATCGCCGCTGCCGCTTCGGGACACTCCAGAATGGGTAAGCCTATGTTTATCGCATTGCGATAGAAAATCCGCGCAAACGTCGCAGCTATAACGCACGAAACTCCGCTTTCCTTAATCGCTATCGGCGCGTGCTCCCGCGAAGAGCCGCAGCCAAAATTTGCACCCGCAGTAATAATATCCCCGCTCTTGACCTTGCGTATAAAATCCTTGTCTATGTCCTCCATGCAGTGGGACGCAAGCTCCTTGTGGTCGGCGGTGTTCAGATAACGCGCGGGGATTATCACGTCCGTGTCAACGTTATCGCCGAATTTATGTACCGTTCCTTGTGCTTTCATCGCTATCTCCTTGTCCTTTTTCCCGTCAGTTCTCAAGCGTGTAATCCGCGCAGCTCCTGTGCGCCGTGTAGGGACGAACAAACCCGTCCGCCGCAGCAACGTGCGCAGGGTAAACCGCGTAAGCCCTGAGCGCCGCTTCGTCAACAAACGTGCTGTCAAGCATCACGTCGCCCGCCGAGCCGGGCAAAAGCTCCGTTTCAACACGAATGTCAACAAGTCCGTCAATCTGCCCCTTTAAGCCCTCCAAAGCCGTCTTAATGCCCTTTTTTACAGCCTCGCGCTCGCTGCCCTTCAGCTCGTCTTTAAGCGTCCATATAATAACGTGTTTAACCATTTCAGTTACCTCCGAATATATCGCTTCTTAATTCTCCCGCAACAGCGCACGCCGCCGCAACCGCAGGACTCGCCAGATATACCTCCGACTCGGGGTGTCCCATTCGTCCCACAAAGTTCCGGTTTGTAGTCGATACCGCGCGTTCTCCCGCCGCAAGTATCCCCATATGCCCGCCAAGGCACGGTCCGCAGGTAGGCGTACTGAACGCGCAGCCCGCGTTAATGAAAATTTCAGCCAGTCCCTCGCGTATACAATCAAGATAAACCTGCTGGGTCGCGGGAATTACTATGCAGCGGACGTTTTTCGCAACCTTTTTGCTTTTCAGAACAGCCGCCGCGTTTCTCATATCCGAAATCCGCCCGTTTGTGCAGGAGCCGATTACCACCTGATCTATAACAATCGGCTTGTCAATTTCGTCAAGCGTTTTCGTGTTTTCGGGCAGGTGGGGGAAAGCAACCGTCGGCTTTACAGCGCTAAGGTCAATTTCTATAACCTGCTCGTAGTCATCGTCGGAATCGGGCGAAAACGCTTCAAACGGTCGGCTTACGCGCCCCCTCAGATACTCCAGCGTAAGCTCGTCAACCTCGAAAATCCCGTTCTTTCCGCCCGCCTCTATCGCCATATTGGCAATGCAAAGCCTGTCGTCAACCGAAAGCGATTTTACACCCTCGCCCGTGAACTCCATCGACTTGTAAAGCGCGCCGTCAACCCCGATTTTCCCGATAATATGCAGGATTACGTCCTTTCCGCTCACGTTTTCGGAAAGACTGCCCGTAAGGTTGAATTTTATCGCCGCCGGCACCTTGAACCAAGCCTCGCCCGTAGCCATTCCCGCCGCCATATCCGTCGAGCCTACGCCTGTTGAAAAAGCCCCAAGCGCGCCGTAGGTGCAGGTGTGGCTGTCCGCGCCAATGCAAACCTCTCCCGGAGCTATAAGCCCTTTTTCGGGGAGCAGCGCGTGCTCAATTCCCATATCCCCGACGTCGAAATAGTTCAGAATATCGTGCTTCTGCGCAAAGGTACGGCACTGCTTTGTAAGTCCTGCCGCCTTGATGTCCTTGTTCGGGGTAAAATGATCCATAACAAGCGAAATCCTTGTGCGGTCGAAAACCGTGCTGAAGCCGTTTTTCTCAAACTCGTTGATTGCAACGGGGCTTGTAATGTCGTTTCCAAGCACCATATCCAGCTTCGCGCGGATAAGCTGTCCGGCTTTTACGGAGGGAAGCCCCGCCGCCTTAGCCAGAATTTTCTGGGTCATTGTCATTGTTTTTCTTCCTTTCTTCTGTTGTTTTGCTTTGGTCTTTTTGTATATAGCAAAAACCGTCCGGGGAATTTCCGTCGGACGGTTTTGAAAAAAACTCTGTTATTCAGCGCATTTGCACTTAAAGCAGGTGTATCTTTTTCTTTGCTAAGAAATTTTTAACGGCGGAAATCGTTGTAACAATATAGCTATTCAAAATAAACACGTCAAAATAAATTCCTAGCATTAGAATATCGGACGCGCCGAAGGTTCCGTTCTTGCAGAAGCTGCAAACGGAGCCAACAGGATAGTGGTACGGACCGCGGCAGATTTCATTTGCGGCAACGCACGCGCCAACGCCGATAAATTCAAGAACAGCGTAAATAACGAAAACAAGAGCAGCAATATTGCCGACCTTTTCAAGCTGAGCGGTATTAACCGTTTCCATAGAGCCTGTCGCCTTTGCACGGTAAATAAGGAAGGCAAAGCCGCCGAGCTGTACAAGCACGCTCAGCACGATGAGTATTGCAGGAACAAACGGAACGCCGACAGCGTTTAAATACAAACCAAGAATCATTACTTTATCCTTTCCGCCTTACTTAATAAAGGGCATATACTTGAAATGGTTTCCGACAAAAAGCGCGATAAACGACCAGACGGGATTGAACAGAATGTATAAAATCCAAGCCGAGCCGTTTGTGAAGAGGTTCACATTTCCCGTTGTGGCAGGGTTAGCGAACATAGCGCCCATAGCTATTGAAACGCCGATAAACACTACGAAAAGCGCAAGGTCGATGAGGGCGTAAAGCTTGTTGCGGTCCTTCATAAAAAGGAATACGACAATGGGGCTTAAAATTGAGTAAGCAGCCTGTGCGTACATACAAATCTGATAACCGTTGAAATTCTGATCGAGAGCGTTGGGAACAAGACCGGTAGCCGTACTTATAAGGACGTCCGCGCTTGTACCAGTGAGCAGGCAGACAACCCCGCCGAGCACCATAAACGCGCAGATTATACCGAACACAAGCCTTGCAAGCAGGAAGCCCTTCAGACCAAGCCCGAATTCATCTTCTATGTATTCGTCCGCTTCGGAAATATTAACAACATTTTCTGACATAGCATACCCTCCGTGAGTGATAAATTAAGATGATACAATTATAGCATAGTTTGTCGGTTTTGTCAACAGTAAAGGTTTACACAAAGTAGTGTTTGTGCATGATTTTGTGATTTTTCTCAAAAAACGTCCGCCGCTTTTGTGTAACATAGCAAGCGGGAATAATTTTTCAGCGCGTTTCAGTTTAAGGATTCCGTTTCGTCACGGCGCTTTCACAATAACGGGGTATGATATTCTTACAACAAAGAGAAAGGACGCCGCATATGAGAAAAGGAATGTCGCTGCTGACCGCCGTTGCAATGCTGACGGGCTGCGGGAGTGAAAATGCAATATACACAAGCGAGGGCGCAGGCGCGGAGCTTTCGGAAACGGACGCCTCCTTCAGCAGCGAATGTACCGTGACGTTCGGGGAGGCGGTGTCGATACAAGGCGCGGGAGCGTGGTTTGAAAACGGCTGTCTTTCCTTGACGGAGGGCGGAATTTACAATCTGAGCGGTACTCTTGAGGACGGAATGATTTACATTGACAGCAACGAGCCTGTACGGCTTGTTCTGAACGGGATTTCCGTCGAAAACCCCGACGGCGCGGCGGTTTTCTGCAAAAGAGGCGAGCTGAGCGTTGAAGCGGCGGAGGGAACGGAAAATTTCTTTGCAGACGGCGACTATTCTTATAAGAGAAGCTTTGAAAGCTCGGTTGAAAAAATCCCGAACGCTGCGTTTTTCACGGGCGACAAGCTGAAATTCTGCGGCGAGGGCAGCATTACCGTAACGAGCGGAAGCAAAACCGGAGTTTATTCCGAAAAGGAGCTTTTTATTGCCGACTGCGCTCTTTCCGTTTCCGCCGAAAAGAGCGGAATAAAGAGCGGGAGCGGGATTTTCGCGGAAAACGCGGTTATTGACGTTAAAAGCGCAGGCGACTGCGTTAAAACGGACGGCGAACGGGCGGGGCGGGTGGAGCTTGTAAGCTCGGACGTGCGGCTGGCTTCCGAGCAGGACGGTATTCAGGCGGACGGGCTGCTGACCCTTTCGGGCGGGACGCTGACGGTAAAAACAACGGGAGATACCGAAAACGACCCCGACCTGAGCAGCAAGGGGATAAAGGCGGGAGAGCTTTTCGTTTCCGACTGCGCGGTTAAGATTGATTCGACCGACCACGCTGTTCGAACGGACGGCGCGGCGACTGTTGACAGCGGCAGCCTTACGTTAAATTCCGTCTGCGGGAAGGGAATTTCCGCGAAGGGCGAGCTGAATATAAACGGCGGGGAAATCTGCATTCTGAACAGCACCGAGGGGCTTGAGAGCAAGTCGGCGCTGAACATAAACGGCGGCAGGACAAGCATTATCTCAACAGACGACGGCATTAACGCGGGCGGGGAGGACGGCTGCGCGATTAGCATAAACGGCGGAAGCGTTTATATTGACGCGGCGGGCGACGGGCTTGATTCAAACGGCGATATAAATGTCACGGGCGGCACGGTCGTTGTTTTCGGACCGGTTTCGGACAGGGACGGAGCGCTTGACTGCGGCGACAACGGCAACAGCATAAACGTTTCGGGCGGACTTCTTCTGGCGCTCGGAAGCACGGGCATGATGAAAACGCCCGAAAAGAATTTCCTTGGCTCGACCTCTCTTAACGCGGCGGCGGGCGATACCGTCACAATCGCTGACAGCGCGGGGAATATCGTCATTTCCGCGTTACTCCCGAAAACGGCGCGTGGCGTTGTGTTCGGCGGCGGGGCGGACTGCTCGGAGCTGAGGATTATCAAAGGCGGAACGCTTTCGGGAACGCGCGACGCGCTTGGTCTTCTAACGGACGGCACGATTTCGGGCGGGGAAGCTGCGGCGCAGGTGTTCTTCGGCTAAGCGCAAGCAAAAGCGGTTCCGGCATCGGATTTTTATGCAATTCGACGCAATTCGACAATTTAAAAAAATTTTTAAAAAAATATTAAAAAAACACTTGACAAACAGGGTTGAACACGTTATAATATGATTGTGACGTACAAAGAATTTTGTCGTTTCGCGTACGTCATATTCATTATTACTTCGAAATCGCGCAGGATTGACGGTTCCTGCGCGATTTTCTTAGCAAAAATTGCACAAAATGCAAAATACAAGGAGAGGGCAATATGTTTTGTGGATACTGCGGCGCACAGCTTGAAAACGGCTCGAAGTACTGTCCGAGCTGCGGAGCGCCTGTAAACAACGCGGAGGCATACGCGCAGACGCCGATTCCTCCGTACGCATACGCCGCACCCGAAAACGGGAAAACGTGGGCGGAAATCAAGCGACTCGGCTGTATTTACGGCGAGGACGGAAAGCGCTATGGAATAGGCTGGATGAAGGTTTTGCTTTATTTTTCATTCTTTGCTACCGCTTTTGCCTCCCTTATTTCGGCGATTATGCTTTTTACGGGGTTTTCCTACGGCGAGGATCTGACCTATGTGCGGGAATTCTTCCCCGAAATCCGAGCGCTTGACATAATCTATGGTTCTTTTTTACTTGTTTTCAGTGCGGGTGCTATTTTTGTCCGTTTCAGGATAAGCGGGCTTAAACGCGACGCTATGAAATGGTATCTGATTTTTTTCACGTCGGGTATTGTTATCGGGTACATATACCTGGTCGCCTGCGCACTTATAATCGGAACATCTCCCGCCGAAGTTGTCGCGGAAGAACTCGGGAGCGACATTACAAGCATAGTTGTTTTCGTGTTAAATTACAGCGTTTATTTTAAAAATCGGAAGTGCATATTTGTGAACTGAAGCCGCGAGCCGCGGCGGGCAATTCCGCCTTTAACACGTCCTGCAATATTTCACAATTTGGCTAACGGCGGGAGCAACAATTACTGCGAACTCTCCCGAAGTGAGTCTGGCGCGAGCCGCGGCGGGCAATTCCGCCTTTAACACGCTCTGTAATATTTCACAATTTGGCTAACGGCGGGAGCAACAATTACTGCGAACTCTCCCGA
>CAZFMC010000043.1:0-13778 GCA_964520065.1 uncultured Ruminiclostridium sp.
GGGGCAAAAGCAGCCAAAAAGACATGTGTTAGGCTTAGTGTCAACACGCCCTAGTTAAGCTTTTTACTTTATAACTCGAACGCTGATTACATCATCAATTGCGTTCATTTTTGCCGCGATACCGTCGGAATTACCCTTTATATCGAGAACCGTGTAAGCCATATCCTTCTTGGATTTGCTGACCATATTTTCGATATTTGCACCGGCTTCGGCAGCCACAGCGGTAACCTTGGAAATAAGTCCCTCAACGTTCTTGTGGATTATGCAAATTTTAGCGTCGCCTGTCTTGGCAACCTGAACGCAGGGAAGGTTCACGCTGTTGATAATATCACCGTTTTCAAGGTACGCCTTGATTTCGTTGACCGCCATAATAGCGCAGTTATCCTCGCTTTCGGGAGTGGAAGCGCCAAGGTGGGGGATTGCAACAACGCCGTCAACGCCGATTATATCATCA
Organism: uncultured Ruminiclostridium sp.; assembly: GCA_964520065.1. GTDB lineage: Bacteria > Bacillota > Clostridia > Oscillospirales > Ruminococcaceae > Ruminiclostridium_E. Next base: position 455 of record CAZFMC010000043.1, read on the forward strand.
GTAGCAAAGTCGGTAACGTAAGCAGCCATTCCACCGTTTGCAAGTGCGTCGATTATAGCCTTGCTGTCAACAAGGTCGGCTCTTGCAAAGTTGAGAATGCGAACGCTCTTCTTCATCATCGCGATGGATTCTGCGTTAATCATACCCTTTGTTTCGGGAGTTGCAGGAGCGTGAAGTGTGATATAGTCGCAGGTTTCAAAAATTTCCTTGTTTGTTTTTACGTAGTGAACGCTTGCTGAAAGACGGAGCGCGCCGTCAACGGAAAGGAACGGGTCAGCGCCGTAAACCTCCATACCAAGTGCGGCGGCAGCGTTTGCAACAAGCGCGCCGATTGCGCCAAGACCGATTACACCAAGCTTTTTACCCTTAATTTCCGGACCCGCAAACTGACTCTTGCCTTTTTCAACCAACTTCCCAACCTCGTCGCCCTTGCCCTTTAAGGTCTTTATCCATTCGGTCGCGGGAACGATTTTTCTGCTGGAAAGGAACAAGCCTGCAAGAACAAGCTCCTTAACCGCGTTAGCGTTTGCACCGGGAGTGTTGAAAACGACAACGCCCTTTTCCGAACACTTATCAATCGGAATATTGTTTACGCCTGCGCCCGCTCTTGCAATTGCAAGCAGGTTGTCGCCAAGCTCCATTTCGTGCATGGAAGCGGATCTTACAAGAATTGCGTCGGGATTTGCCATTTCATCGCCGAAAGCGTAAGCCGATTTGTCGAAAAGGTCGGTTCCGCAGGCTGCGATTTTGTTGAGTGTTAATACGTTATACATTGCATTTACTCCTTATGTAGAATCAGCTGTTTTCTGCTTCAAATTTCTTCATAAATTCAACGAGCTTTTCAACGCCCTCGATAGGCATAGCGTTATAAATGGAAGCTCTCATACCGCCAACGGTGCGGTGACCCTTAAGGTTTTCAAAGCCGGCAGCCTTCGATTCCTTGATGAACTTTGCGTCAAGCTCCTCGTTGCCCGTTACAAAAGGAACATTCATAAGAGAACGGTCTTCGGGACGAACAGTGCCCTTGAAAAGCTTGCTCTGGTCGAGGAAATCGTAGAGAATCTTAGCCTTCTTTTCGTTGTGCGCCTTCATAGCCTCTAAGCCACCCATTTTCTTAATCCACTTGAATACCTTTCCGCAGATGTAAATACCGTAGCAGGGAGGAGTATTGTAAAGAGAATCATTGTCAGCCTGAGTTTTCCACTTGAGCATTGTGGGAGTTCCGGGGAGAACGTCTTCCGCAATAAGGTCGTCGCGTATAATTGCAATAACAACGCCGGCAGGACCGATATTCTTCTGAACGCCTCCGTATATTACGCCGTACTTTGTAACGTCTACCGGCTCGGAAAGGAAGCACGAGGAAACATCGGCAACAAGCGTTTTACCCTTTGTGTTAGGGAGCGTTTTGAACTTTGTGCCGTAAATCGTGTTGTTTTCGCAGATATAAACATAGTCTGCGTCCTCGGGAATATCAAGATCCGAGCAGTCGGGGATATATGAGAAGGTCTTGTCTGCGGAAGAAGCCACTGCAACAGCCTCGCCGTAAATCTGAGCTTCCTGGTACGCTTTCTTTGCCCACTGACCGGTAATGATGTAAGCCGCCTTTTTGTTCTTCATCATATTCATAGGAACTTCTGCAAAGAACTGAGAAGCGCCGCCCTGAAGGAAAAGAACCTTGTAGTTATCGGGAATATTCATCAGCTCTCTGAGATCCTTTTCCGCTTCCTTTATGATAGCGTCATAGGCCTTAGAGCGGTGTGACATTTCCATTACGGACATACCCGTTCCCTTGTAATCAAGCATTTCTTCTGCTGCTTCCTTGAGAACCTCCTCAGGTAATACAGCGGGACCTGCGCTGAAGTTGTAAACTCTCATGATTGACCTCCTAAAAGTTGAATGTAATATTTCTGTTTGCCGTAAAACAGAACAGTATACATTAAATATTATAAAATATTAACGAGCTAAAGTCAATAGGAAAATGAAAATTTTGTTATTTTTTACAAGACAAAAGCTCAAGAAACACGGATGCGCTTAATTCTTTCCTTTGTGACGGTTTGCTCGTTCTCCGTGCGTCCGCACTTCGGGCAGCGGTCGCCGATAATTCCCGTATAGCAGCAAACGGGGTCGCGGTCTACCGGGTGATTTATAGAGCCGTAGCCGATACCTTCCTCCTTCATGCAGCGGATAACCTGCTCGAAAGCGTCAAGATTGTTTACGGGGTCGCCGTCAAGCTCGACATAGCTGATGTGTCCCGCATTTGTAAGCGCGTGGTATGGCGCTTCAAGATGAATTTTACGGTAAGCGGAGATATGGTAATATACGGGAACGTGGAAAGAGTTCGTGTAGTAATCGCGGTCGGTAACACCCTTTATTTCCCCGAAAAGCTTCTTGTCAAGGCGCACAAAGCGACCTGAAAGTCCCTCGGCAGGCGTTGCGAGAAGCGAGAAATTAAGACCTGTTTTTTCGGTTTCCTCGTCAAGTCTTGCTCTCATTCTTCCGATTATCTTCATACCAAGCTCCTGCGCCTGTTCGCTTTCACCGTGGTGAACACCGATAAGAGCCTTAAGGCACTCCGCAAGACCGATAAAGCCCATGGAAAGAGTACCGTGCTTTAAAATTTCGCCTACGCAGTCGTCGGGACCGAGCTTGTCGGAGTCGATCCAGATACCCTGACCCATAAGGAAGGGGTAGTTCTTGACCTTCTTCTGAGCCTGAATTTTATAGCGATACATAAGCTGGTCGATAACGAGATTCATTGTATCCTCAAGCATTTCAAAGAACTTAACGAGATCTCCGCCCGCCTTTATACCAAGTCGGGGCAGATTTACGGAGGTAAAGCTGAGGTTTCCGCGCCCTGTAACGATTTCCCTTGACTTATCGTATGCGTTTCCGATAACTCTTGTGCGGCAGCCCATGTAAGCGATTTCGGTATTATAATCGCCCTCCTTGTAATAAGGAAGATTGAACGGGGCGTCGATGAACGAGAAATTCGGGAAAAGACGCTTTGCGGATACTCTGCACGCAAGTCTGAAAAGCTTGTAGTTAGGTTCGCCGGGGTTGTAGTTTATGCCCTCCTTGACCTTAAAGATATGGATAGGGAAGATGGGGGTTTCGCCGTTTCCAAGACCTTTTTCGGTTGCAAGCAGAACATTTTCGATAACCATCTGACCTTCGGGAGAGGTATCTGTTCCGTAGTTTATCGACGAAAAAGGAATCTGCGCGCCCGCGCGGCTGTTCATAGTGTTAAGATTATGAACGAGAGCCTCCATTGCCTGATACGTAGCGCGGTTTGTTTCCTTTTTGGTAAGCTTTACGGTAAATTTCTGAACAGAGTCGGCAATTTCCACGCTTCCTGTAAGCCGAACAAGCTCGCCGTGTTCAAGCTCCGCGAATCCGTTGTTGTTTGCAAGCACGGGAACAAGTCCGTTTTCAGCTTTTATCCTGTTCATATATGCCTTAACCTCGGCTTCGATTGCCGAATCGTCCTCGTTTGAGGTTTCAAGCATAAGTGCGCGTACAATATTCTTTTCATAGAGCTGTCTGTATGACTTTCTTACGCCGTCCGCCATTGCATAATCGAAATTCGGAATCGACTGACCGCCGTGCTGGTCGTTCTGATTTGACTGGATAGCGATGCAGGCGAGCGCGGAGTAGCTGCCTATATTATTAGGCTCGCGCAGGTAGCCGTGACCTGTTGAAAAGCCGTTCTTGAACAGCTTCATAATGTCGATCTGGCAGCAGGTTGTTGTAAGGGTGAGAAAATCGAGGTCGTGGATATGGATATCTCCGTCGATATGGGCTTTGGAGTGGCTAGGGTCGAGCACATACATTTCATTGAACTGCTTTGCGCCCTCCGAGCCGTACTTGAGCATTGTGCCCATTGCGGTATCGCCGTCGATATTTGCGTTTTCGCGCTTTATATCGCAGTCGCGCGCGGATTTGAAGGTTAAATCCTCGTAGGTTTTCATCAGCGTTGTGTTCATTTCGCGGATTCGAGTGCGGTTGGCTCTGTAAAGAATGAACGCCTTTGCGGTTTTTGCGTGTCCGTTTTCGACAAGCACCTTTTCAACTGTATCCTGAACGTCCTCAACGCTCGGAATTTTTCCCGATGAAGCGGATTTTTCATCGAGAATACGGCAGACCTCTTCCGCAAGCGCAAGTGCGGAGTTAAAATCCTTGCCGCCTACCGCCGACGCTGCTTTATATATTGCGTCTGCGATTTTCTGGACGTTGAACGGAACCTGCCGCCCGTCGCGTTTCTGAATTTTTGTTATCATGTGCCGGACTCCTCTTTTCGGTTTATTTCACAGTTCCACCACAAGATATAGTGGTGGAAATTATTAACGTGTGCAAGATATATTATATTGCAGTATTTGAATTTTGTCAATACAAAGACGGAAATTTTCTAAAAAATAAATTCTCCTGTATGAACAGAGATATGAACAAAGAAAAACAGACGAACCGAAACGATCCGTCTGTTTATACATTTGTATCAGCTTATGCAGAGGCGTTAGCCTTCTTTGCAAGTCTGGACTTTAATCTTGCAGCCTTATTCTTGTGGATTAAGCCCTTACCTGCTGCCTTGTCCAGCTTTACGGAAGCAGCCTTGATAACCTCAGCGGTAGCTTCGTCCGCTCTGGCCTTCTTGATTGCAGTTCTTAATTCGGTCTTGGCAGCCTTGTTGCGGTCGTTTCTTGCCTTTGCAACAAGAACTCTTTTCTTTGCAGATTTAATGTTCGGCACTGTTTTTGCACCTCCTTAACAAAAGTATGTATAAAATTACATTTTTTCAGTACGATATATTATAACACGTTTTTTGGAAAAAAGCAATACTTTTTTTTTTTTTTTAGAAATTAGGTAGAAATGATGAAAAGAACGGATTTAATTTGCGAAAATGGTGTAATAAATGACAAGAAAACCGGCGTTTTTGTTCATAATTTCGAATTATTCGGAACAAGCTGCACAAAAATCACGCTCAGTGAAAACGACGGCAGGCTAATCGGAAAAGCTGCCGGCAACTATTACACAGTATATTCCGAGGCAGGCGAATGTATACCGTGCCTGTCCGCTTTGCTCCGACGTATGATTCCTGCCGGCAAAGCGTTGATTGCGGGACTTGGGAACGTGCATATCTGCTCCGACAGCCTTGGGGTAAAGTCGCTCAGGTACGTTCCGGCTACTGCCCACCTTGCGGTTCATGATGATTTCCGCGCGCTTGGAATGAGAAGCGTTGCGGTTGTTGAAACGGGGGTAACTGGACAGACGGGCATTGAAAGCGCCGAGCAGATACGTTTTCTGGCGGAGGGAGCGGGCGCTGATTTTGTGATTGCGATTGACAGCCTTGCCTGTGCGGATTCCGAGCGTCTTTGCCGCACGATTCAGCTTACAGACGCAGGAATTTCGCCCGGCTCGGGAGTTGGCAACGACCGAAGTGAAATAAGTGCGGCGACAATCGGAAAAAGCGTTATAGCGGTAGGAGTTCCGACGGTTATTGATTACGAGTGCGAAAACGGTTCAAGGATGATGGTAACGCCGCGAAATATAGACAAGCTAATCGCTGATTTTGCGCGCACGGTGGGTCTGTCGGTAAGTCTTGCGCTAAACCCGCAGCTGTCCGAGGAAGAGATACTTTCGCTGATTATATAGCGCGGAATATTTTAGTTTTTCCTGAATAGAATGGTAATAACGACATAAAGGAGGTTGAACAATGAGGATTTGGAGCAGATTTCTGCTTGGAAAACACCGTGCGGCAATAGCGGTCGGTATTGCGTTTGCCGCGCCGCTTGCGTCGCTGGCTGCGGCTGCGGTTGTTCCCGACGCGGTTCGCTACATGAGCGAGGCGGCGAAATACACGTCGTTTCGTCCCGCTTCGGAGGGAATAAGCAACGGCACGCTTATTCTGTACAAGCCGTCCGTTTCTACCCGGCAAACGCAGATTGCGCCTGAAATTGAAGAACCTGTTCATATTGAAGAAAAAAATGAACAGGCTGCGCTGCTTATAAGAAATATTTCTCAGGAAAGGGAGGATTTATCGGTTTTTAACGCTCCGAGCGGTGAAATATGGGAACGCACCTATACTTCAAACGGCGGTACGGACTTTATAACGCTTCCAAGCGGCGGACAGGTTCGGAACTGCACGGAATTGCCGCGCGAGAGAGTTGAGGAGGAATCGCAGAAAGCGTGCGGAATTGCGGTTGAGCTGTTCAGCGACGAGCCGCAGGTGTTGATTGTACATACGCATACAAGCGAAAGCTATGAGCCGTCCGAGAAAGCGTTTTACGATGAGAACTATACCTGTCGCTCGTCCGACCCCGACAACAGCGTTGTTGCGGTAGGTGCGGCAATGGCGGAGGAACTGGCAGCTGCGGGAATTGCGGTGCTTCACGACGGAACAATTCACGACGCCCGCTACACGGGTGCATACGACCGCAGTCTGGTTACGACAAAAAATCTGCTTGACGAGTTTCCGTCGATAAAAATCGTGCTTGACGTTCATAGGGACGCAATTGAGGAACAGGACGGGACGCGGATAAGCGCTGTAACGGAAATTGACGGAAAAAAGGCTGCGCAGATAATGATTATTTCCGCTGCCGATGATGGAAATTATAATGTGCCCGATTATCTTGAAAATTTTCACTTTGCCTGCGCGCTTCAACAGGCAATCGAATCGCGTTATCCCACTCTTACACGTCCGATTTTGTTTCAGTATTGTCAATATAATCAGCACCTCTCGACAGGCTCGCTTCTGATTGAGGTCGGCTCGCACGGCAACTCTGTTGAACAGGCGGTTTACAGCGGCAGGCTTGTTGGAAAAGCGCTTGCTTCAATCTTCACCGAGGTTTCGGAAAGCGTTCATTCGACAATGCCGCGGTTTTTTCTTAATAAATTGCGCTGAGCTTGTTCATAATTCCGCAGAGTATGAACATTTTGATGCAGCGGTGCGAATTTTTTGTGCCGCTGTAAAAATTTCTCTTGACAAATCGGATTAGGTATGCTATACTGTATTTAGGTTAGCAAGCGCTAACTGACGCGTGCGGCATAAATCAATATATCGGCTGTGAGCTGCACGCGATTCTTTTTTCAAAAACACAGCCAACGGTTAGCCATAACTAACCAAATGGAGAGTGATAATATGTCAGAAGCTGAACATAAGGATTTCGGGCGCAGACTTGCGTTTCACACTGCTCCGACCTTGCTCGGAATAAAATGCGCAAGCCTTGTGGCGCTCCCTTCGGCGGAGCTGGATATTGAGCAGAATTCGGAATATTTCAATAAGAGGGCAGAGCCGAAGGGACTTAAAAGCAAGGTTTTATGCTGCTGTAAAAGCAGAAAACAGGTGCTTATTTATAATGAAGCGTTAATGGAAAAGCGGTTCGCAGACCCCGAAATAAGGAGAATCCTGTCTGATTATGGCTATCCGAGGTATTTTTCCGTTGAGCAGTGCCTTGACCGACTTTCGGAGAGAATACGGAAAAGCAGCGTTTTTCCGCACGAAATAGGAATATTCCTCGATTATCCGTTGGAGGACGTTGTGGGCTTTATCGAAAACGGCGGAGATAATTTCAAGCTCTGCGGGGCGTGGAAGGTTTACGGGAGCGTTGAAAACGCAAAGCGTACCTTTGCAAATTACAACAGGTGCAGAAAATTTCTGTGCAATAAATTAAACGAGGGTGCTGACATATATCAGGCTCTCAGAATATCATAGGAGGTTTTTATGAAAACAGCGGTTATTTATTGGAGCGGAACAGGAAATACGGAGGCGATGGCTCAGGCGGTTGCCGAGGGCGCAGGTACCGAATCGTTCAGCGTGTCAATTTTTTCGGGCGGCATTGAGGAATACGACGCGATTGCATTCGGCTGCCCCGCAATGGGCTCAGAGGTTCTTGAGGAAAGCGAGTTTGAACCGTATTTCTCGGCAATTGAAGGAAAGCTCGGCGGAAAAAAGGTTGCGCTTTTCGGCTCATACGGCTGGGGCGACGGCGAGTGGATGAGAAGCTGGGAGGAGCGTGTAAAGGAGGACGGCGCGGTTCTTGTGAACGGCGAGGGCGTTATTGCGAATGAGTTTCCGTCCGACGAGGATCTTGAAAAGTGCAGAGCGCTTGGAAAGGCTCTTATTTCATAAGCTCGTCGGTAAGACGAATAATTTCGGGCGCGATTTTTTCGCGCTCTTTTTTTGTAACGCGGCTGTAAATCGGGTAAGCTGCGCACACGAGCGCAATTCCGATAACGCCGACGATTATTCCGACTGCGAAATAATCCGTCCAGACCATGCAGCACGACATTCCCGTTCCGAGAATAAGCGCGCCGATAATTCCGACTATCAGCGAAGCGACAGTTCCTTTTTTTGCGGCGCTTGCGTCAAGGCGGCGCAGCTGCTCCATTTTATCCGCCTCCTTCGGCTCGTATTTTTCCCGAATGTGCTTGATTTCCTCCTGCTCCTTTGCGGAGTAGGTGTACGAAAAGGTTTTCTTTTCCATTCTTATTTCTCCTTGGTGGAATTTTTTATTTCTTTTGAGGCGCGCACGGTGCTGTAAACCGACATGGCGATAATGCAGGCGCTTACCCCCGCGCCTGTAAGTATGACGAATATCTGCTTGTTTTCCTCGCTCATTTCTCCGCCGAACTGCGACAGCATTGCGGTTTCCAGTGAAAGCATTGATACCAGTGCAGCCGCCATGCTTATAATTTTTGCCATTGTCATTATCGGGCTTCCGAGCTTCCTGTATCTGACGAGGTTTTTTACAGCCATAGCAGCCGCCCAGAACGTGTAGGCTGCCATAACGTAAATCAGCACGCCATCGTATTCGTATCCTTTTCCGTTGTACAGTATCATCAGAACTGCGCAGGAAAGCGAAAGGTTGACCAGCAGCAGGATAACACCGCAAAGTCCGGAACGCTTCAGCTCTCCAAGGCGGTCGGTGCCGATTCCCTTACGGTTGACAAAGCGCAGCAGAAGAAACCGCATTACCGCAAGGATTGCGTAGTAAAAAGCCAGCACGAAAAACCATGCTGAGCCTTGCCTTATGCCTGACGCGGCATTCGCTGCGGCGTATACAAGGTTGACTGAGAGCGAGCCGAAAAGCGAAACGTGCGTTCGGAATTTAAAATCCGTCATATATCTGCCGCCAACCGGGTTTTCGTAAACCTTCCTTTTCGCCGCGCGGTAGTGCTTTGGAATATCTCGTATACAGCGTGCCGTAACGGCGGACAGCGTGTAGAACGACAGCACGTAAGCGGCATAGGCAAGCGGGTGTGAGTCCATACTGTTCAAAAAAATGTACACGAGCGCTGCCGCACATATCGGAATCAGCAGCACAAGCGTCCATATCGGCGGGAAAATCAGCTTAAGCAATTTTTTTCGGTTCATTTTCATCACACCTTTTCAGCTGAACGGTAAAAACGCTTCCTTTTCCGATTTCGCTCTGAACGGAAATATCCGCGTGAAGAATATCGACAACTCTTTTGACGAGTGCAAGCCCAAGACCGTTTCCCTGCGAGGAGTGCGAAGCGTCGCCCTGATAGAATTTCTCAAAAATGTGCGCTCCTGTATCGGCAGAAATTCCGCAGCCTGTATCGGCAACGCTTACTCTTGCGAAATTGTCGTCTGCTTTAAGCGCAACCGTAACTTTTCCGCCGCGTTCGGTGAATTTGAAAGCGTTTGAAAGCAGATTATCCCAGACGAGCGAAAGAAGCTCAGGGTCGCTTCTGACGTATATCTCTTCGGTAATTTCCGTTTCAATTTCAATTTCCTTCTCTTCCCAGATTTCCTCAAAGCGCAGAATACCTGCGCAAAGCTGTTCGCCCAAATCAAAACGTTCCGTTTCGGGGAAAATCTGCTGATTTTCCAGCTTATTCAGCTTTAGAATGTTGGTTATAAGCCCCGCAAGTCTGCCTGAGTTTTCGGTTACACCCTTTGCGTATTCTATCCGTGCTTCGTCGGATAGCTCGGCTGCTTGCAGCATTGTGCCGTAATTTTTTATAACGGCAAGCGGTGTTTTCAGCTCGTGAGAAACGTTGGCGATAAAGTCGGAGCGCAGAGTTTCAACGCTTCCCAGCTCCTCGGCAATTTTATTGAAGCATTCGATTATGCTGTTGAAGCAGTCGTAGGAGCTGTCCTCGCCGAGCGGTTCGATTCGTACCGAAAAATCGCCGTTCGTGAGCTTTTTTCCTGCGTCGGTAATTCGCTTTGTGGGACGTTCGACCATAAAGCGCCGACGCGCCGCGTCAATTGCCGTAAACAGAAGGCTGATTATGACAACGTTTCCGAATGTAAGCTTTGCCGCCTCGGAAATATTTTCCTCTGTAAAAGTAATATTCAGCGACGAGGAAAGCACAGTCAGGAAAAGCGACATACAGCAGGTAACGACAAACGCGGCAAGAAGAAAGAATATCCCCCAGTCCCTTATTACGAAAAGGATTTTTCTCAGATTGATTTTTTTCATTTCAATACCGCCTTGTATCCCAGCCCGTGAACGGTTACGATTTCAAAATCCGTGCAGTCGGAAAGCTTGCTGCGAAGCTTGGTCATATAAACGTCAACGGTTCTCGGACCGGAAGCGGTATCCGCGTCCCAGAATTCGTCCATAAGCTGCGTTCGTGTAAAGGTTTTTTTGGGGTAGGAGAGAAGCTTGTACAGAATCGAAAATTCGCGGGTCGTAAGCGGAATTTCCTCTCCGTTCAGATATGCTGTTCTTTCGTCTGAGTCCATTACGAAGGCTCCCGCTTCAAGCCGCTTGCTTGCGGCGATTTTAGCACGTCTGAGGAGCGCGCCTATGCGCAGAAGCAGCTCGTCAAGCTCGACAGGCTTTGTCATATAGTCGTCGATGCCTGTTCGGTATCCGCGCTGCTTGGAGGAAATATCGTCGCGTGCCGTCATAAAAATAATCGGTATTTCCGCGTCAAGAGAACGCACCGTTTCAGCAAATTCAAAGCCGTCCGTAACGGGCATCATTATATCCGAGATGATGATGTCGAAAACCGTTTCGTACATTGCGTCATAAGCCTCGTCCGCGCTCAGGCAGCCTGTTGCCTCAAAGCCGTTTTTGTTCAAAAAGGCGCAGACTGTTTTATTCAGCTCTTTTTCGTCGTCAACCACCAGTATTTTAAACATTTACTCACCCCGCAAAGTCTTTCTTGCCCGTACTATACCATATAATTGTTAAAGTTTTGTTTCTGTCGGTTACTCCGAGGGATTTTGAAGCCTGAGTACGTCCTGCCATGCTTCGTCGTCAAATTCTCTGTCCTTGAAGTACAGTTTTCTGTCGGCTTCTGTAATTTTTCTGATAACCCTGCATGGATTCCCCGCGGCAACGCTCCATTCGGGAATGTCCTTTGTAACAACGCTTCCCGCGCCTATCACGGAGTTGCTTCCGATTTTTACGCCGGGACAGACAACCGTATTTCCGCTTATCCAGACGTTATCGCCGATTGTAACTTCAATTCCGTATTCGTACATTGTATTTCGGGTATCGGGGTGGACGGGGTGTCCTGCGGTGTAAATTGCGACATTCGGCGCAAGCATACAGTTATCGCCGATTTTCACTCTTGCAACGTCAAGAATTGTACAATTATAATTAGCGAAAAAGTTTTTGCCGACTTCGATATGCTTTCCGTAGTCGCAGAAAAACGGCGGGTTGATAAATGCGCCGTCGGATTTTCCGAGAAGCTCCTTTACGATTTCGGCGATTCCGTCGAAATCAGAGCGGTCGATTGTGTTGAGCCGTTGGAGAATACGGCGGGCGTTTTTCTGTTCTTCAAATACGCTCTCGTCTGAAATGTACGGGAGCTGTTCGTCGCGTCTTTTAATATGGTTCATTTTATTACCTCTTTCATAGAATACTGTAACTATAATATACACTATCGCTGAATGTGTGTCAAGGGTATGTTTCCGAAAGTTGACAAAATAGGGAGGATATGATATAATCGGTATGTAAGCAGTCAGCGCCTTTTTGTAACCGGCTTTGACTGTGTGATTGTTTGCTTAAAAAGGAGAACAAAAGATGAGAAGAAGAATTGGGCTTGCGGTTATGTCCGCACTGATTCTGGCGAGTATGGCAGGCTGCGGCAATGCTGCTGAAAGCGAAGCTAATACGACAACAGACAACAGCGCAGCGGATAACAATGCGGCTGTTAGTGCTGATTCGGAGCAGGACGCTCAGGCTGCTGAAGAAAGCGGCAATGAGAATAACAGCGCTTCCGTATCCGGTGATATTATAAATGCAGATTTATCCTCGGGACTAGTTCAGATATGCGGCGATGTTTTCAAAAACGGCGGATATATGACCGTCAACGAGTTTATTTCCGCGTATGGCGATAAGTATGACGTTTCATCAATTGACGTGCAGAAGGAAGTTGAAGAGGGCTGGCACTTCCGCTATTTACTTACTAACAAAACGAGCGGCGAAGAAGTGGAAATATTCTGCCGCGAGCCTGTATCGGGAAGCGGGGCTGCAGGCGACGGCGTAATTGTAATGTTCTATGAAAGCAATGCCAGCTACCCCTCAGGTATCGGCAGAATGAACCAGATGGAAGAAAGCGATATTATCAGCTTTTATGAAGCGAACGGCTGCGTATTTTCCGAGTCGAGCGATGACAAAAGCAGACCTTTGTATGAGCGGTTCCCTGCGGCGGAAAATGCGGGAAAGTATACCCAGTATAAGACGGATACTGCAAATATTATAGTTGCCGCTGTTGAACTCGATTCCGAAAATCTTTACGGCGAAACGCCCAAGCTTTTATATTCGTATGAGGACTACAATGAGGAAAACAGTTATTTTAAGGTTTGGGAAGTAAATTATAAGGGCAGCGAAAGCGCGGTAAATAATTAAAAGGAGAAGTCGGTATGAGAATAGCGGTTACATATGATAACGGACAGATTTTTCAGCACTTCGGACATACCGAGGAGTTTAAAATTTACGATATCGCCGACGGTGCGGTTATCGGTTCGCAGGTGTTTTCCACCAACGGAAGCGGGCACGGTGCGCTTGCAGGTTTTCTTAGCGCAAATTTGGTTGATGTTCTTATCTGCGGCGGAATCGGCGGCGGCGCGCAGACTGCTCTTGCGCAGGCCGGCATAAAGCTTTACGGCGGCGTAATCGGAAGTGCGGACGAGGCTGTAAACGCATATCTCACAGGAACGCTCGGATATAATCCCAACGTAATGTGCAGCCACCACGACCATGGCGATGGCGGACATTCCTGCGGAAGTCACGGCTGCGGAAACGGCGGCTGCCACAATTCATAACTCGAATTAAGCTGCCGCACACGAAGGCTTGCTTCAAGCGGAGGGGGCGCGGCGCGCGCGTTTTGTGCGGCTTCGCCGCAC
>CAZFMC010000044.1:0-12052 GCA_964520065.1 uncultured Ruminiclostridium sp.
TTACCGAAAACGCGGTGACTGCCGCAAAGGCTGCTGCGGCTGTGAGAAGTGCTTTAAGTTTCATTCTTTTTCCTCCTATAAAGGTTTATTTTGCTAATGAATCAGCATATTTATTATATCACAACAAACAGGTGTTGTCAATAATAAAAAACAACCATAAAGTTTGAGATTTTACAACAGAATTTTGTTATAATAAGATTATAGCTCAAAAAAATGGAGGAAAGTCGGTATGGTTAAAAACCTGCGGTTGTTACGCGAGGAAAATGGAATGTCACAGCAGAGTCTTGCCGACTTACTCGGAACAACTCAGCAGGCGGTTTATAAATACGAGAAAACCGCCGTTGAGCCTGATATAGCCACTCTTATTCAGCTTTCCGACATTTTCGGCGTTACCGTCGATTTTCTCATCGGCAAAAGCGAGCGGCGCGGAGATGAAATGGTAAGGGACGCGCTTTCCCCCTGCGAAAGGCGCTGCGTGGACGCGATTTCCGCTCTTCCCGAAACTATTGGTATTACCTTTACCGAGCTTATCTGCGAGGTTGCGGAAATGAGAAAAAAATGACGGCTGCCGCACGCCGTTTTCAGAGGCTCCCGAAATAAGACTTCGCCGCACGATTGAATAACAGCAATCGTGCGGCGAAGCTTTTGATCAGCCCACATTCTTTTTTCTCCAAAGCCGTTTGAACAGCACCACCGCAGCAATTGCGGTCAGTATCTCTGCGATCGGGAAAATCGTCCACATCGTCCAAGAAAGCGAACTGTCGTTTTTTACAAATTCCGCGAAGATCCGCGCAAAAGGGAAGACAAACAACAGCTGTCGGCAGATCGACACTATCAGCGATTCGATGCCGCCGCCGAGCGCCTGAAAAACTCCCTGAAACGCGATATTCACTCCCGCGAAAATGAAACAAGTCGAAACTATCCTCATCGCGCTTACGCAAAGCTCCTGCGTTTCGCCCGAAAGTCCGAAAAGACCCGCGAACGGCACGGCGAAAAGCTCCAATACTACAAACCCTGCCGCCATAATGATAAACGTATAAAGCTGACCGTATTTAACGCACTCCGAAACGCGCTTCTTGTCGCCCATTCCGAAGCTGAAAGCGGTTATCGGCATAATAGCGTCGCGCATACCGAAAGCGGCGAACAGAAGAAACTGTTGGATTTTGTAGTAAAGTCCGTAGGCGGTAACCATCGCTTCGTTTATTCCGCCAAGAATAAGGTTAAGCCCGTATGTCATCACGGAAATAAGCGCCTGAGAGATGATCGCGGGGAGTCCGATCGAGTAGATCTGACCGAAAACGCGGAGTTCCGGTTTAAAATTTCCGATTTTTTGGTACACCGAGCTGTTCGTTTTGAGGTGGAACAGGAGCGCGACAACAAACGAAACAGCTTGACCGATAACTGTCGCATAAGCCGCGCCCTTAACGCCCATTTCTGGACAGCCGAGCAGTCCGTAAATCATGATCGGGTCGAGAATTATGTTTGTCAGCGCACCCGAAATCTGGGCGATCGTCGAACAGACGGAATGACCGGTAGCTTGCAGGAGTTTTTCGTACACGCCGAAAGTAGGCAGACCAAGCGAGAATATACAGCAGATCCTAAGATAGTCCGTTCCCATTTCCGCTATTATGGGATTTGAAGTCTGTGAGCCGATATATGCTTCCGTGGCGAAAATGCCGAATATCAGAAATACCGCGTAAATTATCAAGCTCAGAAAAACGGCGTTTCCCGCCGCTTTGTCGGCACGTTCTCTGTCGCCCGCACCGAGATTTTTTGCGACAAGCACGTTTGCCCCTACGCCTGTCCCGATTCCGACCGCAACCATCAGAATCTGAAGCGGGAACGCAAGCGTCAGTGCGTTAAGTGCGTCCTCGCCGCCGCTGACCATATTCGACACGAAAGCACTGTCGACGATATTATAGACTGCCTGAAGCACCATTGAAATTATCATCGGCACACCCATTGAAAGCATCAGCCTTTTCACGGGCGCTTGCGCCATTTTGCTGTTTTCCATATATAAACCTCCGTTTTTGAAAATAAAAAATGTGCAGCTTCTGATTGGACCTATGCCGTAGAAGCTGCACATCATATTCTTATTATAGCTTTTTTCGCCGAAACTGTCAAAGGATATTTTGAACAAATTTTAAGACTGGTAAGGCGCGGGTTTTAGAACAGTCTTATTTCGGATAAAATATCACAGAATGATCGGCATTTACTGATCTGATTAAGTTTTTTTATTCACTAAAAATCATCTTGATCAGCTTTGGCGTATTTCTCTCCCAGAAATCCATATCGTGGCTGCCGGTGTCCTCAAAATAAACGTGGGTGTAACCGATATTGTCGAGAAAAGCGTGGAAGGCGCGGTTTTCTTCTAAAAGAAAATCCTCTGTTCCGCAGCACATATATATTTCGGGCAGTTCTTCACCGCTTTTTTTCAGCTTTTCAGCGAGAATTTCGGGATTTTTATCGCTTTCTTCAACCGTTTCAAGATCGCCAAAACAGCCGTAATAATAGTCATAATTGGCTAGAGCTGTGCTTTCTCCCTTTTTCATATGTGCAATTTGGTGAACAATCAGCGCGGAGGACATTGCTGCCGCCTTACCGAAAACGTTTGGATAGGCAAGCGCAGTGTGAAGCGCTCCGAAGCCGCCCATTGACAACCCCATTATATAGGTTTTATCCGCGTTTTTTGCCAGCCCGAACGTGCGCCTGAGATAGCCGATCAGCTCCTCTGCGATAAGGGTGCAGTACTTGCGCCCTGTTGAAACGCCGTCCAGCCAGAATCCGTTTTCCCCGTTCGGCGTTACAACCGCGAAGCCGTATTCCTGCATAAGCTCCCGCGGAATCCAGTTGTAGGCGTCGCCTGTGTAGCCGTGGAGAAGCAGCACTGTTTTAAGCTCTCCGCTTTCCTTGCCGTCAGGCAGATGTATTTCAAATCTTATGTTCCTGTTAAGTGCGTTTGAATAATATTTTACAGCTATTTCCGACATAAAAATCTTCCTTTCGCAATTTCTACAAATCATTATACCATATTCCTAGCCAATTTGGAATAAGTAAATGAAAAAAAGATATTGTATTGACAAAAGTCCGAAATCGTACTATAATGAGTAACGGTCTGTAAAGGAGGGACGGTATGGATTCGGAATTTTCGGAATTAAGGCGGTTTAATTACATTATCACCGAGATGAATGCGCTTTATCACCGCGCTGCGCTGAGGCTCGGACTTTCGGACAGCGCAATGTCCATTCTTTATTCGCTCTGCGACAGAGGCGGAAGCCGCCCGCTGAGCGAAATATGCAGCTTTTCGGGGCTTAGCAAGCAAACCATAGGGACGTCGCTGCACAAGCTTGAGGCGGACGGCTACGTCATAGTCGGCGAGGCGGTCGGGCGGACGAAAACGGTAACGCTTACGGAAAGCGGCAGTAAGCTTGCGGAAAAAACGGTAATGCTTATTATGCGGGTTGAGAACGAGATTTTCAACGAGTGGAGCAGGGAGGAGCTGGAGGGATATATTCAGCTTACCCGTCGGTATACGGACAGCTTTGGTGAAAAAATCGGGCTTCTTCCGCAGAAAGAGGAGGAAAAATAAATGGAAATCAAGCTTTCGGAAAGCTTTACATATAAAAAGCTTCTTCGTTTTACGCTGCCGTCGATAATTATGATGGTATTCACGTCGATATACGGCGTTGTAGACGGCTTTTTTGTATCGAATTACGTGGGAAAAACTCCGTTTGCGGCGGTTAATTTTATAATGCCGTTTCTGATGATACTCGGCGCGGTCGGCTTTATGTTCGGAACGGGCGGAAGCGCGCTTGTTTCAAAGACGATGGGCGAGGGAAATTCTGAAAAGGCTAACCGCATTTTCTCTATGCTTGTATACAACTCGGTGGCTTGCGGCGTGGTGATAGCGGTGCTTGGGTTTATATTTATCCGTCCGCTTGCCTCGGCGCTTGGAGCGGAGGGCGAAATGCTGGACAACTGCGTGCGGTACGGGCGGATTATTCTGACAGCGCTGCCTGCGTACATACTCCAGTATGAGTTTCAGAGCTTTTTTGTTACAGCTGAAAAGCCGCAGCTTGGTCTTGCGGTAACAGTGGCGGCGGGCGTTACGAATATGGTGCTGGACGCGCTTCTGGTAGCGGTTTTCCCGTTTGGCTTAGAGGGTGCGGCGGCGGCTACTGCAATAAGTCAGGCGGTTGGAGGACTTATACCGCTGTTTTACTTTGCGCGGAAAAATAAGAGCCGGCTTAAACTGGTCAAGGCGGGTTTTGAAGGGAAAACGCTTCTGAAGGCGTGCACAAACGGTTCGTCCGAGCTTATGAGCAATATATCAATGTCGGTTGTAAGTATGCTGTACAATGTTCAGCTTATGAGCTATGCGGGCGAGGACGGAGTTGCGGCTTACGGGGTACTGATGTATGTAAATATGATATTTCTTGCGGCGTTTATCGGATATTCGGTGGGAACTGCGCCTGTTATCGGGTATCATTTTGGCGCGGACAACCGCGGCGAGCTTAAGAGCCTGTTAAAGAAAAGCGTTCGGATAATAGGGGTTTTTGCGGCTGCAATGCTTGCGCTTGCGATGGTATTATCCTATCCGCTTGCGTCGATATTTGTCGGGTATGACGCAGGGCTTATGGAGCTTACGGTTCATGCGTTTTTCATTTTTTCGTTCTCGTTTTTATTTGCGGGCTTTTCGATATTCGGCTCATCGTTTTTCACCGCGCTGAACAACGGCTTGATTTCTGCGGCGATTTCGTTTCTGAGAACGCTTGTGTTCCAGATTGCGGCGGTGCTGATACTTCCGCTTATATTTGACATTGACGGAATATGGTATTCCATAGTTGTTGCGGAGGTTGTTTCGGTAATCGCTACGGCGATTTTCCTCTTTGCGAAGCGTAAGAAGTACGGTTATATGTGAGTTAATCGAAGTATAAAACGGGCAAGCTTGTTTTTTGCAAGCCTGCCCGTTTTGATTTTTGTTTCCGTGCGGATTAAAGCATTTCATTCAGCGCGGCTTCTTCCCATTTTCCCATTGCGTGAAGCTCGTTTTCGGTGTGAAGCCAGTGCATTCCGTCGATTTCGGTCAGGCGGCAGGGGTTTTCACGGGCGAAGCGTTCGATTGTTGCGCGGGGAATAAGCTCGTCACGGCTGCCGAAGAGAATATCGGTAACGGGTGAAATTGCGCGGGCACGGTTATTCCGTGCGAATTGCAGATACCTCCACGAAAGCGCTGCGTTTTCGGTCAGGATTTCGCCCTTTTGTTCAAGCTCCTGCTCCGAAACGCCGCTTGCCGCCATCATTCCTTCAATCATCGCTTCCATATCGAGGAGCGGCGAAGAGAGCAGCGTTCCTGCGAATTTTTCGTCGGCAAAGGCGGCGAGGGAGAACCACGAACCGACGCTTATTGCGCGGAGGGCTATTCGTTTTCGGTTTTGGTCTGCCTTTGCGTAATCAAGAACTGCGCGAAGCTCCGGAATTACGTCCCACGGGACAAATTTTGCGGAATCGGTTCTTCCGCCGTGTTCGGGCAGGTCAGCGGCAATTGTCTGCCAGCCTGCTTCGGCGGCAATTTCGGCGAAACGCTCTGCTTCGTATTTATTCCCGCACTGCCCGTGGACGAACACGAAAAGCTGGTCTGTTTTTTCTCCGTAAAACACAACAGGTGTGTTTCCAATTTTAAATTCCTCTTTTTTCATACCAACACTCCTTTTCTGTGCGACCGCCTGCGGAAGGGGCGCGCTACCGCTTGCCCCTTCGTCGGCGGTCGCCGCGGCTTTTTAATTTTTTGTTTTTTTCGCCCCTCGGCAACCCCCGCGACCCACCGGGTGCTGCGGCCGCGCGGCGCCGCGTACCGCCTGCGGCGGACGGGGGGTGGGGCGGCTGCGCCGCCGCAAGCGCCGCCGACCCGCTTCGCGGGTCGGCGGCGCGCCGCGCGTGGCAGCGTAGATTTTGGAAAGGAAGCGAAAAAGAAGAATCCCACACTTCCGCCGTTGACGAGAGTGCGGGATAAATCGGTGCTTTTTAAAGGCGGGGAGCGGTCAGCTCCTGAGCGTGAAGCGTCCCGTGAGAGATTTCATGGTGTTTGCCTGACCCGCAAGCTCCTGTGCGGCGGCAGCGCTTTCCTCGGAGGAAGCGGAGTTCGTCTGCGTTACGGAGGAGAGCTGCTCAACGCCGGAGTTTACCTGCGTTACGGCTTCCGCCTGGCTCTGCGAGTTCTTCGAGATGTCGTCAACCGACTTAACAATACCGTCAATGTTCTCAACGACCGTGCGGAGAGATTCGGCGGTCGCGTTCGCAATGCGCGAGCCGTTTTCAACAGCCTCGGTTGTCTTGCTGATAAGCGCAGAGGTGTTCTGCGAAGCTTCCGCAGACTTGCTTGCAAGGTTTCTTACCTCGTCCGCAACTACCGCAAAGCCCTTGCCCGCGTCGCCCGCACGCGCCGCTTCAATCGCCGCGTTGAGCGCAAGTATGTTCGTCTGGAAGGCAATGTCCTCAATCGTCTTGATAATCGCGCTTATTTCGTCGGTGTTCTTGTTTATGTCCTTCATAGCTTCAAGCATACTGTTCATACGCTCGTTGCTAAGGTTCGCTTCCTTGCTGATTTCGTTCATGCTCCTGCTTGCATTGTCAGCCTCGTCTGCGTTAAGCTTAATCTGTCCGGAAATCTCTTCGATTTTTTCAACCAGCACCTGTAAAGAGTCGGACTGCTGCGTTGAACCCGAAGCAAGCGTCTGCGCGCCGCTGGAAACCTGATCTGCTCCCGCCGCAACCTGATCCGCGGCAAGATTCAGCTCGGTAAGCGTTCCGTTGAGCGACGTGGAAATGTTCTCAAGCGATTTTTTCAGCTTCGCAAACTCTCCGCGATAGTCAAGACTAAGCGAAATGTTGAGGTTTCCGTCGGCAATTTCATCAAGGACATTGGAAAGCTCGTTGATGTAGCCCACGTAGTCGTGGAGCTTCTCGACCGTCTTGCGGAAGTTGTTCGCAAGCATACCGATGTCGTCCTTCGAGGAGCAGCTGATGGTAACGTTAAGGTCGCCGTCCGCAATTCTGCTCGCCGCTGTGTTGAGCGCCTTTAACGGACGCGTAATCTTCTGAACAAGAACAAGCGCAGCAATGCACGCAATCGCGGAAATAAGCACCACCGCGCCGAAAATCATCACCACAAGCTGATTGCTCTGCGCGAAAATCTCGTTCCCGTCAGCAGTCGTAATCAGCTTCATTCCGTTGTGGAGCGTGCCGAATACCGCGCGGCGCGCAGTAGAACCGACTGTCACGGAAAGCAGCGAGCTGTTGGATTCATTCGCGCTCATCTGCGACGCCAGCGCGTCCATTCCGCCGCCAAGGTCTGCAAGGCTTGTGCCGTAGTCAATTTCACGGCAGTAAAGCACAGAACCGCTGCTGCTTGCAATAACAGGCATATAGGTGTCGTATGTAGCCGCCGTTTCGGAAAGCTCCTGAATCATGGTGAAGTCAATATCCATACCGACAATACCCACGTTCGTTCCGTCTATGAACAGCGGCACAACGTACGAAATCATATAAATTCCGACGTTTTCGTTAAGATACGGGTCCATCCACGTCGGCGCGCCGTTATTTACAGGCGTATAATACCAGCCCACGTGCGCAATATCGCTCTTGTCGTAAATGCTGAAATCCGTCGGCGTAACGCTCTGGAATTTCTCCGCAGTGCTGTTGCGCGTAAGGAAAAGTCCCGACGTCGGTTCGGTAAAATCAGGGTTGAAGCGCAGGTAAGCGCAGATAGCACCGTCCGTGTTTGTAGCCGAGGCAATGAGCGTCTGCTCAAAATTTTCGGTATATTCCTTGACGTAGCTGCTGTCAGAGCGGAATTTGCCGAAATCGTCAAGATTGCTCAGCGCAATATCCGAAAGGTTATCGACGGAAAGCTCGATTCTGCTCAGATAAGCGTTGATTTTTTCGGTCGTTCCCGAACATTCCTCCACCATAATGGCGGTTGCGTTCTCGGTCATAAACGAGCTTGAGTTAGCAAGCGACAGCACGCCGACAGCCAACGACGAAACGGCTGCGCACATAGCGGTCAGCAGGCTTATTTTTTTCGCAATTGTCATAGCATTTCTCTCCTGCAAAAAAATATTTATAAAGGTTCAGTTTATCACTTTGATTATATCACATTAAAGCCAAAAAATCAATCGTAATCACGCATTTTTTGTCAGCTTTTTGCAATTTTTTACATCTTCATCGTCTTATGTGTCATTTTTGCATTGCCGCAGGGATAAAAATCGACCTAATCTTGCTCAATTTGCACGAAAAGTAAAAAAAGTCGCACAAACCGTTCGTTACCCCCTTGACAATTCCGCCGTAAACGTTTATAATAATAAGGCTAATATAATGTGCTGATTTTATGGCACGTTCAAAATACTACGGAGGTAAGAAAAATGAAAAGAACATACCAGCCTAAGAAGCTTCAGAGAAAAAAGGAACACGGTTTCAGAAAAAGAATGGCAACCGCTAACGGCCGTAAGGTTCTCGCAAGAAGACGCGCAAAGGGCAGAAAAACCTTAACCTACTAATCCTATGGGAGAATATTCCAAGAGGTTTTTCGCAATTAAAAAAGATCGTGAATTCCGCTTCCTTTATAATAAAGGAAAAACCTGCGTCAATTATGCCTTTGTTTGCTATTTCAGAGAAAATAAGCGGCGCAGGAACCGCTGCGGAATCGTTACGGGTAAGAAAATCGGAAACGCTGTAACCCGCAACCGCGCCAGACGCGTTATCCGCGAGGCGTTCCGTATCTTCGACCACGACCTTTCCCGTGCAACGGAAAAGCGTTACGACCTTGTTTTTGTTGCAAGAGGACAAACCGCCTCTCTTAAATCCACAAAGGCTTTAAGACTTATGCAGACAAGGCTTATGCCGCTTCTCGTGCCCGACGCAAAGAAGAACCCGTGAATCGCCGACAGGCACTTGCGGGCTTTTTCAATTGTATAATGTTTATGAAGTATATCCTTATCGGACTTATCCGGCTTTACCAACTCACATTATCCAGAATATTGCCGCCTTGCTGCCGATTTACTCCGTCCTGCTCAAAGTACGGATTAACTGCTGTGCGCCGATTCGGCGCGGTCAAGGGCGGCTATTTAACTATTAAAAGGATTATTCGCTGCAATCCGTTCAGCGCGGGCGGTTACGACCCCGTCCCCGAAACGTTTTGCTTCTTCAGCAGAAACAATAATAATAAAAACAAAAACAAATACAAATACGACTGACAAAAGACAAGGGTGATTTATTATTAACTGGCTTTATTCACTAATCGGTACTCCGCTCGGCTATATTATGTGGGCGTGCTATGCGCTCGTTCAGAACTTCGGCTGGGCAATTATTCTCTTCACTTTAATCGTTAAAGCGGCGCTTTTCCCGCTGAATCTGAAGCAGCAGAAGAATCAGGCTCTTTC
Source organism: uncultured Ruminiclostridium sp. (assembly GCA_964520065.1). Classification (GTDB taxonomy): domain Bacteria; phylum Bacillota; class Clostridia; order Oscillospirales; family Ruminococcaceae; genus Ruminiclostridium_E. Next base: position 9,438 of record CAZFMC010000044.1, read on the forward strand.
CCAGATGTTTATGCCGCGTGTACGGGAAATCCAGACAAAATATAAAAATAATCCCGAAAAGCAGCAGGAGGAGCTTACCAAGCTCCAGAAGGAGGGCTATAACCCGACCGGCGGCTGCGGAACAATGCTTATAACGTTCCTTATCCTTTTCGGCGTCATTGATGTTGTTTACAAGCCGATGACCCATATGGAGCATTTCAAGACCGAGGAAATCAGCGCGGTTGTTACAACCGCCGAGCAAATAGATATTGCAAAAACAATCCTTGCAAGCCCCGACGACGCAGCGGCTATTCTCGAATACCGCTCAAATGCCGACAGCATAACCTATGTTGAAGCAACCGGCGAGGACGGCAAAAAAACCAACAACCGCATTACTTTAGACAAGGAATTTAAGCTTGAGGAAGCAAAGGAAACCGTTACCGTTTCCGCAGAGGAGCTGGCGACCTACGGCGTGTTCACCGATGAGGAAATCAACACGCTCATTTCCAACAGCTCGCGCCTTTCGGATACGGTTCGCAACAACCTCAATCTTATCCGGAACAACTATTACAACAGCAGCTCGCTTTATCGTGAGCTTCGCGCGCTGAAAATCTTTGAGGACGAGTCGGTTCGTCCGCTGTTTGAGGCGAACGAGAATATCACCGCCGAGCTTATGACCCGCGTCGCAACGCTGGACGACCGTATGCACTTCGGTCCTATCAACCTGCTTGACCAGCCGACCTGGGAGTTCAATTCGCTTCTTATAATCCCTGTTATCGCGTTTATTTTCTCACTTGCACAGACGTTCGTTATGATGTGGCTGTCGAACAAGCAGAATCCTGAGCTGAACGCGTCGCAGCCTGCGAGCGCAAAGGCGATGTTCTTCATAACGCCGTTTATTTCGCTTTGGATTTCGTTCAGCGTTCCCGCGGGCGCGGGCTTCTACTGGGCGGTTTCGTACCTGTTCGGTATCTTACAGCAGCTTATAACCTATAAATTCTGGCCGTCCGACAAAATCCGCGCGGAGGCTAAGGCGAAAATGGAGGCTGCCGCAAAGGAAAGAGAGCAGAAAGCGAAGGTTGTAGTGGTTGACGCTGACGGAAACACAACGGAAAAAACCAACCGCCTTTCCGAGCTTAGCCAGAAGGAGCTGCGCGAGCTTAACAGAAGAAAGCTTGAAGCGGCAAGAAAGGCTGACGCGGAAAAGTACGGCGAGGAGTATAAGGAATCCTCAGAGGACGACGATTTTTAACGAATTTTAACGAAAGGACGTTAATTTTATGGAAAAGATTTTTTCGGCAAAGACGGAAGAGGCTGCTAAGGAGCAGGCAATCAACGAATTTAAGGCTTGCGGAATTTCGGAAAGCGATATCAGCTTTGAGATTCTTGAAAAGCCTGTAAAAAAGCTTTTCGGAATGAAGGGCGAGTTCAAAATCAGAGCGTATGCCGAAGACCCCGCTGTTCCTGAGGAAGAGCCTGTTAAGGAGGAAGCTCCCGCTTCCGAGCAGAGCTTTGAAGAGCCGGAGCAGACTGTTACAGCGGCTGCCGACGGCGTAAATCTTCTCGAAACAGCAAAGGTAAAGAGCGCGGTGAAGTATCTGTCGAACGTGCTTACAGCGCTTGGAGTTGAGAATTTCCGCGTTGATACTATTCTTAACGGAGAAACGGTCTATCTTGACATCGTGGGCGAAAAGCTCGGAGTTGTAATTGGCAGACGCGGTGAAACTCTTGACGCGCTCCAGTATCTGACAATTCTGGCGTCGAACAAGACGGAGGAGTCGTATTGCAGAATTTCGGTTGACTGCAACGGTTATCGCGCAAAAAGACGTGAAACGCTTGAAGCGCTTGCCGAAAAGACTGCGCACCGTGTTTTAAAGCAGGGCAGAAGAATCACGCTTGAACCGATGAATCCCTACGAAAGACGTATTATTCACAGCAAGGTTGCTGAAATAGAGGGCGTTTACAGCCACTCCACAGGCGAAGAGCCTTTCAGAAAGGTTGTAATTTCCGCAAACGCCAAGCCTGCATATAACGGCAAGGGCGACAGAAGAGGCAGAGCGCCGCGCGGCGGCTCGGGAAAGAGCTACCGCCAGTCAACGGGCTTCTCGACATCATTTGAGCGCGAATACAAGCGCACGCAATCCGAGCCGATTACCTATTCGCAGGAAACGGTTGATACCGAGAAAAACGCTTCTCTTTACGGCAAGATTGAGCTGTAAAAAGAGCGAAAAAGGGGAGCTTGCTCCCCTTTGTACTGGGATATAGCCAAGCGGTAAGGCAACGGACTTTGACTCCGTCATTCGTGGGTCCGAATCCCGCTATCCCAACCAGCAGCGTGACGCTGCACCCAAAAAAGCTCGATTGCAGTCGGGCTTTTTTTATTCATTTAATTCACCTTAAAATTTTTTATACAGAAAACGTGCAGCTTGCAAGCGCCGTGCGTTTTGTTTTTGTTATTGGGAACGGGATTAGGACGCACTGTGGGTAGGCGCGCCTGCGCGCCGTCGAATCCCGCTATCCCAACCAGCAGCGTGACGCTGCACCCAAAAAAGCTCGATTGCAGTCGGGCTTTTTTTCATTCATTTAGGGCTTGTTGACACTAAAATAATATGCGGATTTTTGAGATGGTTTTGACC
>CAZFMC010000045.1:0-11524 GCA_964520065.1 uncultured Ruminiclostridium sp.
ACCGTTTTGTGCGGCTTCGCCGCACAAAACGCGCGCGCCGCGCCCCCTCCGCTTGAAGAGAACTGCAATCAGCAGCCGCCGGAACGCAGAAAGTGCCGCAGCGACTCGCTTTTGCCGTCATGCCGCAGATTGCAAGCCGTGCGGATTACGCAGCGAGTATGTATAACACTCCCAGAGCCGCCAGATAGCAGACATTAAACAGCGTGAATACCAAAATGTATTTTTTCGGAGAGCTTCCATTTGAACCGGAATAGAATTTGTAGGTAATCAGACTTGCCATCGACGCAATAAGCGTTCCAAGCCCGCCGAGATTTGTGCCGATTATAAGCGCGTCTGCGTTGTCCGAAAGTCCGGAAAGGAGTATTGCCGCAGGAACATTGCTGATAACCTGCGATATAAGCACGGAAACTCCGACCTCGTTTCCGAGAAGAATACGCTGTAAGCTCTCGGAAAGCGCGGGAAGCGAACCGAGGTTGCCCACGAATACAAAGAAAAAAACAAACGTCAGCAGCAGCGAATAGTCGGCTTGCAGAAACAATTTCCTGTCAATTATAAGCACCGCCGCCGCAACGATAAGCAGCAGGATTTTGTCGTCCAGAATACGCAGTATCGTCAGCATATTTACAACAAAAAGTATTGCAAAAAGAATCGGCTTCAGCCGCCCTTGCAGCCTCGCTTCGCAGGCAGGCTTTTCCATTTGCAGCTTTGGCAGAAACAGAAAAACAGAGCATATCAGCAGTACAAGCGACAGCGCCGAATACGGAAAAATTATTCCAAAGAACTCCGAAAACGAAAGATTGAATTTCGTGTACAAATACAGATTCTGCGGATTTCCCATCGGCGTCAGCATACTGCCAAGATTAGCCGCAGCAGTTTCCAGAACAAGCAGAACAATTTCCGCACGCCCCTTTTTCTCGCCTGAAATATTATCAAACATAAGCAGCGTGAACGGTACGATTGTTACAAGCGTGACGTCGTTAGTCAGCAGCATACTCATAAAAAAGCTCATCAGCACAAGAACCAGACCAACCGTTTTTATGCTTCGGAACCTTTTCAGCAGCGCCTCGCACAGCACCGTAAACGCGCCCGTCTGACGAATCCCCGCCACCACCAGCATCAAGCAGAACAAAAGTATCAGCACCCGCAAATCAATATACCCCGCGTATGCTGCGGAAGGCGGCACAACAAAGCAGGAAGCCGCCGCCAGTATTCCCGATACGCACAGCACGGCTTCCTTTTTAAAAAAATTCACAACGCTTTTCAAAGCAGCTCAACTCCTCGGTCATATATTATATCTATATCACGTCATCGTGATCGTGTTTTTTCAACAGATTTTATGGTATCGCATTATGTTTTAACATTTCTTAAACATTCTCTGAACATTTTTAAAACACCTCCGCAGTAAAATACAGACATAAGATAAAACAAAACACCGCAAGGAGGATTTACTATGAACAGAAACGACGCTAGCTTTATCGCTCAGAAAATCCGCGCACAGTACATGGAAAAGGACGCGGCGCAGGGAGAGCTTGACAGGCTCCGTGAGCTTGACGTGAAGGCAAAACGCCCCGCTCGTATATTCGGCTGGGTTTTCGGAACCGTCGGCGCAATAGTTATGGGCGCGGGAATGAGCCTTGTTATGACCGACATCGGCGCGGCGGTTGGAATTGCCGAGCCTATGTCGGCGGGAATCGCGGTCGGCGTAATCGGTATGCTTATGGCAATTGCCAATTACCCGATTTACAAGGCAATTCTTGCTTCGGGAATGAGAAAATACGCGGACAGCATTCTTGCGTTAAGCGAGAAGCTTGTCGGGGAGGAGCGATAATATGCCGAACGGCTCTTTTGCACAACTGAACCGTAAAATCAAGCGCGGCGTTGTCGGGATATACAAAAAAATCGAAAACACGACAGTTTCGTGCTGCAAAACGGTTGAAAAGACGGTCGTTACCGCCTACAAACGAATCGAAAACGCCTTCGTTGACAGATTTCTTGCTGAGACGGCAATAAAACGCCTGAAAGCATAAACAAGCTCCCGCTGCGGTATCAGCCGTAAGCGGGAGCGCTGCATTATTCGGTCAAATATTCAGCTCCAGCGAATTTGCCAGAAAGTTCTTCAGCTTCGGACTTATCGGATTGTCGAAAATATCCTCCGGAGTTCCCATTTCTTCAATCATTCCGTCAGCGATAAACATAACCGTGTCGGAAACATTTTTTGCAAAATTCATCTCGTGAGTTACGATTATCATTGTGCTGTCGGTGGATTTCAGCTCCTTTATTACACGAAGCACCTCGCCCGTAAGCTCAGGGTCGAGCGCGCTGGTCGGCTCGTCGAAGCAAAGAATATCGGGATTGAGCATAAGCGCGCGTGCAATCGCAACACGCTGCTGCTGTCCGCCCGAAAGCTCGCAGGGATACGCCTCGGCGCGGTCGGCAAGCCCAACCTGTCGGAGCAGCTCCTCGGCTTTTTTATTAAGCCTTTCACGCGTCGCCGCCTTGTCGTTATCTCCCTTTTCCTTTTCAAGAAGCTCTGCGGCAAGAGTGAGATTACGGCGAATCGTGTACTGAGGGAAGAGATTGAACGACTGGAAAACCAGCCCGAAATGCAGTCTGTTTCTGCGAAGCATTTTTTCATTCGCCTTTTTAGGGTCGTCCGAATCGAAAATCGGCTCGCCGTTCACGAGGATTCTGCCCTCGTCGGCGGCTTCGAGAAAGTTCAAGCACCGCAGCAGCGTTGTTTTTCCGCTTCCCGAAGAGCCGATTATGGAAAGGACGGTTCCTTTTTCCATCTGAAAATCAATACCCTTTAAAACCTCGGTTTTTCCGAAGTATTTATGCAGGTTTTCAACTTCAAGTATAGCCATTTTTGCCTGTCCTTTCCGTTTAGCCTTTGTAATAGTTCAGCTTCTTCTCAATAAACCGGAACAGTATCGTAAGCAGTCCGCAGAAAATCAGATAAAATACGCCGACGTAGAAAATCGGCCAGATAATCGCTTTCAGACCAACAATATCCTGCGCCGCCTTTACCAGCTCGGTAACCGCTATTACGCGGGCAAGCGAGGTATCCTTGACAAGAGTGATGATTTCATTTCCGATAGGCGGAATAATACGCTTGATAACCTGAAAGAGGATAACCTTGAAGAACACCTGCGCTTTTGTCATACCGAGAACCTGACCCGCCTCGTACTGACCCTGCTGAATACTTTCGATACCTCCGCGGTAAATCTCGGAGAAGTAGCAGGCGTAGTTTATAACGAATGCGATTATTACGGCGACCTCGCGTTCAAGCGGCTTCCATTCAAATAAAAGTCCGGGGCCGTAGAATACGAGGATTATCTGGAGCATCAGCGGCGTTCCGCGGATTATCCACACAAAGGTTCTTGAAAGCCAGCGCAGGGGTGTAAATTTCGACATTGAGCCAAAGGTGATTACAAGACCGAGCGGAAGCGACAGTACAAGGGTAATTCCGAAGATATACAGCGTTTTCCAGAAGCCGTCGAGAAGCTGGAGTGTTACTTCAAGAAATGACATTCCCTATCCTCCGATCAATATGCGAGAACGTCGGAGAGTCCGTACTGCTCCGCGAGCGTCTGAAGCTTGCCTTCGTCTGCGAGCTGCTTTACAGCCTCGTTGATTTTTGCAAGCGTTTCGGTATCCTCAAGGCGCAGTCCGATTGCATACTGTTCGGGAGCAAGCTCAATCGCGTCAACAATCATAAGGTCGGAATAATCGGTATCGTCCTTTATAGAAGCGGTAGCCATAACGTAGTCGATAACGCCCGCGTCAACCGTACCCGCCTTAACCTCCATAAGAACGTCCTTCTGAGCGGAACAGCCGATAAACTCGTCGGTGCTGAGGGTTGCGTTTTCTTCAATTGCAGACTGACCCGCAGAACCGCTCTCCGCAGCAACCTTGATATTTGCAAGGTCGGACTCCTGCGCGTACTTTTCGGCGTTATCCTTCTTGATGATGAGAACCTGTCTGTTGTCAACGTACGGGTCGGAGAAAGCCATATTTTCCTTACGCTCTTCCGTTACGGTAAGACCGTTCCAGATGCAGTCGATAGTTCTGGACTTAAGCTCGGATTCCTTCTGCTCCCATTCGATAACCTGGAACTTGGGCGTAACGCCGAGCTTTTCGCAAACCTGCTGAGCAAATTCGGTGTCAAAGCCGGTAAGAACGTTGTTGGAATCGTAGTAGTTCATAGGCTCGTAGAGGGTAATGCCGATAACAAGCTCGCCCTTATCGCTTATGTACTCCCAGTCCTTCTTGTCGGAGCCTGAGCAGCCTGCGGCGCTGATAAGCATAGCTGCCGCCGCTAAAATAGAGAGAATTTTTTTCATTTTTTTCATTTCCTTTCTTTTATTCGCTGTAATATAGTACAGCGGTGACATAATAATAAAATAATACCATAAAAAAAGCGTGCCGTCAAGGGCAAATGCTACAAAAAAACCGTCCGCTTACCCAAACGGACGGTTAATGTATACAATATCGGCGCTTACGGGCAGTTTACAGCGCCCGCAAAGAGCGGCGCGCCGTCGTTTCCGGTGATTACAAAAATGAACGGACGGTTGAGGTTGAATACTGCAATTTCGTCCGGCGGGAGAGCCGCGCCGCTGACCGCCATTTCCGTAAAGGCAGCGGCGGTAACGCCCTCCTCGTCAACGGCAACGCGCACGGAATGCTGAACATTGGAAAGGAAAAGCCCGCCGCTTTCCTCCGTAAGCGGTGAGAAATCAGCTCTTTCCGAGTCAAAAGCGTCGGTAACGCCAAGCGCGGCAAGCTGCTCCGAAAGGTCGCCGCTCCAATTAACGTCAAATTTCGGTATACTCATTTCAACCCGAATGAACTTTTGGCTGAAGTCGCTAGGCGCTTCCAGCAGCTCGTAAAAAGCGCTGCCCACAAGCACATCGGCGGCGGTTTTTCCCTCGTCGGGGAGAATAAGCCACATTCCTCCGCTCTCAATCAGACCAAGCTTAACCGCGTCAAAGCCGTCTGTGTAATAATAATCCATCGTGCGGGTCGCGTGCATAAAATCACATTCGACATCGCCGCTCTGAGCATAGAAAACATCGGGATAGGTGTTCGCTTCGACAAATTCGTCCGACCATTTCGCACGGAAATACATTGTCGAAACAAGCGCGATAACCGTTTCCGGCAGCAGCTTCATATTCTCCGCAGAATCGGAAAGAAGCCCGCCCGTCTGCCTGTCAACCCAGCCCTGCAGGGCGCTGTCGTAATCCTCGCTGCCCATTTCACCCGAAAACGTATACGCGTAATAGCTGTCCGCAAGAGTTTTCAGCACGTCGCTGTTATAAACAGTATCACTGCGCAGCCAGAGCGAGTTGGCAAGTGTGCTTATCAGCGCGCCGTCAGCAGAATAATTCGCATTCCAGAGCGCTTGGGCGGTCTTGCGATGCTCGGCGGCGGAGGCGAAACCGAGAAGAGAGAGGAGCTGCGCCTGAGTTTCACCGTCGGTTATTTCGGAAAGCATACTTAGCGCCATATAAACGTTTGCGGGAGAGTAAAGACGGTTTTCGCCGTTATTGCCGCTGAGAAAAAGCGGAGCGGTGCTTCTGAAAAAGCCGTTCAGGGGCGTGAGATAATCGGCGGACGCGCCTTTTTCACGCTGGAGCATACGGTCGTTGTACCACGCTTCATATGCAGCGTCGAAGCCCTCGTCGTCCCAGTCGCCGTTGTCGAAAATATAGGACTGCTCATCGGGATAACCTGCCATTTCCGGATAAACCGGCGCTGCCAGCGGCTTAACCGATTCGGGGTAAACCTGCACTGCCATAGGTTCAGCCACAGGCTGCTGCGCGCACCCTGCAAGCATCGTCCCCGCCAGAAACAAAGCCGTGATTTGTTTTTTCTTCATTTTGATTTCACTCCTTGTCGTGTTGCTTTGCCTTTATAGTAACACCTTGCGGAAAGGAAAAAGGTTGCAGATTATGAAAAAATTTTTAAAAAACTTAGCCCTCCGCAAAAAAATCCGCGTTTTTTTCAAAAAAACTATTTACAAACCGAAGCGTTTGTGGTATAATAAACCTACTGCGTTATGCAGCAACATATACTTGGCATTGCGGCTTATGCTCCTTTCGGAGAAACACTGCTGCCCTTTGCTATGTGTGTGCAAATATTTTTAAAGAGGTGTATTTATTATGATGCTCAAGGACGAAAAAACAGCGATTATCGAGGCGAACCGTACAAGCGAAAACGATACGGGTTCTCCCGAGGTTCAGATTGCAATTCTCACAAAGAGAATCAACGACCTCACCGAACACTTAAAGACTCACCAGAAGGATCATCACTCCAGACGCGGTCTTTTCAAGATGGTTGGTCGCAGACGTAATCTCCTCGCTTACCTTCAGAAGAAGGACATCGAGCGTTACCGTGCAATCATCGCTAAGCTTGGTATCCGTAAGTAATTATGGCACCGAAAAGGGCAGAACGGTAGCTTTGTTCTGCCCTTTTAATGTTAATCCGGCGGCGCTGACCGCCATAAAATATGAAGCGCACAACGCATTTAGCGGTAAATTGAGTCTGAAAGTCTTTTCAGGCTGACTTTATTGCTAAGCTTGTGCCTTCAAAAAATAAGGAGGAACAAAAATGTTTGAAAATTACAAGACTTTCAAAACGACCTTTGCGGGACGTGAGCTTATGGTCGAAACCGGTAAGGTTTGCGGTCTTGCAAACGGTTCGTGCTGGATTCACTACGGCGAAACCGTGGTTATGGTAAACGTAACCGCAAGCCCTAAGCCCAGAGAGGGCGTCGATTTCTTCCCTCTCGCAGTCGATTACGAGGAGAAGCTTTACTCCGTAGGAAAAATCCCCGGAGGTTACCTTAAGAGAGAGGGTCGCCCCAGCGAAAAGGCTATCCTTACCTCGCGCGTTGTTGACCGTCCCATGCGCCCCCTTTTCCCGAAGGATATGCGCAACGACGTGGCTATCGTTATGACGGTGCTCGCCGTTGACCCCGATACTCAGCCCGAAATTCTCTCGATGATCGGCGCTTCTATCGCTGTATCTATCTCGGATATCCCGTGGAACGGACCTATCGGCGGTATTTCCGTTGGTCTTGTTGACGGCGAAATCGTGCTTATGCCCGACGCTGAACAGCGCGCTAAGTCGGATTTGCAGCTTACCGTTGCTTCCAGCGAAAAGAAGGTCGTTATGATTGAAGCGGGCGCAAACGAGGTTGACGACGATACTATGCTCAAGGCTATCATGGCAGGTCACGAGGAAATCAATAAGTCGCTCATTCCTTTTATAAAGAGCATTCAGGCGGAAATCGGCAAGCCGAAGTTCTCCTTCCCCTCTATGGACGTTGACCACGACCTCTTTGAGGCTATTCAGAATAAGTATACCGATCAGGTTAAGTTCGCACTTGACACCGACGACAAAAATATCCGTGAAGAGCGCCTGCAGCCTATCAAGGACGCTATCCACGAGGAATTCGACCCGCAGTACCCCGAACAGGGCGCGATGATTGACGAGTGCATTTACAAGCTACAGAAATTTATCGTCAGACGCTGGCTGCTTGACGAGCAGAAGCGCGTTGACGGCAGAGGTATGGACGATATGCGCCCGCTCGCTTCCGAGGTAGGACTTCTCCCCCGCGTTCACGGTTCGGGTCTGTTCACAAGAGGTCAGACTCAGGTTCTCACCGTTACAACCCTCGGTCCGATAAGCGACTCTCAGCGCCTTGACGGGCTTGACGAGGAAGAAACCAAGCGCTATATGCACCACTACAACTTCCCCGCTTACTCCGTCGGCGAAACCAAGGCAAGCAGAGGCCCCGGACGCCGCGAAATCGGTCACGGCGCACTCGCTCAGCGCGCTCTTGAACCCGTTATCCCCTCCGTTGAAGAATTCCCCTACGCTATCCGCCTTGTTTCCGAGGTTCTCTCCTCAAACGGCTCTACTTCACAGGCTTCCATCTGCGGTTCTACGCTTTCGCTTATGGACGCAGGCGTTCCGATTAAGGCGCCCGTTGCAGGTATCTCCTGCGGTCTTATCACCGAGGGCGACCGTTGGATGACAATGGTTGATATTCAGGGTCTTGAGGATTTCTTCGGCGATATGGACTTCAAGGTTGGCGGTACGCATAAGGGTATCACCGCTATTCAGATGGACCTCAAAATCGACGGTCTTACTCCCGAAATTATCGCCGACGCGTTCGCAAAAACACACAAGGCTCGTATAAAGATTCTTGACGAGGTTATGCTCAAGGCTATTCCCGCTCCCCGTCCGACTGTCAACAAGTACGCTCCCAAGATGATGAACATGAAGGTGCCCGTTGACAAGATTCGCGAGGTTATCGGCACAGGCGGTAAAGTTATCCAGAAGCTTTGCGCTGACTTTGAAGTTAAAATCGACATCGACGAGGACGGCAACGTGTTCATCTGCGGTCAGGACGGCGACAAGGCTAACGCTTGTATTGAAACCATCAAGTCCATCGTTACCGAACCCGAAATCGGCGCAATTTACAAGGGCAAGGTTGTCCGTGTAAAGGAATTCGGCGCTTTCGTTGAGTTCGCTCCCGGCAAGGAGGGTATGGTTCATATCTCCGAGCTTGAAAACAGACGCGTTGAAAAGGTTGAGGACGTGTGCAACGTCGGCGACCAGATTATCGTAAAGATTATCAAGATTGACAATCAGGGCAAGATCGGTCTTTCCCGCAAGGAGGCTCTTGCCGATATTGAAGCCAAGAAAAAGGCTCAGCAGGGCTAAGGCTGATACACATTAACAAGCAGAAAAGTCACCTCGGAGTGGGGTGACTTTTTTGACAATAGGAGCAAAAATGATAAAAGAAGAATTTTCACGTACAGCGCTGCTTCTCGGAGAAACGGGCATAAAGCGGCTCGCAGACGCGCGCGTGGCAGTGTTCGGGATAGGCGGCGTGGGCGGTCACGCAGCCGAAGCTCTTGTGCGGAGCGGAATCGGCGCAATTGACCTGATTGACAACGACGCCGTAAGCGTTTCCAACCTTAACCGTCAGCTTGTCGCGCTTCACAGCACTGTCGGCAGATATAAGGTTGACGTGGCGCGGGAACGTTTTCTTGACATAAATCCCGCGTTGAAAATCCGCACCTACCGAACCTTTTACACACCCGAAACAGCTTCGGAATTTGATTTTTTGGAGTACGACTACGTTATCGACGCTATCGACACTGTGACGGGTAAAATCGGGCTTGTAATGCAGGCTCAGGCGGCGGGAACTCCTATAATCTGCTCGATGGGCGCCGGAAACAAGCTTGACCCTTCGGCTTTTGAGGTTGCCGATATTTACAAGACCTCGGTCTGCCCGCTTGCAAGGGTGATGCGGTATGAACTGAAAAAACGCGGCATAAAGCGTCTTAAAGTTGTATTCTCAAGGGAAATTCCACGCACCCCCGATTTGTCCTTGACGGACGAAGAGCCTGTCGGAGCGCGGCGCAGCGTTCCCGGAAGCACTGCGTTTGTGCCCTCCGCGGCGGGGCTTGTGCTTGCGGGAGAGGTCGTCCGCGACCTTTCGGGAGTGTAATAAACCGCAAATCAGACATAATTGTAAAAAAATTCACAAAATCACTTGAAATTTTTGAGAAAATGTTGTATAATAGTATTTGATTTTGGCAGGCATTTTATTCCTGCCGCAAAGAAATTTTAAGGAGATGAACAATATGTTCGATTTTCTGGCAATATCCGCCGCCGAAGCATACACCCTTATGCCGTCAGACGACGGCTACTGGGGGCTGGTCGGCTCAACGGTTGTAACGGGCTTTGCAGTTGTATTCCTCGCTTTGGCAATCCTTATAGGTATTCTTTACCTTATGGGCTTGATTCTCGGCGGCAAGAAAAAACCGAAGCCCGAAAAAAGCGAAGCCGACGCGGTTACTCAGCCGCCTGCAAGCTCTCCCGAAGCGGAGCTGATTCAGGAGGCTGACGAGGACGACACCGAGGTTATCGCGGTAATTTCCGCAGCAATTGCCGCTTACAGCGAGGCTGACGGCAAGCAGTACCGCATTACAAGCGTAAAGAAACGCGAAAAAACGCAGCGTTCGGGCTGGAGCGCGGCAGGCGTTATCGAAAACACACGAGGCTTCTGAAAGCGGAAAGGTATGGTTAAAATATGATTGACGTATTTCTTGATACAGTCGCGAATCTGTGGCAGGAATCCGCGTTCTGCAACATAACGCTGCCGCAGGGCATAATGCTGCTCATCTCCTTTTTTCTTATGTACCTTGCAATTGTTAAGGGCTACGAGCCTATGCTCCTCCTTCCGATTGCATTTGGTATGGCTCTTACAAACATTCCGGGTGCGGAAATGTACCACCCTGAATTTTTCCTAACGACCGACGTAGATTACGGCAAAGTTCTCCACGAGGGCGGCTTGCTGGATATAATTTATCTGGGCGTTAAGCTGCAATTATTCCCGCCGCTCATCTTCCTTGGAATTGGCTGTATGACTGACTTTGGTCCGCTTATTGCGAACCCGAAGAGCTTCTTCCTCGGCGCGGCTGCGCAGGGCGGTATCTTCTTCACGTTCCTTGGCGCGTGTGCGCTTTCTGCTACGGGACTTGTTGACTTCTCGCTCAGACAGGCTGCTTCCATTGCGATTATCGGTGGAGCGGACGGTCCTACGGCGATTTACTTAACCTCAAAGCTGGCGCCCGAAATGCTTGGCTCGATAGCGGTTGCGGCTTACTCGTATATGGCGCTTGTTCCTGTAATCCAGCCGCCGATTATGCGTGCGCTTACGACCAAAAAGGAACGTCTTGTAAAGATGGGACAGCTTCGTCAGGTTACGAAGCGCGAAAAGATTATTTTCCCCATTGCGGTTACGGTTATCGTATCGTTCCTCGTTCCGTCGGCTACTCCGCTTGTTGGTATGCTTATGCTTGGTAACCTGTTCAAGGAAAGCGGCGCGGTTGATCGTCTTGTAAAGACTGCTTCAAACGAGCTGATGAACATCATTACGATTATGCTTGGCGTAACGGTTGGCGCGACTGCTACGGCGGACAACTTCCTCAGCGTAAGAACGATAATGATTATTGTTCTTGGTCTTATTGCGTTCAGCATTGGTACAGCCTGCGGCGTTCTGCTCGGAAAGCTTATGTATGTTCTTTCGGGTGGAAAAATCAATCCGCTCATTGGTTCTGCGGGCGTTTCCGCTGTTCCTATGGCTGCACGTGTTTCGCAGAAGGTTGGTCAGGAAGAGAATCCCTCCAACTTCCTACTTATGCACGCGATGGGTCCGAACGTAGCGGGCGTTATTGGCTCGGCTGTTGCGGCAGGTGTTCTGCTCGCGGTATTTGGATAAACACAAAAGGGCTGTTGCAGCAAAATGCAGCAGCCCTTTTTATGCGATTTGCGCGTTTGCGGCGGCGAAGCCGCCGCAATGTGCGGGCGCGTTCGCGCCCGCCTGCTTACTCTACGCTTTCGCTAAGCCCTCCTGCGGCGGCGAAGCCGCCGCACTGTGCGGGCGCGTTCGCGCCCGCCTGCTTACTCTACGCTTTCGCTAAACCCTCCTGCGGCGGCGAAG
>CAZFMC010000046.1:0-11011 GCA_964520065.1 uncultured Ruminiclostridium sp.
ATATTCGCAAAGAAAAACCTCTGTGCCATCGGCAAGGGTGGGGGTTAAGGGTGTGAAATTGGGGTCAAAACCGCCGATAGAATTAGCGCGAACAGAACCGCCTGTGATTTTAATAATCGAGCAGCTTTTATTCAAACCGCTGCCTATGCCTGGTGCATTAGTACCGCCTGTTGCGGTAACCGTTCCGCCGCTGATGATAATATTTGAACCCATGCCACAATTACCACCGCCTATACCTGCACCGCAAGTGCCGCCTATTGCGGTAACAGTACCACCGCTGATAGCAATATCTGAACCATTACCTAGCAATCCGCCGCCTATGCCTGCGCCGCCGTCGCCGCCTGTTGCGGTAAGAGAACCTGTGCCGAGAGTGTCGCCCTTTATTACAAGCGTACCGCCCGAGCCTTTCTTCTGCAAGCCCGCGTTTTCAGAGCCGCTCTTTAAAATATTGGTCGAGCCGTCAGCCAGAATAACAGTGACTTCTCCCGAGGTTGTGTTATTGTCAATCTTGAACGCACAGCCGCTTGCGCTGCGGTCGATATTCACGCCGTTAAGCGTGATTGCTGCGGTTGCGTCCTTTTCGACCTCGATACGGTCGGATGTGGTCGTTCCCGAAACTGTAACGTCCGCACCGTCACTTATTTTGAGGACGTGATTTGCTGAATCGTAGGTGTAGCCGCTTCCCGTTACGGTGAAGTCGCCGCACGTTTCCGCTTTCGCCGCCGTCGGCAGTAAAAACACCGCCGAAACGAGCATAACCGCGAAAATCGCGATCAAGGTTGCCGTTTGCTTTAATGATTTTGACATAATTTACCTCCATTATTTTGCCGCCGCGCGGAATAATCCACTTTTTGGAATTATTGTACTACTTTTTTAGCCAAATGTCAATAGGTTTTGCGCGATTTCGGCGGCTTTTGGAGGGATATAACCTGCATTTTTTCGATTTTGGCATTTGCGATATTTTGTTTTGACAAACACGGCGGGAAATGTGCGTTTTGACGAAAATGGGGGGTGTGTGGTTTGGGGAGCTATATATTTTCAGAAAAACATAAGCCGCCGTTTTTGCGGCGGCTTAGTATCAATCTCTAATTTCTTCCTGCTTCAGAACAGCGGCATACCGCAAAAGCTGTTTAAGCGAATGAACGCCGAGCTTTGCGTAAATGTTTTTATTATGGAAACGCACGGTTGACTCCTGCAAGCCCAAAGCCGTCATAATTTCCTTAACATTTTTCCCCTGCAAATAATAATCAAAAACCTCTTTTTCCTTATTCGTCAGCACGGCAAGCCCTTTTTTGAAGTTTTCGTAATCGTACGGGTCAATTTCGTCCCTGCGGGAATATGCAAGCCGCTCGTTTTGCTTCGCCGCTTCGTCAAACTTGCTTTGAAGCTCGCTTGCAGCGCTCACCGCGTCAGCTTTTTCGCGGCGCAGACGGCTTAGCTCCTCCTCATTGATACGGTCCTGCTCGGCTAGATACATAAAAAGGTCCTCAATTTCAGCCGTATATGCCGAACCCGTCGGGTATTCCTTTTTTCGGATAACGTCAAGCGCATTTTTCAGCGGCCGAAGGTACTGCTTCGCAAAAAGCATAGACAGCAGGACGGCGGCAACGGAGAAAGCGACAATCAGAAGTATCACGCGCAGCACATCTGCGGACAGCATACGCTCATAATCGCTTTTCGGTATCAGTACGCTCAGCGCGGACGAGCATTCGCTCGGACACAGCCGAACCTCGCTTGTAACACCGATATACGCTTCATTTTCGTTTTTGTATTCGGTAAGTCCGCCGCCGAACGGCTTCGAGACAAAGCTGCCACTCGGTTCGAGATAATATCTGTTCAGAACGCCCGCGCTGAGCGTTGTCGATTCCGATAAATCCGTTCTGTCGCTGCTTTTGGAAATGCAGAAAACGGCATGCTCCAACTCAGACGGCTGCGCGAAAATCTGCTTAAAATAGCCCTCGTTCAGCTCAAAGCCGCAAAGCCCGAAAAACTCCCCCTCCCCCGACAAAATCGGAACAGCCATCAGCATAACGTGCTGATCCGTTCCCGGAAGAAGCACAACGTCGGTAATTCGGTAGCTTTGATTAAGCGGACAAGCCGACGCATTTTTTAAATCGGAATAATTCGGGAAAAGTCCCGTATCAAATTCCAAACGCCATTTACGATGCGGCATGCAGTCGTGATTTTTACCCGTCCGCGAAAGCCCTCTGTACAGCAGAACACGCGAATCGCTGCTCTCCAGACTGTTCCGCTGAAGATATATGCCCGTGCGCGAGGTCGCGGCGTTTTCAACCTCTGAATTTACCTGCGCGTCAAGCATAACAAACACGCCTGTGCAATCCGCTTCCCAAAGCTTGCTGCGAAGCGGCTCTATCAGCTTTTCCTGTAAATTTTCAATATGCGTTTCCGAATTGTTAAGATCGCTGAAGGCGATTGTATTTTCGGAAAGATAATCCTCCAGTATATCGGTCGCGGCGCTTGAAAGCTGGACGCTCATTACGGCAAGTCCGTCGTAATACATCTCTATCTGCCGTTCAAAAACCTCAGTCTGGAATCGGAGGGTTTCGGCAACGCGCTGTTTTGTTCCCGTAAAGCTGCCTATCAGGAACAGCCCGACAAGCAGGAGCGCGCATAGCAAAACAGCCAGAACGCACATATAACCGAACAGCTTCCGCCGCAGAGTGCGCCTTTTTCCAACCATATCGGGCAGCTTCATTTTCTCACCGCCTTACTCAATGTTCTTGAACAGCTCCCAAAGCTCATTCGACAAGGCTTCTGCACTCTCGCCGTTTTTGTAACGCTCGGGCATTGTCTGCTGAGCTGCGCGAAGTGCGTCGTACAGCGAATATACCCTGCTGTAATATCCTGCAAAGGACGGCTCGCGAACGGCGGAAGCCGTTTTGTTCACGCTGTTTATTGCGCTGTACAGTCTTTTATAGGTTTCCGACTTGAACTCATAGCCGCTTATGCTATCGAACGAAGCCCTATTTGCAGGCATATATCCTGTTTCCACGCAAAAATCCAGATTCCGCTCAGCTTCGGTCAGCCAGTGTGCGAAAACTCCCGCCGCCTCCGCTTTTACATCGGTTGTTTTCAAGGCGCAAAGACCCACGCCTGCCTGCGTAACAAGCAGCTTGGCTCCGTCGGCTGCGGGCGGAGGTAAAATATGCAAATCCATCGGTTCGGATTTGTTGTCGGGATAGGTAACCACGTCGTTGTAGTAGAGTACCGACGCTGTTGAGCCAAGTCCTGCCATAACCTCTCCCGTCATCACCTGCGTGTTTGAATAAAGGTCGGATACGACGATATGTCCTTTGGCGATTGCCGCCGCAAATTCCAGCCACGATTCCTTCAAGCTTTCGTTTTCAAAATCATACCAGCCGTCCTCGGTATAAAAGCCATCTCCGCCCTTTTCCATCGCGTTCAGCTCAACAGCGCGAATTGGAAAATCCAATGCGCAAAACGGCTTACCGTCGGAGTATTCGTAGTATTTTTCGGCAGCGGAAAAGAACCCGTCCCATGTTGAAAGGCTTTCGTAGGTAACGCCTGTCGCTTCGGAAAAGCGTTCAAACTGAGTTCCCGCAATAAAAAGCAGGTGCGTTGATTTCGATATCGGAAACACCGACAAGCTTCCGTCCACCACGCCGTCCTCCAGAAACTCAGCTACATAGCCGTCAAGCTCTTCCTCGGTGAAAATATCATTCCAGTCAATCAGATTTTCAGCGCCAAGCTCTTCAACGTTGTTGTTGTGGCAGAAAAACAAATCGGGCATTTCCATTGCTCCCGCCTCGCCCTTTTGCGCGGCAAGAAGCTTTTCGCCAATCTGCGCCGTTGAGGACATCAGGGACACATTTATGATAATTCCCTTTTCTTTGCCTACCGTGCGGTTAAATTCCTCAACCAGACGATTCATCGGCGAATCCGCCTGCTCGCCGTACACGTGCCACATAGTAAGCGTAATCGGATTTTCGGAGTTCAGCTTTGAAGCTTGCGAACAACCGCCGAACAGCGTCAGCAGGAGCAAACCGGCTAAAAGTAATGACAATATTCTTTTCATAAATACCTCCTTAACGCTGTTACCCGAACATTTTTTGCCTTTTCCTATCAATTTCGGGTATTTTGGGGGTGACAAAGCGCAGAAATGCTGTTATAATTATATCAGAGAGTGTTTTGCGGAAAACACAAGGCTGCACGGTATACCATTATAATATATAATACACACGCGTGCGCCGGAGTTTCCAAAAACACCTGAATTATAGCATATTATGCCGTTTTTGTCAAGACCGCGGATTGCGATATTAACAGACGAAAACCTATCATTTCAAAGGAGTGATACAAATGAAAACCAAAAAGCCATTCAGCGTCATAACAGTGTGCGTCCTGCTTGCGGCAATGGGCGCGTGTTCTGAAACAAAGCCTGCCGAGGTTACAGCTGCCGAAACGACAGCCACAGAGCCGACAACTGCCGAAATAACAACCACTGAGGCAACAGCTGCCGTAACAACAGCCACTGAAGCAACAACTGCCGAAATAACAACCGCAGAGCAGACAGCTGCCGAAACTACTAACGCTGAAGCTGCCGTTGAAATTACGGAAAATCAGCAGTTCTCCAACGACGCAGGCACGTCCATAGATGTGCTGCGTGAGGAAATCGGCAGCAGTACTGCGGTTTTTGGCGCGGCGTACATAGGGTATTTCGACCGCGCAGCCGCCGAAGAAACAGGCATTGATTTTAATCAGTGGTTTTACGCAACCGCAAGTCCCCTCGCATACTACTACCCCTTCGTTTCCGAAATTGACGCGGCGCACACAATCGGAGCCTACGGAGAAGTTTACTGCATTATCGCAAAGGATTATGACTCTTCTATTTCTGTCAGCGATTCAGACGGAAAAATACTCTACAAGGCAAGTAACGGCGACCCGATATTGCTTTTATGCAACGAAAACGGCGATTCACAAAGCACAGACGTGCTGCTGACCATTGCAGCTGCTGACGGGAACACATATCAATGGAAGCCCGAAACAGATGAAAACGCTCACCCGCAGCTGCTTATCGGCGACGAGAGAGAGCTTTTGTCATGGGATTTTACCGAAACCTCCTCTCCCGACTCCGAAATTGATTTGGAAAACTGGCTTTCGGACGGCTGGCTCGGATTAACGGCAGTAGGTCTTGCATATGACGAAGACGGTACGGACTGGTGCGCATACTCCTTGGATAACAGCAAAAGCTATCGGCTGAGCTTTTATCTCGGTGAAAAGGGCGGTTACGACGGGGAAGTAGTACTGACCTGCTACTACGAAAACGTGGCGGGCGCTCAGGCGGAATGGCAGGGCTGGTGGAGAATGGAAACTGAGTTGGAACAGCCCAGCCGACTGTATATTGATATGGCGCTGATCAACGGCGACGACAAGGAGGCTTTTGAAGAAGCTGCCATTATAACGGAATCCTATCAGCTGATGGCACCGCTGTCGGGCGAATATATCCTGCTCGTTGCGGACAGCGAAAACCCCACGCTGCCCATCTTCGAGGACGGACTGCGTTTGGCAGAGCTTTCGCTAGTCTACGGCTGATTTAAGGCAGTACATAATTAACGGCTTTGCTCATGCGCTCGCCTTGCCGTTTGATTTTCCCGCGCAAACGAGCGCAAATATTTGAAAGGAAATGATATAGGGGCTATATCATAAAGGTGAAAAAATGGGCTTATTTGACAAAAAATTCTGCGACGTATGCGGCGAAAAAATCGGCTTGCTCGGCAACAGAAAGTTGGAGGACGGAAATCTCTGCAAGGACTGCGCGAAAAAGCTTTCACCGCTATTCAGCGAACGCAGGCACTCCACAGTTGCGGAAATCAAGGAGCAGCTTGCTTACCGCGAGAAAAATGCCGAGCTGCTGGACAGCTTCCACCCCGACCGCACCTACGGTCATTCCAAGAAAATATTCGTGGATACGGCGGCGAAAAAATTCATCGTTACATATTACGACAACTGGAAAGGCGAAAATCCCGACTTGATTTCATTCAGTCAGGTAAAAAATGTGCAGTCAAAGGTTGAAGAAACCAAAACCGAAATTTATATGAAGGATAAGGAAGGCAACGAAAGAAGCTATTCCCCTCCGAGATATGAGTACGAATACTCGTTTATTATGCGGATTTTCGTGGAATCGCCGTGGTTTGACAAGATTGAAATTGAGCTTAACGGCAACCCCGGTCCCGATAGTCCGCATTCGCCCGAATACCGCGACTGCGAATTTCAGGTTAAGGAACTCACCGAGCTGCTTATGAACAGCGCTGTCGTGCCGAACGTTCAGCCTGCCGCTCCGAGCACCTCCCCCGCTCCGACAGCGAACGAATGGACGTGCGGCTGCGGCGCTGTAAACAGCGGTAATTTCTGCTGCTCCTGCGGCGCTCAGAAAACGGAGAATAAACCGCGTTTCTGCGGCAATTGCGGCTGGCAGAACACCGACCCCGCAAATTCGCCTAAATTCTGCCCGCATTGCGGCTCGCAGCTTTGAAGCAAATGAATAAAAAAACAAACAGGGCGGTATATCTTATGACCTTGCTTGGCTTTTCCTGTGGGCTGTTCGGTTGCAAAAACGAGCAGAAGCTCGAAAACCATACGCTTTCCGAAATCACGGCTGTTTCGATTTCCTGCGGGCATATGGATCGCAGCTATGGATATTCATTTTGGGTTCACAAGGACGGAAATCTCTGGTTTTTCGACGCAGAATGCTTTACCGATAACTATGAAGCGGAAACGACGTTTGAAAACCGTGAGCTTGACGACGAGGATTCAAAAAAGCTGCTTGAAATTCTGGAGCAAAACGAGAGTATCGCATACGCTGAAAATTACAGTGCAAAGTCCAACAACACGCGTGCCGCGGACGAAGCTGCATATAGCTTTTGCCTTACTTTTTCCGACGGGAAGCAGTGCGTAGCCTATGACAGGCAAAACGACCTGGAGGAATTCTTCTACCCGCTTGCGGAAAAATACAGCGCTGATTAAACGGACTGTACTAGGGCGTGTTGACACTAAGCCTAACACACGTCTTTTTGGCTGCTTTTGACCCTTTTGTCGTTAAAAATTCTTGATTGGCACAGAGCCAACCTACGAATTTTTGCCTAAAAAGGTTCAAAACCATCTCAAAAATCCGCATATTATTTTAGTGTCAACAAGCCCTAAAATGAACTAAACGGAGAGATTTTATGAGCATTTTTGATAAATTAAAAAATACTGCCGCCGACCAAACAGCAGCCTCCTCCGCAACGCCGATTGGGAGCAAGCGCGAGGTTTTCGCCTTTAACGCTCTGCCCGAAAGTCTTGCACAGCTGCAAGCGCTTCCCGAAGCAAGCATGGACACGCCATTTAAAACGGCAGCGCTGACTGTTCTTGCGCTTTGCGCCTATGCTGCGGACAAAAGCATAGGTACGGAAATGCTGAATTTCCTGCGCGGTCCGCGCCCCTTGAACGGGCACGAAATTTCATTTCTTAACGACCGTTTCCGCGACGGTAAAACCTACCTGCCGTTCACGTATTTTGCAGGTTCAAATCCCGACAACAATTACACCCCCGCCCAGCCCTATACCATTGTAATAGAAAGCAACCATACATCGGAGGCGGAAGCGGGTTATGCGAAGCTGTTTATCCCGTGCGGCGGCGCGGACGAACCGCGCCCTGTAAAGCTTCGTCAGCGCGGGAGCGACGGGAAATGGTTTTTGTGGGAGCAATACCTTCTGACAGGAGTGAGCACACCCAAAGCGGACGACCCGTGGGCGTAAATCAAAGCAAACACCGACCGTACTCGGAAAAACCGGTACAGTCGGTGTTTTTCGTATTGATTTCAGCAGCTTAAAGATACTTAACAAGCTCGCTTCTGATTCCGTCAAGACGATTGTCGGCAAGCCCAAAGTTCATTTCCTTGTAGCTCCATGCGCAACGCGAAATCCCGTGCTTTTCAAACACGCCGTTAATACATCTGAACCATTTCAGCACATCTTCTGGCGAAGCATTTTCAATAACTCCGTATTCGCCGCAGTAAAGCGTTGTGGAGTTTTGTTTTGCCGCCTCAATCGCGGGCGCAAACAGCTCCTCGAAAAATTCGGGAGTAATATTGCTCTCGTCAAAGGTGAAGCGATCCGACTTAATGATTGCGTCCGTCCAGTATGCGCCCTGATGCGTGAATTTCAGCGGTTCGTAGCAATGGAAATTGTAAATTACCTTATCATCGTATGGCTTTTCCAAATCGGGAACTGCCGAAGCGCTGTTGTTCCAGTAGCTTCCGACAAGAATAAGCGTTTCGGGAGCGTGCGCACGGATTCTCTTTATACATTCGTATGAAACCTTGTTCCACACGTCAATGTAATCCTTGTCCGTAACCTCGTTAAGCAGCTCAAAAGCTACTCTTTTGTGCAGTCCGCCGTAACGCTTCGCAAACTCCTCCCATAAACGGTAAAAACGCTCCTGAAGCCGTTCATTTTCAAAAAAGCCCGCCTCGTTTTCGCCGTAATAATCAAACGAAAAGCCTGCTGTTTTGTGCAGGTCGAGAACAGCGTTCAGACCGTATTTTTCACAATATTCAAACGCCCTGTCAAGCCGTTCAAAGCCGCTTTCCTTGTACGTTCCGTCGTCATTTTCAAAAACATTGTAATCAACAGGAATGCGAACGTGGTCAATCCCCCACTCCGCAGCCTGCGCAAAATCGCGCTCGGTTATGAAATTGTTCAGCCGTTCCTCGCTGTAATCGCACTGCGACAGCCAACCGCCAAAATTTACACCCTTATAAAATCCTTTATCCTTCAACATTTTTCTTCCACCTTTCGCTGAATGCTTTTCTTGCTTAAGGCGTCACCGCACAATTAACGGCTCATGCCTTTGCCGCGCCCTTGCCTGCATATTTTCCGTCATATCGCACAAAGACTCCTTGAAATACACAAGGTATTCCTGCGTCGCCTTTATGCAATCTGACGAAAAATCTGACGACGCAATCGCACGACAATAATTGTGCGGTGAAGCCTTAATTCAAATATATCACAATCCCACATGATTTAATATCAGAATATTGCGTTTTATATTAAATGTTTGCTGTACAATGGCAACAAAATACTATTATAAAGAGCAAGAATTTGATATAATGATATTGCCTGAGATGATATAATATTGTCATAATAACATCGGAGGTAACCTGAATGAAAAGGATAAATAAGCTTATGCCATTACTGCTAACCGGCGCGTTACTGACAGCGTGCGCTGATTCAAAGGAAGCTCCCGCCGCCGCAATCGACGAAACAACGACAACTGCAGCCGTTACCGAAGCTATCGCCGAGGAGGTGCCGGAAGGTCACGTTTACGCGGAGTTTACAAACGGCATTCCCGACGGTTGGGAATGTGCGGACGGCTGGTGCAACGGAAGTATGTTCAATGTAACGTGGCGAAAAAACAATATAACCTTTGACGACGGAAAGATGCAGCTTCACATTGATTCTGACAAAACCCCGAAGGACGGCGTTCCGTATTCGGGCGGCGAGTTCAGAAGCAGAAGCTTTTACGGCTACGGGCGCTACGAGGTAAGCATGAAGGCAATAAAGAACGACGGCGTGGTTTCCTCTTTTTTCACCTACACGGGTCCGTCCGACAACAATCCGTGGGACGAAATCGACATTGAAATTCTTGGCAAGGACACGACAAAGGTTCAGTTCAACTATTTCACCGATGGCAAGGGCAACCACGAACATATGCACGATCTTGGCTTTGACGCGTCGGAGAATTTTCACACCTACGCCTTTGAATGGTACGAGGATAAAATTATATGGTACGTTGACGGAGCGGAGGTTTACTCAGCCGACAAAAACATACCCGTCACGGAAAGCAAGATTATGATGAACGCGTGGTGCGGCAAGGGCGTTGACGGTTGGCTAAATGCGTTCGATGACGCTAACCTGCCGCTTACTGCGGAATATGAATGGATAAAATTCACTCCGTTTGAATAAACCAAGAAAAGAGAATCGCAATGAATGTGGAAAAAAAGCTGTCGCACCTTGAATTTGTAAACAGAGAATACAATATCTCGCACCTGTCCTATGAGCGTGAAATGGCTTTTTTCAACAGCATCAAGGAGGGCAATTCCGAAGAGGCTCGGCGGCTTTTCAAGCCGTTCGACTGTAAGCAGATGGGCAGACTCAGCCCCGATAATCTGCGCAATCTGAAATACCATCTGATAATTTCGGTAGCGCTGATCACGCGATATTGTATCGAGGGCGGAATGGAAATGGAGGCTGCGTACAATCTGAGCGACATCTATATCCGAAGCATTGACAAATGCCGTTCCGAAGCGGAAATTAACCTTCTCCACCGCGAGGTGGTTGACGATTATGCGCAGAGAATGAATATTATTCACAAAACGGATATCTATCCGAAGCCTGTTGTGCTTTGTCTCGACTACATTTACAACAACCTCCACACGAAAATAACGCTGTCAAAGCTTGCCGAGGTTTCGGGATTAAGTCCGACATATATCTCGAAGCTGTTTCACAAAGAGGTGGGGATTCCGGTTTCGGATTACATAGCCAAAAAGCGGATTGAGGCGGCGAAAAATATGCTGAAATATTCGGATTACACGTGTATCGACATTGCGGAATGTCTTTGTTTCAGCTCCGAAAGCCACTTTATACAGGTGTTCAGAAAGAAAACGGGCTACACGCCGAAGTGCTTCCGCGAAAAATTCTTCAGAAACAGAGAAGTCGGAACGACAATCGGCAGTACGAACAAATAACAGATTAAAGGGGCTGCCGAAACAGCCCCTTAACTGCTTATTCCCCGCTCACAATCCTGTAATAGGTTACAGAGGCGAGTATGTAGACAATTCCGTAAAGAATCCCGAAAATGGCGAAGCAAACCGGATTTACCGCGATATTAAGCGCGTGATTGTCAAATGCGAACATCAACACAAACGGATACGCGAACGCAAAAACCACCCCCGCCCTGCCAACGGCAGGTGCGGGGGTGTTGCTTTTACTTA
>CAZFMC010000047.1:0-10755 GCA_964520065.1 uncultured Ruminiclostridium sp.
CCGCAATATGCGGGCGCATTCGCGCCCGCCTGCTTGCTTTTCGCTTTTGCTAAGCCCTCCTGCGGCGGCGAAGCTGCCGCAATGTGCGGGCGCATTCGCGCCCGCCTGCTTGCTTTTCGCTTTCGCAAAACTCTCCTGCGGCGGCGAAGCCGCCGCAATGTGCGGGCGCATTCGCGCCCGCCCGCTTGCTTTCCCGCTTCGGCAAATCACCGCCCCCCAACCCAAAGCGCAGCCGATTTTTCCTGCGAAATGTATCATTCTCCACAGTTCTGCCCATACTATCCCCAAATAATCTACGGAATACGGTATCTTTAAAGGACGGGATAATCATGACAAAAGAGTATCTGACAGGAATTGTTAAGGAGCTTAAAAAAACGCGGAAAAGACTTAAAAAAACAGGCAAAGCCCGCCTTTGCGCGGAGTGTACGGGACTTCTCGGAACAGTCCCGCCGTTTAAGGCGACCTTCCTCGACGGAAAACCGCTCGTGTTCTCGCTCGCTGAGAACACAGAAACGCTTACCACCGAAGCAGTGCGGGATTTTTTGGCGCCGTTCGCCCCGCAGCTTTCCAATTCCGACTTCATCTCGCTTTTGTGGCAAATCAAAGCCTCCGCCCTGCTGCAGGCCGCCGCAAATCCGGCGTCGGAAGCCCGTTTTTTCTCCGTAGCCGACGTCGATTCAGACTTCCTCTCGGATACCCTCAACCCCCTCCATCTGCACTTTATGTGCGACAGCGTTTACCGCCGCAGCAGCCGCGAAACTCAGGCGCTTTTCCGATACAAAACCTCACGCGCCGCCGAGGCAACAGGTATTCCCGAGCCCCGTCTTGCTCACGAATACCTTAAAACCGCTCAGGACAGCCGAACAGACCTCTGCACAGTGATAAATGCCGACAGCCTTCGGATTTTCCCGCGCCCCTCCGCAGCCGCCTATGTAATCTGGCAGCTCTCGCTCGCCGTGGGACTGACGGCGGCCGCCGTCATAATTTCAGGCTGGCTGGTCGGGCTGAGCGTTTTTACGCCCGCTCTCGCTATCGCAAAAACCATCGTGGACCGTATCCTTATGCGAAGCGTCCGCAGCGAACCAATCCCGACGGTTTCTCCCGACGAGGCTGAAAAACAAGAAACAGTCTGCGTTTTAAGCGCCCTCTGCGACAGCGAAGAAAGTCTTATCGAGGCTGTCGAAAGACTCAACACAGCAAAAATAAAGAATAACTCCGACAATATCTTCTGCTGCCTGCTCTGCGACCTCCCCGAAGCCGCAGAACGCGAAACCGAAGCCGACGAGGAGCTTCTTTCGGCCGCAAAAAAGCTTTCCGCACAGCCCGACTGCCCGATTATCCTTATCCGCCATCGGGATTATTGCAAAACGCAGGAGTCCTATCAAGGCAAGGAGCGTAAGCGCGGCGCAATCGAGGATTTGACGCGGTTTATCGCAGGCGAGGACGTTTCGTTCCGCTTCTGCTCGGGCGGCGCCGCGCGGCTTCGGCACGTGCCCTTCCTCTGCGCGCTGGACTACGATACAGTCCCGCTCATGGACAGCATAAACAGCCTTGTCGCCGCAGCTCTTCACCCGGTAAATTCCGAATACGGCGTTTTTGTGCCAAGGCTTAGCGTTTCCCTGGACTCCGCTTCACGCACCCCGCTCTCACGTCTTTTCGGCGGAAACGGCGGCACAAGCGTTTACGACGGAGCTGCCGCCGACCTTTACTTCTCCTGCTTCGGCGAGGGCACCTTCACGGGAAAAGGTCTTATTCGTACCGACAAATTCTACCGCGAATGTGCAGGGCGGTTTCCCGATGAAAAAATTCTCTCCCACGACATTCTGGAGGGCGGTCTGCTGAACGCCGCATACTGCGGGTCGGCAAAATTTACCGACAGTATCCCGCCAACCGTGAAGGGTTACTTCAAACGCCTTCACCGCTGGGTTCGCGGCGATTTTCAGAATGTCAGCTTCCTGCATACGGACGGCTTTTCGCCGCTTACACGCTTTAAGCTCTCCGACAATATCCGCCGAGGACTTTTCCCGATTTACACCCTGCTCACCCTGTTCCTGTGCGCGGTAAAGGGCGACGTTTTCTGCGCAGCTGTCGCGGTTCTTTCGGTAACGCTGCCGTTTCTGACGGGACTTGTTCCCGCCGCGCTTCGGGGACTGAGCTTTTCCAACACAAGAGAGTTCTATTCGCCCGTTTCCTCGCTTACAAGACAGCTTTTTTCTCAGCTTTTCGCCGAGATAATATTTCTCCCCAAAAACGCCGCGCTTTGCGCAGACGCGCTTATCCGCACAGTCCGGCGGCTTATAACAGGGAAACGACTGCTCGAATGGCAGCCCGCCTCGCGCCTCGACCGAATAAGCGCGGTGGGCTACACGGATATGATAATTCCGGAAATATTAGCTCTGGCTCTTTTTTGGCTCAGCATAACAGGCGGAAATATTTTCACGGGACTGCTCTCCCTACCGATGATTTTCGCCTTGCCTGCGGCGGTAATCCTTGACCGCTCGCTTAATTCCCCGCGCGAAAAAATAAAGGAAGCCGACCGCGCCGATTTGCTTGAACAGGCTCGGCAGCTTTGGAATTTTTACAGCGACTATGTTACCGAAAACGAGCATTTTCTCCCGCCCGACAACGTTCAGTACGCCCCCGTATACCGCGTTGCGCACCGCACCTCTCCGACAAATATCGGAATGTACCTGCTCTCCTGCGTGGGCGCGGCGGAGCTTAACCTGATTGATAAAACCGAAGCGCTGACGTGTATTTCCAGAACAATCGCAAGCGTAGAAAAAATGGAAAAATACGCGGGAAATCTGTACAACTGGTACGACGCACAAAATCTTGCCGTTCTCGGAGAGTTCGTTTCCTCGGTAGACAGCGGGAATTTTCTCTGCTGCCTTACCGCCGTAAAGCAATGGCTTGTATTAAAAGCAGGCGCGGCGGGGATTGCCAAAAAAATCGAAAAAATACTTGAAGAAACGGATTTAAAGGTGTTTTACAACCCGATAAGGCGGCTTTTTTCGGTGGGAATAAACGGAAAAACAGGCGAAATTATGCCGAATTGCTACGATATGCTGATGTCCGAAGCGCGTATGCTGAGCTACTATGCGATTGCGACAGGCAGCGCCGACAAAGCTCACTGGCGCGCACTGTCACGGCTGATGAGCAAGAGCGGGCACTATGCGGGTCCCGTTGCGTGGACGGGAACAATGTTCGAGTTCTTTATGCCGGAGCTGCTGCTTAAATCGAAGGTCGGCAGCCTTTCACACGAAGCGCTCAGCTATGCGGTTTACTGTCAGCGAGAGCGCGGACGGCGCGAAAAACTGCCGTTCGGCGTTTCGGAAAGCGCGTATTTTTCCTTTGACCGCGAGCTAAACTATCAATACAAGGCTCACGGCGTTCAGAAGCTTGCGCTTTGCGACGGAATGGACAGGGAATATGTTATCAGCCCGTATTCGACCTTTCTTGCGCTTGCTCACAGCTTTTCCGCGTGTATGGATAATCTTGCGCGGCTCTGCCAACCGCAGTTCGTCCACCCACGCTACGGCTGCTACGAGGCAATCGACCTCACGGAACGCAGAACAGGCGGCGCGGACGCCGTTATAAAAAGCCATATGGCACATCACGTCGGAATGAGTATCGCAGGAATCGCAAACGCGCTTTGCGGCGGTATTCTCCGGAACCTTTTTCTGTCCGACCCGAAAATGCGGCGGGCGGACGAGCTGTTGGAGGAACGAGTTATGTCAGGAGAAATTATTGTGGATATTGAAAAGCTGCGCGAAAAAAAATCCCCCGAACGCACGGAGGAGGAATACAGCGCCTTCGAGCTGCTGCGCCCGCGCTTTACCGTCGCGGCGAACCGCAGGCTTGCCGTTTTTATGACGGATACGGGGCTTTATTACGGTCGCTGCGCGGGAAAATCAACTATGGTCGAATCGCCCGACTACCTCCGCCGACCGCGGGGAATGTTTTTCGGGATAACCTCGGACGGGCGCGAGCTGCCGTTTTATCTCACCGCCTACGACAAGGGCGAGGCTCTTGAACGCTCCGTTTTATTCGGCGAAAACAGCGCGGAATGGTATGTGAACGGCGCAGGTCTGCGATGCGGAATGAGAGCTTCGCTTTTCGGGGAAAACGCTGCCGAAATCCGCGAATTTTCTGTTGAAAACCGTTCCGGCAGCGTGAAAAATCTTGCCGTCACCGCATATCTGGAGCCTGCGCTGGCTGCCCCGCGCGATATTGCCGCTCACCCTGCATTTATGGATTTGTTCCTTAAAACGGAATACGACGAGGAGAGCAATACCGTGCTTGTTCACCGCAAGGAGCGGCATTCCGACGAGGAAGCGTGGTGCTGTATCGGGTTTTCGGACGCTGCCGCCTTCAATTACTGCTTCAACCGCGAGAAAGTCTGCACGCCAAATGAACCGATGAGTTTTTCGGAGCTGTCCGCCGTCAACGACCCCACGGACGTTCCGTCGCCGTGCGTGTTTATAGACCTGCCTGCCGAGGTCGGCGCAGGCGAACGGTTCAGCGCAAAGCTTTTCGTGTGCTACGGAGCAAGCAGAAGCGAGGTGCTGGGAATTTGCCGTGAAATACGCGGAAAAAGCGACGTCGGCGAGGCGGTTTCGCCGCTCCCGCTTTCAACCGTGCAGGGAAGAATAGCGCGGCAGCTTCTCCCCGCGCTGCTTTGCAGGAACGTTTACAGCGAAGAAATACTGCTTGCGGACTCGTCGCTGGGAAAAAGCGCGCTGCGCAGATTCGGAATAAACGGCGCGCGGCAGCTTATACTGTACAGGCACGACGGCGATTCCGCAAGGCTTGAAGCGGCGCTGCTTACAATAGACGGACTGGCGGGCTGCGGAATTGACGCGGAGCTTGTAATAAGCTGCATAAACAACGCGCAGAGAGAAAAAGTCGGCAGGCTTATTCCCGATTTCCGGCAGAACGTAACGGCGCTTACGGAAAATCTGCTCACGGAGGAGGAAAAGGCGCTGCTGACGCGTTCGGCGGCGTTCGTGCTGGGAAAAACCGAACAGAGAAAGCCGCCGAAAAAGCTGATGGAGCTTTTTCCGTGCGAAATGCTGAAAACGGGCGAAAGAGCCGGCTTTTCGGACGAGAAGTTCGTTATCGACGAAAAAAAGCGCCCATGGTGCAACGTTATCGCAAGCCGCGAATTCGGAACGCTGGTTTCGCAGAATTCCCTCGGCTTTTCCTACGCGCTCAACAGCCGCGAAAACAAGCTCACCCCATGGTACAACGATATTATGCACGACAACAACGGGGAAATGCTGCTCGTTCGCGGAAACGGCTGCTATTACGACATTATTTCGGGAGCGCGGACGGTTTTCGCTCCGAACAAGGCGGATTATTACGGGCTTGTCGGGAAAACCGAGTTCCACACCTCGGTGCGGGTTTACGAGCGCGGAATGGGCAAGGAAATAACGGTCAGCGTGAAAAACACCTCCGCGCACGAAAAAAGCTGCGCGCTGAGCTACTATGTCGAGCCTGTTCTCGGCGCGGACAGGGAGCAGAGCAATTTCGGCGCAGCGCTCTCTTACTCCTCCGACAGCCATGCCATTTATATCCGTAACACCGCGAACGAGGATTTTCGCGGGGAAATGGCGGTTTTCTGCGACCGCGAGCCTATTATGACGACCGACCGCGAACAGTTTTTTTCGGGGGAAGCGCGCGGAGAAATCCGACCGTTTGCAGTCGGCTGCGCGGCTCTTACCGTTAAAATAAAGCTGCCGCCGAAAAGCGTCGAAAGGGTGAAGTTCATTCTGGCATACAGCAAGGGCGACAGCCGAAAACAGCTCGAAGCCTTCGCAAATATCGGAACGGAATGGAAAAAACAGCTCTCCCCGACGCTTTCCTGCGATAATCCCGACCTCAACAGGCTGTACAACACGTGGCTGCCGTGGCAGGCGGTTGGCTGCCGAATGTGGGCGCGGACGAGCTTTTACCAGAACGGCGGCGCTTACGGCTTCCGCGACCAGCTTCAGGACAGCCTTGCGGCAATCGGCTTTATGCCCGAAGAAACGCGGCGGCAGATTTTACGCTGCTGCGCCTCGCAGTTTTACGAGGGCGACGTGCTGCATTGGTGGCACAGAACCGACCGCGGACGAAAGGGCGTAAGAACAAAATGCTCGGACGACCTGCTATGGCTTCCGCTTGCTGCGGCGGAATATGTGAAAAAAACAGGAAAAAGGGATATTCTCGGCTTAAAGGTTCACTATATTAAGGGTGAAACGCTCGGTGAGCGTCACGAAAAATATATGGAGGTCGAAAACAGTGATATTATCGAAGATGTATACAGCCATTGCAAAAAGGCACTTGAAAAAGGATATAAAACGGGCGGTCACGCGCTTATTAAGCTTGGCGGCGGCGATTGGAACGATGGGTATAATAATGCTGGCGCTCGCGGACGAGGAGAAAGCGTCTGGCTGTCAATGTTCTACGTCCTCGTCGTAAAGGAATTTGCGCCGATAGCGCGCGGGTGCGGCGACGAGGCTTACGCGGACGAACTTGAAAAGCGCGGCGCAGAGCTTGCACGTGCAATTGAGGAGAACGCCTTTGAAAACGGGTATTACCTCCGCGCTTTTTACGACAGCGGCGAAAAAATGGGCGCGCGGGACAGCCGATACTGCAAAATCGACCTGCTCCCGCAAGCCTTTGCGGCTCTGGCTAATCTTCCCGACAAGGAAAAAACGAAAAGCGCGCTGGATAACGCCTATAAGCAGCTGGTCGATGAGAAAAACCGCATTATAAAGCTGTTTACGCCCGCTTTCGGCGAAGAGATAGCGCCCGAAACCGACCCCGGTTATGTGAAAAGCTATCCCGAAGGGGTTCGTGAGAACGGCGGTCAGTACACCCACGCAGCGGTCTGGCTTGCACTGGCGTTTCTGCGCTTCGGGGACAGGGCAAGGGCAAAAAAGCTCGCCGAAATGCTCAGTCCCTGCGCAAGAGGGGAGATTTTCGGCAACGAGCCGTACTATATGACAGCCGACATATACGCTAACCCGCAGGCATACGGGCGCGGCGGCTGGTCGATTTATACGGGGGCGGCGGGGTGGTATTACCTGCTGCTCGGAGAGCTTTTTTCCGAGTAAACCGGCGCTTTTTTCGGATTGCCGCCCCGATTTTTCCCGACGTACCCGTAATATGCACGCGGACGCTTGTCCGGCACCCGAAAAAATCCGCTTACAACGCTTTTACCGACTCTTATTTTTAAAAAACCCTTTTCATTTTCAAAAAAGTATGTTATAATATAGGGTAAACACCCACGCAGATCCGAAAGGGGATAAATAAGTGATTTTTACGGAAAATCTGAAAAAAGCGCAGAGCGGCGACGAATACGCCTATAAGCTCGTCTGCAACGAATTTGCCGACGGGCTTTACACTGCTGCGCGGCTGACCTTAAACACCTCGGAGGACGCGCAAGCCGCCGTGCGGGACGCATTCTCCGACGGCTTCGCAACGGTCAAGCAGATAAAGGACCGCGACCACCTGCGCGCGTGGCTCGCTCACGAGCTTGCAAAGCATATCGTTTCAGCGCTGAAAAAATACCGCGACGAGGGCGAACCGCAGCTTGACGTCGGCGATGCGCTTCCCGTGCGCGGACTTGACGACGCCGAAGCTGCGCTGTTTGTGAAAATCCGCCGTGACGTATTCGGCAGGCTTGCGGGACTGGATCGTCTTACGGGCGCTCTGAACGGCGTTTTCGGCTACGACTGCCGCGAGATTTCGATTATAACGGGACTTTCCGAGGAAGCGGCGGCGCGTAAGCTTGCCAACACCGAAAAAGCGTATTCCGCAGCAGGACTTCAAATGTCCGCAGGCATTGGGCTGTTCACCCGCGTAAAAGCGCCCGAAGGTCTTTATACCCCCGAAAAAGCGCGGGCTATTCCGTTTGAACCGTCCGTCCTCAGCGAACAGACCGAGCATGAAAAAAATGTGAAAATCGCATTTGCCGATATTTCCGAGCCTGTTCAAGCGGCTCAGACGCCGGCTGAAACGCTTCGGGAGGAAGGCGCGGAAGCCGAACGGGAAGATATAACCGGACAAAACGGGCAGAAGGACGAGCCGAAAGCTCCTCCGCGCGAAATTGACGCGAGAATGTTTATCGGAATTATTTCCGCTCAGCATATAAAGGGCGGCGAGTTCCTGCAGCTTATGGGCAACACCCGCATAAGCAACAGCGCTTACCGCGAAATAGAGCAGAATCCGAACCTTACAAAGGAACGGCTTATCGCGCTGCTTGAAGAGTCGGGGCTTACGACTGCCGATTATTACAAGCTGCTGACCGCCGTGAAGCTGCGCAAGGATCTGGATACCGCAAGCACGCGCGCGTTCACACTGCGCGAATCGGAAAATATAAAGCAGGCGGAGTACGGCGAAACGGCATTTTCTTCCGCAGAACAGGAGGAAAGCAAGCCTGTCAAGCCGCCCGTTCTTACTCCCGAAGGCGGGCTTGAGCCTGTTTCCGAGCCTGCTTCGGAAGAAAACGCCGTTATGGAAACGCTTGGCGAAATCGCGGCTGAACGGGAAGAAAAGCCCGAAAAGCCGCTTGTCCTTCCGCACGAATCGCGGGAAAGCCGTGAGAGTGAGCCTGCCGCGCCCGATCTGAGCGTTACGGCAATGCTGGGTGAAATCCCGACCGCTCGCGAGGAGGTCAAGCCCGCAAAGCCGCTCGTTCTTCCGCACGAAACACACGAAAACCGCGAAGCCGAGCCTGCCGCGCCCGATCTGAGCGTTACGACGATGCTGGGTGAAATCCCAACGGAGCGGGAAGAATTCAAGGCTGTCAAGCCGCCGATTATCACTCCCGACGAGCAGAAGCGTCATGAACCCGTATCCGTCGCTGTTTCGGAAAAACCGTTTGCGCCCGATAAGCCAAGGGCTGCCGAAAATCCGCTTGTAACGGCGGCGGCAGAAACAGACGGTCGTGAAAAATACAAAAGCAATGAATTTTTCTACGACGACGACGCCTACGAGCCGGGCGTAAACAACGGGAAAATCGCATTCTGCGCGGTTTGCGCGATTCTGCTGTTCGCGGGCAGCTTCCTGTGCCGATATCTTAATACAGGCTCGCCGCTTCCGACGGAAAAGCCCGCTGAAGTAGCTGCGGAGAGCGATAAAAATGCGGGAATCACCTCCGAGGATATTGTTACGGACGAGGACGTTGCCGCAGCAATCGGAAGGCTTACTCTTAACGAAAGCAGGAACGAGCTTGACGAATATTACGCGGGACAGGCTTATGAAAACGCGCTGACAAGCGATTTTGCCGAGGTCGGAGATACTGTTTACATATACTGCAAGGGGAAGCTTACCGCGACAGATATCAGCGGAGAAGAGCCGAACCTCTCGGCGGAGGCGGAGCTTACGGCAAGCGGAAAGTTTCTCGGCTTTACGGCTGACGAAGAACACGTTTACGCGCTTACGCAGACGGAAAACGGCGATGGCGAAGCGGTAACTGCGGAGATTTTCGACATTAGGCTTAAACCGCTGGGAACGTACACGCAGGACGGCGAGCTTGCCGCGGTGCATAAATACGATGGAACGCTTACGATTTTCACGGCGCTGAATACAGCGGGCAGGGAAAATCCTCTGCCGACATACGAGATTGACGGGGAGAGCAAAACGCTGACCGTAAGCGAGATTGAAGTACCGAACGGGGTCATGTACAACAGCTTTGCCGTTTTCGGAACGCTAAGCGGAAGCGACGTGCGCACAAGAGCGGTTCTGGGCGGCTACGACGCTTACGCTTCGGGAGATGGCGACAGCTTTTCGCTGATAATCCCCGATTTTAACAAAACCTACGTCCGCAGATACCGCATTGTCGGTCTGAACGCGGAGCTTCAGACAGAGGAGCTTATTAACGGCGAGCTTTACGGTGCGCAATGTTACAGCGCGGAGAACGGAACGGCGGTAGCCTGTGACAGCGCGGAGGGCTGTATAACAATACAGAAAAAAACCGAGAGCGGCTACGCGAAGGCGGCTTCTCTCGGAGCGGGTGAAACGCTCAGGGGCGCGGCTTTTTCGGACGGACTTACCTACGTTATCACGGAAAACGCGGACGGCGCTTCCACGCTTTACTGCTGCGGCGAGGACGGCTCTGAGCTTACTCCGGACCCTGAAGCGGTTTACACGGGCAGGCTTGCCGAATACGGTGAAAACCTCGTCGGACTTTCGGCGACGGCTGACGAAAGCGGCGCGCGCACGGGGCTGAGGCTGTCGGTTTACGGCTACGATGAAAAGCTTACCGAGATTTACGGCACGGATATTTCCGTGGACGAAACAACTGCGGCGGAATATGTCAGATATCTTTCGGGCGACGCGGAGGAAAACAGCGCGCTTATCGCTCTCGGCGGCGATTACGCGGCGGTTTCGTGCGTATACTTCGACGGGGTATCCGAAATCGAACGCTTTTTATGCTTTAAGCATAACGGAAACGGCTTTGAAACAGCTTCGGACCTTCTCCTTTTCGACATTCAATCGGATTACAGATATATGACGATTCGCGGCGAAAAGCTTTATATTTTCACTGACTCGACAATTGTAACTGCCGACCTTTCTACGGGAAAGGCGACGGGGTACTATACGATCGACGGCTGAAACGCGCTGCTCTCTCCCGCTAAAGGATAACGCATACAGCAATGGGGCTGCTGCAGGATACTGCAGCAGCCCCATTCCGATATATTCTGCTTCTGCACAGTCGGCGCGGCGCGCGTCTTACATTTTGCGGAGCAAAATGTAAGTTCCTCG
>CAZFMC010000048.1:0-10626 GCA_964520065.1 uncultured Ruminiclostridium sp.
TGCGGGCGCATTCGCGCCCGCCTGCTTACTCTACGCTTTCGCTGAACCCTCCTGCGGCGGCGAAGCCGCCGCAATGTGCGGGCGCATTCGCGCCCGCCTGCTTACTTTTCGCATTAGCTGAACCCTCCTGCGGCGGCGAAGCCGCCGCAATATGCGGGCGCATTCGCGCCCGCCTGCTTACTTTTCGCTTTTGCTAAACCCTCCTGCGGCGCTTTATGATATGCTTTCAAGCAGCACGTCATACGCAGCCGATTTCTCACAGGGAATATCCGGAGCAACAATAAGCTCGGGATTATCCACGTCCGCACGTGTGAAGATTTTCGTTGAACAGGTCAGATACAAACCGCTCTCCGACATTCGGAATATCGTTATATCACCGCAGGAATTCGCCGCATTTCCGGGCGCTTCGCCGATAATTGTTCCGAGCGAATTGTCCGCAATATATTCCGCAAACATCATCGCCGAGCTGAACGTGTCATTCGAGGTAAGAACATAAACATTCCCCGTAAAAGTCAGCTCATTTACACGTTCATTTCTTTTTTCACCGCCAAAATACGGCATAAAAAATCCAAGCCGCCAGCTCATAGAATCGGTGTTGTATTCGTCAACGTCAAGATATCGGATAAATTCGTTCGCAACAAGCGAGCTTCCTCCGCCGTTGCTGCGCAGATCCACCGCAACATTCTGAATATTCTTACTTTTTACTTCCGTAAACATTTCACGCAGCGTTTCGCAGTAAAAGTCATCAAACGTGCAGCTTTCGAGCGTCAGCACCGCAAGCGAATGTTCTTCATCGGTTTCATAGCGGACAAACGGCTTGCCTGCCGACTCTGCGCGGTCGGTGTAATACTCCGCGTTAAGCTCCATGTAGTCGTCGTAAGTCAGGAAATCCGCTTCGGAATATGTTATTGCTTGCACTTCATTTTCGCGGGTGAACTCTAATGTCAGACCGCTTTTTTCAAGTCCGAGGTATTCCAGACCAACGTCATTGCCTAACGCGTAAACAACGTCCTTAATCGCCCACTCGTCAACCTCAAAGCTGTAACGGTCGCTTACCGCGCTGAAAAAATCGTCGAATGAAATCCCGTTCACAGCGCTGATTTCCCAGCCGCCCTTAACTTTTTCAGCGTAGTCGCGCCTGAAAAGGTCGTTTTCTCCGTTGTGACAGTCGGAAATGTTCGTATGCGCGTCATGCAGCACTGAAACCGTCCGCGCCATCGCAACCTGCAAATCCATAACCGTGATCTCAGACATATCGGATAGCTTTTCAAGCTCCCTGCCATATGCCGTTTCAACCTCTTTCGGAGTTCCGCTTAGGAATTTCGGGTGAACCCTCTTTAAAACGCTCATCATTTCGTTCATGTCACTATGCGCCTGTTCATATGTCAGAACCGCATCACCGGCAAGCGAGTCGGTCCTCTCCATAAACATCGCGCTGCCCCAGTACGGGTTGCAGAATGTTCCCAAAAAACAAATACCGCCTATTAAAAGCGCACCCGCAAGCTCCAGCGAAACAACGTGTCCCTTCGGCTTGCGCAAAAAAGCGAAAATAACAACTACCGCAGCGGGAAGCAGCGCGCAAATTACGCCAAGCCAAAGCGGCAGCGTGAACAAGAACATTCCGAGCGGAACAATCCCAACGGCAAGCACTAACGAAACAACATACGGTACAATAAACAATCTCTTTTTCATTTTTAATTTCTTCTCCTCACAAAAATTGCGCAGGCATACACCTGCGCAACAATACTTTACCTAATTATTCAGCAGCTTCTTCGCTTTCCTCAGCGGGAGTGAGCAGCTCCTTGATGGAAAGGCTTACTCTCGACTTTTCAGCGTCAATTTCAGTAATCTTAACATCAACAACCTGTCCAACGGAAAGAACCTGCGCAACATTTGTTACGCGCTCAAGGGAAATCTGGGAGATGTGGATAAGACCGTCAACTCCGGGGATAATCTGAGCAAATGCGCCAAAAGGTGTAATAGAAACAACCTGCGCCTTAACAACGTCGCCCTCGGAAAATTCGTTAAGGAACTTGTTCCACGGATTGTCGTCGGGATTCTTCGCGCTGAGAGAAACACGCTTCTTTTCAAGATCAAAGCTCTTAACGTATACATCAAGCTTGTCGCCGATTGCAACAACCTCCTTGGGGTGCTTGATTCTGTTCCATGTAAGCTCGGAGGAATGAACCATTCCGTCTACGCCGCCGAGGTCAACGAATACGCCGTAGCTCTCCATCGACTTAACCTCGCCTGTGAAACGCTTACCAACCTCAAGCTCTTCCCAGAACTTAGCCTTTACAGCGTCGGTGATTTCACGCTCAGCAGCCTTGATAGAACCAACAACTCTGCTTCTGCCCTCGTTTACCTCGATAACCTTGAAGCCGATTTCCTTCTTGAGGATATCCTCAAGCTTGCCGCTTCTCGGAACGCCTGTCTGCGACGCGGGAACAAATACTCTTGCGCCGTCCTCGCTGGTAACGATAACGCCGCCCTTAACAACGGAAGTAACGGTACCCTTAACGGTTGCGTTTTCTTCCTTAGCCTTGATAATCTTTTCCATACCGGCCTGAGCGTCAACCTGCTTCTTGGAAAGGTATACATAACCCTCTGCGTCGTTGACCTTTGTAACGATAGCGTCGATAACGTCGCCAACCTTTACAACCTCGTCGGGTGTAAGTGCGGGGTTAGCGGAAAGCTCCTCTGCGGGTATGTAGCCCGAATGCTTGGTTCCGATGTCTACAACAGCTTCGGTCTTATTTACAGCAACAACCGTAGCCTTAACCCTGTTCCCCGTATATACTCTGACCCGATCCATCTGATCGAGTGCCGCCATGAATTCCTGATCCATAGCTTCGTCCTTGATAATTTCGCTCATAGTAATATGAACCTCCTTAATTATATACGCAGGGGTTGAAGCTCCTGCTGTAATTCCTATTTTAACATCATCCGATGATAAAACGCTTTTTAATTCGCTGCGATTCAGCTCTGCCGCATTTTCGGCGAAAACAGTCGTACAATGGCGCTGACAGATTTGCGCAAGCTTGCGCGAATTACTGCTGTGCGCTCCGCCGACAACCACCATCAAATCACATTCACGGGCGAGCTTGTCCGCTTCCTGCTGACGATTCGTAGTAGCA
The DNA here is from genome assembly GCA_964520065.1 of uncultured Ruminiclostridium sp. Taxonomy (GTDB): domain Bacteria; phylum Bacillota; class Clostridia; order Oscillospirales; family Ruminococcaceae; genus Ruminiclostridium_E. Next base: position 3,138 of record CAZFMC010000048.1, read on the forward strand.
CTACATATTGTATCAAAAATTTTTACTTTTGTATAGTGTTTTTTTGCGATTTTTTTAAATTCTTCCCATTTTACCATATCAAAGGTAGTTTGGGCTACCATAATTAGTGCATTTTCACCAAAGGTTTTCTCTGTTTTTACCAGTTCGCAAAGCTCGTCAACCGAATTGACCGCCGCCGCTCTTCCGTGAGAATGTCCCAGAATACCAATCACCTCGGGGTGAAGCCTGTCGCCTGCAATAAGCACGTCAGCGCCCTTTGCGGATTCGGCCGCGACAATTCTGTGAATCTTTTCAACAAAAGGACAGGTCGCGTCCACAAAATCTATCCCATTCGCCGCCAGCTCCTCGTAAACGGAACGCGGCGCACCGTGACTTCTTATTATAAGCGGCGATTTTTCCGCACAAATCTCCTCGGTAACATAAACCCCGCCGCTTTCAAGCCGCTTTATAGCGTCGTTGTTATGGATAAGCGGTCCGAGCGTGTAAGCCCTGCCGCTTTTCTGCGCTGTTTTTTCCGCAAGCTCAATCGCGCGGGTAACTCCAAAGCAAAAGCCCGCCGTTTTCGCCGTAACAATACTACTCATTTTCGGCACCGTTTTCGGCTTCTTCCACTCCGAAAAGCTCATCGTGAAGCGACTGAAGCGGCTCCTGAATACGCTTGCTGACGTTTCTCATACTTCTGCGGTCATCAGGGTCGATTTTCAGGTCGTCGGCAGGAATAAGCTTGCCAATCGTGACGTCAACCGAACGCTTTCCCGTGTATTTAAGGCAAATCGGCAGCACCGGCGCGCCTGCCTGCGAAGCAATAAGAGCGATTCCCGATTTCACGCGTCCGAGCTTGCCGTCCTTAGAACGCGTACCCTCGGGGAAAATAACGAGAATACGATTTTCTCCGAGAACCTCGACCGCCTTTTTAATCGGCTCATCGTCCCCTGCCCCGCGAACCACCGGAAACGCCCCGCATTTTGTAATCACAAAGGTTACGAACGGGTTCTTGTGGAAAAGCTCGTCCTTCGCCATAAACGAGAACTTGCCCTTTACACAAGCCGCAATCATCGGCGGGTCAAGCATTTTCAGATGGTTGCTCGCAATGATATAGCCACCCTTCGCGTCGGGAATATTCTCCGCATGATGGACAGTGATTTTATATTTTATATGAAAAAATATCGAAAGAAGCTTTCTTAAAAAAAGATACATGGCTGTACCCCTTACATTTTTTGCTTTATAAGGTTAATAACCTCGTTTACCGTCTGCTCAAAATCAAGCTCGGAGGTATCAAGTAAAATCGCGTCCGCAGCCTGCTTCAGCGGCGCTTCTGCACGATGACTGTCGTTGTAATCGCGCTTATTGAGGTCGCTTAACACGTCCTCGAATTTCACGTCAACGCCCTTCGCGGTAAGCTCATCGAAGCGGCGTTTTGCACGTATTTCGGGAGCGGCGGTAATGAATATTTTAACGTCCGCATTCGGAAGGATAACCGTTCCGATGTCGCGCCCGTCCATTATAACGTTATTTTTTGCGGCAACGTTCCGCTGGGTATCCAGAAGGAAGCGGCGAACCGCAGGGATTGCCGAAACTGCGCTTGCCGCCATACTTATTTCGGGAAGGCGGATTTCCTCAGAAACGTTCTCACCGTTCATAAAGACGAGCTGTGTTCCGTTTTCAAGTTTAATTTCAAGCGAAACCGAGGCTTCGACTGCCGTTTTAACGTTCTGCTCGTTAGAAAGGCTCATTTCAATGCCGTTTCTCGTACAGTACAGACCGACTGCGCGGTAAAGCGCGCCTGTATCAACATATATAAAGCCGAGCCGTTTTGCACATTCACGAGCAACCGAGCTTTTTCCCGCTCCGACAGGGCCGTCCATAGCTACGTTAATCATTTCAACACTCCGAATATATCAAATTACAATTATTATAGCATATTTTTGCGCCGAACGCAACAGATTTCACATTATTTTCAGCTTTTTATGAGAATTTTTTGATAAAAACGCGGCTGCTCTTTTGGAAAAGCAGCTTGCATTTCCTGCCAATTATCAACAGCAGTATTGAAAAAAACGCCCGGTTGTGCTATTATTGAAACAAGAGTTCTGTATTTACGACAGATATGCTTAAAAATTCCTGAGATTATTTAATCATTTATACAGCCTGTTTAAAAAGCATTTCAGAGAGCTTCGATTCGTTTTTACAAAGTCTGTATATATTTTTGTCCCCGAAGCACCTAACGCTTCGTTCTTATATATGAAGCATAGCAGGAGGAAAGGAACGGTAATTTAAAATGATTGCTTTTTATATGTCAATGCTTGACGAGCCGGAGGAGAAAGCGGATTTTGAAACGCTTTACAATACCTACAAGGGTAAAATGTTCGCGCTCGCGTACAGCGTTCTTCACAACCATCACAACGCCGAGGAAGCGGTAAGTCAGGCTTTTTTCACCATTGCCCGAAATTACAGCAGGGTTTTTCCGCTTGAATCGCCACAGCGCGAAGCATATATTAAAATAGTAGTGAGAAATGCCGCGATTGATATTTACCGAAAAGAAAAAAGGGACGCTTCCGTTTCATTCGACGAAATAGAGGAATTTGAAGCGTCGGCGGTCGATATTTCCGACGAGGTACTCTCGGAAATCAACTACGAAAAAATCGTCGGCGCAATCCGCGCACTTCCCGAAAAATTAGCGGAACCGCTTTACCTTTTTCACGTTCGGGGTATGAGCATAAAGGAAATCGCGGAGCATATCTGCGGCTCGGAGGAGGCTGTAAAAAAACGCCTTCAGCGCGCACGAAAAAGTCTTCGGGAAACCCTCTCTGCCGATTTGGCGAAGCTATAACAAGGAAAGGAGCTTCAAGAAATGTACGAAATACTTAAAAGCGCGTTGAACGACGCGCTGACCGAAAATTACGCTGCCGCTCTGACGGATTCCACAGAAGAGGGCTACGCCTTTTCGGCGGCTTTTGAGAAAAAAATGAAAGCGCTTATACGTAAAAAGGACAGACCTTATTACAAATACATAGGATATCTCAGCGCGGCTGCCTGTGCGGTGATTGTTATCGGGTGCAGCATTTTACTGCCCAAGCTTACCTCCGGCAGCGTTCCCACAGCGACTACTCCGACCGAAACCGAGGAAAGCATTGTAACGGATATTGTTACCGAAACGCCTCCGACCGCGACTGAAACGAGCTTCACGACCGCTCCCGCCTCTGCGCCAGAAATCATCACCGAAACGAGCAGCTCCGAAGAAGAAGCCGTGACCGTAATTACGAGCGAGAGTACGACAACCGTTACCACTCCCAAAAGCGAAACGACCGTTCCGATAATTGTAACAACTATCGAGAGCAGCGCTAAAACCGAAACGGAAATTCCGGAACGCAGAGATGACGATATGGTTGACGAAACATATGAAGATGACGACGAAGATGAAGATGACGTCGAAGATGAAGCTGCCGAAGAAGAAATAATAGACGAATCAACCTGCGAAGATGACGATGAAGACGTTGAAGAAGACTGCGATGAGGACACTGTAGAGGTAGAAGACGATGACGTTTATCTGCCGTCCGTTCCGCGCGAAAACGACTTTGGCACGGAAATAAAAACGCTTATCGGCGTACCGCTTGCGGAGAGCTATCCGTATTTTGCGGAGCTGCACGCCAACGGGAACGTGTGCAGCTACACCCGCGCGCTGACCGAGCCTGAAATTATGGAAAAGCTGCGCGACAAGGATATAGCGCAGAAGCTTGAAACAGCGGAAATTATTGAAAATACCCCTGCCCTTTCCCGGAAATATATTTCGGTTGCGGTTTCGGACGCCGACCCGAACCTTTGGGACAGCTCATTTCAGCTCAGCCCGTCAAACTCGGATTATTCACCCAGAAACAGATACGCTTATGATTTCCTTGGAGAAATTGAGTCTGATGAAATTGACGTAGACGAGGAGGTTCCAGCCGATGAGGACTACGAATTTAACAACTGCAGTATTGACATATACGATAATGGCGTTATAGCCGTCACCATGGTCAATTACATGGATACAGCCTATTTCAGTGCCGACAGCGATACAATAAGCGAGATTTTCGCGCGCGCCGAGCAGAATGAAATCGGCGAAAATATTTCTACCGTCGGCGGTCTTCTTCAATCAATCGCCGCTTCGGAAAAAGACATGAAAAATGTTTCACTTTCCACCCAAACCGCAACCTATGATATAAGAATGTCTGCGAACTGCCCTGACGGCGAATATCTTTACGCTCTGCTTAACGAGTACAGCGCGGAACCGGTGACATACTCCGAAGCGAAAAGCGGCACATCACTTCTTAGCTTCCGCTTCATTTCACTGAAAAACAAGCATCAGATTACTCTTCGGTTGTATGCAGACTCGACTGCACAGCTGAAAACGGGCTGCGCTTGCTACAGCTTCAGCTTCCCGCTTGATAAAACGCTTGATGTGCTGGATTATCTTTGCGAGCTGAACGGGAAAGAGCCTGCTTACCGCTACGCAACGCTCGGGGACTACCTTATCGGCAAGAATTTCAAGGGTTTTTCGTATCTGAGTACGGTTACGGACGCGGTTGACGAAAGCAACGGCGAAACCACAACCTACACGGTTCGCAAGGTAAACGGCGCGGAAACGAAAGCTGCAAAGAAAATAACCGAGATTATAAATAAAGCGGCGGATAAAGCCGAATACGTTATTTCGCCGAGCCTTGGCGGCGGCGAACGCATAATTGACGCGGGCGTTAGCGGCTGGAACAAATCGGTGATCATTCACGGCGATTACCTGTTTATCGGGGATAATGCATTTAAGCTGCCCGACGGGACGAATGAGCAGATTGTTAAGGTAATAAGTCAGAACGGAGAAACCGAAACGTATACGGAATACAACGAAGTTTCCGTAGATATAGACGACTAGTTATGCTCGTAAACAGGAAAAATCGCCGATTACGAACCTCTGGTCAAATTAAGCGGAATTATCCGAAAATAAAAGAAAACGTGAGATATATCAAAATGCTGATTTTTTGTAAAACAGCAGGAGAGAAAACGAGAGATTTAAAGAAAATTAAAGAGAATTGCCGAGAAAATGAGATATATTTCAAAAAAGTTTAAAAAAACTGTTGACAAATGCGCTCAAAACCGTTATAATATCATTCGTTGAGCGTAAAAACGCAAAAAATTCAGGAGGAGAAAACACTATGTCAACTTATATGCCCAAAGCTGAAACAGTAGAACGCAAGTGGTATATTTTAGACGCAGCGGGCAAGCCCCTCGGACGTGTTGCAGCACAGGCTGCAAGCATCCTCAGAGGCAAGAACAAGCCCACCTTCGCACCTCACTGCGACTGCGGCGACCACGTTATCATCATCAACTGCGAAAAGGCAGTTTTAACAGGCAAGAAGCTTGAAAACAAGTATTACAGATGGCACACCGGTTATATCGGTCACCTCAAGGAAGTACAGTACAGCAAGCTCATGAGCGAAAAGCCCGAGAAGGCTATGGAACTCGCCGTTTACGGTATGCTCCCTAACACCACACTCGGTCGTAAGGCTATGACAAGACTTCGTCTTTACAGAGGCGCTGAGCATAAGAACGCAGCTCAGAAGCCTGAAGAATTCAAATTTTAAGGAGGGGAAACAGTATGTACGAAACTAAATCCTATTACTACGGAACAGGCAGAAGAAAGCATTCCGTTGCAAGAGTACGTGTTTACCCCGGAAGCGGTAACATTACAATCAACGGCAGAGATATCGATGATTACTTCGGTCTTGACACATTAAAGCTCATCGCGCGTCAGCCGTTAGCTTTAATCAACGCAACCGACAAATTCGACATCGTTTGCACCGTTGCAGGCGGCGGCGTTACAGGGCAGGCAGGCGCAATCCGCCACGGTCTTTCCAGAGCGCTCCTTCAGTACAGCGACGAGCTTCGTCCCGTTCTTAAGAAGGCAGGCTTCCTCACTCGCGACCCGAGAATGAAGGAAAGAAAGAAGTACGGCTTAAAGGCTGCACGTCGCGCTCCGCAGTTCTCGAAGAGATAATTTCAGCCCTTACAAACGGCGTATTTATGCGGTTTGGGGCAAACGAAAACAGAAACGCGTCATTTTTCTGTCATTATTTCAAGGACAAATCCCGTTGTTGAAAAACAACGGGATTTCTGCCTGTCTAAAAACCCCTAATCCGAGTACGGATTAGGGGTTTTTGGACAGGCTGACACAAACATATGTTTGTGTTTAAATAATACATAACGGAGGGTTCTTAAATGGGTATTGAAAGATATGATGTGAATGAAACTTGGGCTCACACAGGGATAATTAAAGCCGGAGATTTTTATTTTATTAACTATTGCGTAGGAAATATAGGACAACCTATTGAAGCACAGATAAACGGAGCAATTGACCAAATGGAAAAAAGACTCAAATTAGTAGGCTTAAGCCTTGAACATGTAGTTCAAATGGATTGTCTGTTTAGAGATGTTTGGAACATTCCGACTATGGAAAATGTTATCAAGGAACGCTTTAACGGAAAATATCCGGCAAGAAAATCCATTCAAACTAATTTTGCGCATAATGGCGGAGAAAATGGGTTGCAGTTTCAATTAGATGGCATTGCATATGCAGGAGAATAAAACTCAACTTATCAAAAACCAAAATCAACCTAAAATTTGAGGTGATACATTGCAAACAGAAATAGGCCTTTCAAAAATTACCGCCTGCGGTGAATGTTGTGTCAATTGTAAGAAAAAAGAAAGTGGTATATGTAAAGGATGTATAGAGTCGGATGGTCATTGTGAGGAATGAACCCAATCTGGCTGTTGCCCAATACATAGATGCGCCCGAGAACATAATGTGCAATTTTGCGGTTTTTATTTCCTATTCCGGACGTTGAAAGCTTGTTGTCAAGTTCATATTCGGTACGATTATTGTACTCTCCGAGTATTTCCCATTTTCCGATGATTTTCTCGTCATTTTCAAAGGATAGATGTACGTTTTCGTGTAAAGCTTCAAATTTTTCTGCTGTCATAAAAGTTCCTCCTGAAATTTTTTCACGGAGTACATCAAGTCTACGGATAGTTTCACTAAGCTGATTTTTCTTGTTGTCAAAAAGAATACGAATTTCTTTTTCGGTAAGATTTCCCGAAATAATCTGTTTGATTTGAGCAAGAGAAAATTCTGCTTCTTTTAATTCGCCGATACGCTTACAAACTGCAATCTGACTTTTTGAATAATGCCTGTATCCTGTAAAACGGTCAACATAAACAGGCTTCAGTAATTCGCAATTGTCATAATAACGCAGTACGGAAATCGGCAAGCCGCAAGCTGCTGCAAATTCTCCGATTTTCATTGATGCTTCCTCCAAATATAGATTTAATTGTGCGGTAATGCTTTAAGGTACCTTATGTGCATATTATAAGCTTAAAGTATAGTTTAGAGTCAATGCCTTTGCAGAAGAACTTTTCAAAGGCGCGCAACAAAGCAGTGTATTACATTTACAAAATATGTTCTTTT
>CAZFMC010000049.1:0-10593 GCA_964520065.1 uncultured Ruminiclostridium sp.
CCCATTGTATCGGTCATACCGTAGGAAGCGGGGCCTGCCGCCATATTGTCGGGGTGAAGGGTACGTCCTGTACCGCCGCCGGAAGCTACGGAGAAGTACTTCTTGCCCTTTTCGGTACATTCCTTCTTGTATGTGCCTGCAACAGGGTGCTGGAAACGGGTGGGGTTGGTAGAGTTACCTGTGATGGAAACGTCAACGCCTTCCTTCCACATAATTGCAACGCCTTCTGTTACGTCGTTTGCGCCGTAGCAGTTTACCTTAGCGCGAAGACCGTCGGAGTAGGACTTGCGGAAGATTTCCTTAACCTCGCCTGTATAGTAATCCATTTCGGTTTCAACGTATGTGAAGCCGTTGATACGAGCGATAATCTGAGCAGCGTCCTTGCCTAAACCGTTAAGGATAACGCGGAGGGGTTCTTTACGAACCTTGTTAGCCTTTTCAGCGATACCGATTGCGCCTTCAGCGGCAGCGAAGGATTCGTGACCTGCGAGGAAGCAGAAGCACTTGGTATCCTCTTCGAGGAGCATTTTACCGAGGTTGCCGTGACCTAAACCTACCTTACGCTGGTCGGCAACGGAGCCGGGGATACAGAAAGCCTGTAAGCCCTCGCCGATAGCGGCAGCGGCGTCAGCGGCTCTCTTGCAGCCCTTCTTGATAGCGATAGCGCAGCCTACGGTGTAAGCCCACTTAGCGTTTTCAAAGCAGATAGGCTGGATACCCTCAACGAGCTTATAGATATCAAGACCCTTTTCCTTGCAGATTTCTGCACATTCTTCAATGGAGTTAATACCGTAGTTCTTTATTACAGCGAGAATCTGGGGTTCACGTCTGTCGTATGATTCAAATAAAGCCATTATTTTATCCTCCTTACTGCTTTCTGGGGTCGATAACCTTAACAGCGTCGGCAACACGGCCATACTGACCCTGAGCCTTTTCAAACGCGGTATTTGCGTCATCGCCATTCTTGATAAATTCCATCATCTTGCCGAAGTTGACGAACTTATAGCCGATAATTTCATCGTCCTCGTTAAGGGCAAGACCCGTAACGTAGCCGTCGGTCATTTCGAGGTAGCGGGGACCCTTCTTAAGAGTGCCGTACATTGTACCAACCTGAGAGCGAAGGCCCTTACCGAGGTCCTCAAGACCTGCGCCGATAGCAAGACCGTCCTCGGAGAAAGCGGACTGGCTTCTGCCGTAAACGATCTGGAGGAAAAGCTCTCTCATAGCGGTATTGATAGCGTCGCATACGAGGTCGGTATTAAGCGCTTCGAGGATAGTTCTTCCGGGGAGGATTTCGGCAGCCATAGCTGCGGAATGGGTCATACCGGAGCAGCCGATTGTTTCAACGAGAGCCTCCTGGATAATGCCGTCCTTTACGTTTAAGGACAGCTTACAAGTACCCTGCTGGGGTGCGCACCAGCCGATACCGTGAGTAAAACCGGAAATATCCTTAATTTCCTTAGCCTTAACCCACTTTGCTTCTTCCGGAATGGGAGCTGCGCCGTGCGCTACGCCCTGCTTCACGGGACACATAGTTTCAACTTCATGTGAATACGTCATAACAGTTATAAACTCCTTTCAGAATTTCGCAGCGGGAGCTTGTCCCCGCCGCGGGCATTTCTTTTCGGGATTACCCGAATAACACACAATATTATTATATAACAAAATCCCGTTTTTTGCAATAGTTTTTGAAAAAATTTCCCTTCCCGCCTGTTTTTTAGTGAAATTCACAAATGCGGCTTCCTTTTATCGCACGTTGCAGCGCACGGTTCGCCGCTTAATCCAATGCTCTCTGCTTCCCGAAAGCACGCGCGGCTGCGCCGGTCCGCGAAGCGGACCGCAAGCGGCGGCTTCGCCGCCGCTTGGCGCGTTCGGCTCTGCCGAACGCGCAGCGCAGCCGCGCCCCTCCGAAAGAAGCGAGCTGCACCTCGTGAAGCGCGGCGGCGAAGCCGCCGCATTGCGTTCGGCGAAGCCGAACGCGGGTACGCGCCGCCCGCTTGCGCGGGCGGCGCGTACCCCAAAAACGGCGCGAACGGCTTTAGCCGTCCGCGCCGCGTATCGCAGTATTGTGCCTGATTCGGTTACTTTAAAAGGTTCTTGACCGTGTAGCGTGCTATGGCTTCCGCGTTTTCGACCGCGCTGAGCGCCGCAGCCTCAGCTTCAACCGAAGCGTCGAACTCCTCGTCCTTCTGCTCGTGAAGAACAACGTCGCAGTACTGCTCAAGAGTTTCCTCGTTCGCCGTGATGTCAAGCCTGCTCACAACGTAGAACTTGAACGTCGTAACATTGTTGCCGTCGGCGTCGGTCGTTTCGTTCGGAACAGATACAATCGTGCTTTCATCGTTGCCCATGGCAAATACAGACGAAACAAATTCCGCCGACGGACTCTCGCTGTCTTTTTTGATTACGCTTTCCAGCTCGCTCTCCTCCGAAGCCGCAACAACAAGCTCTTCAGGGTACGTTCCGCCGTACTGTTCGCCGTTTTCCTCGGCTTCAGCCATCTCCTTCTCAATCTCCGCAAGCTCAACCGCCGTATCATACGCCTGCTTCATCTCCGAAAAGCTCTTTCCCTGTTCAAGCATCGAGTAGTATTCCTGCGCGTCGTAGCCCTCCTCAATTTCAAGGTACTTCACAAGCGCGTAGTTCTCAACAACATTCGCTTTCAGCTCGTCCGCCGATACCTCAAGGCTTCCGCCCTCTCCGTACAGCGCGTCAAAAATCTTGTCCTGCTTGTAGGTCATAGCGTAAACGTTCTTGAAGGACTGCTGACCGATTCCGTACTGCTCATAGTACTCTCCGATTATGTCAACGCCGTAAATGTACTGCGCATACATATTTTCTTCCGTCCAAAGCCCGTTCACGTAATCGTTTATCTCCGAGCTTTCCTCCGCCGTAAGCGCAAGACCCAGCTCTTCAAACTTATTGTTCAGCGCAGCATACTTGCGGCACTGCTCAACCGCCTTGTTCTTCACCCATTCGCTTACCGGCGTTCCCTCAACGCTGTACGCGGTAATGTCAAAATTCTCCGCGCTCATATCGAGGTCTGGCTGCTCCTCCGCAAGCTTCTCCTGCGCCTCGCCGAGCGCAGACATCTGATAGTAAATGTAAATACCTGCACTGATTTCCTCGCCGTCTACCGTAAGCGCAGTTTTTGTGCTGCTCCCGCAGGAAGCCGCCGAGAGTATCATCGCGCCGCAAAGCGCAGCTGCAAGCGTTCTTTTTAAGCTGCTGTTCATCTTTTCATTCCTTTCTCTGTTCAAACCGCTGAAACATTGCACACTTAGCGAAGCGTTATTCCCTTTTCGCCAAGCGCTTTGAGTATCCTTTCAACCGACTTGTCCGCTTCTTCCGTTTCCATGGTCTTGTCCGCGCGGCGGAATACAAGCTTGTAGGAAAGGCTCTTCTTTCCGTCGGGAACTCCCGCGCCCTGATAAAGGTCGAACAGGCTCACCTGCTCAAGATGCTTAGCCGCGCCGGAGATAATTTCGATTATCTCGCCCGAAGCCACGTCCGCGTCGCACACCAGACTAAGGTCGCGCGAAATCGCAGGGAATTTCGGAAGCGGCTTGTACTTAACATCGCTCTCCGCGTTCTCCATCATCGTTTCCATATCAAAGGTCGCAATGTAAATCCGCTCCTTAACGCCGTAGTTCTCGGCAACAAGCGGGTGAAGCTCGCCGATTTTACCGATAACCTTTCCGTTCGCGGTCATTACCGCGCAGCGCCCCGTGTGGAAGGTCGGGTCGTCCGCGCACTTTTCAAATTTCGCGTCAATTCCCAGCTTTCCGAAAAGCTCCTCCGCAATTCCCTTTACGGTAAAGAACGTTTCGTCCGCGCCGTATGCTCCCACGCAAAGCACGTCCTTTTCAACGGGCAGCATATCCACGCTTTCAAGCGGATAATACTCGCGTCCGATTTCAAAGAATCTTCCCGCAAGATTACGGTTGTTTATGTTGCGGACAATAAGCTCCGTCATCGACGGTATCATGCTCGTTCTCATTACGCCGGTGTCCTCGCCGAGCGGGTTCGTCAGCACGACGCTTCTTCTCTTTTCCTGCGGAAGGCGAATTTTTTCGTAGCCCTTCGGTGAAATAAAGCTGAACGTCATCGTTTCAAGACAGCCCTGCGTAAGCATAATATCAATAACTCTGTCGCTGAACTTCTGTACGGGAGTAATTCTGCTCTGACTCGAAAGCGCAGGAATTGTCGAGGGAATATTGTTGTAGCCGTAGATACGCGCGATTTCCTCGGCAATGTCGCACGGCAGCTCCATATCTATTCTTACGCTGGGTACGGTAAACTCGCGGTTCGCACGGTCATAATCGTAACCGAGGCGCTCAAGAATCTCAATCTGCTCGTCTTCGGAAATATCCGAGCCGAGGAACTCGTTTACCCACTTCCAGTCGTGCTTCAGCTTATGCGGAGTCTTGTTGGAATTGTCAATGTCGATAACATTTCCAACGACCTCGCCGCAGCCAAGTTCTTCAACCAGCTGCAAAGCGCGGTAAAGCGCGTTTTTCGCATTTATCGGGTCAAGTCCCTTTTCAAAACGGGAGCTGGCTTCGGTACGTTCGCCGATTTTCTTCGCGGTACGTCTTACCGAAACTCCGTCAAAGCACGCAGCCTCAAAAATAACCTCGGTCGTGTCGTCCCAGATTCCGCTGTGCTCGCCGCCCATAACGCCCGCAACCGCAACCGGCTGCTTGCCGTCGCAGATTACCAGCATTTCGGGAGAAAGCTTGATCGGCTCCTTCATTTCGTCGAGGAGCTTTATCGTTTCGCCGTCGCGCGCGCTGCGGACAACGATTTTATTATCCTGAATATATCTCGCGTCAAAAGCGTGCATAGGGTGTCCGTATTCGAGCATAACAAAGTTGGTTATATCGACCAGATTGTTAATCGGACGAACGCCGCTTGCTCTCAGACGCTCCGCAATCCAGCGCGGGGAGGGCGCAATTTTAACATTTTTCACCTTCGCCGCCATATATCTTGAACAAAGCCTGGTGTTTTCGACAGTTACCGAAAGCTCCTTGTTGATGTCGCCGCCGACGCCCTTGAAGGACGGCTCTTTTACATTAAGCGGAGTCTTGAAGGTCGCACTTGCTTCACGCGCCAGACCAAGCACGGAAAGGCAGTCGGGACGGTTATTGGTAATTTCAAACTCAACGCAGATATCGTCAAGTCCAACCGCCTTGCAAACGTCCTCGCCCACCGTCATTTTATCAAATTCGGGGTCGTCGTTGAGGATAAGCACGCCGTCGGGGGAAGAATACGGGAAATCGCTGTTTTCCATTCCCAGCTCCTCAAAGGAGCAGAACATTCCGCAGCTCTCTGCGCCTCTGAGCTTGCCCTTTTTAATCTTAACGGTCGTGTGATTCTTACGGTCGATAACCGTTCCGCCGTCAAGAACAACAGGAATGCACGCGCCCTCAAAAACGTTCTGAGCGGCGGTAACAATCTGAATCGGCGCGCCCTGTCCTACGTCAACCTGACAAATCCAGAGCTTTTCGCTGTCCTCGTGCTTCTTCATTTCGACAACCTTACCGATAACGACCTTTTCAAGCGGTCCTCTCATATCCTCATAGGTTTCGACCTTTGAGCCGCTCATTGTCATTTCAGCGGCGAACTCCTTAATCGGCATATCGGCTTTAACGTAGTCGTTAAGCCACTTCATTGATAAATTCATTTATTTTTTCCTTTCCTCGGAATATTCACCTGCGGAATACCCGCACGTTCGTTAATAACCGCCTTTGTTTTCTCACAGCTTTTTGAAAAGGGCGGAAAGCCAAGTGAAACCATAACGCCGTTTTTCAGGCGTATAATAAGCATTTTTCGTTTAAAGGACGACCTATAACCCGTCCGTTTTGCGATAGCCGTTCCCGTAATATCCTCGTATTTAAACTCCGCCGTTGCTTCAAGGCTTATCACACAGTCGTTCAGGAGAAAATGTTCAAAGCCGCACCGCTTACCGGCTGCCAGAAGGATATCGTCAAGCTTTTCGGGAAGAAAATCCTTTTCAAACGCCTTAACGTCCTTTCGGTGGAGGATATAAAGCCGTATCTGATACACAAAAAACCATATGAACAGCAGCGCGATAATTCCCGCCCATACTCTTCTCAGCACGGGAGCGCTGCTTTTTATTACAACTCCGAAAACGCAGCTGACCGACATAAAAGCGCTTATTACAAGCCAGCCGAGCATAATCAAAGCCTGCTTCACAAGGTGCTTTTTTACCATCAGAACTGACTTAAAAATCTCGAATCGTTCTCGTACAGCAATCTCATATCGTCGATATTGTATCTCATCATTGCAATACGCTCAAGACCGATACCGAAAGCGAAGCCGCTGTATTCTTCGGGGTCTATTCCGCAGTTGATTAAAACCTGCGGGTGAACCATACCCGAACCGAGCATTTCGATCCAGCCCTCGCCCTTACAAAGCGGGCAGCCCTTTCCGCCGCACTTGAAGCACTGTAAATCAACCTCTGCGGAAGGCTCGGTATAGGGGAAATGGTGGGGACGGAAGCGCAGCTTAACATTTTCGCCGTAGAGGCGCTTCGCCCATATTTCAAGCGTTCCCTTTAAGTCGGAGAAACGGATTTTCTTGTCGATAACAAGTCCCTCGCACTGGTGGAAAATCGGAGAATGCGTTGCGTCAACCGCGTCCGAACGATAAACGCGTCCGGGGCTGATAATCGCGATAGGGGGCTTTTCCTTCAGCATTGTTCTTATCTGAACCGAGGAGGTCTGCGTGCGGAGAAGAATTTTATCGGTTATGTAGAAGGTATCCTGCGGGTCGCGCGCGGGGTGACCCTCGTCGGTATTGAGCATATCGAAAACGTACTTTGTTTCCTCAACCTCCGGACCGTCAACGACGGTATAGCCCATTCCGCGGAAGATGCCCTTCAGGTCCTCTAAAACTATATTGAGGGGGTGACGTTTTCCTGCCTCGCGGCGTTCGCCGGGCATAGTTACGTCAACCGCTTCGAGTTTTAAACGCTGCTCAAGAAGCCCCGCCTTAAGCGCTGCGGATTTCTCGCTGATTGCCGCTTCAAGCGCAGCTCTTACATCGTTTGCAAGCTGCCCGATAACGGGACGTTCCTCGGCGGAGAGCTGCCCCATCTGCTTTAAGATAGCGGTAAGCTCGCCTTTCTTTCCGAGAATCTTTACTCTTAAATCCTCAAGCGCCTTTGCGTCGCTCATTGCGGCGATTTCGGCGGAAGCCTTTTCCTTTATTTTCTGAAGCTGTTCCTTCATATTTCAGTTCCTTTCTTCTGGCGCAGTCGCCTGTTTATTTTTATTGTATTATCAATTCAATAAGGGGTTTGCCCCGTCACTGTAATTATCAAGCGTTATCGTCCTCAGAACGCAGCTCGTCGTTTTCGTCCTTTTCACGCTTACGGAAGATATTCAGCCTGCTCTTTTTCGATTCGGCGCTTTCATACTTTGCTTCATCGGCAAGGCGTTCTTCATCGGAATATGAAAATCCGTCAACGTACCTGTCGATTTTTTCGGGGCTGTAAAGCGCGCCGATAGTGGGCAGACGTTTTCTTTCAAGCCTTGAATTAAGAAACTCCTTAAAGAGCATATACATAACCGCGAAAACGGGGACGGCGAGAAGCATTCCCGCAAAACCGAAAAGACCGCCGCCGACAATAAGTCCTATAAGAACCCAAACCGACGGAACGCCCGTCCGGTCGCCCTGAATGAGCGGAACCATAATATTGCCGTCGATCTGCTGCATAACCACCATAAACACCGCGAACCAGACCGCCTTCATAGGGTCCTCGAGCAAAACGATGAAGCAGGCGGGTATACCGCCGATAAACGGACCGAAGAACGGGATTATATTTGTGCAGGCGATTATAACCGCCATAAGGAGCGGATACGGAGTACCGATCAGGGAAGCTCCTATAAACGTCATACAGCCGACAAAAAATGCGTCAATAAGTATACCCGTGAGGTAATGCACGAAAATATCGTTTGTTCGGCGGGTAACGCGGAGGATATTCTGCGCGTGGGAATTGCGGAAAAAGGCAAAGACGATTTTTTTCGCCTGCGCCTTGAGCATTTCCTTTGACGCGAGGATATACACGCCGATTATAAAGCCGATTATGAAATCCTTAAAGCCGAGGACGAAGCTGAGAAGTCCGCCGCCGATTTGCTTTCCGAAGGAAAGAACGGTTTCGGAGACGTCCGACCACGATTTATTAAGGAAATTTTCGATTTGCACGAGGGGGTTCTGAAGTGCGTCGATTATCTGCGGCTGATCGGCGAAGGTTGCGCCGACCCATTCGAGAAATTTATCCGCGTAATCGTCAAACTGGGAAACAAAGCCCGAAACGCTGCTTGTAACCTGCGGTATAATCAGAAACAGCAGCCCTGTTATAAGTCCGATAGCGAGGATAACGACGATAAAAATGGAAACATTGCGGATAACCAGACGTTTTTTTTGCGTATCAGCCTTTTCGCTCCATCTTTTGAACACCTTAAAGCGGAAGAAATCGACGCCGGGGTTCAGCAGATATGCGATAACCGCGCCCCAGACGAGCGGAGCGGTGCAGGAGGTGAGAAGCTCGCCTATCTGCTTGAAATCGGGGATATCAACCGCACCGATAAGGATAATGCCGCTTACGACGATAACAATAATCGCATAAACCGCAATCTGGGTGTATTTCTGGTTGAATCGGAATTTCATACGCACCTCCGTTTCTGCGGCGCGGAAAAAGTGCCGCCGTATGGCACCCCCTACCGGAATCGAACCGATAACTAACCCTTAGGAGGGGTTTGTTATATCCATTTAACTAAGGGGGCGTAAATATACCCTTATATTATACTACTTTTATTCCGAAAAAACAAGGGGGGAAAGTGAATTTTCTTGCTTTATGACAAAAAATTCAAAAATACGCGCAAAAAGAGAAGAAAAGTTTTCTGCGCTCTTGATTTATCCGGAAATATATGTTAAAATGTAGGAAAGATTTCTTAGAAACGGTTTATTTTCGTTTATTCTGACCAAATCGGGAGGTACAGAAGATGATTTTCACCAAGGAGAACATTGGCGAGCTTTATGCCGAGGCTGCCGCGAAAAAAGACATAACTGTTTTCTACCAGCCGAAGTTTGACGCTTTGACGAGCAGGCTTGTCGGCGCGGAAGCGCTTTCGCGCTGGAAGAAGCCGGAGGGAGGACTGTACCCGCCCTCTGAATTTATACCGCCGCTGGAGGAAACGGGGCTTGTAAACGAGCTTGACTGGTACGTCTACGAGGAGGTCTGCGGCTTTCTGGGGCAGCTTCTCCGACAGAATATGAACGTTGTCACGATTTCGGTGAATTTTTCCCGCACGCACGCGAAGGAAGCGGATTTTGTAAAGCGGCTCTGCGCCACGGCGGACAGGTATCGGGTTCCGCACAGCTTTCTTGAAGTTGAGATAACAGAATCCGCGCTTGTTCACGGTGGAAAGGACATTATACGCTTTATTTCGGAAATACGCGGCGAAGGCTTTGACGTTGCGATTGACGATTTCGGGAGCGGGCTTTCGTCGCTGAGCTTTGTCAAGGACGTGCCCGCGAACATACTGAAAATCGACAAATCGCTGCTCAGCGGGAACTGCGAAAACGAAAAAGAGCGCATTGTATTGGAGAGCGTTTTTGATTTTGCGCACCGACTGAAGCTGACGACGGTTGCGGAAGGCGTTGAAACGCAGGAGCAGCTGGGATTTCTGCGGACGTGCGACTGCAAGGTGATACAGGGCTTCTTATATGCCAAGCCGATGCCGAGAGAGAATTTCTTTGAGCTATGCGCGACTGCCGAGGCGAAGCGAAGGACGGAGGACATACTTCTCACGCAGGCGCCCGCGAGCGCTACGCAGCTGCTGCTGGAAGCGGTTTTCACGCGTTTTCCGCTTATTATAATGAGCAATCTGACGAGAAACAGCTTTTATATGATGGGCTACGAGAATTTTACGACAAGCTCGTGTCCGTCCACGGGGATTTACACCGACCTTATTGCGCACGCGGCTATGACCATGCACCCTGACGACCGCGATCTGTTCCGTGAAACCTTCAACATTGAGCGGCAGATTGAGATGAGTGAGAACGGCGAGAAGTTTCTTTCGGTTATAACGCGGCAGCTTGGCGACGACGGGATTTACCGCCGTGTTGAAACGTCGAACTACTTTGTTAAAAACCCGTCGGTTGACGACGTTCTGGCGATAACGCTTTCTCGTCCGCTTGAAACGATTCCGGAAGAATGACAGCCCGCGCGCTTACACAATTTACATAATGCAGTCCTGTTCGCTTTGAACAGGGCTGTATTTTTCCAGACTCTGCCCCCGCGCTTATGTCGACTCCTCGCTGCATCCGGCGGGGCGCGGGGGCGCGCGATTCATTTTGCAAAGCAAAATGAATTTCACGGCGGCTTCGCCGCCGTGAGCAATTCCGCCGCGGCGGAATTGCGGCGCGCCCCCGCGCCCGCCTGATGCGGCAGCAATTGATAACGGGGCAGCTCACTGTCCCCATTACGTTGGCTGCCGATAGCAGGGTCGCTTCAAGCGGAGGGGGCGCGGCGCGCGCGTTTTGTGCGGCGAAGCCGCACAA
>CAZFMC010000050.1:0-2602 GCA_964520065.1 uncultured Ruminiclostridium sp.
GCCCGAGGAACGTTTTGTGCGGCTTCGCCGCACAAAACGCGCGCGCCGCGCCCCCACCGCTTGCTGCGAGCCGATCGCAAACGCCCGTCGGAAAACGGGCGGTGCAGCAGCCCGCTCATTTCGCTTAGATTGGGTATGGCGTTTGCCTTAGCCTATATTGACCTTAATTGAGCCGCTGGTCATGTCTGCCTTGATTTCGTGGCAGTTTTCACCGCCGAGGGAAACGCTGTCGTTTTTGGAGAGAGAAATTTTTGTCCCGTCCGACTTGTTTATGGTCATTCCTCCCGAAACCGCGTCAACCTTAGCGCTGACATTCGAGTTTTCGGGGAGGTTTATAACGCAGGTACCGCTTGTGACGTTTGCGTAAAGCTTGTCGTTCCATTCTGCGTAGTTGACTTCGATTTTACCCGACGTGAGCTGAATATCGCCCTTGCCCGAAAGCCCGTTGACGGTGATTTTTCCGCTGGTTGCTCCGAGGTGGTATTCGTCGGCGGCAAAGCCGCTTACCGTGTGCGTGCCGGAGGTCGTGTCGAAATTGAGCGAGGACGCTTTTCTGTCGGTGCAGTTGGTAACAGTCGTTTTCCCCGACGTCGTGAAGAGCCTGAGGTTGTCCGCGAAGATGTTGTATTCGCTTGTTCCGCTGGTAGAGGTCGAGTTGAAATCTTCAAAAATGAGATTGTCGATTCTAACATTTCCCGAGGTCGTGTTAAGCTTCATTTCCGTGTACTCTTTTTTGGGAAGTCTTACCTCAAGGCAGTTCTGCTTCCAGCTTCCGAACCAAGCAAAGAATCCGTAGCTGCCCTCGTTTATAACAAGCCTGCCGTTTTCAATCTTTGCCGAAAAAATCGTTCCGGGACGATTTGTTTCAAATTTAACCTGAATTTCACTGACGTTATCGTCATAGAAAATTTCGGTCGCCGCGGAAACTGTACCGATTTCGAGGTCGGTCACCGTTTCCGATTCCGCCGCTGTAAATGCCGAATTAAATATTTCTCCCGTTTTCACTTGATTTTCTCCTCCTGAAATAAAGCTTGCTCCGCCGATTGCAAAGCCCATGCTGTTCCCGTGCTTTACGCCTGTCGCGGCTACGGAAACGCCGAACGCGATAACCGAAACCGCGAAAATTACGCCGACTACTGTAAGAAATTTTTTCATAATATGTCCTTTCCCGTTTATGCTGCCGTTTGTTTATTTCTGTATTTTTTTCCGATTTTGTTCAGTACGTTTTTCCCTGCGAAAACGCGGCTGTGCCAGTTGATGATACTGATGCAAATGTTCACAAACCCGCGGCCTGCCGCAACGCAGGCGCCTGTAAGCAAAAGCGCGCCCGAAGCTAAAACAACGCCCAGAAGAGCGGTAGAAACCGCGCTGAAGGAGGTCGTGAGCCACGTTAAGCTTCCGACAATTCCGAGAGCGACGCCGCCGATGAATACGCCCAGCCCCGCGAAGAAAAGACCTGCAACGCAGGAGTAGAACGCGATAATAATGCTCATCAGAGTGGGAAGCGTCCATGAAAAGACGAAAATGTCAACGCATAAAATCCCGACAATCGC
The DNA here is from genome assembly GCA_964520065.1 of uncultured Ruminiclostridium sp. Classification (GTDB taxonomy): domain Bacteria; phylum Bacillota; class Clostridia; order Oscillospirales; family Ruminococcaceae; genus Ruminiclostridium_E. Next base: position 1,554 of record CAZFMC010000050.1, read on the forward strand.
CGCCGAATCCGGGCTGAATGAAGCGGTCTGCGCCGCCTGCTGAACGGGTGGGATAGTCTGAGCGGTCTGCGCCTGCTGCGTCTGCTGAGCGGAAGCTCCGCCGAACGGGTCTGCTCCGAAGCCGCTTGCGGAAGCGGTTTGTTCGGGTGAATCTGCCTGAAAGCCCTCGGAGATGTACTGTTCTGCGATTTCTTCGGGGTCGCCGAGCTTAACGCAGGTCTGCTCTTCGGTTTCTCCTGCCGCCGCGCCGTCCGCAAAATGCTGTTCAAAATCGGTTAGAATCTCCCGCGTATCGGTTACTCCGCAGCGTGTTAGCGCGCGGATAAGCGCGTTGATATACTGTTCCTTGCTTGTGTAGGTCATTGTGTTTCTTCCCCCTTCAATAATTTGCTTATAGCCGCCGAGAAGCTGAACCATTCGGCTTCCTGCTCCTCCTTCTGTGCTCTTCCCATATCGGTTATACTGTAATATTTTCGCGGCGGTCCCTCCTGCGATTCGACTATATACGAGTCGATACTCCGGTTATCCTTGAGCCGCTTCAGCAGCGGGTAAATTGTTCCCTCGGTAACCTGCATACAGTCCGAAATCTTATTTACCAGCTCATATCCGTAGCAATCTCCGCGTGACAGCAGCGACAGCACGCACAGCTCCAAGGTTCCTCGTTTCAGCTGCGACTTCATACTTCCCTCTCCTTTCCGATTGTGTTTTGCGTTTCCCTGTTTCTGTTTTTGCTCTGCAAGGTACTTGGTAACGCACAGTACCTTGCGATGCTTTTATTATACCACATAGTACCTTGTTCCGCAAGGTACTATGTGAACAAATATTGCTGTTCCTTTACTATTTGGATTGTTGATTGTGCACAAAATTTGCCGGTTAGCGGGCGCGGAGCTTGCGAAGCAAGCGGAGCGCAGTGCGCGACGAGGAGGGGCGAGCGAAAGCGAGGCTCTCACGAGGAGCGCACAGTAGATTTTGCAGGGGGGGAAAGCCGCCGCCTTTTGTGCAGCCTCCTCCGTGAGGGCTTGCGCCCTCCGTCGTCGGCTGCAGCGGCT
>CAZFMC010000050.1:2702-10484 GCA_964520065.1 uncultured Ruminiclostridium sp.
CTCCTCCGTGAGGGCTTGCGCCCTCCGTCGTCGGCTGCAGCGGCTATTGAAAGCGCGGAAAAAACGAAAAGCACGGAGAACCGCCGCGCCTGAAGCGTCGGCAGCCGTAAAAAGCAACCTAAAAACCTGCAAATTGAACACCCGTTCTTGACTTTTTGCACAAATTTTCGATAAAATGCCACAGTGTGGGAAAAAATTCTACAAAAAACCTTGATTATTCGTTACATGTGCGTTATAATAAAAAGTGCGGAGGTGTGTGCAGAAATGTACACAGATTGTCTGCTGCAAAATAATATGTCAAAAGCAAAAAATGCTTAAAATTTAAAATAAAAGCCGCCCCGCAGAAAAGAGTTGTCGTATGTTGAAAAATGCAGCCGCTCACTTAAAAACTATAAATCAGCATAAGCTGCTGGTCGCTAAGTATTGCTTTAAGGCAGGTCTTTACAAACAGGGTATTCTCCACGACCTTTCAAAATATTCACCCGCCGAGTTCCTGACAGGCGTAAAATATTTTCAGGGTAATAAAAGCCCCAATTCCGCCGAGCGCGCTGAGTTGGGATTCAGTAAGGCGTGGCTCCACCATAAGGGCAGAAATAAACACCATATGGAATATTGGACGGATTACAGCGCCGACGGAAATAACTCAATGTCAGGCGTGAAAATGCCCGAAAAGTACGTCGTGGAAATGTTCTGCGACCGAATCGCCGCCTGCCGCGTCTACCACAGAGATAAATATACCGATTCCGACCCGTATGATTATTATAAAAGGTCGCACACCCACTATGTTATCCACCCCGAAACCGATAAGCTCCTGCGCCGTTTGCTGATTATCCTCCGCGACTACGGAGAAGATACGGTCTTTCGGTATATTCGCGCACGCGTTCTGAAAAATAATAAGTAATATATAACATAAAACAATAAAAACAAAAGAAAGGGAGGAAGCGAAATGTTCACAAAGGTAAACAGTATAGGTCTTTTCGGAATGAACGCCTTCCCCGTAACAGCTGAAATAAGCACGGCACAAGGCTCGCCCGGCGTCGAAATCGTCGGTCTTGCCGACCTTTCCGTTCAGGAAAGTAAGCTTCGCATAAAAGCCGCCGCCGAAAATTGCGGGCTTCGGCTCTCCCGAACCGCCCTGGTCGTGAACCTCGCCCCCGCAAATGTAAAAAAATCAGGCTCGTTCTACGATTTGCCTATCCTGACGGCAATGCTCGCCGTTTCGGGTACCGCCCGTAACGTCCCCGAAAAAAGCGCCTTCGTCGGAGAGGTTTCCCTCAGCGGAGAAATCTGCCCAGTTCGCGGCGCTCTCGCTATGGCAATCAAAGCCGCCGAGTGCGGAATCAGGGAGCTTTTCGTTCCCGCAGAAAACGCCGCAGAAGCCGCCGTCGTCCGCGACCTTACCGTCTACGGCGTCGAAAATGTCGCTCAGCTGCTCGCCCATCTCAACGACCTTACCCATATCAAACCCGCCGAGCCGCCCGAATTCGATTCGGAACAGCTCGCTTCAATCCCCGATTTTGCCGACGTTAAGGGTCAGGACGCAGTAAAATCCGCTGTCGAGGCAGCCGCGGCAGGCTTCCATAATATCCTGCTTATAGGTCCTCCCGGCGCGGGAAAAAGTATGATTGCCAAGCGTATTCCCGGTATCCTCCCGAAAATGACCTTCGAGGAAAGTATCGAAACAACCCAGATTCATTCCGTGGCGGGTATTCTCGACAGCCGTAACCCGCTCGTCACCTCCCGCCCGTTCCGCGACGTCAGCCATACCGCTTCGGCAGTCGGTCTTATCGGCGGCGGAAGCGTTCCCAAGCCCGGAGAAATCTCCCTCGCACATAACGGCGTGCTTTTTCTGGACGAGTTCCCCGAATTTGACCGCCGCGTTCTGGAAACGCTCCGACAGCCGCTCGAAAACGGCGAAATCACCATCTCCCGCGCCGCCGGCTCCGTTTCCTATCCATGCAATATTATGCTCGCCGCCGCAATGAATCCCTGCCCCTGCGGAAATTACGGCGCGGCAGGTAAAAAATGTACCTGCTCGGGACGGCAGGTCGCAAATTACCTCGGAAAAATCAGCCAGCCCGTCCTCGACCGTATAGATATTCAGATTGAGGTAACGGCGGTGAAATACGACGAGCTGTCCGATAATACGCGCTCCGAATGCTCCGCTAAAATTGCCGAACGCGTTCAGCGTGCAAGAGATATCCAGACCGAGCGTTACCGAGGCACGAAAATACGTACAAATTCACAGATAACGCCCGATATTCTCCGCGAGGTCTGCGTTATGGACGCACAGGCGGAGGATTATCTGAAGGCAATGTTTGAAAGCTCCGCACTTTCCGCGAGAGCCTACGACCGTATATTAAAGGTCGCGCGAACCTGCGCCGACCTCGAACAAAAGGAAATTATAACAAAAAGACATATCGCCCGCGCGGTAGGCTACCGAACCCTCGACCGCAAATACTGGGGCTGAAGCGAAAGGAAAAACGTAATGGAAAAACTTATAATTACAATGCTGGGAGAGTTTTCAATTACATACGGAGATAAAAAAATAACCGAACAGTCGAAGCGCTCAAAAAAGATGTGGACGCTCCTTCAGTTCCTTGTCGCAAACCATAACCGCGATATTTCGCAGTCCGAGCTTATAAATCTTCTCTGGGGCGAAAAAACAAGCGAAAATCCCGTCGGCGCGCTCAAAACCTCGCTCCACCGGCTTCGCAGCTGCCTTTCCGAGCTTGAGCTTCCCGAGGGCAAGGATATAATAGTAAACGCAATGGGTACCTACGCCTTCAATAACCGCCTTGACTATGACATTGACTTTGACAGATTTGAGGAGCTGTATAAAAAGAGCCTTCTTGCGCAGTCCGAAAAGGAAAAAACCTCCCTTTCCCTCGCCGCGCTTGAGCTTTACAAGGGCGATTTTCTTCATAAGTCCAAGGACGACAGCTGGGTAAAGCCCATTCACGCCTACTACCATTCCATTTACCTGAGAATAGTCCACGATACCATCAAAACCCTGTACAGCCATAAGTATTACGCGGATTTGATTGAAATCTGCCGAAAGGCGCTCGCAATAGAGGAGCTGGACGATTTTATCCACTATTATTACGTAAAGGCTCTTTACGAAACAGGCGATAAGAAATCCGCCAAGGAGCATTATTCCTACGTTATGGACCTGTTCTACAACAAGCACGGCGTAAACCCCTCCCCCGATTTTATCGCCCTCTATGAGCAGACGGTAAAGGACGACCAGAGCTACAGCGCGGATTTCGGCATATTAAAGGGGCAGCTTGACGACGTGCGGCAGGAATCGGGCGCTTTCTTCTGCGAATTTCCCTTTTTCCGCCACGTTTATCAGCTTGAGGTTCGCGACGCCTCGCGTTCGGGACGTCCCACTCACCTCTGCCTTATGACCGCAGTTTCCAAAACGCAGGAGGAGCTTGAACCAAAGCTTCTCAACCGCGTTATCACCAAGCTTTCCCTCAGCATAAAAGGCTCTCTGCGTGTGCGCGACGTTTATTCGCGGTACAGCGCTTCGCAGTTCGTCCTTCTTCTTACGAATACCACCCGCGACCAGGCGGAAATGGTGCTTAACCGTATCTTAAAGCGCTTCAAGCGCGATAACCCCAAGCTTAACTGTACTATCCTTTACAGGTTCGATAAGGTCGGAAAGGACGAAGATACATCGTATTCGGGAATCAGAAGATGAGCTATAAAACAATTGACGGGAGCAGCGAGGCAAGCTTTATCGAGAAAAAAAGCGAGTTTATCGGTTACCTTCGGCATACCGAAACCGAGCAGGAGGCTGTCGCCTTCGTGAACGAAATCCGCGCCATGCACCGCAAAGCCACACACAACTGCTATGCATATATCCTCCGCGATAACAATATTTCCCGCCACAGCGACGACGGAGAGCCTTCCGGCACAGCGGGCGCGCCGATTTACGAGGTGCTTAAAAAAGAAGGACTTACCGACGTGACCTGCGTTGTTACCCGCTATTTCGGCGGTATCCTGCTCGGCGCGGGCGGGCTTGTCCGCGCTTATACGCAGGGCGCAAAGTTGGCGGTGGATAACGCCGCCGTGCTTAATATGTGCCGCGCCGTCCGCGTCAGGCTTACTCTTGCCTACCCTCTTTACGGGAAAATCGGGAAAATTCTGGCGGAGCACGACGCGCGCACGGAATCCGAGGACTTTGCCGCCGACGTTACAATTACGCTCGTGATTCGTGAGGAACAGGCTGACCCGCTCATTTCTGCCCTGACCGACGCTTGCAGCGGCAATATAATTGCACAAAAATCTGAGAATATCGAGTACAATTTTGGCTAAAACGCTGAAATTAAAAAATCTTCCCTCGAAAAAAAGGAGTTTTGAGGGAAGATTTTGTATTAATATATAGAGGGGTGCGAAACGCACCGCCATCGCCAATAAATAAAGGGGGAGTAAAATGCTGCCAAGAGAAGTAACAACAGAAATCGAAAAACAAACGCTTTCGGAGTATGCCTGCAAAAGCTGCGCTTCAAAGGGACGCGAGGTCTATGAAACGCCCTGCGATATCCGCACGGATTTTCAGCGCGACCGCGACAGAATTATCCACTGCAATTCCTTCCGACGGCTTAAACACAAAACGCAGGTGTTCCTTATCCCTAAGTCCGACCACTACCGCACCCGCCTTACCCATACGCTGGAGGTGTCGCAGATTGCGCGGACAATCGCCAGAGCGCTGCGGCTCAACGAGGATTTGACGGAAGCCATCGCCCTCGGACACGACCTCGGACATACCCCGTTCGGTCACGACGGCGAGCGAACCCTTGCACGGCTCTATTCGGGCGGCTTCAAGCATTACGAGCAGAGTGTGAGAGTTGTCGAGCGGCTTGAACGCAACGGGCGCGGACTTAACCTTACCGCCGAGGTGAGAAACGGTATCCTTTGCCACACAAACAAGATTGCGGATACTCTTGAGGGCGTAGCAGTGCGGTTTGCGGATAAAATCGCCTACATAAACCACGATATAGAGGACGCAATACGCGGCGGCGTAATAAGGCAGGAGGATTTGCCCGAATTTCCCGTGAAAATCCTCGGCGAGTCCAAAAGTCAGCGCATAACCACCCTCGTTCGTTCCATAATCGCCAACAGCAGCGATGAAATCCGCTACGACGACGTAACGCGGCAGGCGCACGACGAGCTGAGAGAGTTTATGTTCCGGAACGTCTATTACGCTCCCGCGACAAATCAGGAAAAGGACAAGGCGTGCCATATCGTCGAGTACCTGTACAGCTATTACTTGAACAATCCCGAAAAAATGCCGGAGCTTTACCGCGCTGTTTCAGCGGAGGAATCTCCCGAAATCGCCGTCTGCGACTATATTTCAAGTATGACCGACGATTTCGCAATAGACCGCTTCACCGAGCTTTGTATTCCCAAGTCGTGGAAGCGAGTGGGCGGAACGGGACACGATTGATGTGTTATTCCAGCGAAAGGGGTGTGATAAATGAGAATACCCGACAGCTTTCTGGACGAGCTGCGCAGAAGCAATGATATTGTTTCCGTAATGACCTCCTACGTCAACGTTAAGCGGACAGGACGCGATTACGTGTGCGCCTGCCCGTTCCATTCGGAAAAAACGCCCTCCTGCCATATCTACACCGAAAGTCAGAGCTTCTATTGCTTCGGCTGCGGCGCGGGCGGGGACGTTATAACCTTTATTCGGCTTATCGAGCGGCTTGATTATGTCGAGAGCGTTAAATTCCTTGCCCAGCGCGCAGGTCTTTCAATGCCCGAGGACGAGGTGAGCGACAGCGGCGTAAACAAGCGCACGCGAATGCTGGAAATGAACCGCGAGGCGGCGCGTTATTTCCGCGACGTGCTTTTGTCGCCCGAGGGAAAGGCAGGTCTTGATTATCTCATCGGACGAGGGCTTGCCCCGAATACGGTGCGCCGCTACGGACTGGGCTTTGCGCCGAACGACTGGCACAGGCTTCATTATTATATGCGGTCGAAGGGCTACACCGACGACGAGCTTGAAGCTGCCGCTCTTGTTGTGCGAAAAAACAATTCGCTTTACGACAAATTCCGCAACCGCGTTATGTTCCCGATAATCGACCGCCGCGGAAATGTGATAGCCTTCGGCGGGCGCGCGCTTGAAGCGGACGCTCCCGCAAAATACCTTAACAGCGATGAAACCCCGGTGTTTCATAAGAGGGAAAACCTCTTTTCGCTGAATTTCGCCAAAAATACAAAGGAAGCCTGCTTTATCCTCTGCGAGGGGTATATGGACGTTATCGCGCTCAATCAGGCGGGCTTCGACAACGCTGTCGCGACCCTCGGAACGGCAATAACCCCTCAGCAGGCAAATCTTATGAAGCGTTACACCTCGGAGGTGGTCATCTCCTACGACTCGGACGAGGCGGGACAGAAGGCGACAATGAAGGCGATAAACCTTCTCGGAGAGGCGGGGATTTCGGCGCGCGTGCTGAAAATTCCCGACGCCAAGGACCCCGATGAATATGTTAAGCGCTTCGGCGCGGACAGCTTCCGCCATATTTTAAATAATACGGCGAACGCGGTCGAATTTGAATTTGAAAAGCTCAAAAACGGGCTTGATTTGTCAGCTCCGTCGGGAAAAGCCGACTTTTTAAAGCGGGCGGTGACGTTTATCGCGCAGCTTCACAGCGAAACCGAGCGAATGGTCTATTGCTCCGAGGCGGCGGGGCTTACGGGTCAGCAGACCCGTACAATCAGTGAGCTTGTAAATGAAAAGGCGCGCAAGAACGTGTTTTTCGAGCGGCGGGAATCTGAAAAGCGGCTCATTCGCGGCGAGGCAAAAAGGGACGCGATAAATCCGGATTCGGCGAAATATCCCGTCGAGGAAAAGGCAGAGCGCGGAATCATCGCCTTTATGTTCCACTCTCCCGATATGTTCGCGGAAATCGAAAAAACCATAACCGCCGGCGATTTTCCCACCGCCTTTAACCGCCGTGTGTTCGTTGCAGCCGCAGACTGCATAAAAAGCGGCGAAAACCTTGATATATCGTCAATCGGCGGCGAATTTACAGCGGACGAGGTGGGCAGAATAACAGGTATCTGCAAGCAGGGCGATATGCTCCCGTACAGCCTTGACCGCCTGCGGGATTATCTGTCGAAGCTTGTTAAGCTGAGGGAAAAGCAGCACGAAAAGCCCCCCGCCGAAATGAGCGACGAGGAAATGCTGGCGATAATTGAGCAAAAACGAAAAAAAATGCACGGCGGCTGACAGCCCCGTAAAAATAATTTCAACAGTATCCGAAAAAGAAAGGAAGTATATATTATGGCAGAAAACAAAACCGTTCTCAACGAGCTTATCGAACACGGTAAGCAGGCGGGAAAAATCACAACAAAGGAAATAACCGACGCGCTTGAGGTCTGCGACATCGACGCGGAAACCATTGACAAGCTCTACGACGAGTTTGAAGCGTGCAATATCGACATCGTAGACGATTTCGTAATTGACGAGGACCTTGAAACCGCCCTCGATTTCACCGGCGAGGACGACCTCGACCTTGCGATTTCTACCGACGCGATAGCGATTGACGATCCGGTTAAAATCTATTTAAAGGAAATCGGACGAGTTCCGCTGCTTACTCCCGAAGAGGAAATCGAGCTTGCCCAGCGTATGTCGCAGGGCGACCCGTATGCGAAAAAGCGCCTTTCCGAGGCGAACCTGCGCCTTGTTGTAAGTATTGCCAAAAGATATGTCGGACGCGGAATGCAGTTCCTCGACCTTATTCAGGAGGGCAACCTCGGTCTTAT
>CAZFMC010000051.1:0-10450 GCA_964520065.1 uncultured Ruminiclostridium sp.
CCGCCGCAATATGCGGGCGCATTCGCGCCCGCCCGCTTACTTTTCGCTTTTGCAAGGCTCTCCTGCGGCGGCGAAGCCGCCGCAATATGCGGGCGCATTCGCGCCCGCCCGTGCGTACCACCGGCAAGCGGCACACGAAAACTATCAGCAATCGAAAGGATTACCGCAATGAATTTTACTCAGGTTGACATCTACACAAACTCCGAGGCAGTTAACGTCCTCGTTATGCAGCTCTCAGAGCTGGGAATAAACGGCTTCGTTATCCACGACAGCGCGGATTTTGAGGAGTTCCTCTCCGATAAAACCATGAACTGGGACTATATCGACGACGACCTCATGGGACTTAAAACCGCCCCTACCTATATCACCTTGTATTTGCAGGATAACACTCAGGGACTCGAAACGCTCGCAGAGCTTAGAGGCGCGCTTGCGGAGCTTAAAACACGCGACGAAGCGTTCTACGGCTCGCTTGAAATGAAAATCGACAGCGTTCGGGAGGAGGACTGGGCAAATAACTGGAAGCAGTACTACAAGCCGTTTACAGTCGGCGAAAAACTGCTGGTAAAGCCGTCGTGGGAGGACGTCCCCGACTGCGGCAAACGAAAAATCCTCGAAATCGACCCCGCTTCTTCGTTCGGAACAGGTCAGCACCATACAACCCGCCTAGTTATGGAAAAACTGGAGAAAATCACTTCCACCGGCGACCGCCTGCTCGACCTCGGCTGCGGAAGCGGTATACTCTCAATAGCGGGCGTTCTCCTCGGCGCAAGGGAAGCCGTTATGGTGGACGTTTTTGAAAACGCTGTAAATACCGCCGCCGAAAATATGGAAAAAAACGGCTTCTCCTCCGATAAATACCGCGCCCTTTGCGGAAATATCATCGACAGCCCCGCACTGCGCGAGCAAATCGGCGGCGGATATAATGTCGTCGTCGCAAATATCGTTGCAGACGTTATCATCTCAATGAGCGGTTATTTCCGCAGCTTTATGGCGGACGGCGCCACCCTCGTCGTTTCGGGAATTATAACCGAACGCCTGCCTGAGGTACTGGAGGCTCTCGAAAAAAACGGCTTTTCCGTAAAATCACAATCGGAGCGCGAGGGCTGGAACGTTATCGTTCTCGGCTGAAAGGATAAAAAATGGCTTCAATAAGCGTTTGTATGATAGTAAAAAACGAGGAGGAGCAGCTCGGCGCGTGCCTGAAAAGCCTCGAACCAATCGCAGACGAAATAATCGTCGTCGATACCGGCTCAACCGACCGCACCAAGGAAATTGCCGCTTCGTTTACCAAAAAAATATTCGACTTCGCGTGGATCGACGATTTCTCCGCCGCACGCAATTTCGCTTTCTCAAAGGCAAAAATGGATTATATCTACACCGCGGACGCAGACGAGCTGCTCAACGACGAAAATATCCGCCGCTTCCTCAGCCTTAAACAGGCGCTGCTGCCCGAAATCGAAATCGTGCAGATGTACTACCTGAATATGATGGAAACCAATACCGCCTATAATTTTAAGCGGGAACTGCGCCCGAAGCTCTTCAAGCGGCTGCGTTCCTTTGAATGGATTAACCCCGTTCACGAAACGGTAAGGCTCGACCCCATTATCTTCAACAGCGATATCGAAATTATGCACCTCGCAAAGGGAAACCACGCGGCACGCGATTTTGCAGCCTTTCAAAAGGCGCTTCGAAAGGGAATGCGGCTCGACAAAAACCTCCACTCAATGTACGCGAAGGAGCTTTTTATCGCGGGAGAAGCAGCAGATTTCGCCGCCGCCGAGGATTTTTTCTCACAGAGCTATTCCGACAATTCACGCTCAGCCGACGAAAAACGCGAAGCCGCCTGCGCGCTTGCGCGAGGATACCGTCTGAACGGAAAAAATTCCGATTTCTTCAGAGTCGCCCTGCGTGAAGCGGCAGCTTTCCCGTCAAGCGAAATGTGCGCGGAAATCGGCGAGTATTTCTATTCCTGCGGAAATTACGCCGAGGCTCTTTGCTGGTTCAACGACGCAATTTTTGAAACGGAAGCAATCATTTCCGTTTTTGTCAAGGGCAGGACTTCACTTAACCGTCTTGCCGACTGCTGCGAACGTATCGGAGATAACGAAAAGGCTCGTGAATACCGCATTGCCGCCGAAAACTGGGAGCAGCCCGAAATGCTCTAAGGCTTCGCCAAATACACCCGCAGCAGAACGGCAAAGCCGCGAGCCGTTAATTGTGCGGTGCGCCAAAAAAAATAACCGAAAACACTTTATTTTTTTTAAAAGATGTGATATAATAAATTTATGTATCATTTTGTGTTAAAAAATAAGGAGCAATAACAGTTGACAACAATTATTTCAATAGTTAACCAGAAGGGCGGCGTTGCCAAAACAACAACCGCTATAAATCTCAGCGCCTGCCTTGGCGCAATGGGACAAAGGGTGCTGCTTGTCGACCTCGACCCGCAGGGAAACGCTACCGCAGGCTACGGCTTTGCAGGCGCAGCAAAAAGAAATCTCGAATATACTACATACGACGTGATAATGGGCGACGTAAGACCCGCACAGGCTGTAATTGCCACAAAATTCAAGAACGTTTCCATTATGCCCGCCGCTTCAAGCCTTGCAGAAGCGGAAGTAAGACTTTTACAGTTCGAAAATAAAACCCTTTGCCTGAAAAAAGCGCTGCTACAAATAAAGGACGACTACGATATTATCATAATCGACTGCCTGCCCTCTCTGGGAATACTTGCGCTAAACGGACTTTCCGCCTGCGACAGGCTGATTATACCGATGCAGTGCGAGCCGTACAGTCTGGAGGGCGTTGCAGAGCTTCTGGCAACGGTAAAACGCGTAAAAAAATCCAGCAACCGCGGACTTCAGATAATGGGTATCGTTTTTACAATGCTGGATAAGCGGCTTACAGTAAACCGCGAGGTTATGCGGAGCATTAAGGCGAAATTCCCCGAGGATACTATTTTTAAAACGGAAATCCCACGTAATGTGCGCATCTCCGAAGCTCCCAGCCACGGCGAGCCTATCCTGTACTACGACCCCGAATCAAAAGGCTCGGACGCTTATTCAAGGCTGGCAAAGGAAGTGCTTAAAAAGTGTCGGGAGGCACAGGAAATGCTATAACTCAGGCAGGACCACCCCGCTTCTTAGGCGGCTGCGTTTACTGTTCAACCACCGCTGAACAGAACCCCTGCCGCGTTAAACGACAGGGGCAGCCCCTTATTGAAAATGTTGTAAATACTGTACCCGAAAGGATTGAAAATGGCAAAAAAAACAGGACTCGGCGACGTTTTTGATTCGATTTTCGACGACGACGGACTCTTCGGCGGCGAGGAGAACGGCTCTCCGATGAAGCTGAAGCTCTCGGATATCGAACCAAATAAAAAACAGCCGCGAAAAACCTTTAACGACGAGGCGCTGAACGCTCTCGCCGAATCAATTATCGAGCACGGCATAATTCAGCCGCTTACCGTTCGCCCCTACGGCGGAGTTTACCAGATCGTCGCGGGAGAACGCCGCTGGCGCGCCGCAAAAATCGCAGGACTTAAAGAGGTTCCCGTCCGCATAATGGAGCTTTCCGATGAACAGACAATGCAAATTGCGCTTATCGAAAACCTCCAGCGAGAGGACCTGAACCCGATTGAAGAAGCCCTCGGCTATCAGCAGCTTATCGACTCGTTCGGAATGAAGCAGGACGAGGTGGCAAAGCGCGTGGGAAAAGCGCGCTCCTCCATTACAAACGCACTGCGCCTGCTCACCCTTCCCGCCGACGTAAAGGAAAAGGTTCGCGACGGGGAAATTTCCGTAGGACACTGCAAGGTCATAATCGGCGTGAACGGCGAGGAACGGCAGAGAGAGCTTGCAGAACGCGTTATCAAGGAGGGTCTTAGCGTCCGCGCGCTCGAACGGCTTGCAAAACAGGCTGACGCGCCCCAAAAGCCAAAGCCGCCGAAGGAAACCTTCCTGGTCGAGGCGGAGCTGAGTATGACCGATTATATCGGCAAGCCTGTCCGTATAGACAGAACAAAGGACAGATATACAATGAGCATCGACTGCAAATCGGAGGAAGAGCTTCGCGAACTGCTGGCTTTTCTTTCGCAGCGTCAATAACACAATAAAACAGATTTTTCGGTAAAGAGAGGTACTGATTATGGCTGTCAAAAAAACAAATCCACTGTCAACGGGACTTACCCTAATCGCTCTGGCAGGAATTGCGTATATCCTTTACTACGCGCTTGTTCTTACCACGCAGGCAGGTCCGGAAGCGGAAAAGCTCGCCAACCTTGCGGGCACTTATCTTACCGCGGAAACTCCGGCGGATATTTCAACGATAAGCTATGACGACCTTTGCGAAGCATATAAGGAAGCTATAACGCGCGAAGAATTTGAAAACGTAAAAGCGAAAAAAGCGCCCGACGAGGAAACGCTTGAGCTGTTTGAAAAAATCAACGCGGTCGATTCCGACGCGGGAATTATGCAGGCAGCCGCTACATACTACTGCGGAACCGAAGAAAACCCCGTAACGGGTATTGTTAAAATCAAGGGCATAGAGTACAGAATTACACAGTCTATAACCTTCGCGCCCGAGGCTTTCACTTTTACACCGCAAATTTACAAATGGAAGGTTACAGCCGAACGGCTTACCTTTGCATAATATATTATTCAGCCAAAATCCGGCAAAAAAAGAAAGGACTTAAAATAATGCTTGACATTAAATTTTTACGCGAAAATCCCGATGTGGTAAAGGAAAATATCAAAAAGAAGTTTCAGGATTCAAAGCTTCCGCTCGTTGACGAGGTAATAGAGCTTGACGCCGCTAACCGCAAGGCTCAGCAGGAGGCAAACGACCTGCGCGCAGACAGAAACCGTATTTCCAAGGAAATAGGCGCGCTTATGGGACAGGGCAAAAAGGACGAAGCCGAGGAGGCTAAGAAAAAGGTCGGAGAATTTTCCGCGCGCCTTTCCGAGCTTGAAAAGCTTGAAGAGGAATACGCCGAAAAAATCAAGAAAATCATGATGATTATCCCGAACATCATCGACCCGTCCGTTCCGATCGGTAAGGACGACAGCGAAAATGTCGAGGTTACAAAGTACGGCGAGCCTTACGTTCCGCCGTTTGAAATCCCCTATCACACCGATATTATGGAAAAGCTTCACGGTATCGACCTCGACGCCGCAAGACGTGTTGCCGGCAACGGCTTCTACTACCTTATGGGAGATATCGCGCGCCTTCACAGCGCGGTAATTTCCTACGCGCGCGATTTTATGATTAACCGCGGCTTTACCTACTGCGTTCCCCCGTTTATGATCAGAAGCAACGTCGTTACAGGCGTTATGAGCTTCGCGGAAATGGACGCTATGATGTACAAAATCGAAGGAGAGGATTTGTTCCTTATCGGCACGAGCGAGCATTCTATGATCGGTAAGTATATCGATACCATCGTTCCCGAGGAAACTCTTCCCCATACCCTCACGAGCTATTCGCCCTGCTTCAGAAAGGAAAAGGGCGCGCACGGAATCGAGGAGCGCGGCGTTTACCGTATCCACCAGTTTGAAAAGCAGGAAATGATCGTAATCTGCAAGCCCGAGGACAGCATGATGTGGTTTGAAAAGCTCTGGCAGAATACGGTTGACCTGTTCCGTTCGATGGATATCCCCGTAAGAACGCTTGAGTGCTGCTCCGGCGACCTCGCCGACTTAAAGGTGAAGTCGTTCGACGTAGAGGCTTGGTCGCCCCGTCAGAAAAAATATTTCGAGGTCGGAAGCTGCTCAAACCTCGGCGACGCACAGGCCCGCCGCCTTAAAATCCGCGTAAACGGTAAGGACGGAAAGAAGTATCTCGCACATACTCTCAATAATACCGTAGTAGCTCCGCCGAGAATGCTTATCGCTTTCCTTGAAAATAATCTCAACGAGGACGGAAGTATCCGTATCCCCGAAGTTTTAAGACCCTATATGGGCGGCAAGAGCGTAATCGAGGTTCCCGAAAAGTAACCCGAACGGGCAGGAGGGCGCATGAAATTCAAATGGAATAAAAATTATCTCGGCTGGGGTATAACAGCCTTCGCCGTTATCGCCGCAAGCTTGATTTTCGTTTATCTTCTCTTTTTCGGAAATAACGCAGCAGCGGCAGTCAGCGGCTTTTTATCAGCAATTACGCCGATTTTTTACGGCTTCGTCTTTGCGTACCTTTTAAGCCCGATTATGACTTTTTTCGAGGAAAGAGTGTTCGGGAAAATCTTCAAGCCGAAATTACCGAAAAACACCGCGCCCGACGGAGAGATAGTGCCGTTTATCAAGAATAAGCCCGCTCGTATCGCAGGAATAATTATGGCGGTGCTGATTTTCGTGCTGATTATCGCGGCAGTTATAAGCGCGGTCTTCCCGCAGCTTTACACCACGATTTCCATACTCGTAAACGAAATCCCCGAATATGTCAAAACTATGACAAATTGGGTGCAGTCAACCTTCGCCTCCTTCCCGGAGCTGGGCGAGGAAGTAATGAATATCATCAACGAATCGGGTAACGCACTCAAGAATTTTCTTTCAAACTCCATTCTCCCGCAGATGGGCGATTATCTGGGCTTTGTAACAAACGGAATAATGAGCTTCATCGGCGTGGTTATGAACGTTTTCCTCGGTCTGGTCGTTGCAGTTTACTGCCTTTACAGCAAGGAGCTGTTCTCCGCGCAGGCGAAAAAGCTGATTTACAGCTTTATGAAGGTCGAACACGCAAACAGCTTTATCGGAAGCGTGCGCAAAATTCACCGCTCTTTCGGTCAGTTTATAACAGGTACGCTTATCGACTCGTTTATAGTCGGCTGTATTACCTTTATCGTAACAACTGTCTGCGGAATCCCGTTCGCGCTGCTCGTTTCGGTAATTATGGGAATAACCAACATTATCCCGTATTTCGGACCGTTTATCGGCGCTGTTCCAAGCGCGTTTCTCATTCTTATGGAGGACCCGCTGAAATGCCTTATTTTTGTTATAATCGTCCTCGTAATACAGAATCTCAACGGTAATATCCTCAGCCCGCGTATACTCGGTGAAAGTATGGGGCTTTCGGGCTTCTGGGTGGTTTTCGCAATTCTTGCGGGACAGGGGCTTTTCGGCTTCTGGGGAATGATAATCGGTATACCGATTTTCGCCGTTGTTTACAGCGCCTTCAAAAGTCTGGTTTACTCCCGTCTTGAAAAAAAGGGTCTGCCCGCAGGGTCGGAAATTTACACCGACGTTAAATGTATCGACCCCGAATCCCTCACGCCCGTTTCTCTGAGCAAGGCGAACGCGCGTGAGGAAAGGGAACGCGGCGAGCTTGAAAAAATCAGACAGGAAAAGAAAAAACAGGCGCGCAGGGAAAAAATCGACAGGCTTACAAACAACAAGTAACAGACAAGGGGGTAAAATACTATGAATATGAAAAAGCTTAAACGCGATTACGGAAATGTGCTGTGGGCAGGAAGAAAATGCATTCTCGGTCTGCCGATATCCTTCACAAGATACATCATCACCGACGCTGCGCTTTACACCAAAATCGGGTTTTTAAGCATAAAGGAAGACGAAATCGAGCTGTACCGCGTTTTCGACAAGCAGCTTTCCTTTACGCTCTTTCAGCGTATGGTCAACTGCGGCACAATAACGCTGATGTCCAAGGACTCCGACACTCCCGCAAAACGCCTTGTTTCCGTAAGAAATCCGCGCGAGGTTAAACGGATTCTGGACGAATGCGTAAAGGAACAGCGCGATAAGTACTACGTAAGGGGCAGGGATATGATCGGCGGAGTAGGTCACGACTGCGAACACGACCACGATTACGACGAGTTCGTCGAATAACACAAAATATATATACGCTTTTGTGCAGGATTAACAAAGTTTCGCAAAACGTGAAAAAAAGTGCTTTTTCAGTGACACTTTTTGCTGATTTGAAACGTTTTACTTAATGAGGGGAATACCCGATAATCCTATATTTCGGAAAGGAATGATAATTATGAAATCAATAATCAGAAAAACAGCTGCGCTTCTGACTGCGGCGGCTATTACCGTAACAGGCTTCTCCGTAAACGCTCTGGCGGCCTCGGAGCAGCTTCTTACGCAGACCGTTGCCGCAGAGTATGAAGCAAAGGTTTCAAAGCCTACATACACTATAAAGGGTTCGGAGGGCGTCCGCAAAATCCGCCTCAAATCTTCAACAAGCGGCGCGACAATCTATTACACTACCGACGGCTCTACCCCTACCACAAGCAGCAAAAAGTACACCGGCACGCTTATAAAGGTAACCAAGACTACCAAAATCCGCGCAATCGCCGTTAAAAACGGCTCGAAAAGCTCGGTAATGAAGAAAACCATCAGAATCGGCACAACACTCGGCGATATCACAGGCGACAGCTCCGTCAGCGAAACTGACTACACGCGCCTGAAAAAGTATCTCGCAGGTTCGACCTCCTACGTCTGCAAGGATAACGCAGACCTCGACGGAAACGGAAAAATCAACAGCAAGGATTTAAGCCTGCTCCGTGAATACCTCGACGGCGATATTGACGAATTTCCCGGCGAGGACGCTTTAAAAACCCTCGAAAAGCCTACCATTACCGTGTACAAGGCTTACGGCGGAAAGAAGTTCAGAATAGAAGCCGAAAATAACGCCGAAATCTACTACACCACCAACGGCAGCGAGCCGACAAGAAACAGCAAAAAATATACCGGAACCTTTATTATCGACAGGGACTCCACCGTTAAGGCGATTGCTTACAAAAACGGCGAGTACAGCGAAGTGAAGTCCAGAAGCGTTACCGTTGACAAATGCGATAACCCTTACGCCGACAAGGATACCGCGGTGCAGTATGAGGACAAGCTGGAGGTTAAGCTTTACTGCAATACCCCCTCTTCAAAAATCTACTACACGACCGATAATACCGACCCCGCAAAATACGGCAAGCTCTTCAACGGAAAAATCGAGCTTACCTCCGATACCACCATCAGATACTATGCTCAGTCCAAGGGCTACGCTGACAGCGATGTTATGACTGCAAGCTACAAGGTCAAGTCGAACAACTTCACCATCAGCGGCGTTGTATGGAACGATACGATGAATGAAGACAGCGTTGCAGACGGTCAGAAAACCTACGGCGAGCAGGGTATAAACGGCATCACTGTATTACTTCTCAACACAAGCACAAATAACTATGACGAAACAACCGTTACTTCGACAATCAACGGCGTTCAAGGCTCTTATATGCTCACAAAGGCTAAGGCGAACGGTAAATACAAGGTTGTATTCCAGTTCAACGGTCAGAAGTACCGCGCTTACAGCAAGATTGTAACAAACGGAAATCAGGCTGTAACCTCCGACGCGTTCCCGCTTATCACTATTAAGAACAACGGCGCGTACAACGCCTCGAACAATGTCCGCCTTACCGCTTCCAACAACTACAACAGCGCAATTGTTGACAGCACCTACGCAAAAACAAGCGCGGTTACATCGAATATTTACTCCGCTGCGGCTGCAAACGTAAACCTTGCGCTTGAAAGCAATATTTACGGCAACCTCAGCCTTACCTACGGCGCAGTAAGACGCACCGAAAACGCAACGGGCGCGACAACCTCCGCTTCCGCTAACGGAAAGATTTATTCAAACGACAAGCTTGAATACAACGTTACCGTAACGAACTCCTCTACCCAGAAGCTCAAAAGCGCGCTTATCAACCTCTACATCAGCAATTCTCTTGCACTTACCGATATTCGCGAATCCTACTCGTACTACTCGGCTGCTTACACGCAGGAGGGCGCGTCCGGTTCCTACACGATTTACCGTATCGAATGCCCCGAGCTTGACGCGGGAGAGGCAATCACCTTCACAGTTTCCGCTAAGGTAAACCTCAACATAACCGACGGTACAAAGATTGTCAACTACGCTGACGTTTACGAATACACCTATGCTAATTCGTGCTACGACAAGAGCAGTATCCCCGGAAACTTCAACTATGCCGTAAGAGAAAAGGACGAGGCTCAGTCTATCCAGCTTCTCGCATACAGCGACGTTACCTCCGCACAGGAGCTGAGATGGGGCGCAGCCAACGACTTTATGAAGTCGGTTGCGGTCGGCGCGCAGAGCAGTTACAGCTTCTCCGTTATCAACGGAACAGCAAACGCTGACGAAATCTACGTAAGCTACGACCCGAACATCGTTTCCTGTCAGGTTCTCCGCGGAACAACCGATAACGACTACGTTCTTCTTGTAATCGGCAAAAATGCGGGCGCTACACCGATTCAGGTTTCACTGAAGCGCGACGCTTCCAAGAATATCAAGTTTAATCTTACTGTTGCTTAAACTCGTAAGGATATGCAAAACAGGAAGGGGCTGCTGCGGCAGCCCCTTTTGCTATATATTCTGCTGTCCGCACAGTCGGCGCGGCGCGCGTCTTACATTTTGCGAAGCAAAATGTAAGTTCCTC
>CAZFMC010000052.1:0-6625 GCA_964520065.1 uncultured Ruminiclostridium sp.
GCGCCCGCATATTGCGGCGGCTTCGCCGCCGCAGGAGAGTTCAGCAAAAGCGAAAAGTAAGCGTTAAACCTGCCAAGCTCCTCAGACAGTCCCGCTTACAACAAGCGTGATTGTCGCAGGGTCAACCGACCAAAGCCCCGTAGCTGAATCCTGCGCGAAACCGGCTGCCGGAACTGTGATTTTTCCCGCAGTCGTCGCAAATACACCCGTTGCTTCGTTGTAGGTGTAATCAACCCCCTCGGTGAGCGGCGCTCCGTTCAGCGTAACAACAATGCTGCGAAGAATCGGATTGAATGTGTCTGTGATAACAACGTTCGCCGCCTCGTCCGCAACCGCATTGCCAACGTTGTCAATTACAAACGTGTACGCAATAACGCCGCTCTCCGTGACCGTGGTCGGACAAAGACTTTTGCTGATTGATAAAACAGGCGCTTCCTCGGCTGTAATTGTCGATACTGCGGTAGCGTCCGTAAGCCCCTCGCCGCTGATTCTAACCGTGTTGGTGACAGCGCCGCCAACGTCGGGCGAAGCGTAATCATTCACCCTCGTCTGGTAGATAACAGCCGCGTTCCCGCCCGCAGGAACAGAAAGTCCGCTTATCGTAAGCGTGTTGTCATAAACCACGGTCGGCGTCGCCTGCACAGCGCCGTTGATGAAATACCCCGCCGAGTCGTTTATATACGTAAGCGGGTACGCCGTTGCAGCACCGACTGCATATCCGCCAAGGTTGTCGGTAAGCGTAAGACCGCTAAGCGCAGTCGCTCCCGAATTCTTGATGTTCACAATATACGTCGCAATGCTTCCGGGCGTATATTCGGTCTGCAAGGGCGTCTTTGTGACTGAAAGCGTTTCGACAAGCTCTCCCGTTACAACGTTAGAGTCGGTAACGGTGTCGTTGTACGAAAGGGTTGCTCTATTGTAAAAAACAGCCATATCATTTTTTCCTTTCCGTGTACATATTACGGGTGCGGCGCAGCCCGACGTTCGGCAAAACGCCTTCCCCGCATTACATTATATGAAGCTTTGTGAAAAGTGTGAAAAAGTTCACCCAAAATCGCTTTTTTTCGCGCAGTAAGGTTGCAAAAGCCGTATTTTTATGGTATAATTAAGAATAAATATGGTTATGAATAATTTTTTCGGGGCTTTGCTTCAACTCGCCTCGTCATATACTTGGAGGTGCATATTATGTGCGGAATTGTCGGATATACAGGAAAAAAAGAGTGCGCGCAGATTCTTGTGGACGCTCTCACAAAGCTCGAATACAGAGGCTATGACAGCGCGGGAATCGCCGTCCTTGAGGACGATAAGATAAAAACCGTAAAGGCTAAGGGAAAAATCCGCGAGGGACTTTCCCCCCGCCTTGCTCAGCAGGGAACTCCGTCGGGAACCTGCGGAATCGGTCACACGCGCTGGGCAACCCACGGTGAACCAAGCGATATAAACAGCCACCCAATCGGCAACGGCAGAGTTTCGGTAGTTCATAACGGAATCATCGAAAACTATCGCAGAATAAAGGACTTCCTATCCGCAAAAGGGTACGGCTTTGAAAGCGAAACCGATACGGAAGCGGTCGTAAAGCTGCTCGACTACAACTACGCAGGCGACCCGCTTGAAGCGGTTATTTCAACCATCAGCGAAATCGAAGGCGCATACGCGCTGGGAATACTTTTCCGCGATTTTAAGGACAGAATCTACGCAGTGCGTAAGGAAAGCCCGCTCATTGTCGGAAAGGGCGAGAACGAAATGTTCATCGCCTCCGATATCGCTGCAATTCTCAACCACACCCGCGAATATTACCTCCTTGAGGAAAACGAAATCGCTGTGCTAACCGAAAACGGCGTTACATTTTACGATATTCATCAGAATGTAATAGAAAAGGAGCTTCAGACCGCCGAGTGGGATATCGAAGCTGCTGAAAAGGGCGGCTATAAGCATTTCATGCTGAAGGAAATCTGCGAACAGCCCACCGCTTTCAGAAATGCCGTTTCTCCCCGCATAAAAAGCGGACTTGTCGATTTCGGCGAGTGTGGACTGACCGACGAAATGCTGCGTGGCTACCACCACGTTTACATAGTCGGCTGCGGCTCGGCAATGCACGCGGGAATTGTAGGAAAATATATTATCGAAAGCCTTGCCCGTACTCCCGTTATCGTGGATATCGCTTCCGAGTTCCGTTACCGCAGTCCGCTTCTTTCCGCCGACGACCTCGTTATTGTTATTTCTCAGTCCGGCGAAACTGCGGATACGCTTGCCGCTCTAAAGCTTGCAAACGAAACGGGTGCTGACACTCTTGCAATTGTGAACGTTGTCGGCTCGTCCATTGCGCGCGAGGCAAAAATGGTTATGTATACCCTTGCGGGTCCCGAAATTTCCGTTTGCTCAACCAAGGCATACATGGTTCAGACCGCCTTTATGTACCTTTTTGCATTCAAAATCGCATATGCGCGCGGAAAAATTACCGAGGAGGAATGCCGCACGCTTGTTTCCGAGCTTGCCGCAATCCCCGCCGAAATTGAAAAGTGCGTAAATAATCAGGAGCCGTACCAGTATGTTGCTTCAAGGCTTATGAGCGCGGAGAGCCTGCTGTATATCGGACGCGGACTCGACTATGCTCTTAGTATGGAGGGCTCGTTAAAGCTTAAGGAAATCTCCTATATTCACTCGGAAAGCTACGCGGCGGGTGAACTGAAGCACGGCACTATTTCGCTGATTGAACAGGGTATGCCCGTTATTGCGGTCGCTACCCAGTCCGACCTTTTTGAGAAAACGCAGAGCAACGTCAAGGAGGTTAAGTCGCGCGGAGCAATGGTTGTAATGCTTGCGCCGGAGGGAACGTCAATCGAAACGAAAAGCGTTGACTGCCCCGTCTATATTCCCAAGGTACGCGACCTGCTTATGCCGCTTGTGGCTGTTGTGCCGCTCCAGCTTATCGCTTATTACACGGCGGTTTTGCGCAGCTGCGACGTTGACCAGCCGAGAAATCTTGCAAAATCGGTTACAGTTGAATAATCCGAAAGGAAGCTGAAAATAATGGAAGAAAACGCATACGAACCGTCGCTTAGCGCATGGGAGCGGCTGTCGGAAACGGATAAGCCGATCGTAATGTACGGCATGGGCGACGGCGCGGAAAAAATTCTGCGCGTTATGGAAAAAATGAATATACGTCCCGCAGAGTTTATGGCGAGCGACGAATTTGTGCGCGGACACAGCTTTCACGGCTTCCGTGTAAAAAAACTGTCCGAAATCGAGGAGCAGTACGATGATTTTCTGATTGTGGTGTGCTTCGGAACTGCTCTCCCCGACGTGCTTGAAAGAATCGACCGTCTTTCGGAGAAATACGAGGTTATTGCGCCCGATGTTCCGGTTGTCGGCGGCGGACTTTTTGACAGCGACTATATTTCCGACCACGAGTGCGATATAATGACTCTGCGGTCGATGTTCGACGACGAGAAATCGCGGGAGGTTTTCGACGCGCTGCTGAAATACCGCGTCACGGGAGATATTTCCGTTTTGCGCGGCTGTGAAACCGATAAAAGCGAGGCGTACAGCCTGCTAAAAATCGGCAGCGATGAAACCTTCGTTGACCTCGGCGCGTACAACGGCGATACCGTTGAGGAGTTTTTGCAGCTTACGAACCGCCGCTTTAAGAAAATCTACGCGGTTGAGCCTGACAAGCGCAGCTATTCAAAGCTTCGGCGCAGACATTACGCGCTCGGTTCGGCTGTTTTTGAGCATATAAACGCGGCGGCGTGGAGCTCGGACGAAACGCTGACCTTTTATCGGAGAGCGGGACGCGGCTCGTCGCTCAGCGAAACAGCCTCCGAACAGACCTTAGGCACGCCCGTGAAAATTCAGGGGAGAAGCGCGGACAGCATTCTCGGCGGCGAAGCGGCAACGCTGATAAAATACGACGTCGAGGGAAGCGAGAAGCAGGCGCTTATCGGAAGCGCGGAAACCATCAAAAGGTATAAGCCGCGGCTTATTGTTTCGCTTTACCACCGCACGGAGGATATGGTTGAGCTTCCGCTTCTGATAAAGGAGCTGAATCCCGATTATAGGTTTTTCCTGCGCCATCACCCGTATATTCCCGCTTGGGATACGAATTTGTACTGCATTTAAGGACGGAATGATATGAAAAAGGTTGTTATAATTGTAATGATTGTTCTTGTGGCGGGAATAGTTGCGATTTACGCGGCTAACGAGTTTCAGTTCCGCGAGATTTCCTACGTCGGGGATTATGCGTCGGAGCAGAACCGTTCGAGCTTCGCCGTAAAGCGCCTGTACAGCTCGGATATCGACCTTGATAAGTACAATGAAATGCTTGAAAAGCTGATTTCAATTGAATTTACCGAGGAGGAAATCCTGCGCGCCGCCCTTGAATCGGGTACGCCAGAGTTTTACCCCGCTTTTTACACAGCAGTTTCCCGCGTTAAGGACGAGGACGGCGAGGAAAATGTTACGCTTCAGACCGTTACGCTTCAGGAGCTTGCCGAAAATCAGCAGCGAACCAACTTCCGACTTGCAAATATGCGCCTTGAGGTAGTTACCAACGGCGTTCAGCTCGGCGACATTTCGGCGACGGGCTATGACGAGCTGAACAAGGAGAGTGAAAAAAGCCCTCTGGTAAATGAAGCGCGGACGGGTATGACGGTCGAGCTTGGCAGCAACGGCAGCACAAATATTGAGCTTTCAGCCGCCTCGGGAACTATCGTTCTGCAATATGTTTTCGATGTGGAATACGTGTCGCTTTCGCCGAAAATCGTTCTTCCGGACTGCTTTCTGCGCATTGACGCGACCGTTGGCGAGGACGAAAAGGGTCACCTTACGCTCGATTATTCCGTCAACCCCGCTTCGACTGTCGATGAATATATTGAACAGGAATAATGCCGTTTTTCGACGCAGTGTTGTTAATTTCGTAGAAAGTGCCGAATAAATTTGCAGGAATTATAAAAACAACTTGCATTTTTCTGAAAATGTTGTATAATAAAAAGTAAGGAAGAAAACTCGGCATACGTGCCGTACAGAAAGGGAAATTTGCAATGTACAAGGATTATTCAAAGCAGGAGCTGGAACAGCTCAAGGCGGAGCTTTCCGCAGAATACAAGCAGTGGCAGGAAAAGGGTCTGAAGCTTGATATGTCGCGCGGCAAGCCGTGTCTGGAACAGCTCGACCTCTCAATTGAAATGCTTACCCACTGCCTTGACGGCGATTACAGGTCGCAGAACGGAATCGACTGCCGCAATTATGGCGTTCTCGACGGAATCCCCGAAGCCAAGGCGCTTATGTGCCCTATGCTTGGCGTATCCGAGGACGAAATTATTATCGGCGGTAACTCAAGCCTGCAGCTTATGTACGACACCCTTGCAAGAGCTATGCTTCTCGGCGTTCTCGGCGGCGATAAGCCTTGGAGCAAGTACGAGCACGTAAGGTTTTTATGTCCCGTTCCCGGTTACGATCGTCACTTTGCGATTACCGAGAGCATGGGTATTGAAATGATAAATGTTCCGTATCTTAACGACGGTCCCGATATGGATATGGTTGAGAAGCTCGTTTCCGAGGACGAAACGATTAAGGGTATCTGGTGTGTTCCGATGTACTCCAACCCGACGGGTATTACCTATTCCGACGAGGTTGTAAAGCGTTTCGCCGCGCTTTCTCCCAAGGCTAAGGACTTCCGCATTTTCTGGGATAACGCGTATTGCGTTCACCACCTCAGCGATACACCCGATAGGCTGCTCAATATCCTCGACGAGTGCAAGAAAACGGGCAAGCAGAATATGGTGCTGATGTTTACGTCAACCTCGAAGATTTCCTTCCCCGGCGGCGGTCTTGCGTGCATAGGTGCAAGTAAGGAGAATATTGATTTCATAAAGAGCCAGATGACCTATCAGACCATCGGCTACGATAAGCTTAACCAGCTCCGCCACGCGAGATTTTTCGGAAGCTTCGACGGAATCAAGGAGCAGATGAAAAAGCACCGTGATATTATCGCACCAAAGTTCAGAGTTGTTCTTGAAAAGCTCGATAAGGAAATCAAGCCGCTCGGAATCGCTTCATGGCACGAGCCGAAGGGCGGTTACTTCATTTCGTTTGACGGAATGGAGGGAACTGCGAAGCGGATTGTTGAGCTTTGCAAGGAAGCCGGCGTAGTTATGACAGGTGCGGGTGCAACGTACCCTTACGGAAAAGACCCGAAGGACTGCAATATCAGAATTGCGCCGACCTTCCCGAATCTTGACGAGCTTGAAATGGCGATGAAGGTTTTCTGCGTGAGCGCAAAATTGGCTTCTGTCGAAAAATTATTGGAGAAATAAATAAAAAGACTTGCCAAAACTGAAATAATGTGGTATAATAACAGGGTCGGTTAATCGACCCTGTTTATGTATGCGCCTGTAGCTCAGCTGGATAGAGCAATAGCCTCCGACGCTATGTGCCGTGCGTTCGAATCGCATCAGGCGTACCAAAATTAAATCCCCGCAAAGCGACTATTTAAGCCGCTTTGCGGGGATTGCTTTTATTTCTAACAGTTTTCCAAGAGTTTCAATTTCGTTTTTTTGGTTGGCAGCCGATGCCGGTACCGTGCAACCACGCTGCCGACCGTTTTATTATATTAACTCACTGCTTT
>CAZFMC010000052.1:6725-10055 GCA_964520065.1 uncultured Ruminiclostridium sp.
GCCGGTACCGTGCAACCACGCTGCCGACCGTTTTATTATATTAACTCACTGCTTTTTGCGTTTAGCTTCTTCCTTGGCGCGGGTTTCGTTGTCAAGAATCCGCTTTCTGAGTCTGATATTTTTCGGCGTAACCTCTACAAGCTCGTCGTCCGAGATGAATTCGAGGCTTTCCTCCAGGCTCATATGACGGGGCGGAACAAGGCGCAGAGCCTCGTCGCTGCCGCTCGCACGCGTGTTGGTAAGGTGCTTTTTCTTGCACACGTTTACATTTATATCGCCCTGCTTCGGCGAAACGCCGACAATCATTCCCTCGTAAACGTCAACGCCCGCGTCAATAAACAGCGCGCCGCGCTCCTGAACGTTCCACAAGCCGTAAGCGCTGGCTGTACCCGTTTCAAAAGCGACAAGCGAACCCGTGGTGCGAATCGGAATATCGCCCATAAACGGTTCGTAGCCGATGAAAATGGTGTTCAAAACACCCTCGCCCTTGGTGTCGGTAAGAAATTCGCTGCGGTAACCGAAAAGTCCGCGCGACGGAATTTTAAATTCAAGGCGCGTGCGGTTTCCGACGGGGTGCATCTGCTGAAGCTCCGCCTTGCGTACGCCCATTTTCTCCATAACCGCTCCGACGCTGCCTTCGGGAACGTCAATAACAAGCTTTTCCATAGGCTCGCACTTTACGCCGTCAATTTCCTTGAAAAGTACGCGCGGTGTGCTGACGGAAAGCTCGTATCCCTCGCGGCGCATGGTTTCGATGAGTATAGAAAGGTGCATTTCACCTCGTCCCGCAACATCGTATGCGTCCTGAACGTCGCTCTCCTTAACTCGGAGGGAAACGTCCTTCAGCAGCTCGCGTTCAAGACGTTCGCGTATCTGACGCGACGTAACGAACTTGCCCTCGCGACCCGCGAAAGGACTGTTATTTACTGCGAAGGTCATTTCAACCGTAGGCTCGCTGATTTTTACGAAGGGAAGCGGCTCAACGTTGTTCACGGAGCAGATGGTCTGTCCGATTGTTACGCCTTCGATTCCCGAAAAGCATACAATATCGCCGACTGTCGCTTCCTGAACGGGAGCCTTGTCGAGTCCGTCAAACTGATAAAGGCTGACAATTCTGGAGCGGAACGGGTTAATGCTGCCGTGGTAATCGCAGACCATAACCTCTTGGTTCTGCCTTATAACGCCGCGCTCAACACGTCCGATTGCGATTCTTCCGACATACTCATTGTAGTCGATAGACGAAACGAGCACCTGCAAATCGCCTGTTTCGTCGCCTTCGGGAGCGGGAATATGTTCAAGAATTTTCTCAAACAGCGGAATGAAGTTCTCGCCCTTTTCGTCGGGAGAAAGGGAAGCGGTTCCGTTTCTTCCCGAACAGAATACAACCGGACTTTCAAGCTGCTCGTCGTTTGCGTCAAGGTCGAGCAGAAGCTCCAGAACCTCGTCGACAACCTCCGCCGAACGCGCGTCGGGACGGTCGGTCTTGTTTACTACGACTATGATTTTGTGCCCCAGCTCAAGCGCCTTCTGGAGAACGAAGCGCGTCTGCGGCATTGTTCCTTCAAAGCTGTCAACCAGCAGCAGAACGCCGTTTACCATTTTTAATATACGCTCAACCTCGCCCGAAAAATCGGCGTGCCCGGGAGTGTCTACAATATTGATTTTAACGTCCTTATACATTACCGCGGTGTTTTTCGCAAGAATCGTGATTCCGCGCTCGCGTTCAAGGTCGTTGTTATCCATAACGCGGTCTACAACCGTCTGGTTTTCACGATAAACGCCGCCCTGCTTGAGCATTTCGTCAACAAGCGTTGTCTTGCCGTGGTCAACGTGCGCGATTATCGCAATATTTCGTAAATCTTCTCTCTTCATTTTTCCACACTGCTTTCTATAAAACATTTGATTTTGGCGTTACATTCAATAAGGGACTTGCCCCGTCATTTAACGTGACAGGGGAAATCTTGCCTAAGTTATATTATACACTTTTTTTTCTTTGAAGAAAATCCTGTTTTTTAATAAGATTAAACGAATCCTTTCGGCGGATTTTGTTTATTTTTGACAACCATTGTCCTTTTTATGCCGAAAACCGCTTTAAAACCGCCGCGTTTCGCGACTTACCAAAAAAGAATGTAAAAATTTGAAAAAAATTTAAAAAAATACTAGCAATTATTATAAAAATCTGCTATAATATAATTGTTATGTGGCAAACCCTCTCTTTTAATGACGCAGAGTATTATTTTTGCGTGTGATTACAAGCTGTATAGGGACAAGCCGCGGAACTATTATATTTTTTGGAGGTAATACCAATGGCAAACAAGTGGGTCTACATGTTCAGCGAAGGCGACATGAGCATGCGTAATCTCCTCGGCGGTAAGGGCGCTAACCTTGCTGAGATGACAAGCATCGGTCTGCCCGTTCCGCAGGGCTTCACTATCACAACAGAAGCCTGCACACAGTACTATGAGGACGGCAGAAAAATTAACGACGAGATCATGGCTCAGGCTATGGAAGGCGTTAAGAAGATGGAGGAAATCAACGGTAAGAAGTTCGGCGACCACAAGAATCCGCTTCTCGTTTCCGTTCGTTCAGGCGCTCGCGCGTCCATGCCCGGTATGATGGATACCATTCTTAACCTCGGTCTTAACGACGAGGTTGTTGCCGCTATGATCGCAGGCAACTCCGATCCTAAGTTTGAAAGATTCGTTTATGACTCTTACAGACGTTTCATTCAGATGTTCTCCGACGTAGTTATGGAAGTCGGCAAGAAGTATTTCGAGCAGCTCATCGACAAGATGAAGGAAGAAAAGGGCGTTCAGTATGACGTTGACCTTACCGCTGCCGACCTTAAGACTCTTGCTGAACAGTTCAAGGCTGAATATAAGAAGCAGCTCGGTACAGACTTCCCGTCTGACCCTGTTGAACAGCTCAAGCTCGCTATCGAAGCAGTTTTCCGTTCTTGGGACAACCCGCGTGCAAACGTATACCGCCGCGACAACGACATTCCGTACAGCTGGGGTACCGCTGTAAACGTAATGCCGATGGTATTCGGTAACCTTAACGACGAATCCGGTACAGGCGTTGCGTTCACACGTGACCCCGCAACAGGCGAAAAGAAGCTCATGGGCGAGTTCCTTATCAACGCTCAGGGTGAAGACGTAGTTGCAGGCGTTCGTACTCCTATGCCGATTGCGCAGATGGAGAAGGAATTCCCCGAAGCTTACGCTGAATTTATCAAGGTTTGCGACATTCTCGAAAACCACTACCACGATATGCAGGATATGGAGTTCACCGTTGAAAACAAGAAGCTCTATATGCTCCAGTGCCGTAACG
>CAZFMC010000053.1:0-9883 GCA_964520065.1 uncultured Ruminiclostridium sp.
TTATTCATTCATCGAACGGTGCTTCCGTTAGGGATATCGCCGTCGAGGAACACAACGCGAACCTCGTCGCCCGCGTCGCAGGCGAGCAGCATTCCTTCGCTCATTTCTCCGCAGAGCTTTGCGGGAGCAAGATTTGCCACGAAAATAATCTTCTTTCCGACAAGCTCCTCGGGCTTGTAGTAGGCGGCGATTCCCGAAACAATCTGACGTCCGTTTCGTCCGTCGTCAACCTGTATTTTCAGCAGCTTCTTCGCCTTAGGCAGCTTTTCGCACGCCGTGATTTCGCCCGTTCTGAGCTTTATTTCAGCAAACTTGTCAATGGTGATGATGTTGGCTTTGTCCAGATCCTCGTCCTCACGGATTGTTTTTGCGGGCGCAAGCAGGGAATTAAGCTCCTCAATTTCCTTTTCCATATCAATTCTTGGGAAAAGCACTTCGCCCTTGTGAACTGTGACGTTCTCCGGCAGAACGCCGAAAATACCGGACTTTTCGTAAGTCGTCATAGCTTCGTCAGCGCCTATCTGCTCCCAGATTTTCGGCATTACAACCGGCATAAACGGACTTAGCAGCGACGAACAGATTCTGATAGTTTCGAGCAGGTTGTAGAGTACGCTTGCAAGGCGCGGCTTGTTGGCTTCGTCCTTTGCAAGAATCCACGGCGTTGTTTCGTCGATATATTTGTTAGCGCGGGAAATTACTCTGAAGATGTCCTCCAGCGCCTTTGAGAGCTGCGCGTCGGTGATATTTTTAGCGACAGGCTCACGCAGAGCCTTCGCCATTTCAATAAGCTCGTCGTCAAGCGGCTCGGCTTTACGTTCAGCGGGGAGCGTTCCGCCGAAATATTTGTCAGCCATAGCGACTGTTCTTGAAACAAGGTTGCCGAGGTCGTTAGCGAGGTCGGTATTGATTCGTCCGATCATAATTTCGTTGGAGAAATTGCAGTCCGAGCCGTAGGGCATATCGCGGAGAATCTGATACCGTACTGCGTCCGCGCCGTAGCGTTCCGCAAGCACGAACGGGTCGATAACGTTGCCGAGGGACTTTGACATTTTCTGTCCGTTGAAATTTATCCACCCGTGACCGTAAAGGCGCTTAGGCAGCGGCAGCTCAAGCATCATCAGAATAATCGGCCACACGATTGAGTGGAAACGCACGATTTCCTTTGCCGTCATATGCATATCGGCAGGCCAGTACTTGTCGAAATCGCTGTAAGCGTCGTTTTCATAGCCGAGCGCGGAAATATAGTTGCTCAGCGCGTCTACCCAGACGTAGACAACGTGCCCCTCGTCGAAATCAACGGGAACGCCCCATGTAAAGCTTGTTCTCGACACGCATAGATCTTCAAGACCCGGCTTGATGAAGTTGTTGACCATCTCGTTTACGCGGGATTTCGGCTGAAGGTAATCGGTTTCGGTCAGGAACTTTTCAACCCTTTCTGCGAAGTCGGAAAGGCGGAGGAAATAAGCCTCCTCGTGCGCGTCAACGACATCTCTTCCGCAGTCGGGGCACTTTCCGTCCACAAGCTGCGATTCGGTCCAGAAGCTTTCGCAGGGGGTACAGTACTTGCCCGTATACTCGCCCTTGTAGATATAGCCCTTGTCGTAAAGCGCGCGGAAAATCTTCTGAACCGCGCTTACATGATAATCGTCGGTGGTTCTGATGTAGCGGTCGTAGCTTATACCCATGGTTTCCCAGAGCTTTTTGAAGTTCTCAACGATGGGGTCTACGTATTCCTTGGGAGTAACGCCCTTTTCCTTAGCTTTAAGCTCGATTTTCTGTCCGTGCTCGTCCGTTCCCGTCAGGAACATTACGTCGTATCCCTGCATTCTTTTAAAACGCGCAATCGTATCGCACGCAACGGTTGTATAGCAATGTCCGATGTGCGGCTGTCCGGAGGGATAGTAAATCGGAGTTGTTATATAATATTTTTCGCTCATATTTATCACGTTCCTTTCCGTTTTGAGGAAAAATTCCCCGAAAACGACTGTAAATTTGCTTCTATTATACCACATTTTGCCCGTTTTGGCAATATGTAAAAAAAATACGAAGAAAAATTTACATTTTTAACAGAAAAGACTTGATTTTTTTGGAGTTTTCTATTAAAATATAACTTGGGCAAAGACGTCCCCCGTCTCTTAGGCGGCGGGGGACATTTGCCATTCAGCAGGGGATACAATTCCCTGCTGAATGGCAGGTTGGCAAAGCCAACCCTTGCCGCGTTGAATTACGGGGCAAGCCCCTTATTGAATGTGCGTCGGTATGGCTGCGGAAAAAAGCCGTACCATAATCAAAGCCGGTGGTTGGCGCCCCTATGCGTTGCAAACGGCAAAGAGCGATAAAGCGCCTCACGGCAAGACGGGCTGAATGCCCGCAGAAAGGACGGAATTTATGTCAAACAGATTATTTCAGGGTGTTGTTCATCAGATGCGCGATACTATCGGTCGTGTAATCGGCGTTATTGATGAAAATGCGACAATCGTTGCGTGCAGCGAGCTTTCCAGAATCGGAAGCAGCAGCGACTTCTTCTCCATCGAGCTTGGCGACTCTCACGACATTTTTATCCGCGACGGTTACACCTATAAGCCCTTCGGTGTTCACGTTAAACCCGACTATGCGGTTTTTGTCGAAGGAACAGACGAAATCGCGGGCAAGTACGCTTCCATTCTCGCAATCTCCCTTTCCAGCATCAAGCAGTACTACGATGAAAAATACGACCGCAACAACTTTATCAAGAATATTATCCTCGATAACGTTCTCCCCGGCGATATAAGCATAAAATCCCGTGAGCTTCACTTCAACGCGGATATAAGCCGCGTGGTGTTCCTTATAAATATTGTTTCAACAAACGACGTTTCCGCATACGACGTTATCCAGAACCTTTTCCCCGATAAGAACAAGGACTTCGTTTTCAACATCACCGAAACGGACATCGTTCTCGTTAAAGAGATAAAGAACGGAATTGACGTAAAGGATCTTGAAAAGCTTGCGCGCTCTATTTCCGACACGCTCCAGACCGAGTTCTTCACCCGCGTAAACGTTGGTATCGGTACACCCGTTATGGGCGTAAAGGACCTTGCGCGTTCGTTTAAGGAAGCGCAGATTGCAATTGAAGTCGGAAAGGTATTCGATACCGAAAAGAACATTGTAAGCTATGATAATCTCGGTATCGCACGCCTTATTTACCACCTCCCGACAACGCTCTGCGAAACCTTCTTAAAGGAAGTGTTCAAAAAAGGATCGATTGATTCTCTCGACCACGAAACGCTTTTTACTATTCAGCGCTTCTTCGAAAACAACCTTAACGTTTCCGAAACGTCGAGAAAGCTTTTCGTACACCGCAATACGCTTGTTTACAGACTTGACAAAATCAAGAAGCTCACGGGTCTTGACTTAAGAGAGTTCGACCACGCTATTATCTTCAAAATTGCGCTTATGGTAAGAAAGTATCTCTCGGCTGACCCCGTTAAATTCTGATTTTTGCATTTTTTGCAGCTTTTCGGCGTGAAAAATTGTATTTTGATCAGAGGCGGCGGAGTATGCCGCGAATATGTCGGAAAATGCCGACTTTACATATAAAGGTGATAAAATGGTAGAATTAAAAAACGTTGACGTACATTACAGCGACGGGGTAAAGGGCGGAATTGACGCGCTTAACGACGTAAACCTGCGCATAAACGACGGCGAATTTGTGTTCATCGTCGGCAACAGCGGAGCGGGTAAAAGTACGCTTTTAAAGCTGCTTACCCGCGAGATACAGCCTACAAACGGGCGCGTTTTCGTGAACGGCTATAACCTCTCCAAGCTTCGCAACCGCAAGCTTCCGTATTTCCGCCGTTCTCTCGGAATGATTTTTCAGGATTTCCGTCTTATCCCGACCCTTACCGTGTACGAAAACGTGGCTTTTGTGCTTCGCGTTATCGACAAGTCCAAGCGTTACATTCGTCAGCGCGTTCCCTACGTGCTCAATCTCGTTAAGCTCGGCGATAAAGCGAAATGTTACCCCGGACAGCTTTCGGGCGGCGAGCAGCAGCGAGTTGCTATCGCGCGCGCTTTCGCCTGCGACCCGAAAATCATTATTGCGGACGAGCCGACGGGAAATATCGACCCCGAGCTTTCCTATGAAATCGTCGAGCTGCTAAAGGATATAAACGAGTGCGGAACAACGGTTCTTATGGTTACGCACGAGCATGACCTTGTAAAATATTACGGCGGACGTATCATCAATCTAAAGGACGGCTCAATCGTCTTTGACGACTTTATTGAGGGGGGCGATTAAGTATGAGAATGAGCAACTTCAGTTATCTTGTAAAGCGCGGCATAGGCTCCGTTTTCAAGAATACTATGATGTCGATAGCAAGCTTCTGCGTACTGCTTGTCAGCCTGCTTATGATAGGTCTTTCCTGCCTTGTCGCACTGGATATCGGCGTGATTCTGTCGAATATTGAGAACAAGAACGAGATTGACGTATACGTCTACGGCGACGTTGACCAGAGCGTTATTACGCACATAACCGACGCTATAAACGTAAATCCCAATACCGCGAGCGTTGTTTTTTACTCAAAGGACGAGGCGTGGGCGGACGAACAGGCAAAGCGCCCCGATTATGCCGAGCTTTTTGAATATCTCCCCGAAAATCCCATGCCGCATACCTTCCGCGTTACGGTAAACGATATTTCGCTGATTTCCACAACGGCGGAGGAGTTCGGAACAATTGAGGGCGTTGAAAAGGTGAGCGCGCCTTACGATTTTGCTTCCGCGCTTGTAAATATCCGTTCAACGCTTACGATTATTGCGGGCGCGCTGCTTGCGGTAATGGTTGTTACAAGCGTAATCATTATCTACAACGCTATCCGAAGCAGCGTTTTTGCGCGTCAGAAGGAGCTTAATATAATGAAGGTCGTCGGCGCGACAAACTCGTTCGTAAAAATTCCCTTCTTTATCGAGGGTATGTTTATAGGAGTTGCTGCGGGCGTCGTTTCTTGGCTTATTACAAAGGTTGTGTACGAAGCGGTTCTCGGTCTTTTCGAGGAAAATATCACCATCTGGCAGATTTTCGGTATGGTGAACGTTATCTCCTTCGACGACGTAACGTGGATTGTTCTTGCAGCGAACTGCGTGCTCGGAGCGCTGCTCGGAGCGGTCGGAACGGTAATAAGCACAGCCAAGTATCTCAAGGTTTAGGGTGATTGCATTGAAATTCAGAAACAAATTAAAAATTTTGCGTTCGACAGCTTTCGCCGCTGTTTTGTGCCTGACGTGTGGTATAATGGGTTCGGTCGATTTCGGAAGCCCCGCTTATGCCGTTACCACGGAGGAGCTTGAACAAAAAATAAAGGATAACGAGGCGAAAATCGCGGAGCTTGACAATAAAATCGCCGCGACGGAGGGCAATATTGCCGACAGCGAGGAGCTTCAGGGCTACTATTTCAATAAGCTTACCGCTCAGCAGGAGCAGATAAACCTTCTCAATAACAAGCTTTACGCAAAAGAGGAGGAAATCGCCGAAAAGGAAGCGGACATCGAGCGCGTTGAGCTTGAAATCGCCGATAAGGAACAGCTGATTGCCGACAAGACGGTTGAAATCGAAAAGCTTGACGCCAAAAACCGTGAGAATATTTACAGGTTTGGTCAGATTATCCGTACAATGTACATAAACGACAGTGAGGACGTGCTTTCCGTTATCGCCGGTTCCTCCGATTTCTACGATATTTTCGTGAGAACCGAGGTAATGAAGAGCGTCGGCGACCAGAATATGAAGTTTATGAACGACCTGCTCGATAATATCCACCGCCTTGAGGACGAACAGCTTCAGCTTGAAAAGGATAAGGCGCAGCTCAATGAGGACAAGGCTCAGCTTGAAGCCGATAAACAGCAGCTTGAAGCCGACTGGACTTCTCTCGATGAGGAGCGTAATTACACCAATCAGCTCATAACCTCCTACACGGACGAATACAACTCGTACACCTCACAGATTGCCGACTACGAATACCTCAAATCGGTTTACGCCGAGGAGAAAAGGGTAAGCTTAGCGGAAATCGAAGCGTATGAAAAGGAAATCGACGAGATAATCCGTCAGGCGCAGCTCGCCGCAAGCGGCACTGTTGTTTACGACGACGGCGAATGGCGCTGGCCGCTTGATTCAAAATTCACCATGATAACCACCTATTTCGGCTATGACGAATGGAGAAAAGGCAATCACGGTGCAATCGACATAGGCAATGGCGGAATTAACGGCGCAAATATTTACGCGATGAAGGGCGGCGAGGTAATTGTTGCCAAAACCACCTACACGCAGGGCTATGACTACGGAATGTACGTTGTTATCGACCACGGAAACGGCTATCAGTCCCTTTACGCTCACATGAGCTCGGTTTACGTTACGGTCGGACAGATGGTAAATCAGGGCGACGTTATCGGACTTGTCGGTTCTACGGGCTGGTCAACCGGACCGCATCTGCACTTTGAAATCCGTAAGGACGGAACGAGAGTTGACCCGCTCCAGTATGTCAATGTACCATAAAGAAAGGCGTTTCGGCTAAATGAACAAAAAAATCTCACTCGGAATTACGATAAGCCTTATTGCAATCGCCTGCGCGGTCACCTTTGTCGTGACTATGACGGTTTCGCTCAATCTGTACAACGATAAAATAGCGGGAGTTCAGCAGCGCGGAGAAATGAACACGCGCTTGCAGGAAATCGGCTCGTTTGTGCGAAGCTATTCGCTTTACGGGGTTGACGAAAACGCCGTAAAGGCGGGCGTATACGCGGGCTATCTTGACGGAATTTCCGATAAATACGCACGATATTACACCACCGACGAATATTATTACAAAACCATGCTTGAAAGCGGAAGTATGACGGGACTGGGTATCGAAACGGAGAACGACGGCGGCTACGCGGGAGTTACTTCCGTAATGGCAGGCTCGCCCGCCGAGGAAGCGGGCATAAAAAGCGGCGATATTATCACCTCGATAAACGGTTCCAGTATTCTCGAAATCGGCTATGCCGCCGCTTACTCCCAGCTGCGCTTCGGCGACGAGGGCACGAGGATAACGTTCTGCGCGAGAAGAAGCGGAGAGGAAACCGAATATACTCTTACGCGCGCTGCGTTTGAGATTCAGTCCGTCAGCACGACGCTGCTTGACAACGGGATAATGTATATCCGTTTTACCACGCTTAACAGTCTTTCGGGCAGACAGCTTTCCGAAATGCTTTCCGAGCTTCCCGACGACGCGGTTATTACAGGGTACATCTTCGACCTGCGCGATTGCTCAAGCGGAAATTACGACGCGATTTCGGAGATTCTTTCGCCCTTTGTAAATGCAACCTCGCTTGCGACCGCGGCATATGTCAACAATTCCTCAAAGGTTATCGCGGAAACAACGACCGATAAATACACTACGCTGCCGATAAGCGTTATAATTAACGAAAAAACAGGCGGAGCGGCGGAGCTTATTACGGTTACTCTCCGTGATTTCAATGGCGCGAAGCTTGTGGGTATGGCAACTATGGGCTATGGAACGCTTCAGGAAACCAGAGCCTTCGGCGACGGCACGGCGATTGACATTTCCGTTGCGAAAATCATACCCGAAAAGCAGGACAGCGCATACGACGAAACGGGCGTTAAGCCTGAATTTGCCGTTGAATATGCGGGGCTTGCGGAAAACGACCCCGCGAATTATGCGAATACATACGACTCTCAGTATAAAAAGGCGGTTGAGGTTATAATCAGTGCCGCCGCTGCAACAGTCGAATAATAATGAAAGGAACAAAATATTATGGCAAAGCAGACAGTATTAACACAGGAAGGTCTTAAAAAGCTGGAGGACGAGCTTGAGGAGCTTAAAACCGTCAAGCGCCGCGACATTGCGGAAACGATAAAGGTTGCGCTTTCTTTCGGCGACCTTTCGGAAAACTCCGAATATGATGAAGCGAAAAATGAACAGGGTAAAATTGAAGCCAGAATTGCTGAAATTGAAGCTACCCTTATGAATGTAAAGCTTATCGACGCCGACGCGCTTTCCACCGAGCACGTTCAGCTTGGCAACCGCGTTACCGTAAAGGATATGGAGGAAAACGAGGTTCTCGTGCTTCACATTGTCGGCTCTAAGGAGGTTGACATGAAGGCAAGCAAGATTTCCGATGAATCTCCTCTCGGAAAAGCGCTTCTCGGTCATCAGAAGGGTGATATTGTTGATGTTGAAGCGCCTGCGGGCATCCTGAAATTTGAAATAATCGACATTGGAAAGTAATCTCGAAAGGACAATTGAAAAAATGGCAGAAGAAATCATACAGGAAGAGTTAACCGAGGAAGAGCTTGAACAGAAGCTTTCCGAGCAGCACAGAATACGTCTTGAAAAGCTTGAACAGCTCAAGGCGGACGGCAGAAATCCCTATGAGATTACGAAATACCCCGTTTCGATTCTTGCGGAGGAGATTCGTGCGCGTTTTGACGAGCTTGAAAATCAGACCGTATGTATTGCGGGAAGAATTACGAGCTGGCGCGATATGGGAAAGGCGAACTTTCTTGATATACGCGATTCAAGCGACCGTATGCAGGTTTATGTTAAAATCGACGAAATCGGCGAGGAGAATTTCAAGCAGTTCAAGACGTGGGATCTGGGCGATATTGTCGGCGTAACGGGGTTTGTTTTCAAGACCCGCCGCGGTGAAATTTCCGTCCACGCAAAGGAAATCACGCTTCTTTCCAAGTCGCTGCTGCCGCTGCCGGAAAAGTGGCACGGCTTAAAGGACAAGGAGGAGCGTTACAGAAAGCGTTACCTTGACCTTATTGCAAATCCCGAAGTTAAGGACACATTTATAAAGCGTTCTAAAATACTCCGTGAAATCAGAGCGTTTCTTGACGGTCACGGTTATGTTGAGGTTGACACGCCCGTGCTGCTTCCGCTTGAAATCGGCGCGGCGGCGCGTCCCTTCAAGACCCACCACAATGCGCTTAACATAGATATGTATATGCGTATTGAAACGGAGCTTTATTTAAAGCGATTGATTGTAGGCGGCTTTGACAAGGTGTACGAGGTCGGCAGAATTTTCCGCAACGAGGGAATGGACTCAACTCACAATCCCGAATTTACGACGATTGAAATGTATCAGGCGTATATGAACTATTTTGAGATGATGGACCTTATCGAGGAACTTTACAGAACGGTTACGCTTAACGTCTGCGGAACTGACACCGTGACATATCAGGGTAAGGAAATTGCGGTTGGCAAGCCGTGGGAGCGTCTTACAATGATTGACGCGGTAAAGAAATATGCGGGCGTTGATTTTGCAGACTGGGCGGACGACGCTGCGGCGCGCGCGTGTGCTAAGGAACACCACATTGAGGAGGAGCTTGACGATAATTCCACAAAGGGGCATGTTCTGATAGCTTTCTTTGAAGCGTTTGTTGAGGACAAGCTGATTCAGCCGACTATTATCTACGATTATCCTGTTGAGAACTCGCCGCTTGCTAAGCGTAAGCCCTCCGACCCCGCGTTCACCGAGCGTTTTGAGTATTTCATCAACGGCACCGAGTTTGGAAACGCTTTCTCTGAGCTTAACGACCCGATTGACCAGAAGGAGCGTTTTGTAAAGCAGGTTGCGGCGAAGCGCGCGCAGGGCGGAAATGACGCACAGGTTGACGAGGACTTCATAACCGCGCTTGAATACGGTTTACCGCCCACGGCGGGACTTGGCTTCGGTTTTGACCGTCTTGTCATGCTGCTTACGGACAGTGCGTCTATTCGCGACGTTCTTCTGTTCCCGACTATGAAGCCTATTGCGGAATAAAACTTAGGCTCTGACCGTTTAATGTCAGAGCCTTTGCTTGTTTAAAAAGACGAAAAGAGAAGAATAAGAGATTGGGGACGCCGTCCCCAAA
>CAZFMC010000054.1:0-9651 GCA_964520065.1 uncultured Ruminiclostridium sp.
GTGCAGCGCATTCGTAATGCGCAGGTCGCAGGTTCGAGTCCCGTCACTAGCTCCATAAATTCCGAACAAAATAGATATTTTGCTTTCAAACACCCTTGTTAAGCGTTTTTTTGGAACGATATCTAATGAAAACCACGAAACAGCCACCGTAGATATTTTACGGTGGCTGTTTCTTATGATGTGATACAAGCTTCCACCCCCTGCAACAGCTTGATATTAGAGCGTGTTCACATTAACGCTCAACGCCCGTCTTTTGACGAATTTTTCGCATAACTGCGTTGAAAATTCTTGAAGTACATAAAGTACGTCTGCGAATTTTCGCCTTGTTCTGCAAAAAATTCGTTTCAAAATCCGAGCATTTCGGTTAATGTGAACAAGCTCTATTTGTAACGCAAATCCGGAAGCCGAATATACTGAAACAAAAGGGAAAAAATATTTCGGGAGGAATTGCTTATGTGTGGAATTGCAGGGTGGGTTGATTTTCGCGGCAGCTTTGAAAATGCCGACGGAATAATGGAAAAAATGCGCGATTCAATTTTGCACCGCGGTCCCGACAGCTCGGGAATTTTTGCTGACGAGCATTGTCGGCTTGCACACACCAGACTGGCGGTTATCGACGTTGAGAACGGCGCTCAGCCGATGCACTGCGGCGGCCTTACAATCGTGTATAACGGCGAGCTTTATAATACGTCCGAGCTGCGCGCGGAGCTGAGAAAAATCGGCTGCGATTTCGCAACAAACAGCGACACCGAGGTGCTGCTGAAAGCGTATATGACGTGGGGAGAGGACTGTCTGCGTCGGCTCAACGGAATTTACGCCTTTGCGGTCTGGGATTCAGATAGGCGGAAGCTTTTTATGGCGCGCGACCGCGTAGGCGTAAAGCCTTTTTTCTATTATAAATATGACGGCGGTATAGTTTTTGCTTCGGAAATAAAATCCCTTCTTGCGCACCCGTATATACGTCCCGCAATCGACGAGGAGGGCGCTGCTTCGCTGCTTATGCTGGGTCCTGCACGCAAGGGCGGAATGGGAGTTTTCCGTGGAATTGAGGAGCTGAAGCCGGGGGAATGTGCAAGTCTTGCCGACGGAAAATTTGCTAAGCGCGTATATTGGTCGCTTATCGCAAAGCCGCATACAGAGGAGCTTTCGGACACGGTTGAGCATTTGCGCCGGCTGCTTTCCGACAGCATTGAACGTCAGCTTGTAAGCGATGTTCCGCTTTGCACATTCTTGTCGGGAGGGCTTGATTCAAGCCTTATAAGCGCGGTTGCAGCGCGTAAATACCGCGAAGAGGGGCGGACCTTGCACACCTTTTCGGTTGATTATAAGGATAATCGAAAAAACTTTGTCGCTTCTGCCTTTCAGCCCGATGAGGACGCGCCTTGGATTGTAAGAATGAGTGAGTTTATCGGCTCTGAGCATACAAATGTTGTGATAGATTCGCCGCAGCTTGCGGACGCGTTGATTCCGTCTATGCTTGCGCGGGATTTGCCGGGAATGGCTGACGTTGACAGCTCGCTCTACCTTTTCTGCGGTGAGGTAAGGAAGAACTTCACGGTTGCCGTAAGCGGCGAATGTGCCGATGAACTCTTTGGCGGATATCCGTGGTATCACAAAAGCGAGCTGCTTTTCGCCGACGGCTTCCCGTGGGCGCGTTCTACCGAGCAGCGGGCGGGACTGCTCCGCAGAGAGCTTGCTGAAAAAATTTCGCCTGCAGAATACGTGAAAAATGCGGCAGACGAAACGGTTAAGGGAATGTCCTGTCTTGACGCGGATTCTCCGCAGGATAAAGCCGTGCGGCGTATGTTTATGCTTAATTTTTACTGGTTTATGCAGACGCTTCTTGACAGAAAGGATCGCTGCTCGATGGCGCACGGGCTTGAGGTGCGCGTGCCGTTCTGCGACCATCGCCTTGCCGAATACGCATACAATATTCCGTGGGAGTACAAGGCGCTCGGCGGACGGGAAAAGGGACTTGTGCGAAAGGCGGCTGAAAAATTTCTTCCGCGCGATGTGGTATGGCGAAAAAAATCGCCGTACCCGAAAACGCACAACCCGTCCTATTCAAAGCTTGTTTTTAACCGCTTCTGCGCGCTTCGTGCCGAGAAGGATTTCCGACTGACAGCCTTGCTTGACTCAAAGAAAATCGACGAGCTTATCGCGACGGAAGGGAAGAGCTTTTCCGAAAACTGGTATGGTCAGCTGATGTGTACGCCGCAGATGTTCGCGTATCTGATTCAGCTTGAAATGTGGCTCAGAACCTACAATCCAGAGCTGTTGTTTTAAGGCTTCGCCGCGCAATTATTGTAGTGTGTAAATTTGTCAATGATGCGAGGTCGAAAAAAATAGAAAAACATCTATTGTAACACTACAACACAAAATCAACGTTTTTTCAAAAAGCTGTTTACTTTTTTACCGAAAAGTAGTATAATAGAATGTGTGAATTACCGCGTCGCGGTCAGACGCGCGGAAAGAATCTGAAAGGAAACAGCCTGATGATAAGCAATGATATTCTTGAAGTTATAGGGCACACTCCGCTTATCCGCTTAAACCGTATGGTTGACGAGGACAGCGCGGAAATACTGGTTAAGTTTGAAGGACTTAACGTCGGCGGTTCAATTAAAACCCGAACCGCGTACAATATGATAATTACAGCGGAACAGGAGGGCTTGATAAACAAGGATACCGTAATCGTAGAACCTACAAGCGGCAATCAGGGAATAGGTCTTGCTCTTGTGGGAGCTGTCCGCGGTTATAAAACGGTTATAATTATGCCCGATTCAGTAAGCTGCGAAAGAAGAATGCTGGTTCAGCATTACGGCGCGGAGGTAAGGCTTGTACACGATGACGGAAATATCGGGGAATGTATCGAGGAGTGCGTTCGCATGGCGCAGCGTATGAAGGAGGAAAACCCGAACGTTTATATTCCGCAGCAGTTTGAAAATAAGGCGAACCCTCTTGTCCACAAACACCATACGGGACTTGAAATTCTCGAACAGGCAGGAAAGGAAATACACGGCTTCTGCTCGGGAATAGGAACGGGCGGAACGCTCAGCGGGATAGGAGAAACGCTGAAAGCGCAGAATCCCGATATCGAAATCTGGGCGGTTGAGCCGCAGAACGCCGCTATTTTGGCGGGCGGAACTATCGGCACGCATCTCCAGATGGGCATTGGCGACGGAATAATTCCCAAAAATCTCAATATGGAGATTTACAGCAACGTTTACATAGTTACCGATGAAGAGGCAATTCAGACGGCTAAGGACCTTGCGCGGCTGGAAGGGCTGATGTGCGGTATTTCGGCGGGAACGAATGTTGCAGCCGCAAAAAAGCTTGCCAAAAAGCTCGGTAAGGGTAAAACGGTCGTTACAATTCTTCCCGACACCGCCGAACGTTATTTTTCAACCCCTCTTTTTGACGGAGATTGAAAAATACTATAAATGAAAGGATTTGATAAAATGAAAATTTATTCGGTACTTGACAAGGAATTTGCGCCCTACGGAAAGGTTCTGAGCGGTTATGACGCTGCGCCGCTGTTAATGGCTATGGAAAATGAAACTCCGCTGCCCGACGGCGTTGATTATGTTGCAAGCGTTGCCGCGCTTGAAAATACCTGCCTTTTCGGTCAGCTTCAGAACGGCGCATACGGCGGTATGCCCATTCAGATAGGCTATTGCAACGGACATAACACAAAGCTCAACTGTCTTGAATATCACCGCGACAGCGAGCTTAACATAGGTCTGTATGATTTTATTCTGCTCGTTGCGAGAGAGGACGATATTGTTGACGGTAAGCTTGACACAGCAAAGGTAATGGCTTTCCGTGCTTCTGCGGGTCAGGTTGTCGAGGTTTACGCAACAACTCTGCACTACGCTCCATGCAGCAGTGAAAAGGGTAAGGGATTTAAGGTCGCAATCGTCCTTCCCAAGGGCACGAACGGGACTATGCCTGAAATCAAGCCCGTGAACGACGAGGATAAGCGGTTGAGAGCGTGCAATAAATGGCTGCTTGCGCATAAGGACGCAGCGGAGGCTTCGGACGGCACGTATGTCGGACTTACAGGCGAAAATATTGATATAGAAGAGCTTATCTGAGTATATGTACGGCAATAAGGGCTGCTGCGGTTTGCAAAAAACACGGCAGCCTTTTTTATTCGATAACAATGTGTACACCTAAAAATGTCAATGAGCGAAGCTCACAGATATTGTAATATTACGCAAAATTGCAAATTTTTTCGCAAAACAGTTGACAAAGCGTTATGTATGTGGTACAATAATGCATATAGATAGAGGTGCGGAATCTATCAGTACGCGCGGCGCAAACAGTTCAGCCTGTTGCCGTGCCGAAAGGAGCCTCCGCCGAAGCCTGCAAACGCTGAAGCTTGCAGAGCTGGTTGCACATTTAACAGATGTGCGACTGTCATCATTCGATGGAGTGCTATCATCAGATATTTTTTGTTTGATGAAGCCGACCATGAGTCGGTTTTTTTCATATATTTCACATTTTATGTATGAAAGAAGAAAGGTAAGGAAAGATATGAAACAGTACAAGGTAGGTATTATCGGCGCAACAGGAATGGTAGGACAGCGTTTTGCGGTTCTCCTCGAAAATCACCCCTGGTTTAAAGTTACAGTACTCGCGGCTTCTCCCCGTTCCGCAGGAAAAAAATACAAGGACGCTGTAAAGAAATGGCTTATCGACGAAAAGCCCATGCCCGCAGCTATGGAAGACATCGTTGTTATGGACGCAACTGCCGATATCGAAAAAATCGCTGCACAGGTTGACTTCGTTTTCTGCGCCGTAGATATGAAAAAGGACGAAATCAAGGCTCTCGAGGAAGCTTACGCTAAGCACGAATGCCCCGTTATGTCCAACAACTCCGCTAACCGCTTCACCGACGACGTTCCTATGATTATCCCCGAAATCAACGACGAACATATGGCTATCGTCGAAGCACAGAAAAAACGTCTTGGCACAAAGCGCGGATTCATTTCCGTTAAGTCCAACTGTTCTATCCAGAGCTATGTGCCCGCCCTCTCTCCCCTCAGAAAGTTCGGAATCAAGAAGGTTCTCGCCTGCACATATCAGGCAATCTCCGGCGCAGGCAAAAACTTTGAAACATGGCCCGAAATGGTTGACAACCTTATCCCCTACATCGGCGGCGAGGAAGAAAAGTCCGAGCAGGAGCCTTTAAAGGTTTGGGGTAAAATCGAGGACGGAAAGATTGTTAAAACCGACTCTCCCGCTATCACAACGCAGTGCCTTCGTGTTCCCGT
This sequence comes from uncultured Ruminiclostridium sp., assembly GCA_964520065.1. Lineage (GTDB taxonomy): Bacteria > Bacillota > Clostridia > Oscillospirales > Ruminococcaceae > Ruminiclostridium_E. Next base: position 5,277 of record CAZFMC010000054.1, read on the forward strand.
TTCCAACGGACACTTTGCAGCTGTTTTCGTAAGCTTTGAAAATAAGCCCTCAAAGGAAGAAATCCTTAATATCTGGAAGGAATTCAAGGGCGCTCCGCAGGAGCTTGAGCTTCCCTCCGCTCCCAAGCAGTTCCTCAACTATTTTGAGGAGGACAATTACCCCCAGGCGAAGCTTCACAGAAATCTCGAAAACGGTATGGCGGTTTCCATCGGTCGTTTAAGAGAAGATACACAGTACGATTACAAGTTCGTTTGCCTTTCGCACAACACGCTCAGAGGAGCGGCGGGCGGCGCGGTTCTTATGGCTGAGCTGTACGCGGCAAAGGGCTATTTTGACTGATTGAAAGGACTTTTGTTCTATGAAAAATACTATTTTTACAGGTTCGGGAATTGCAATCATCACCCCTATGAACCCCGACGGAAGCATAAATTTTGATAAGCTCGGCGAGCTTATCGACGAGCAGATTGAAAATCACACCGACGCTATCATCGTCGCAGGAACAACCGGCGAAGCCGCTACAATGACCGACGAGGAACATATTGAAGTAATCCGCTTTACGGTTGAACGCGTAAACAAGCGCGTTCCCGTAATTGCAGGCACAGGCAGCAACGACACGGGTTATGCAATCGAGCTTTCAAAGGCTGCCGAAAAGGCTGGCGCGGACGCGCTTTTACAGGTTACCCCCTACTACAACAAAACCTCGCAGCGCGGACTTGTCGCACACTTTACCGCAATTGCCGACGCTGTAAATATCCCGATTGTTTTATACAATATTCCGTCAAGAACGGGCGTTAAGATTTCTCTTGAAACATATATTGAGCTTGCAAAGCACCCGAACATTGTCGCAACAAAGGAAGCAAGCGGCGACTTCTCGCTTATCGCGGAAATTGCGGCTAAAACCGACCTCGATATCTATTCGGGTGAGGACGACCAGGTTCTCCCCCTTCTCGCGCTCGGCGGAAAAGGCGTAATTTCCGTTTCCGCGCACGTTATTCCGCAGCAGAAGCACGATATGGTAAAGCTCTTTATGGAAGGAAAAATCGCTGAAGCGTTTGAGATTCAAAAGAAGTATCTCGACGTTGAAAACGCGATGTTTATAGACGTAAACCCCATTCCCGTAAAGGAAGCTATGAATCTCCTCGGAAAGAACGTAGGCGAATGCCGCCTGCCGCTTGTACGTATGGAGGAAGCTAAGATTGAAAAGCTCAGAAACGAGCTGAAAAAGGCCGAGCTTTTATAATGAAAGAAGGACGTTAAAATGGTTAAAATTGCTATAACAGGCGCAAACGGTAAAATGGGCGGGGTTATCGCCCAGCTCGTCGAGTCACGAAGCGACTGCGAGGTTATCGCGGGAGTAGACCTGAACGACGCGCCGAACGGTAAGTTCCCAATCGTAAAATATCCCGCGGAGCTGCCCGAAAAGCCCGACGTAATTATTGATTTTTCGCACCCGTCCGCGCTTGACGACCTGCTCTCCTACTGCGTTATCAACCGCGTTCCGCTTGTTGCCGCAACTACGGGCTATAACGATGAGCAGATTGCAAAAATCAAGAAAACCTCGGAGCAGACGCCCATTTTCTTTACGTTCAATTTTTCTCTCGGCATAAATCTTCTTGTCGAGCTTGCAAAACGCGCGGTGAATATTCTCGGCGGACAATATGATATTGAAATCGTTGAAAAGCACCACAACAAGAAGAAGGATGCTCCTTCGGGAACGGCAATTATGCTTGCCGAAGCGCTTAACGAAGAGCTTGACAACAAGATGAAGTACGTTTACGACCGTCACAGCGTCCGTAAGCCCAGAGAAGCAAACGAAATCGGTATGCATTCCATTCGCGGCGGCACTATCGTTGGCGAACACGACGTTATTTTTGCAGGGCACGACGAGGTTATAACCCTTTCACACTCTGCCGGCTCAAAGGAAGTTTTCGCAAACGGAGCGCTTAACGCTGCGGTTTTCCTTTCGGAAAAGGAAAACGGACTTTATGATATGTCCGATTTACTGGAAAACAGATAAGGAGATAATATGACTAACATTTCTGCTGCTGAACAAATTTCCGTTATCACCTTCGGGAATGTTCCCGCTCAAAAGGAAACGGAGCTTCTTTACCGCCTCTTTTCCTCGGCGGCTAAGGAGAATGTTAATATTGATATGATTTCAAAGGCTCCCGCTTCGTCGGAAACCACAAGCGTCGGCTTTACTTTCAGCGACGGGGATATGCCGAAAATTCTGCAAATCGCCAACGCGCTCCCGTTCGACCTTACGCCTATGGTAAGCTGCGGAAACATCAAGGTTGTTATAAACTCCGAAGCTATGATTGACGCAGTTGGCTTTGCGGAAAAGGTTTTCGGCGCACTTGCCGAAGCGGATATTGCTCCGCTGCTGATTACAACAGCTCTCGACGAAATATCGGTCGTGATTCGTGAGAGCGATTTTTCGGATTTCATGGCTAATCTCAGGAAATACTTCGACATTTAACAAAAATACCGTCCAACATTTGGCAAGCCCTTTTTGAATCGTCAACGAGGGCTTGCTTTTTATTTAAGAGTCAACGCACAATTAACAGCTTTAGCAAAAGTTTTCCGACGGGGTATTGACAAAAGAGCAAATGTATGTTAAAATAAATACAAGTTAGCAAAAGCTAACTTTAATCGGAAAGGACTGAGTTAATTGGACTGCGTGTTTGAAAATGAACCTGTGTATCACGAGCTTGCGGAATGTATCGCTTCGGCGCTTGACGCAAAGGACCCGTATACGGGTAATCACTCCCGCCGTGTAAGCGACATGGCGTGCGAGCTTTGCAGACTTCTCGGTCTGAGCGCGCACGAAACGGAGGAAATACACCTTGCAGCGCATCTGCACGATATTGGAAAAATCGGTATTCCCGATTCTGTTTTGCTTAAACCGGGAAAGCTTGACGATGAGGAATGGCTTATAATGAAAAAGCACCCGCAAATCGGCGCGGATATTCTCTCAAGCTCTCCGCGTTTTTCACGAATGTCGGCAATTATCCTCCATCACCACGAACGCTTTGACGGCAGGGGCTATCCCTTCGGCGCAAAAGGCGAGGAAATACCGCTTGGTTCACGTATTATTGCGGTTTGCGACTCAATTGACGCTATGGCTTCGTCGCGCTCGTACAGAAAAGCGCTTCCGCTTGAAATCTGCAAGTCGGAAATCGAAAAAAACAAGGGTATTATGTACGACCCCGAAATTGCACAAAGAATGCTTGACAACTGGTGTATTGTCGAGGGTATTTACCGCAGCGGGAAAAACGAGTGTACGTTTTGCGGCAGCGTCCACTGCGGGGATTAAACTGAAAGTATTATCAAGGGCGGGAAACCGCCTTTGAAAAAGGAATTGGGTTAGCATAGCCTAACTATGAAAGGAGTATTAAATGAGCGTTGTAATTGTAGGCGGAAACGAGTGCATGGAACGAAAATACAAGGAGCTTTGCGAGGAGTGTTCCTGCAAGGCTAAGGTGTTCCCGAAAATGAAAGGCTGTGCAAACCGCATAGGAACGCCTGATTTGCTTGTTTTGTTCACGGGAACAATGTCGCACAAGATGCTGCGGACAGTCCTGAGTGAAACAGACGAACGTCTGACGCGGGTTGTAAGGTGTCATACCAGCTCTGCCTCCGCGCTGAAAAAAATTCTCGACGACCACGTTTGTTCATGCTGAAATGAAATCCTGAATACAAAAGCGAAAAGACTTACCGCAGCAACCTGCCGCAGTAAGTCTTTGCTTTAAGGCGTCGCCGCATAATTAACGGCTCACGCCTTTGCCGCGCCTTCGCTGTAGTGTTACAATAGATGTGAAACAAAATACCGGAAAAGTATAGAAAAAATGATTGAGATCTGTTAGAATAGAGTTCACCACAAACAAAATTCAGAGAAAGGTCTCAATCATTTATGGAATTATAACTTAGGCAAGATGTCCCCCGCCTCTTAGGTGGCGGGTTCCATTTGACATCCAGCACTGAATGTCAGGTTGGCAAAGCCAACCCTTGCCTGTCCAAAAACCCCTAATCCGAGTACGGATTAGGGGTTTTTTGGACGGGCTGAACAGCCGCTTTAGCTAGCGGCTGCTCGTAAATAAGATGCGGTTGCCAGGCTCTTCAATGTGCCTTCGGGCACAAGCCGGTAATACGCCCTTGAAGGGCAAGTGCAAACCACCGGCTTAGCTGGTGGTTTTGATTTCTATCTCTCCCCACCCCATTCTGTTGCCGCAAATCCGTTACGCTCAAGCGGCGGTCGTAACGCAGCCGCCGAAGCATTCAATAACGTTTTTGCACGCGGCACTTGCAAAAGCACTGTATTTATGTTATTATGTATTTACAACAGTTACAAGTACACGGAGGCTTGTATTACGA
>CAZFMC010000055.1:0-9248 GCA_964520065.1 uncultured Ruminiclostridium sp.
AACTTACATTTTGCTTCGCAAAATGTAAGACGCGCGCCGCGCCGACTGTGCAGTGGCAGAATATATAGAAACGGCTGACGCAGCTTGTGCTGCGTCAGCCGTTTTTGCTTTAATGATTTTCGTTGACCGTTAAAGTGTAAATGTTCCCAGGTTCTGCCCTTTGCGCCAGTCGATGTACTCTTCGTATGTTCCGAGCTTGTCGTAGCAGCCGTGGTCCTTGATTTCAATAATGCGGTTGGCAACCGTCTGCACGATTTCGTGGTCGTGCGAGGCGAAGAGAATGTTGCCCTTGAAATCGCGCATACCGTTGTTTACAGCGGTAATGCTTTCGAGGTCGAGATGGTTGGTCGGCTGGTCAAGAATAAGCAGGTTAGACTGGAACAGCATCATTCTCGAGAACATACAGCGCACCTTTTCGCCGCCCGAAAGTACGTTTACAGGCTTGAAAATATCGTCGCCCGAAAACAGCATTCTTCCAAGGAAGCCGCGCAGGTAGGTTTCGGTGACGTCCGTCGAGTACTGCCGAATCCAGTCGAGAATGGACATTGTGCAGCCCGCAAAGAAGTGGTCGGAGTCAATCGGGAAGTAGCTTGTTGTGATTGTGCTGCCCCATTTGAAGGTGCCCTCGTCCGGCTCAATTTCGCCCATAAGGATTCTGAAAAGCGTTGTAATAGCAATTTCGCTCTCGCCGAGGAAGGCGATTTTCTCACCCTTTCCAACCGTGAACGAAACGTCGTCCAGAACCTTAACCCCGTCAACCGTTTTTGAAATTCCGCTTACCTGTAAAATGTCCTTGCCCGCTTCGCGCTCCATGTCAAAGCCAATGAACGGGTAGCGGCGGCTTGACGCGGGCATTTCCTCAACCGTAAGCTTGTCGAGCAGCTTGCGGCGGGAGGTCGCCTGCTTGGATTTCGACTTGTTCGCCGAAAAACGCTGGATAAAGGTCTGAAGCTCCTTTATTTTTTCCTCGTTCTTCTTGTTCTGCTGCTTTATCATACGCTGGATAAGCTGCGAGGATTCGTACCAGAACTCGTAGTTTCCGACGTACATTTTAATCTTGCCGTAGTCGATATCAACCGTGTGGGTGCAGACGTTGTTTAAGAAATGACGGTCGTGCGAAACAACGATAACCGTACCGAAATACTCCGCAAGGAAATCCTCCAGCCACGCGATAGCGTCGATATCAAGGTGGTTGGTCGGCTCGTCCATGAGAATAATGTCGGGGCTGCCGAAAAGCGCCTGCGCAAGCAGAACCTTTACCTTTTCGTTACCCGAAAGGCTGCTCATGCTGCTGTACATAATGCTTTCGTCAAGCCCAAGCCCCTGAACAAGCTTTGCCGCGTCGCTCTCCGCCTCCCAGCCGCCAAGCTCCGCAAATTCACCCTCAAGCTCGCTTGCCCGGTTGCCGTCCTCCTCGGAGAAATCCTCCTTTTCGTAAAGCGCGTCCTTCTCCTTCATAACGTCGTAAAGGCGCTTGTTGCCCATAATAACGGTTTCCTGAACGGTGTATTCGTCAAAAGCAAAGTGGTCCTGCCTGAGAACCGACATACGCAGATTTTTCGGAATTGTGACCGAGCCTGTTGTCGGCTCAAGCTCGCCGTTGAGAATTTTAAGGAAGGTGGACTTTCCCGCGCCGTTTGCGCCGATAACGCCGTAGCAATTGCCTTCGGTAAACAGCAGGTCTACGTTTTTGAAAAGGGTCTGCCCGCCGAACTGTAAGCTAACGTCCGAAACTGTAATCATAATATATCAAATCGTCCTTTCTTTTATCTGTTGCCAATCACATTTAAGTATAACATATTTGCAGAAATAATGCAAATGAATTATTGTACAAAAGGACGCCGATAAACAGCGCGCGATTTAGATAAATAAACGGTTTTGCTCAAAAACCCGCCGCCTGTATTCTTCGCATTTTTTCGCTGTACAATTACGTGAAAATAATTGTGCGGCGAAGCGTATTCACCATTTTTTCATCTCCAACCGCTTGCCAAGAGCAAGCTTTTGTGTTATAATAATAAAATAACACTTTATCAGGAGGTACGATATGGCTTCACATTACGCATTTTCAAAGGTAACCCCCCAGCTCGAACAAATGGCTTCCCTTTGCCGCGAGCACAGCAATATCGCGCCCGACCTTTATCTCGAACACAACATTTTCTGCGGTCTGAGAGATTTAAACGGTAAGGGCGTTCCCACAGGACTTACCGATATTTCCGAAATAGTTTCAAAAAAGAACGTGGACGGCGAAATGGTTCCGTGCCGCGGAGAGCTTTATTACCGCGGGTATAATGTTCAGGATATTATACGCGGATTTATGAAGGACAAGCGGTTCGGCTTTGAGGAAACAACCTACCTGCTCCTGTTCGGAAAGCTTCCGACGGATAAGGAGCTTGACGAGTTTACGCGCCTTATTGCGGATTACAGACAGCTTCCGTCCTCGTTTGTACGGGATATTGTGCTGAAATCGCCCAGCGAGGATATAATGAACACCCTTGCGCGCAGTATTCTCACGCTCTACGCCTACGACGACAGCCCCAACGACCTCTCTATCCCCAACGTTCTGCGGCAGTCGCTGGAGCTTATCGCGCTTTTCCCGATGCTTGCGGTTTATTCGTATCAGGCGAAAAAATACTATATCGACAACGAGGGACTGTTTATCCACCGCCCTCACCACGGTCTTTCCACCGCGGAAAATATTCTCCATCTTCTTCGCGAGGACAGCCGTTATACCGAGCTTGAAGCGCGCGTTCTCGACCTTGCTCTGGTGCTTCACGCGGAACACGGCGGCGGCAACAACTCGACCTTTACAATGCACGTTGTAACATCTTCGGGAACGGACACCTATTCGGCGGTTGCGGCGGCTTTAAGCTCTCTTAAAGGACCCAAGCACGGCGGCGCTAATTTAAAGGTCTGCGATATGTTCGCGGAAATGAACCGTGAAATAAAGGATAAAACGGACGAGGACGAGATAACTGCATATCTTGAACGCCTGCTAAATAAGGAAGCGTTCGACAGGAGCGGACTCATCTACGGAATGGGACACGCGGTTTACTCCGTTTCCGACCCGCGCGCCGAGGCCTTTAAGGGCTACGTTGAAAAGCTTGCCGAGGAAAAGGGAATGACCGACGAGTTTAATTTTTACAGCACGGTTGAGCGGCTTGCGGCTCAGCTTATCGCGAAAAAGCGCCGAATTTACAAGGGCGTGAGCGCGAATATTGACTTTTACAGCGGCTTCTGCTACACTATGCTGGGGCTTCCGCGCGAGCTTTACACTCCCCTTTTCGCGGTTGCGAGAATTTCGGGCTGGTCGGCTCACCGCATAGAGGAGCTTATAAACGGAAAGAAGATAATCCGACCCGCTTATCTTAACGTTCAGCCGCGCCGTGATTATGTCGCGCTGAACGAGCGGGAAAATTGATAGAATGACGGGGCAAGTCCCTTATTAAAAAAACAGAATTTACGAGGAGCAGTCCTCTGTAAATAGATTACAATGAATGGGAAGGAAAAAAATATGCTGATTCTGAACACGCTTCCGCAAAGCGAGGCTCAGGCGGCTGTCTGCGCGCTCAAAGCGAAAGCGGACGGCTGCAGGGTTCTGCACACGGAAAAAATGGACATTCGCCCGTGCGTCGGGTGCAACTTCTGCTGGCTGAAAACGCCGGGCGTATGCTCGGTAAAGGACGACTACGAGGTTATCCTTAAAGCTCTTATGCAGGGCGGCACGATAGTGCTTATCGGAAACACCGCCTTTGGAGCGGTTGACCACCGGCTGAAAAATCTGGTTGACCGAAGCCTGCCGCTTGTTACGATGTACACGGTTATGAAAAACGGTGAAATGCGGCACACGCCCCGCTATCGTATGAAGCAGATGCGGTTTGCGCTTCTTTATAAGGGCGACGGCGACCGCGAGTATCTTAATCTCTGGCTTAACCGCGTGGCGGTAAATTTCGGCGGGAGGTCGCTTGGCGCGTTCCCGATTGAGGAAGCGGAGGTGGCGGCGAAATGCGTCTGACGGTAATAAACTGTTCGCCGCGAATCAAGGCGAAAAGCAATACGGAAATAATTCTGGAGCATTTTCTGCGCGGCTTCTGCGAGAGCGGAAATACTGCCGAGGTATGGCACTTGTCCGACAGGAACGAGTGGGAGCAGGCGGCGCAAGCCTTTTCCGAGGCTGAGGAAATCCTGCTTGCTGTTCCGCTTTTTGTGGAAAATATCCCCGGTCTTATGATGGAGTTCCTGGAGAAGCTCCCGCGAAGAGAAAAGCCTGCGCGAATTTCGTTTATATTGCAGGGCGGCTTTCCCGAAGCGGCGCAGCTGAGGTGCGGAGAGCGGTTTCTGAAGGCTCTGCCCGAAAAGCTTGGCTGCACGTTGGGCGGGGTGCTTATAAAGGGAAATATGTTTGGAATGAGGCTTGTTCCCGAAGAATTTGCAAAGCCCGACCTTGAGAGGTACGTTGGCGCAGGGCGGCATTTTGCGGAAAACTGCGGTTTTACCGAGGAGTATGCGAAGGAGTTCGGCGGCGCGGAGCATATGCCGAAATCGGAAGCCTTACAGTTTTCGACTGTCGGACGGGTTATGCAGCGGATATATATGACGAAAATCGCCAAGGAAATGGGCTGCAAGCAAAAGCTTACGTACAGACCGTATAAAACCGATAAACCATAATGACAGGTCAGGTCACTTATTGAAACGCTCGGTCAGCGCTTGACATTTCGGCGGAAATATGATAAAATATACCGATATTTCAAAACATATATACCGCCGTGCGGCGGAGTCTGAGTAAACATCTTAGGGGTGAGCGGGTTGTCTATTATACTGACGTTAAGAGAAGAATTTGTTTGTCTGATCTTCCTTATTTTTATGATATGTTATCATATCGTTTACAAGCGCGGAGATGAAAATAAAGAGGGGAGAGCGTTTTTAAAGCTCTCGTTTTATGCTTTTTTGCACGTGCTGCTCGATATAATAACGATTATAACGGTAAACAATCCGGAGGTTTTCCTCGAGGAGCCGAACAAATGGCTTCATATCGCCTTTTACTGCGTTGGTATTATGTTTGTCGTGGAGTTTCTGGACTACGCGGTCAAGCTTACTATGTCGCACAGAGCCTTAAAACAGTACCGCCGAGTTAAGCTCGCTCCCGTTTTAATTATACTTCTGCTTTCGTTCGTTCTTCCGATAGAGTATATAAGCGGTCGGGGAACATATTATAGCTATGGTCCGCTTCTTTTTGTCTGCTATGGCATTTTCGCCGCTTGCTGTATTGCGGCGGTGGTGCTTGTTATGGTGAATCGAAAAAAGCTGGAGAAAAAGGTGCGGCTCGCGGTTTTGCCGACTGTCGCGCTTATGATGGTGATGATAGCTGTACAGGCGGTTGTCCCCGAATTGTTAATGACGGGAGCCTGTGTAACGCTGGTGTGCCTTGGATTCTTTGTTACGGTCGATAATCCCGTTTCCGCGTATGTTGAACAGGCTCTCTGGGATAACGCGACAGGCGTCCGCAACAAAAACAGCTACGAAAAACAGCTTTCCGTATTTGAAAAGAAGTACCGCGCAAAAACGCTTGATATAGGCTTTATAGTCTGCGATTTAAACGGACTTAAATATGTCAACGACCATCACGGTCACGCCGAAGGCGACAGGCTTATAAAAGCGGCGGCGACGGTTCTTTTGGATAATCTTGAAGCTGCGTATAACGTTTACAGAACGGGCGGAGATGAGTTCGTAGTAATATACCTTTCGACAAGCGATGAGGTTGTCGGGGAGGAGATGAAAAAAGTCCGCGAGGCTTGTGATAGCTTTACGGACTGCAAGATAAAACTCAGCGTCGCGATGGGCTACGCGTCCGGAACGGTTGACTATTCGGGAATTAAGGATATATACAATCGCGCGGACGAGCTTATGTATGAAAATAAGGCTGAAACGAAGCGGAAAAATCCCGAACTTTGCAGGTAAAGGCTTGACAACTCAGCCGTGCTGTGATAAAATATGATAAAACGAAAATAAAAAAGCGTTGATGAGAATAAGTAGCGCGCGAATGGCTTTTTCAGAGAGCCTGCGGCAGGTGCGAGCAGGCAGACCCCGCGCGGCGAATTACCTCTCGGAGCGGCTTGCCGAAACACCTTGAAATTGGAGTAGGCGGCACGGGTAAGCCCGTTATAGCTTTAGGAGATGTCCGCGTTTTCGCGGATAATCGAGGTGGTACCGCGTTCACACGCCCTCGGAGCTTTCCGAGGGCTTTTTATTTTGGAGGTAAGCGATGAAAAGGGCATTGAAGTACGGGCTGATACTCTTTGCGGGCGGGGCGGTCAGGTTTGAGGCGGTAGTGATAATGACGGCGGTTTCGCTCTGGGCGTTAAGCATTGCCGACTTGCTGTATTTTCTGCTGGCGGCGGGAATAACCGCGCTTGGGATATGGTCGGGGTTTTGGCTGTCGGATTTTTTGGGCAAGGACCCGAAAATTCCGTGGCTTGCGGGAGCGTTGACTTACGCTCTGGGCGCGGCTTTGGTTTTAGCGTTTATGATCATCTCCACCGAAATCAACATCGCGAAGGCGTTGGATTCAAACGAAATGCTTTCTTACAGCTTAAACCGCGCATTCAGGTGGATTCTCTGGGGAAACGCGCCCGCAGTTGTGTTAAATCCGCTTGTACAGGTTTTCCGTCGGGCTTTGAAAAAATCCTGACGCCGCGCCTTTTGAAAGTTTCTTCTTTCCCCCACCCCGCTGACGGCGCGGTCGCACATTCCGCTTTCGGCGGTCGGACGGCGACCCTCTGCCTCATGGAGGGGCGCGCAGCGCAGCGGAATTGCGGAGCAATTCCGCTGCGGCGGTGCGAAGCACCGCCGCCCTGTCCCGCCTTGCGGGACAGGCGCTGCGCGCCCCTTCCGTGGGGCAGGAAGCTTCCCGCTTAGTTGTCGCCGAGCCTGCGCGGAGCAGGAAAGGATAAAAAGGAAGCCGCGGAATTAACACAAGCCGCAGGCTTGAAATATGAAATAAGCAAAAGCGTAAAAGAAAATAAAAGGTTGTGATAAAAATGAAATCGCCCGACGATTTTGTCGCTTACGCGGGGGTAAATTCACCCGCAAAAGCCAAAAATTAAAACCGATAAACTAGGGCGTGTTGATACTAAGCCTAACACACGTCTTTTTGGCTGCTTATGTCCCTTTTGTCGTTAAAAATTCTTGATTGGCACAGAGCCAACCTACGATTTTTTGCCTAAAAAGGGTCAAAACCATCTCAAAAATCCGCATATTATTTTAGTGTCAACAAGCCCTAAATATTCAACATAAATCCAAAATGCGAAAGGAATAAAATCTATGACTCTCTATGAAGAACTTGTCCGCCGCGGACTTATCGCGCAGGTAACGGACGAAAAGGAAATCAGCGAAATGATTAACGCGGGAAAGGCAACCTTTTATATCGGCTTCGACCCTACCGCCGATAGCCTCCACGTAGGTCACTTTATGGCTCTGTGCCTTATGAAAAGACTCCAGCAGGCAGGCAATAAGCCAATCGCCCTCGTCGGCGGCGGTACAGGTATGATCGGCGACCCGTCGGGTAAATCCGATATGCGTAAAATGCTCACCCCCGAAACAATCGAGCACAATTGCGAGTGCTTCAAAAAGCAGATGAGCAGGTTCATTGACTTCTCCGAGGGTAAGGCGCTTATGGTGAATAACGGCGACTGGCTTCTGAAGCTTAACTATATCGACGTCCTCCGCGAGGTCGGCGCGTGCTTCAGCGTAAATAAAATGCTCACCTTCGAGTGCTACAAGCAGAGAATGGAGCGCGGTCTTACCTTCCTTGAGTTCAATTATATGATTATGCAGAGCTACGATTTCTATATGCTCTATCAGAAATACGGCTGTAATATGCAGTTCGGCGGCGACGACCAGTGGGCAAATATGCTCGGCGGTACCGAGCTTATCCGTAAGAAGCTCGGCAAGGACGCTCACGCTATGACAATCACCCTCCTCCTCAATTCCGAGGGCAAGAAAATGGGCAAAACCGAAAAGGGCGCAGTGTGGCTTGATCCCGAAAAAACCAGCCCCTATGAGTTCTTCCAGTACTGGCGAAACGTTGCCGACGCTGACGTTATCAAGTGCCTTAAGCTCCTGACATTTGTTCCGATTGAGGAAATCGAGGAAATGGAAAAAACTATGGAGGGCGCGGCATTTAATAAGGCTAAGGAGCTGCTTGCCTTCGAGCTTACCAAGATGATTCACGGCGAGGACGAGGCAAACAAAGCCCTTGCCGCAGCCAAGAGCCTGTTTGGCGGAAGCGGCGTTTCTGCCGATATGCCCACCGACGAAATTCCCGCTGAAATGTTCGCGGATAATAAAATCGGAATCCTCGACCTGCTCACGGCGGCAAAGCTTGCCCCTTCAAAGCGCGAGGCGCGAAACCTTATCGCTGGCGGCGGGATAATGGTTGACGACGTTAAAATCGACGACCCCGCAGCTCAGATTGAAATTGCGGATTTTGTTGTTGTGAAAAAGGGTAAAAAGGTTATCCATAAGGTTAAGAAAAGCTGATATTTCCCCGAAAACGTAAAATCTCAAAGCGCGGCGAAGCCGCCGCAGAAATAGCGCGCCTTCGGCGCGCGGACACGGCGGCGAAGCCGCCGCAGAAATAGCGCGCCTTCGGCGCGCGGACACGGCGGCGAAGCCGCCGCAGAGATAGCGCGCCTTCGGCGCGCGGACACGGCGGCGAAGCCGCCGCAGAAATAGCGCGCCTTCGGCGCGCGGACACGGCGGCGAAGCCGCCGCAGAGATAGCGCGCCTTCGGCGCGCGGACACGGCGGCGAAGCCGCCGCAGAAATAGCGCGCCTTCGGCGCAGGGATCAAATCCCTTTGGCAGGGGCTTGGGGACGGCGTCCCCGATCTCTCATTTCTCTCTTTTCATCTTTTTCAGCAATCTGAAAGGCTGCCGCGAAAATCGCAGCAGCCCTTTCTCTTAATCCTAAATGCTGTTTTATCAAATCGTGAAATATTGCAGAGCTTGTTAAAGGCGGAATTGCCCGCCGCGGCTCGCGCCAGACTCACTTCGGGAGAGTTCGCAGTAATTGTTGCTCCCGCCGTTAGCAAAATCGTGAAATATTGCAGAGCTTGTTAAAGGCGGAATTGCCCGCCGCGGCTCGCGCCAGACTCACTTCGGGAGAGTTCGCAGTAATTGTTGCTCCCGCCGTTAGCAAAATCGTGAAATATTGCAGAGCTTGTTAAAGGCGGAATTGCCCGCCGCGGCTCGC
>CAZFMC010000056.1:0-8909 GCA_964520065.1 uncultured Ruminiclostridium sp.
AATACAAGACGCTTTATGGCAAGAGAAAAGAAACGATTGAGCGAGTGTTTGCGGACGCAAAAGAAAAACACGCAATGCGTTATACGAATCACAGAGGCTTATCTCAGGTTACGAACTGGGTTAGGCTTAAATTTGCTGCCATGAATCTTAAAAAATATGCAATTCATAGGTGGAAGGAGGTTTTGATCTATTTGTATTTTGTGATTTTTCAGCCTGTTTTTGCTTGAATATATGATTTTGCCCCTAATCAGGTGTCGATTAGGGGTTTTTTGGACAGGCTGGAATCGCGTGCTTCGCACGCGATTTGTAATTCTGCGGCTGCGCCGCAGAAACGTTAATTCGCGCTGCGCGCGAAATAACGGCGGCGCGCGGCGGGTGGGAACTGCGCATTTGTTTAAAATGAACAAAATTTAAGCGTTTTTATTAGCGCATTAGCAATTGACTAATCGATTACATTCTGCCAAAATTAAAATGTGGTTTATGTAAACGTATTCACGCTCGGCGTGAACACTTCGGCAGCCCCGAAGAAGAAAGGAGTATTTATGAAATTAAGAAAAATTGCGGCAGGAGCCCTCGCCGCAGCAACACTGCTCAGTGCAGCAGGCTGTAGCGGAGCTTCAGACCGCGGCAGTGCACCCGCAGCTGACGCAACAACGACAACAACAGGCGAAAACGCAGCAAACGTTATAATGGAAGAAGCCGAGGTTGTCGATATTGATGAAAATCAGGAAACAGGTACGGTTAAAATCCTCATATATTATGACCTCGTAACTCAGGACGCCGATATGGTAGACCTTTTTGAAACAAGATACGGCGGAACAATCGAACAGGAGCAGTGCTCCAGCGGTCCGGCTTACTTTGAACGTTTAGGAACGCTCGTAGCCTCCGATTCCTCGCCCGATATCGTAAGATACGAGTGGATGTCCTTCCCCCACGGTATGTCAAGAAATATGTACACTCCCCTCGATTCCTATATCGACCTCGACAGCGACCTCTGGTCGGGTATGAAGGATATCGCCGAGCAGTTCGTATACAACGGAAAGCACTACTACGTCCCCTATAAGATAACATCTAACTTCGCTATTAACTATAACCGCCTGTGCCTGCAGGAATACGGTATGGAAGACCCGCTCGACCTCTATCAGAAGGGCGAATGGACATGGGATAAGTTCCGCGACCTGTGTATGCAGTGGTGCGACGCCGACCCTAACCATATCGGCTACACCGGCGTAAGCGCAATGAGCTTCGTTACCACGACAGGTACAAAGCTTATCGACGTTCAGAATACCGAAATCACCAACAACCTCAAGAACGAAAATGTTCAGCGCGCAATGGAATACGTCGAAGAGCTCTGCCGTGAGGGTCTTACCGGCGAAGGCTATATCGACCCCGGTCAGGCATTCGTGGACGGAAACCTCCTCTTCCTCGGCATGGAGCCTACATGGGCGTACAGCGCAGCCTGCTCCAGCCTCTATAAGAATAAAATCGAGTACGATATGGCTTTCGTTCCGTTCCCGCGCGACCCCTCCGCCGACGCTTATTATCACGGCTACGATTCCTTCGGATATATGATTCCCTCCGGCTCTAAGAATATAAAGGGCGCTATCGACTGGATCACTCTCAACCGTATCGAAGTAACCGATGAGGAAAATGTCGCTGAAGCTAAATTTAACGCTACCGATTCCTCCACAAAGTATTACCCCAAATGCCCCGAGTGCAAGTACAGCTACGTTGAACACGAAACCGAAGATCTTACCGTTTGCCCCGAATGCGGCGCGGCAAGAAAGGAAAAGTTCAACGCCTACTACTCCGAGGAGCAGTACGAGGTTCTTATGGACCTTACAACCCCCTCCAGAGGAAAACTCTCCTTCCTCTTCGACAACTGTAAGGGCTTTAACGGTGATATGTCCAACTATTTCGAAGGTATGGGCGAGCAGTCCCTTATGGACGGTCCTATCTTCTATAACATCTCATACACCCAGCTCCGTGAGGAAAATTATAACTTAGTCGAGGGTATCCTTAACGAATACCGCGAAAGAATGGCACAGGGCTGATAAAAACAAGTCTTAACAACGCAAAACGGCTGTACGGTTTATCCCGCACAGCCGTTTTTTCACTCAAAATGACGATTATGTGTCCGAAAAATCGTACAGCAGAAAACAAAAGAAACCCGCACGGTTAAGCCATTTACGGCAACCGTGCGGGTTATTGCTTGGTGGAGATGAGGGGATTCGAACCCCTGACCTCTTACATGCGAAGCAAGCGCTCTCCCAACTGAGCCACACCCCCACAACACGATTATTATATCACACTCCTTTGGAAAAATCAAGTACATTACGCAAATTTTTTCAACTTTTTTCCGAACCGTTTCACAGCCCGTCAGTCGGCAAATCTTTCCTCGCCCCACCAGTCGGGAACCAGCTCCTTAAGCCGAATCGTCCGTTCTGTTTCAAGGTCGAGCAGAATCTCAATTTCTCCGCTGTCCTTGTCGAGCTGCATCATATATTCACGGCACGCACCGCACGGCGAACCCACTCTGCCGTCGGGCATAACGGCGACAACCTTGTCAATCCTACTCTCGCCGTTGGTAATCATATTGGCGATGGCGTTTCTCTCCGCGCACATTCCGAGCGATGAACACGTGTCGATACAAACGCCGACGTAGATGTTTCCACTTTTTGTAAGAATTGCCGCAGCAACTCCGCCCGCTTCGATAAACGGAGAAATTGTTCGGTTATTCTGAACCTTAATTGCCGCTTCGTATAATTTTTTCCACATATTTGTTCCTCCCATTTTTATAATTTATACTGCATAAAATTTCCGTTATGAACAAAGCCAAAATCCGTATATAACTTAACACCCATATCGGAAGCGGTGATTTGAATAGTTCCGCAGCCATACTCCTTAGCCTCATTCACAACGCGGGAAAGCAGCTCCTTAGCAATGCCTTGACGCCTGTACTCGGGGGCGGTAAACATACTGGATAAAAGCCCTATCTTTCCGTTTGGACAGCCAAAATACGGCGGCTTTTCGACGAAAGACATTCCGCTTGTTCCTATTATGTTATTCCCGTCCAACGCCAGCCACGAAACAAACGTGCCGTCCTTCATATGCCGCGTATAATAATCCTTCAATGCAGGTCTTAAATCAATATCGTCTTTAGCGCCCTCTTCTCTCAGCTGATTTATTCTCATTTCAATGAATATATCCAGTTCTTCTAAACTCAATTTCCGATATTCTATTTCCATTTCATTCCCTCCAATAAATACGATTTAGTGATTATTATTTACTCTTGACATCAAACACACGCACTCCACATGCCTTGTTCTCGCAAACAAATCCACGCCCTGAACCGTTTTCAGCTCGTAGCCGCGTTCGGTAAGGCTTCGGCAGTCGCGCGCCGCCGTAACCGCGTTGCACGACACCATCACTATTCTTTCCGGATTGAACCGCACGATATTTTCAATCGTCCGCTCGTCGCACCCTTTTCGCGCGGGATCGACAATCACCACGTCCGCTTTTATGCCCTCGGCAGCTAATTTATCCGTCATTTCACCCGCGTCGCCGCACAAAAACCGCACATTCTCCGCACCGTTAAGCCGTGCGTTCTCACGCGCGTTTTCAACCGCGCTTTCGACAATTTCAACGCCGATAACGCTTCTCGCCCTGTCCGCCATCGTAAGCCCGATAGTCCCCGCGCCGCAGTATAGGTCGATTACGGTTTTCCCGTCAGGCTCGGCAAGCTCCGCCGCTTTTTTGTACAGGATTTCAGCCATAGGCGTGTTCACCTGATAAAACGAGCGCGGAGAAACGGCGAATGTTTTTCCGCACATACTGTCGTAAATCACGGGCGCGCCGAAAAGCACGCGCTCCTCGTCGCCGTAGATTACGTTCGTTTCTTCCTTGTTCACATTCGCACATATACTCGTAATTTCGGGGAATTGCCGCGACAATTCCGCCGCCAGAGCTTTAAGCTGCGGAACAGCCCGCCGCACCACCAGCGTTACCCCGATTTCTCCCGAATGATACCCGCGCCGAACGCAAATCGAGCGCAGAACTCCGCTGTGCTCCGCCTCGTTATACGGCGAAATTTTCATTTTCCGCGCGATTTCAAGAGCCGCGCCGCGTATTTCACCAAAAACAGGCGGTTCTAACCTACAATTTTCACAGCGCACAACGCGGTGGCTTCTTTCCGCAAAAAATCCGCACACCGTTTCGCCGTTTTCACTTTTGCGGACGGGATACTGAGTCTTATTGCGGTAGCAGTCGGTTTCCGTGCAGCCGATAATCGGCAGAAAATCAGGCTTCAGCCCGCCTATTCTTGTAAACGCGTCACGGATAAAGCCTTCCTTGGCTTTAAGCTCCGCTTCGTAGGTGATATGACGGAAATCGCAGCCGCCGCATTTCCCGAAAACGGGACAGTCCGCCGCGATTCTGTCCGGAGAGGGAACGGTAATTTCCTCGATTTTCCCGTAGCAGTGGCTTTTGTTTGCCTTGACAATACGAACGCGAAGGCTGTCGCCAACAGCGCTCAGCGGAACGAATACAACCATTCCGTTTGCTCTGCCGATGCCGCAGCCTTCGTTTGTCATTCCTGTTATTTCAAGCTCGATAATTTCATTCTTACGCATATTATTCCGCATTCTTTTCAAGCGCCTTGTTTTTAAGGTATGCATTTATAAAGCCGTCAATGTCGCCGTCCATAACCGACTGGATATTGCCGATTTCAAAGCCCGTTCTGTGGTCCTTGACAAGCGTGTAGGGCATAAAAACATAGGAGCGGATCTGCGCGCCCCACGCAATCTGAAGCTGCTCGCCCTTGATATCGGTAATTTTGTCGAGATGCTCTCTTTCCTTGATTTCAACAAGCTTTGAAACAAGCATTCTCATAGCGTATTCGCGGTTCTGGAGCTGGCTTCGCTGAGTCTGGCAGGCGCAGACGATACCCGTAGGCTTATGAATAAGACGAACAGCCGACGAGGTTTTGTTGACCTTCTGACCGCCCGCGCCGCTGGAACGGTAAACCTCCATTTCGATATCCTCAGGGCGAATGTCAACCGTTGTATCCTCGTCAATTTCGGGCATTACTTCAAGGCTGGCGAAGCTTGTATGACGTCTGCCGGAAGCGTCGAACGGTGAAACTCGCACAAGGCGGTGAACGCCGTTTTCGGATTTAAGGAAGCCATAGGCGTTAAGTCCCTCGATAAGAATGGAAGCGCTCTTTATTCCCGCCTCTTCGCCCTCTAAGTAATCAAGCAGAGAAACCTTGAAATTATGGCGTTCAGCCCAGTGATTGTACATTCTGTACAGCATTTCAACCCAGTCCTGCGCTTCCGTTCCGCCTGCGCCGGCATGGAAAGTGAGAATTGCGTTCTTGCTGTCGTATTCTCCCGAAAGGAGCGTTACAAGCTTCTGTTCTTCAAGACCGCGCTTTGCATTCTCGGCAAGCTCGGTTATTTCTCCGAGCATGGACTCGTCATCCTCCTCGTTGGCAAGCTCAGCCATTGTGAGAACATCGTCAAAATTCTCCGAAAGCTTTTCAAACTGCGCAACCTTCGCCTTAAGACCGCCCATTTTCTGTAATATCTTCTGGGAGTTTTCGCTGTCGTTCCAGAAATCGGGCTGAGCGGACTGCTCCTCCAGCCTTGCGATTTCCGCCTTAAGGTTTTCCAGGTCAAGGGCGGCGGCAAGCTCCTTAAGCTGGGGCTTAAGCCCTTCAAATTCAAGCATTATTTCTTCGTATTGCAGCATACAGGTAAATCCTTTCTGTTCATTCGTGCGTACATATATGTAATTATTATATCACATTTGCGCAGGTTTGTAAATACGGGAAAAAAGTTTTTCGTGCGTTTGAAAATAATTTTTCCATTTTTTGAAAAAAGGGTTGACAAACAAGCCAAAAACGAATATAATAATGACGTAATAAAAGGGAGTAGCCGACGGTTCCCCCGTCTATGAATGCGTCAGTACGTCGAAATTCGACCGCGTCATATATAAACGGCAAGACTTTTATTGAAATATCTGCATATACTTATACTGCAATATTTCAATAACGGACTTGCCGTTTTTTGTTTTGCAGGAAAGTAAAGCAGTCGGAAAGGAAACGTAAAAATGACAAACGAAGCTTACAAACAAACTCCCGAGTCCCTCATGTACCGGCTTGGCACGGGCGCGGACGGACTCAGCGCCGAGCAGGTGCGGGAAAATCGCTCAAAATACGGCGAAAACACCATCTCCGAGGGGAAAAAGCAAAGCACGCTGGTGATTTTTTTAAGCCAGTTCAAGGACTTTCTTGTTATTATCCTGATAATCGCGGCGCTTGTTTCCGCGCTTACGGGCGAGCTTGACAGCTTTTTCGTAATTATCGCCGTAATTACAATGAACGCCATTCTCGGAACCGTTCAGACAGTTCGCGCGGAAAAATCGCTGGACAGCCTGAAAAAGCTCTCCTCCCCGCACGCGAAGGTTATGCGCGGCGGAAAAATTGCGGAAATTGATTCCGCAGAGCTGGTAGTAGGCGATATCGTTCTTCTGGAAGCGGGCGACCGCATTGCCGCAGACGGACGTCTTATGGAAGCGGCTTCGGTTCAGACAAACGAGAGCGCGCTTACGGGCGAAAGCATGAACGTTTCAAAGGACGTGGAGGTTATCCCGTTCGAGGTTCAGCTCGGCGACCGAAAGAATATGGTTTATTCGGGCAGCTTCGTAACCGGCGGGCGCGGAAAATACGTAGTTACCTCGGTCGGAATGGATACCGAGGTAGGAAAAATCGCCGCGCTTATACAGTCGGCGCAGGAGCGCAGAACGCCCTTGCAGCGCTCGCTTGACAACTTCGGCAAAAAGCTGTCGATATGTATTCTTGTCATTTGCGCGGCTGTTTTCGGACTGAGCCTGTTCAACGTTGTAAGAGAAGGCGGCGCGATTGATTTCGACTCCGTGATGGATTCCTTTATGTTCGCGGTAGCGCTTGCGGTTGCGGCAATTCCCGAAGCGTTAAGCTCAATTGTAACCATTGTTCTGTCGCTCGGAACGCAGAAAATGTCCGCAGAAAACGCCGTTATGCGCAAGCTTCAGGCGGTAGAGGGACTCGGCTCGGTTTCAGTTATCTGCTCGGACAAAACGGGTACGCTTACGCAGAACAAAATGACCGTCCGCAAGGCAGTTCTCGGCAGCGCGGTTGTGAATGCTCCTGCGGTAAAGGCTGACGAGCCGCGTTTTGAACGGCTTCTTAACGCCGCAGTTTTGTGCAACGACGGCGAATGCGGAGAAGAAAAGGAAATCGGCGACCCGACCGAAACCGCGCTGGTTCGTTTTGCCGCCGACGCAGGTGTGGACTGGCGTAAAATCAGACGCGACAACCGCAGAATCAGCGAAGTGCCGTTCGACAGCGACCGCAAGCTTATGTCCGTGCTTGTCACGGCGGGCGAAAAGACGATTATGTACACAAAGGGCGCGGCTGACGTTATGGTCGGAAGAATGAACATTTCCGCGCAGGAGCGCCACGACATTCTCGAAAAAACAGAACAGCTTTCCTCGCAGGGACTGCGCGTGCTGTGCTTCGGGTACAAGGAAACCTCCGCCAAAGCCATAACCGAGGCTGACGAAAACGGGCTTAGCTACATCGGACTTCTGGCTATGATGGATCCGCCGCGCGTTGAATCAAAGGACGCGGTTGCGCAGTGCCGCAGCGCGGGAATAAAGCCTGTTATGATAACGGGCGACCACATAGTTACAGCGGCAGCGATTGCAAAAGAAATAGGCATTCTGGAAAACGAGAGCGAAGCGGTTGAAGGAAAGGTACTTGACCCGCTCACCGACGAGCAGCTTACCGAATTTGTCGCGGACAAATCGGTTTACGCACGAGTTACCCCCGAACACAAAATCCGTATTGTAAAAGCGTGGCAGCGGCGCGGCTGTATTGTTGCGATGACAGGCGACGGCGTAAACGACGCACCCGCGCTGAAGCAGGCGGACGTCGGCGTTGCCATGGGCATAACGGGAACGGAGGTTTCCAAGGACGCCGCCGCTATGGTGCTTACTGACGACAACTTTGCCACGATAGTCAAGGCGGTGAAAAACGGCAGAAACCTTTACGAGAACATCAAGAAATCCATACTTTTTTTACTTTCGGGAAACATGGCAGGCATCATCGCGGTTGTATTCTGTTCTGTTTTCGCGCTGCCTGTTCCGTTTGAACCGATTCACCTGCTCTTTATAAACCTGCTCACAGACTCGCTTCCCGCGATTGCCTTAGGTCTTGAGCCGCACACTGACAGCGTTATGCAGCAGAAGCCGCGTCCTGCAAACGAAACAATACTTACGGGCAAATTCCTTGGACAAATCGCATGGTCGGGCGTTGTGATTGCAGCAGCAACGCTTGCGGCATTCCTTTTCGGCTTGAATACGTCCGTTGAAAACGCTGCTGGCGCGGCAAGCACGATGGCTTTTGCAACGCTATGTCTTTCCCGTCTTTTCCACGGCTTCAGCTGCAAGTCCGAAGCGCCTGTACTGTTCAGCAGGAAGTTCTTCTCAAACAAATGGGGAATACTTGCCTTTATTGCGGGCTTTGCACTGCTCAGCGCGGTTCTGTTTATAACTCCGCTTCACGGATTGTTCAGGATTGCCGAGCTTACGCTGTACCAGAACCTTGCGATTTACGCGCTTTCTCTCGGTTCGATGCTGATTATTCAGATGGTAAAGGGCTTTATTCACCCGAAGGACTAAACTCTCCTGCGGCGGCGAAGCCGCCGCAATGTGCGGGCGCATTCGCGCCCGCCCGCTTGCTCTACGCTTTAGCTAAGCCCTCCTGCGGCGGCGAAGCCGCCGCAATGTGCGGGCGCATTCGCGCCCGCCTGCTTGCTCTACGCTTTAGCTAAGCCCTCCTGCGGCGGCGAAGCCGCCGCAATATG
>CAZFMC010000057.1:0-8432 GCA_964520065.1 uncultured Ruminiclostridium sp.
GCCATGTCGGCGCGGGCGTGAAGGCTATCGGCTGTATGGAGATTGTTGAATAATTTTTCACTCTCTTTTTTCGGTTTTAGAATTGGTCATTGATATTTGTTAAAGAAAATTCAATAAGGGGCTTGCCACGTCAAATGACGGGGTAAGCCCCTTATTGAATACTCCGCCTGAGCCGTCCATAGCTCCTTGTAAAAACCAGCGCTTCGCTTAATATAAGCAGCCTGCAAAACAAAAAGCGGCACGCTTTTCACGTACCGCTTCATTGCTTTGGTGGGGAATATACAATTAGCCGTTGAGAGCGTCAACTGCTGCCTTGAGCGCAGTTTCAAGCGCTTCGGGTTCGCCGAAGCAGAGAAGGTAGTCATAGCCGCCGTAGCTGCCGACGATTGTTTTTTCTGCATTTTCCTGCTGTTCGGGGTAGAAAGCAACCTCGTTGATGAGCTTATCTCTGCGCGTGTTAAGGAATTCAAGCGCTGCGTCCTCCTGTCCTGCGGCAGGCTTAACAACGGTCACTTCAATAAGGTGAGCGCTCATCATATGCATAACAACGCTGTAATCCTCAAAAAGGGAGAGGTCGTAGCCCAAAACGTCGTTGAGAATCTGGTCGTCGGTCTGAACCGTTGCCCAATCCTTGATTGCGTCGCTCTTCAGTACAGCGTCGGTAATTTTGCGGCAGTCGGTCTGAGCCGCTGCGTCAACATCGCCTTCTTCGGGAGCGTCGGTTGTAACCTCGGCTTCGGGAGCGTCCTCGGCGTCGGTTGTGCCGCTGGTAAGCTCGGTGGTTGTTGTAACTGCGGCGGTTGTGGTGGTTGTAGTTGTTTCATCTTTTTCGTTGTTTGAGCAGCCGCTTACTGCGATGATCATAGCTGCTGCGAGAAGTGTTGAAATAATTCTTTTGTTCATGTTAAATCTCCTTGAATTTAATTTTTGTTCCTGAATTTTTCGGGAAGAGAGTTGTTTCCCTTATAGAACGGAAGCTTATCGAGCGTTATGCAGTATGGATTCTGAAACGCCTTCGTTAAGAACACTTCGTTCATGTACTTTTGGTTGCAAAAAGGCTGATTTTTTTCATTAAAAATTGGTTTCCAGCCTTCGACGGCGTAAACGAAGCTGCCCCACCACGGAAGCCACCATAACCAGCTGACCTTTTCGCGTATCAGCTCGTTCGGTTCCGGTATAAAGCCGCACTCGCTCAAAGCCGCCATTTTTCCGCTCGTATAGGCTGTAACCTCGTCGAAGCGCTGCTTCTGAGCGGAGTGGTCGTCGGGAAGCTCGCTGTAAATATCCTCGCCGCAGATATCGAAGGTATTGGGGTGAACAGCCATATCTCTAGCTTGCCCATTCCACACCCATATTATGTTGCCGAGCTTATGAAAATTTTCAAAACGGTCGAAAATCATATACCAGAGCTTTTTGTAAGCGGCAATGCTTTCTTCCGGATTATCCTCGCGCCTGCCCCACCAGAACCAAGAGCCGTTAGCTTCGTGAAGGGGACGGAAAAGGACAGGGATATTTTCATTTTCAAAGCGGCGGAGAATTTCCGCAGCCTTATCAATTCTTGAAACGGCAAAATCATATTCCTTTGTTCCGGGCACTACCGCGCGGAGGAGGTCGAAGGAGGTTTTTTGGTCGTAGCTTGTTGTTTTATAGTAGAACGACCACATACAATCGTCCATATTGTCCATATCGTCGGGTGCGTACCAATGCCAGCAGAGGGTAATAATGCAGCCGGTATCCTTTGCCCACTTTATTGCGCGGTTAATCTGGTCATCGCCTTTTTTCTTATCCATATCCATAAGGTCGTAGCCGCGGACGGCGGGAAGCCTGCCCGTTGCATTGAAGTACACTGCATCCTCCAGCTCTTCTTTCTGGAGGTACTGCTGACCTGAGAGGATATGCTTTCCGTAAATACTTTTGAGGTAGCCGAAAAGCTGTTTGGTTGATTCGCTTGCATTCTTTGAAACAAGCTCGTCGGGATTTACGGGGCGGCTGTCGAGTTCGCCCAGAAGCTTATCAAAATCGGTTGTATAGTTGTTCATCTTTGCTTGTTATGCCTTTCTTTTATCGGATTATGGGGCAAGCTCCTCGCATTCTCCGCTCGCCGCTTTTCAAGCGGCTCGGAAGAACCCTCGGAGCTTGCCTGCGCCGCCGCTTTTAGCGGGCTTCGCCCGCTAAAAGCGGCGTGCGGCGAAGCCGCACGCCTTTCTCCTGCGCCTTGCGCAGGAGAAAGAGGCGGCGCGTGCTGTGGATACTCTCGGAGCTTGTCCGCGACAGTGTTTGCTGCCGCCCTTTGGCGTGTTATCCGTGCAGCCGAATGGAGCGCAGCTGCGGAAATGTGCCAAAAGTCGGGGATATCGGTTGATGATTAAGGCGAAGAGATTCCGGAACATCACCGCGCGAAAACCGTTGGGGTATTGCGCTAGAGCTTGTTCACATTAACCGAAATGCTCGGATTTTGAAACGAATTTTTTGCAGAACAAGGCGAAAATTCGCAGACGTACTTTATGTACTTCAAGAATTTTCAACGCAGTTATGCGAAAAATTCGTCAAAAGACGGGCGTTGAGCGTTAATGTGAACACGCTCTAGTTCATGTATTCGCCGCTGTATTCGAGGAGTGTAACGGAGTCAACGCCGCTTATTTCCTGAAAGCGGGAGATGTAAGAGGCGTCGTTGTTTTTTACCTTGACCTCAATTGTAAGCTCGTTGGAGGAGCCGGCGCGGGTTTTGTTTTTAAGGCGGTATTTAAGGGCGCCGAGAACAGCGTTCACGTTCGCTTCCGCATCGTCGCCGTAGTGAACGATGAGCAGATAGTTGCGCTTCTGAACGCGGATAGCGCTGAAGGCTATGTAAATAGCGGCAATGAGAACAGTGCCGAAAACGGCTGCAAAGTAAAGCCCCGCGCCCGCCGTAATTCCCGCAGCAATCGACCAGAAAAGAAATCCGATGTCAAGCGGGTCCTTTATCGCCGCGCGGAAACGCACAATCGAGAGCGCGCCTACCATTCCGAGCGAAAGCACCACGTTGGAGCTTATCGTCATAATGATAAATCCCGTAATCGCCGTTATCATCACAAGCAGAGTGTTGAAGTTGTCGCTGTAAACAACGCCGCGGTAGCAGAAGCGGTAAACCAGATAAATTATGATTCCGCAGACAAGCGCGGAAAGCATCGCCGCAATCATTCCCGCAGGCGTAAGTGCGGTGAAATTGAGCGCGTCCTTGAAAAGCTGAATCGTTTCGTCAATTATGCCAAGTGTTCTCATTGTTTGTCGTCCTTTCTTTCAGTAGAAGGCTTGCCTGAATCATATTCCGTACCGAAGCAGCTTCGCCTTGTCACTGCATAAAATAAATTTTGAAACAGAGTCGCTGTTAAGCTCAACCCCCGTTAAAAGCTGCTCTATGTATGCGGGCAGAAAGCTGTCATACTTTATTTCCAGAATGATTTCTCCGCGCTCAAAAACAGGCGTAAACCGCGCCCTTTCGTCAAACATATCGAATGTGTTCGCACAAACGGAAAGAGCGCTGTCAAATGTAATCCGAACGTTCCCCGCGCTGCATAAATACGGCTCGCGCAGGTAGTCAACTATCACCGCAGGTCTTTGCAGTACCGTCGAGGTCGAATAGAAAAAATCCTCGGCTGCCGTCCCCATAAACCGCTCGTCCGCCAGAAAAGCCGTTTTCCCGTTCAGAATACACTCGTACTCACTGCGCGTGATGACCGCGCTTTTCTTGTAGCCGACATTGTTTTCCTTGCACTTTTCTTCCAGCCGTATAAAATTCGGGTCAAGACCATATGAGCGTATACGGAATTTTTTTCGGTACAGCATTCCGTTCGATTTCTCGCGGTAAGCCGTTCCGTATATGTCGTCAAAGTACAGGCTCGTAATGCGGTACGAGCCGTTTTCCGCGTGGCTGTCAGGCTTCATCGCCGCAGCAAATCTCCGCCGCAGCACCTCGTAATCGCCGCGCGAAATCCAGTATTTAAGCTCGTGGCGGTATTGTCTGCTGAGCCTCATAAGCCGCCCTCCTGCGCAAGTCGGGAAATTATCTCGCCGACCGCTTCTTCAACGCTTTTTTCGCCGCAGTTAATTCTTAAATCGGCGTACCGTTCGTAGTATTCGCTTCTTTCGCGGAATATATCGCCGACGGTCAT
The DNA here is from genome assembly GCA_964520065.1 of uncultured Ruminiclostridium sp. Taxonomy (GTDB): domain Bacteria; phylum Bacillota; class Clostridia; order Oscillospirales; family Ruminococcaceae; genus Ruminiclostridium_E. Next base: position 4,152 of record CAZFMC010000057.1, read on the forward strand.
ACCTTTTTTGGCGGCAATGCCGCGCGTTTTGATATTGGTGAGCCGCCGCTCAAGCTCTTCGCAGCTTACCTCCAGATAGACGCAGATTCCGCTTCTTTTCAGATGCTCCATTCCCTTGGCGCAGAAAACCGCGCTTCCGCCTGTTGCAATTACCGCGTCGCAGCGCGGCGTTACCGAAAGCAGAGCCTTTTCCTCGAAATCGCGGAAGCGCTCCGTTCCGTATTTGTCAACCAGCGTTTGCAGCTTTTCACTCTGCTGAAGCTGTATAATAAGGTCGGTGTCGATAAAATCCATACCCAGCGTTTTTGCCAGAATTACGCCGATGGTGCTTTTTCCGCAGCCCGGCATTCCCGTTAAAATTATGTTCTCCATTTTTAATACCACGTCGGGATAAATCCCTCAAATTCGTTATATTCACGCACAGCCTTTTCGGCAAAGCGCACCGCCTCGTCAAGCGCGACGCGTCCGCACGGATAAGCGCTGCAAATCTCGCGGATAATGTCCGCAGCCGTATAAAACGCCATAAGGGCAAAGAAATCGCCCGGTATGTTCCCGCCGAAGTATCCGTTTATCTGCCCCCGCGAAAAGGGCAGACTGCATGAACGTCGGATACACTGGAAGTCCATATACGGGTCGCCCCAGCACCAACGGTCAAAGTCGATAACTCCGTATCCGCCCTGCTTGTCGATAACGAGATTTCCCGAACGGAAATCTCCGTGTACAGCCGTTTGCGGGCGGTTTTTCAGCAGATCGCGCCGTTCCCGCAGAAAGGCAATCGTTTTATCCGAGCCTCGGAACGTCAGACGGAAGCTCTCAAAGCGTGCAATAAGCTCGTCGAGCCGTTCGCTGAAATAAACGTCCCACGGGAGAATGTCGTCGGGAGCGCTGACGGTGTGAATATATTTTAGCAGCTGACCCGCTTTTTCGCCGTATTTAGCCTGCTCGGGCGTGTGCAGATTGAGAATCCGTCTGTCCGCGTCGAAGCCCTCTACCCAAGAATAAATGGTGTAGGCAAGCTTGTCCCCGCCGCAGGCGGCAACCTCAATCGGAACGTTCATATTAAGTCCGAGAGCGTCGAAAATGAATTTGGCAAAAACCGCGCTCTCACGGTGACGTTTATAGCAGGAAATGCTGCTTGTCCGCAGTATAAGCTGTATTCCGTTGTTGCGGATTATATGGTATTTGTTCTCGCCTGAACGTCCAAGCTCAATGGGCGTTATTTCCAGCCAGTTCGGGTAGTCGGCAATATCGTGAAGCTCTTCAAAATCCATCGTTGCGCCCCCTTTTTATTCCCGCGAGGTGTCAAAAATTCTGTAATCAGCGCTTTTGATTAACCTTATAAAATGCGCGCTGTCGGTAATTTTTTCATTGGTTTCAATCCCGCAAAGCCGTTCCTGTTCGCCGGAATGATTGTCGCTTCCCGCTGTCGGCATAAGCTTGTAGTGCTTTGCGTAATACGAGGCGATAACGTTCTGTTCATCGGCGTTGTTGGCATTTATAACCTCAACGCCGGTGCATTTGCGCGGAAAAAGCCGTATTGTCGAGATATAGCTTGCTTCTCTGAACGGGTGGGCGTGAATAATCATTCCGCCCTCGCTTGCGACAAAATCGCAGTAGCTGTTCACGTCCATTTCAAGCAGCATCGGGTGTTCCAGCAGCCAACGCTTGTCCAGTCCGTAGGTGAGCAGATCCGCTCCCTTATGCGAATATTCCCAGCCGAAAAAAACGTCCAGTCCGTACTCGTCGCCGTAACGCTTGGCGTTTTCATAGCCCAGACAAAAGCGCTCAACGCGCTCACGCCACGGCAGGGAGGAGGGCACGCAGGTGTTTCCGTTAAAAAAGTGGTCGGTAACGAAAACCCCCGTAAATCCGCGGCTTTTGTAAAACTGAACCTGCTTTTCAGCGCTTGCACTTGCGCAGGCGCTGGTTTCGGCGGTATGAAAATGTGTTTCGTAGCGGTACATTTTAGTCCTCCTGTTGAATCGGACTGCCGTTTCTTACGGCAACGCGCGGGATACGCGCGCTCACGCGGCAAAGCAGCTCATAGCCGATGGTTTGCAGGCTGTCCGCGATCCTGTCAACTGTAATTTCGGGTATTTCATCGGAATAAATCTCGGCAACGTCGCCGACTGCGATATTTTTTCCGGTAACGTCAATAATTGTCTGGTCCATACATATTCTGCCGCAAATCGGGCAGCGCTGACCGTTCACGTAAACTGCGCCCTTTCCGGAAAGCGCGCGGGAGTATCCGTCCGCGTAGCCTATCGGAACTACCGCCAGACGCATAGGTTTTTCGGAAACGAAGGTTCGGCCGTAGCTTACGGGAACTCCCGCGGGAATATCCTTAAGCTGACAGACTCTTGCGCGCAGCCGCATTACGGGTTTCAGCGCCAAGGGCAGTTCCTCGGCGGTATTGGGAGTGCAGCCGTAGGTGATTATTCCGCTTCGCACGATTTCTCCGCTGTAATCGCTGTGGTATAGAATACCGCCGCTGTTCTGCGAGTAGATCGGAATGCCCGCCTGTTTCGCTTTTTCGGCTATTTTATTCAGCCTTTCCTGCTGCTCGTTGGTGTAATTAACATCGTCGGGGAGGGTGCTGTCGGCGCAGGCAAAGTGGGTATAAACGCCCTCGACGGAAAGTCCGCTAAGTCCGAGAATATCAGCCAGCTCTTCGGGGCAGTCTATCCCTATACGGGTCATGCCCGTGTTTGCTTTTATATGTACGCGGATTTTCACGCCGTTTTGCTCTGCGTAGTCGGAAAGGCTTTTCGCAAAGCCCGTTTCGCCGACGGTCTGGATAAGATTATGCCGTATCAGCTCGCAGTACTGTTCCTCGTCGCAGTAGCCGAAGATGAGGATTTCCGCTTCGGGAAGAAGCTCGCGCAGCTCCAGCGCCTCCGCCATACATGAAACGGCGAAATGTCTTATACCGACGCGAAAAAGCTCTTTTGCGACGATGGCTATGCCGTGTCCGTAGGCGTTTGCCTTAACGACAGCCATTATTGTTTTACCGCGCACGGCTTCACGGATTGCTTTTATATTTGAATCGAGAGCGTCAAGGTTAATTTCCGCCCACGCTCTGTGTAATAGCTTCATCACTGAAATGCTCCTAAATGTTCAGACGATTTTGAGGGAATAGTATTGAAATTTTTCAAAAAATGTGATACAATAAAAAAAGATATTCCCTATCTTTTTATTATATACTTTTTGAACTGAAATTTCAACTGTTTTTCGTTTTATTTTTATATTTTCTTTGAAAGGGGAAAAATATGAGCGTCAAAAGAAAAAGCAACTGGTATATTTATGTTATCACACTTATCATCTCCTTCGTTTTGCTGGGACTTTTTGTAAGCAGCATCTGGGATTCGCTGTTTCCCGCGTCTAAGGACGCAGCCTCCTATACTGTTGGCGGTGCGGATTACCGACCGAGCGCGGAGGTACGTAAGACGGTACTGGTTATGCTTTCCGAGATGAAGGCGGGCACGCCGAAATATTATATGCTGCTTCATTATTATCCGCGGGAGGACTCGATAGTTTTTGCCGCGCTTCCCGAAAATATGCGGGTTGAGTACGAGGGAAATACGGGCAGCCTTTACGAAATGTACGATAACTTCGGCGAGAAGGCTGTTATGGGCGGAATTAAGAGCACGCTTAATGTTGAGTGCGATAATTATATAAAGTTTGACCGCCTTTCGTTTATTGATTTTGTTGATCTGACAGGAACAGTTTATGTAAATGTTCCGACCGATATAACCGAAAAGGCGGTTGAAACCGTGCTTACGAAGGAAATTATTGAGGTTGACGGGAAAGAGCAGGAGGTTACAAGGCAGCGGCAGGAAGCCGTTGAAAAGGTGATTTTCGCCGCGGGAACGCAGTATTTTGACGGCGAAACGCTTTACAGCTATCTTACCTATCCGTTCGGTAAGGGTGTGGATTATACTCTTGCGATTCACGGCTCGGCTGCGATGAATATGCTCAACCGCAATTTCCGCGCGCTGACCTCGACAGAGTTTCAGACGATTGCGGAAAAGCTGCTCGGAAGCACGGATACGGATTTCACCTTCGGCGATTACACGCAGTACCAGTCCGTGCTGCTTTACACCAGCGAGAACAGTATAAATCCGTGCGAATATTACATACCCTACGGCGAAACGGACGGCGGTTACTTTGTAATCGCCCCCAACTCGGTCAACACACTTCGCGACCGCTTCGGACTTATTGAGGGTGAGGCTGCGGAGTAAAGCTTGCTTCAAGCGGAGGGGGCGCGGCGCGCGCGTTTTG
>CAZFMC010000058.1:0-7557 GCA_964520065.1 uncultured Ruminiclostridium sp.
TTGGGGGTCTCCCCCCAAAAAATGGTTTCGTGGGCCCCCCCCGCGCCCAACTAAACTAACTTTTTGCTTCTAAAAATTAAACCCGCGCGCCGCCCCGACTGTATGGCAGCAGAATACATCAAAAAAACGGGTTGCTGCAGCGTTCGCTGCAACAACCCATTTGTATTTATTCCTTGAAATATTTCAAATACGCTTCAAGGAGTTCGGGATAATAAACCGTTAAGTTTCTGCGGTCGAGAAGCCCGAAGTTCTCCGCGCCGACGTTTGTTCCGCCGTTGTCCCAGACGAAGCAGGGAATTCCGTATTCCGAGGCAAGGCGAGTGTAGTTTTCCGCCCAGGCTATGCGCGCTTCAAGGTTGTCCTTGTTTGTCGCGCCAAATTCGCCGATAACAACAGCGTAGCCGTTTTTGATGAACTTTTCGTTGAGCTGACTCATAAAATCGCGTATTTCTTCGTCGCGCCCGTCCTTCCATACGGTATTGCCCGAACCGCCCATTGCGAAATGGTAGGGGGTATAAGCGTGAATCGAGAGCATTGTTCTGTTCTGCGGGTCGTTCGGCATTGCAAAGGCGTCGTTCATCGCGTTTGCAGCAGAAGCAGCGTTGCTGGGAACCATAAGAAAGCGGGTTTCGTTATATCCGCCCGAAGCTCTGACCGTATCAACGAAAACCTGATTCAGCTTCATAATACATTCTATTGATTTGACGCCGTCCTCATCGTTAGCGTCGAACCACCACTCCTTCTCCGTTCCTTTAAGGCGCGGCTCGTTCATAGCCTCGAAAATAAGACGTTCGTCGTAATCCTTGAAGCGCTCGGAAAGCTGCGTCCAGATGGCGGTGATGTACTTTTCCGAGTTCTCGTAATTCTCCTCGGTCGGATAATAATACTCGTCCTCGCAGTCGTGGTGCGAATTAATAATAACGCAAAGTCCGCTGTCAATCGCGTAATCCACAACGGTATTCACGCGGTCGAGCCATTCCGCTTCAATCGTGAAGCTTTCGTCAGTGTGTTTTCCCCACGAAACTGGAATGCGAATCGAAGTGAAGCCGCTGTCCTTAACGAGCTGAATCATTTCCTTTGTCGTAACAGGCTGTCCCCACGAAATTTCGGCGCGCACACCGCTTGAGCCGGTCGCGTCAAGGGTGTTTCCGAGATTCCAGCCGAGCTTTAACGACGCCGCAAATTCAATCGCGCTAAGGCTGTCCGAGGGAGCTTCGGTAAGCTGAGCCGAGTCGGTATCCGCGTTATCCGTATCCGTCGGCTGTGAATTGCACCCCGCAAGCAGCGACGCCGCAAGAAGCATTACTGTAAATTTTTTTGCAAGCTTATTCATAATATTTTTCCTTTTCATTTTTCGGTTAATCATTCGGCTTTATGCCATACTTTTGCTATTATAGCATATTTTTTTGTTTTTTTCAATAGCCCTATTGAAAAAGCTGTCGTTTTTTGGTATAATATGAGCATTGAATTTTCAGAAATGAAAGGACGCACTATGAAGACAATTGATTTGCGCGGAATGTGGCGGCTCGCGCTGAGTAAAGCTTCCGACGAGCTTCCGCCCGAACATTATCCCGATACGATATCACTCCCAAACACAATTTCCAACGCGAAAAAAACCGCTCGGAACAGCGAGCGCGCCACGGGCTTTCTTACCGACCATTACTCCTACGAGGGTTATGCGTGGTTCAGCCGTGAATTTACGCTTACGCAGGAGGATTCCGCGCGTGAGCTTTCGCTGTACCTTGAACGCACGCGAATGACCGAGGTCTTTGTTGACGGCAGGAAAATCGGCAGCGGAAACAGTCTTTCCGCACCGCACGTTTTTTCTTTTCCCGGGCTTGAAGCGGGCGTTCACACGCTTGCCGTGCGCGTCGCCAACGTCGGCTATCCGACGGGCGGCGGACATCTCACCTCGCCCGATACGCAGACGAATTGGCTCGGTATAACGGGAAGAATTGAAATTCTCTCCCACCCCGCCGCCCGCATTGACGAAATAAAGGTTTTCCCCGACTGCGAAACCGGCAGAATTGACGTAACGTTCAGCGCGACAGGCGATGGGGTAGTTTCCCTTTTTGTACAGGGCTGCCGCGTGCAGGAAGCAAATGTTAAAAAAGGTCTGAACAGAATTATCTATTCGCCCGAAAGAAAATTACCGCTCTGGGACGAGTTTGAGCCTAACGTTTTTACGCTTTCGCTTACCTTTAACGGCGAGGAACAGCTCGTGCCGTTCGGATTCCGCCGCTTCACGCACGAGGGGCTGAAGCTGTACGTAAACGGGAACGAAACGTTCCTGCGCGGTAAGCACGACGGCATGGTTTTCCCGCTTACCGGCTTCGCGCCGACAGACGTTTCCGAATGGGAGAGGGTTCTCGGAATCGCCAAGTCCTACGGCATAAACCACTACCGATTCCATACCTGCTGCCCGCCCGAAGCGGCTTTTACCGCCGCCGACAGGCTCGGTATCTATCTCCAGCCGGAGCTGCCGTTCTGGGGAACTATTCCCGACGAAATCAACGAGGAGCAGCAGTATCTCATTGACGAGGGCTTCCGTATGCTTGCGGCTTTCGGAAATCACCCCTCTTTTGCGATGATGTCCCTCGGAAACGAGCTTTGGGGCAGTAAAGAGGTGCTTAACAGAATTCTGCGCGGCTACCGTGAATTTGATAACCGCCATCTCTACACCGACGGCTCAAATAATTTCCAGTTTTTCCCCGAGGTTCTGGACGAAGCCGACTTTTTAAGCGGAGTGCGGCTGTCGCGCGAGCGGCTTTACCGCGGTTCTTACGCTATGTGTGACGCGCCGCTTGGACATATCCAGACGGACGCGCCGAATTCCTGCCATAATTACGATACTATTATAAAACCCGAAACGGTTTCAGGCGGCGCGTCCTCGGGCGGGAAAATTCTTATCCAGTACGGAACGGGCGTTAAGGAAATCGACGCGGACGGCTCGGAGGGACTTATTCCCGATGTTCCCGTTATTTCACACGAAATCGGTCAGTATGAAACCTACCCCGATTACCGTGAGCTTTCGCATTACACAGGCTCGATTGAGGCGGAAAATATTGCGATTTACCGCGAAAAAGCCGAAGAAAAACACCTTCTCGAATATGCGGACGACTTTTTCCGCGCTTCGGGCGCGCTTGCGGTGCAGTGCTACAAGGCTGAGCTTGAAACCGCGCTGCGTTCGTCAAAGCTGTCGGGCTTCCAGCTTCTTGATTTGCAGGACTTTCCGGGTCAGGGAACGGCGCTTGTCGGCGTTCTCAATTCTCTGATGGAATCTAAGGGGCTTATTTCCCCGTCCGATTGGAGAAGCTTCTGCGCGGCGACAGCCGTTCTTGCGGAATTTAAGAGCTTTGTGTTCAGCGCGAAGGACGAAATCAGCTTCGGTGTTACAGTTTTCAACACTGACCCGCGTTTCTGCGCAGGGAAGGTTCGATACGCTGTTATTTCGGGCGGCACGCCTGTCAGGACGGGAGAAATTGCGGTTTCCGAGGGCGGACGCGTTCGTCGGATCGGAAAGGTAACGTTAAGCAGAAAGGAAATTTCCGCGCCTGAAAAGCTGCACCTGCGGCTGGAAATTGTCGGTACTGAAATTCACAACGACTACGATTTCTGGGTTTATCCCGAAGCCGACGTTGAAATTACAGCGGAAAAAATTACGGCGAACGGAAAAACGGTGTACCTTGCCGAAAATGAAAAAACAGCGCGCGAGCGCTTGAACAAGGGCGAAAAGGTAATTGTAATTCCCGTCGAGGAGGGCAAGCTCCCTGCGACGTATTGTACGGATTTCTGGTGCTATCCGATGTTCAGAAGCATTTCTGAATCAATGAACAAGCCTGTTGCGACGGGCACGATGGGCTGTCTGATTGACAAAAAGCACCCCGCGCTTGCGCATTTCCCGACCGAATTTTTCAGCACCCCGCAGTGGTTCGCGCCCGTTATGCACGCGCACTGTGAGAGCCTTGACGGAACGGAAATCGAGCCGATTGTGTGGGCGATTGACAACCCCCACCGTGCGGAGCGTTTCGGTATTCTTTACGAAATTGACGGACTGCTTTACTGTACAATCCGGCTGAGTGAAATAGCGGATACCCCCGAGGGAAAACAGCTTGCGTACAGCTTAGCGGAGTATGTTTGCGGATAAAGGCATTGCCGAATAATTGTGCTGTTAAATAAAAACAAATCCCCGAACCGTAATACGATTCGGGGAGAATGTTTTCTGCTTACTTGCCAAGGTTGTACTTCTTCTTGAAACGGTCTACGCGTCCGCCTGTGTCAACAAGCTTCTGCTTACCTGTAAAGAAAGGGTGGCACTTGGAGCAGATTTCAACCTTAATGTTCTGCTTTGTGGAACGGGTTTCGATAACTTCGCCGCAAGCGCAGGTAATGGTTGTTGCCTCGTAGTTAGGATGGATATCCTTCTTCATGCACTGTCACCGCCTTTTCTGTAAACTCACGTCGTGGGGAGCAACCCACGAACCTAACGACTATATATTATACCACACAAAAAGCGATATGTCAAGGCTTTTTTTGCGGCATAAAAAGATTTTTGCGGCAGATGTCTGTTTTATGCTAGCACAAAGCGGGTAAAGCGCATATAATGTAAACGATAACACTTTGGCGGCATGGGCTGCCTGTACTGAGGTGACGCTATGAAATCAAATTACAGACAAACAATTTTTGCCTGCTTTGTGGGCTATATCGTTCAGGCTATTGTGAACAATTTTGTTCCGCTGCTGTTTCTGACCTTTCAGGAGAGCTACGGAATTTCCTACTCTAAAATAACGCTGCTGATAACGATAAATTTTGCCGTTCAGCTGTCCGTTGACCTTCTTTCGGCGTTTTTTATCGACCGTATCGGTTACCGTGCTTCAGCGATAATTGCTCATGCATTTTCGGCTGTGGGGCTTATTTTGCTTGCTTTTCTGCCGGATATTCTGCCCGACCCGTTTATCGGACTTGCTGCGGCGGTAATGCTCTATGCGGTCGGAGGAGGTCTGATTGAGGTTATCGTAAGCCCCGTTGTGGAGGCTTGCCCGACGGATAACAAGGAAAAAATGATGAGTATGCTGCATTCGTTCTACTGCTGGGGGTATGTTGGGGTAGTGCTGCTTTCCACTCTGTTTTTTGCTGCCTTTGGCATAGAAAACTGGCGGATTATTGCGCTGCTCTGGGCGGTTATTCCTGCCGCAAACCTTATTCTTTTTGCACGTGTTCCGATAAACAGCCTTATCGGAGAGGACGAAGAGGGAATGAAGCCGACAGCGCTGTTCAAAAACAGGTTTTTCTACATATTTTTCCTGCTTATGCTTTGCGCGGGCGCTTCGGAGCAGGGGGTTAGCCAGTGGGCTTCCGCTTTTGCAGAAGCCGGACTCGGCGTATCGAAAACGCTTGGCGACCTTGCGGGTCCAATGCTGTTTGCCACGCTTATGGGTACGGCTCGCGCGCTTTACGGCAAGCTTGGACACAAAATCGACCTTGAAGGATTTATGCTTTTCAGCAGTATTTTCTGCGTGGGCGCGTATCTTCTTACCGCGCTTGCGCCCAACCCCGTGTTAAGTCTTATCGGCTGCGGAATCTGCGGCTTTTCGGTTGGAATACTCTGGCCGGGAACTTTTTCGCTTGCGTGCGCGGGTATACGCGGCGGCGGGACGCTCATGTTTGCAATGTTTGCGCTTGCGGGTGATATAGGCTGTGCGGCGGGACCTGCGATTGTTGGGAATATGGCGGAGCTTTTCGGCGGAAGCCTTAATCTTGGAATTATCTGCGGGATAGTCTTTCCCGTGCTTATGACGGGCGGGCTGCTTTTGTATCGCCTTGGCAGGAGGCGCGACGAGCGGGAATGATTGCCCTGAATGTGCTGATAAATGGCAGTTTTGTACTTGCTGACAGGAAAGAAAAGGGTTAAAATAAAGGCATCAGATTGGAAAGGACAATAAAATGAAATACACAAATCCTGTTATAAAAGGCTTTTATCCTGACCCTAGCGTATGCTTTGCGAACGGAAAATATTATCTTGTGGCAAGCTCGTTCCAGTATTTTCCCGGCGTTCCGCTTTTTGAGAGCGACGACCTTGTAAACTGGCGGCAGATAGGGCACGTCCTGACCCGCAAAAGTCAGGTTATGCTTGAAAAAATCAACAGCTCCGGCGGGGTATTTGCTCCGACGATAAGATACAATGACGGCAGATTCTATATGGTTACCACCAACGACACGACCCACCGAAATTTTTACGTTTACACCGACGATATCTATGGCGAATGGTCGGAGCCGATTGAGGTTGACCAGGGTGGAATTGACCCGTCGCTGTACTTTGAGGACGGGCGCGCTTATTTTATGAGCAACGGCGCTGACGAGCGCGGTATTGCGGGAGTTGTGCAGTGCGAAATCAACATTGAAACGGGCGAAAAGCTTTCGCCAAGCACTACGATATGGCAGGGGTCGGGCGGACGTTATCTCGAAAGCCCGCACCTCTACAAAATCGGGAAATACTATTATCTTATGGCGGCTGAGGGCGGCACGGAATACGGGCATATGGTGACCTGTGCGCGAGCGGAAAGCGTCTGGGGTCCTTTTACGGGAAATCCCGCTAATCCCATATTGACCAACCGCAACAAAGCGCCCTTTATAATTCAAGGAATAGGGCACGGCGACCTTATTTGCGACAAAAACGGGGACTGGCACATTCTGACGCTTGGTTTCCGACAGATACATATGTGGCAGACGTTCCATCATCTCGGACGCGAGGTTTTTCTTACGCCGGTAAGGTTTGGCGGGGACGGCTGGTTCACTGCGGGAATGGACGGCACGACGGATTTTGAATACGAGCTGGACGGTGATTTTGAGCAGGAGGAGAAGCGCGTCTACACCTTTGAGAACACGGATTTCGGGGTTGACTGGTGCTTTATACGTCACCCGCGCGAGGAGAATTACGAGCTGAGAGAAAACGGCGCGGTTCTGCATGGAACGGACGTTACGCTGAATGAAGCGGATTCGCCGACCTTTGTCGGGATACGGCAGCGTGATTTCTGCTTTGACCTTTCTGTAAATGCGGCGGTTGACAGCGGCGAGTGCGGCGTAACGGTTTACATGGACGAGGGGCAGCACTACGACCTTGCAATCAGAAAAGCCGAAACGGGCTATGAAGTGCTCGTAAGGCTCAATATCGGCGGAATTCATCATGAGAATGAAGCGGTTGTTATAAACGGCGAGGGTGTGGAGCTTATAATCCGCGCGAACAATTTCGGTTACGAGTTTCTGGTAAAGGCTGATGGTAATGAGCATTCTCTTGGCTTCGGGCAGTCAAAATTTCTTTCAAGCGAGGTCTGCGGCGGCTTTACGGGAGTGATACTCGGACTTTACGCGGTTGGAAGCAATCGTGCTGAGTTTGACGGGCTGCGAATTGAGTACAAGGACGAATAACAAAACGGAGCTGTCGCAGGTTGACAGCTCCGTTTGTTGTTTATTTTTGTTTTTGCGGACAGAAGGTGTAGAGTCGGGCACGCGGGCGCGAATGCGCCCGCATATTGCGGCGGCTTCGCCGCCGCAGGAGAG
>CAZFMC010000059.1:0-7493 GCA_964520065.1 uncultured Ruminiclostridium sp.
GCCAAAGCGAAAAGCAAGCGGGCGGGCGCGAATGCGCCCGCATATTGCGGCGGCTACGCCGCCGCAGGAGAGTTTTGCCAGAGCGAAAAGCAAGCGGGCGGGCGCGAATGCGCCCGCATATTGCGGCGGCTTCGCCGCCGCAGGAGGGTTTTGCTAAAGCGAAAAGCAAGCAGGCGGGCGCGAATACGCCCGCATATTGCGGCGGCTACGCCGCCGCAGGAGAGTTTTGCCAGAGCGAAAAGCAAGCAGAAATCCTGCTTTTTTTCACAAGCCAACCGGCTTATCCGATAAAAACGGGACTGTCGCATATAAGACAGCCCCGTTTTGCTATATTCTCTGTTCAAGAAGCGGCGAGTAGTACGCCCTGAACTGCGCGAATTCGCCCTTGTCCAGCGCGTCGCGTATCTTCTCCATAAGCGTGTTGTAAAAATAAAGATTGTGCTGAACCGCAAGCCTTCCCGCAAGCTGCTCGCCCGCCTTGAAAAGATGACGCAGATAACTCCGCGAAAAATTGCGGCAGGTAGGACAGTCACACTCCTCGTCAAGCGGCTTGTCGTCAAGCGCGTAACGCTCGTTGGTCATGTGCGTTACGCCCTTCCATGTGAACATCGTCGCATGCCGCGCGTTTCGGCTCGGCATAACGCAGTCAAACATATCTATTCCACGCGCCACACCCTCGATTATGTTGGTGGGAGTCCCAACGCCCATAAGATATCGCGGCTTGTTTATAGGCGCATGCGGCAGAACAACGTCCAGAATGTGATACATAACATCGGTCGGTTCGCCCACCGCCAGACCGCCTATTGCGTAGCCGTCAAGATCAAGCGCCGCTATATCCTGCATATGCTTTATACGCAAATCGTCAAAGGTCGCACCCTGATTTATTGCAAAAAGCAGCTGCTTCGGATTTATCGTTTCGGGAAGCGAATTGAGCCGCTCCATCTCCTTTTTGCAGCGAATCAGCCAGCGCGTAGTCCGCTCAACCGAATGCTTCGCATAATCGTATTTGGCGGGATTCTCCACACATTCATCAAACGCCATCGCAATCGTTGAGCCGAGATGCGACTGAATCTGCATACTCTCTTCGGGTCCCATAAAAATACGGTGACCGTCAAGATGACACTGAAACGTTACGCCCTCCTCCTTGATTTTGCGGAGCTTCGCAAGTGAAAATACCTGAAAACCGCCGCTGTCGGTAAGAATCGGCTTGTCCCAGTTCATAAACTTATGCAGTCCGCCCATTTTATAAATTACGTCGTCGCCGGGACGAACGTGCAGATGGTAGGTGTTGCAAAGCTCCACCTGACATTTCAGTTCTTTCAGGTCAAGCGACGATATGCCGCCCTTTATCGCGCCGCAAGTGCCTACATTCATAAAAAACGGCGACTGGATAACGCCGTGAGGAGTTGTAAAAACACCGCGCCGCGCGCGCTCCTCGGTTTTTAAAATTTCAAAGCTGCTGTTTCCCATAATAATCCTTTCATTTATGTCGTTATACAATTATTACACACATCAAATACAATCCGACGGGATTAAGCCCACCTGTCCGTTTTCGTAAATTCCAAATGCGAAATCGCCAACATTTCCGTATTTCCAGAAGCTGCCGCCCTTTTTTACGCTTATAAAGCTGTTCAGATTAGACCAGCCGTGCAAAGCTCCGTCCCATGACGCTGTAAAATCCCGCGGAATAATTCCTGTTTTTCCGTTTGAAGCCAGCCTGACCGTCAGCATATCGCCGTTTTCCTCAATAATTTCCAGCTGTTCATTTTCGTGGTCGCAATAGAGAGTTTCATACGAACTTTCGTATGACTTTTTTATTGTCAGCTCCTCGCCCAGCGGAAGGAAAACTGTTTCATAACTGTATTCCGAGCCGTTTTTGTGCATTATAAAAGCGTTGAGCTGCCCCGCCCACTTGACCTCGCAGCCGCCATCTATCGAAATTATCCGCTTTTTTTCGTCAACTATCGGCAGCGTTCCTCAAGTTCGGCTCTGATTATTTTCATTTGCTGCACACCCCTCCATTTATTCACTGTTACATTATACACTATTTTTCCGAATATTGCAAGTCCCCCGAGCTATGTAAATTTGTCAATATGCAGCACTACAAATTGCCGCGGCATAAATCTCCCGGGTGATTGACAAACAGCATAAAATATGATATTATACATAGGTAAGATGTCCCCCGCTTCCAAGGCGGCGGGTTCTATTTACCATTCAGCGGAGCTTACCCGCCGAATCAATTCACGGTAAACCTCAGACCGTAAGGAGGAGCTATGACCAAACAGCGCGAGCTTGTTTACAGAGTGCTATGTGAACACGGACACCTTACCGCAGAACAGCTTTTCGGACTTGCAAAAAAAGAAATGCCCGACATTGCTTTCGCAACAATTTACAATAATCTGAAAAAACTCTGCGACGATAAGCTTATCCGCCGCGTCTACGTCGCTGACGGCGCGGATTTTTACGACAGAAGCTGCGTGCCGCACGACCACCTTATTTGCGAAAAATGCGGCGGGATCGTCGATATGAATCCGGGAGGTCTGAAAAAAACCATCGAACTCCTGTGCGGGGAAAATATCACCCGCTACGAGCTTAACGCTTATTATATCTGCGGACAATGCAAAAAGGAGAATTGAATGAAAAAACGTATTATTCCGATTTTTCTGAGCGTCTTTTTGGCAATAACGTCTGCCTGCTCCGCTCAGCAGCATACAGATACTCCATCAACGACCCCTGTAATCAGCGCCGCCGATTCCGAAGCCGTTTCCGAATCAACGTCAACAACGACAGTGGAAGCAAGCGGCGAAGCTGCGGAAACTTTAACAGCTGCGGAAACAACAACCTCTTCGGCTGAAGCAACAACCGGCGAAACTACATCGGCTTCAACCGCAGAAATAACCGAAGCTGCCGCCGAAACGTCAGCCGCAGCCGAAACAACCACGACCTCTGCCACGACAACCGAAATAACGTCTTCGGCAGCGGTCGAAGCGACAACGACAACCACCGTCACGACAACGACTGCAGCCGAAGCTTCGGCAACAGCAGCTACTGCAACTGCCGAAAAAACATCGGCAGCAACTACTACAACCGCCGAAAAAACATCGGCAGCAACGGAGGAAACACAAATGACAGATAACGTGCAGACCGAAAAAAAAGTCGTCGCGCTTACGTTTGACGACGGTCCCAACACGACAACAACAAACGAAGTGCTTGACGTGCTGGAAAAATACGGTATTACCGCTTCATTTTTCCTTATCGGCAACAATATAAACGATGAATCCGCAAAGTCGGTAAAGCGCGCCTACGATATGGGCTGCGAAATCGGAAATCACTCAAAATCCCATTCGGATATGACAAAAATGACCGAGGAGGAAATCCTTGAAGAAATTGAATATACAAACGAAAAGGTAATCGAAATAACGGGCGAAGCGCCGACCTTCTTCCGACCCCCGTTTATAGCCGTAAGCCCGACAATGATTGACTGCATCGAAATGCCGTTTATTTCAGGCTACGGCGCTAACGACTGGGTAGAAAAGTATACCGCCGAGCATCGCGCAAAGCTTGTAATAAGACAGGTTCGCGACGGAGCAATTATCCTCCTTCACGACTCGCAGGGCAACTCGCAGACCGTCGCGGCTCTCGACATAATCATTCCCGAGCTGCAATCGCAGGGATATGAGTTTGTTACAATTTCCGAGGTGTTTGAAAGAAAGAATAAAACGCCGCAGCCGCATGACGGACGTATATACTCCTTCGCCGAGCAGGTAGGCGAGTACAGCTGATAGAACATTTCGCGCCGCAAATCTACGGGTTTGCGGCGTTTTTTCAGCAGATGCTCAAAATTTTTTCAATAAGTATTGAAATTTGCGCAGTTTTAGTGTAAAATAATAATGAGATACTATGACGGAGGACAAAATACGGAATGGATACTGTTCTTTCTTTCTTTAAAAACAAATGGACGCGGTTCGGATTTTCTTTTCTCGCGCCGCTTTATCCCGCTTTTCTGATATATGTCGGCTGGCTCTCGTTTGCATATGCGCTTGAACCTACCGCGCCTATCCCGCTTTTCTTGCTTTATGTTCTTGTAAACTTCCTTTTCGGCGGTCTTTTCTTTTACACACGCAAGCAGATTCTGACAAGAATCTCAATCTGCATTGCGCCGCTGATTATGTTTCTGATTCTGATGCTTTCCTTCGGCGAGTGGTATCTGATTATACCGCCCGTTGTAATCTGTCTGATTATGTTTCTGGCAAGCGGCGTCGGCGAAACCCTCAAAACCGTCCTCGGTGCGCTTTACCTTATGATGTTCGTCGTGGGTGCGCTTGTTTACCTGACAATGCTGCACTTCAACCTTACTCCCCGCTTTTTGCTTCAGGACTTTTTCTTTGGGAACTACTGCGATATTTCCAACCGCAGCAGCAGCTACGTTTATTCAAACGACGGTACCTACCGACTTGTAAAATATACCGATAATGCAGGCAATGAACGCACGGTTACTTCATTTTACGTTGAGGAAGCCGAAAACGACGTTCACCTGTGGTATCTTAATTGCTATAAAACGCTCGACAGCCTCAAGGTGCTTGTAACAATGTACGAAAACGAGGTTGAATATCACTGGATTTCCGACACGAAGCTGTATATAGACGAACGTGAAAAGGATATTCCGGAGCTTTTTGAAAAGGCGCGTATGCCAAAGGAGGACGAAAACGAGGACGAGAACGGCGAAGGCGGTTCTACGATAAGAAAGCCTGTCGTTTTCACCGACGGTAACAGCGACCAAACCGATGAGGCTGACAACACGAACGAAGCCGAAACCGCAGAAAATGAGGAAAACGCGGAATAAATGAAAGGAGCAGGGATTTCATGACTCGCCAGCTTAATATCGCAGGGAAAAATTCCAATGAAATCTATACCCTGCTGTACCCGAACAACCTGACAGGGTTTTGCAAATACGACTTTACGCTTTTTTTGAACCACTGTACCGACCTTTGCCGACTTGCGGCGCGCACAGGCGAATACAACGTTGACGACGTTTATTCGATACGCAATTCGATTTCGGGCTGCCACAAATATTATGAGCAGAATATGCGTACTATTTTTGAAAAAATAGTTATCGACTGCTGGATTGAATACCTTTGCCGCCAGAACGAAATCTCAACCTCAACGCTCTGGCAGAACTATATGAAGTGCCGCACGGACTTTGAACGCGCCGTTTTCGGACGGCTTTGCGAATACCGCCACAACCACGCGATAAATCAGTGGGTAAATTTGTTGAAAATGCAGGAATATGCGCGGAAAAAAACGGATTTTGTATTCGGAGTTTACTTAAACAGCGCGGCGGAAGCGGGCGCAAGAGCTAACTATTTCGACCTTATGTTCAACGTTGCGGCAAACGAGATGGGTTTTCCCGTTACCGAGCTGGGAACTTCGGGAGTGTATTCCGTTGGGCGCACGCCAAGCTCGCCTTTTATTCTCTCCACCGCTTCGAGAGAAATTGTTCGCAACGTACTGAAAAATCTTGGCGACGCAGAAGTAAAGTACAACCCCAGAACAAATCCCGCGCTTTCCGACCGTGCAGCCATGGACGCTTTTTCAATTATTAAAACATATATTCCCGACAAGGACGATTCTCTTGTAAATACGATAATCAAGTCGATGACGGGCATTCCGCAGCAGGTTTATATGCCTGCGTCGTTTAAGGCGATTATTGATCTTGAAATCGACGCGCTGATTGAAAGCGGCGGAATGCTTCAGAAGTGTCCTCGCTGCGGCGAATATTTCCTCAAGGACAGTGAATATCCGCACGATTATTGCAGCCGCAGGCAAAAGGACGGCATGACCTGTCTGGAAGCCATGGGTGCGAACGCCGACGAGCAGCAGACAGCGATAGCCGAGATGCTGCCCGAAATAATTGAAGAACCGAAAATCGGCGAGCCTATGGAAAAAGCGTATGTAAACGAAAAGCTTGAAGCGCTGTACAAAGAGATGGCTGCGCGTGTAAATGTTGATATGACTCAGCGCGACTTTTCACGCTGGTATCAGCAGGAGCTTCGTTTGAAGGAGCGGCTTCTTCTTGGTCAGGCGGGCGAAGAGGATCTGGAACGGTTCTTTGAGCTTTCGCGGAGCGATGAATTTGCCTCGAAAACGAAAATGCACGAGCCGGTACTCAGACGCTCCGACCCTGAACCGCCTGCGGAAATTACCGAAAATGGCAAGGAGATACGCAAATTTGTATTTGAGCGGGTGGAACGACCTGCCGTACAGCCGACCGAACCGAGCTTTGCGGAAACGGAAAAAAATGCCAATGACGCGGTAAGGCGGCTTCTTTCAAACGCTGCCGCCGCTCAGCAGCCACAGCAGCAGGCTACATTTTACCAGCCTCCGCCCCGACCTGCGCAGTACAATCCTCCGAAGCCTGCCGCGCGTGTTATACGCGGAGGGAATGTTGCAAACACAGGTTACACCGAACGCGCATTTGAGCAGGATTTTAAACCGAAAACAGTTATTATACCGACCGAATCGGCAGTGAAGCCCGACGTTCAGCGTGCTGACGGGAATGCAAACGACGAGGACATAAAGCTTTTCACGCCGCGAACCAATCCCGACAGGGACGTTAAGGTTTTCACGCCGCGAAAACCTGCGCCTGCATTCAGAGGGTACATTGAGCCGACGCCCTATGAAGAAAAAATCAAGAAGCCGCTTGAAGAATACCGCCGTGCTAAAGAGGAAGAGCCTGAGGAAGAGCTTGAGGGACAGATTTCGGCTGACGAGGTAAACGAAGAGGTTGAATACGCTGAAACTCATACAGAAATGCCTGCTGCACACGCGCAGCCTACTTCTGCTGCTTCGGCAAAAGCGATTTCCGCTTACCGCACCATAACGCTTCCGAAGCAGGACGAGGCTTCCGAAAAGCAGCTTGAAAAGGCTGATTTTTCGGGCATTCTCAATGATTTGGCGCGAAACGACGGATTCAGGAGCGACGACGACGTTGAGGTTGACTCGGACGGCGTTCCCGTTTCGCACAAGACCAAGCACGTTATGAACGCGCTTTTCGGACCGACGCGGGTTAGTCCGTTTTTAAAGGTTAATCTTGACGATGACGATGACGAATAACCCATAACAAACAACAAAACAGCTGCTGCGGGGTTGCATTTTCCGCAGCAGCTGTTTTAATTTTTTGATTTATTATATAGGTAAGTCTGAATGGGAGGGCAAGCAGGCGGGCGCGAATGCGCCCGCACATTGCGGCGGCTTCGCCGCCGCAGGAGAGTTTTGCAAAAGCGAAAAGTAAGCGGGCGGGCGCGAATGCGCCCGCACATTGCGGCGGCTTCGCCGCCGCAGGAGAGTTTAGCCTAAGCGGAAAGCAAGCGGGCGGGCGCGAATGCGCCCGCATATTGCGGCGGCTTCGCCGCCACAGGAGGGTTTTGCAAAAGCGAAAAGTAAGCGGGCGGGCGCGAATGCGCCCGCACATTGCGGCGGCTTCGCCGCCGCAG
>CAZFMC010000060.1:0-7378 GCA_964520065.1 uncultured Ruminiclostridium sp.
TATCACCTCTTTCCTCTTTTGTCAACACCTTTTTTCCTTTTTCTTGCTTTTTGGCAAAACCGGCAATTTGCAGCGCACACAAGGAGATTAACTTAGCAATTTTTACCAAAGCAAGTATACAAAAAAACCGCGCTCTGTTCTCACAAAGCGCGGCGTAATTTTTACTGGTCAAGGAAACCGAAGTTGGACTTACCATTCTTCTTAATCTTATACATCGCGTCGTCAGCCATACCGATAATTTCATCAACACGCTTGGAATCATCGTGAATGATAGAAATACCTATACTTACATTCACCGTAAGATGGTCGCCTGAGTCGCTGTCAAAGCCCTCCTTGAGGGTATTCAGAATCTGCTCAGCGAACAAAGCAGGGTCGTTCTGGTCGGAATTGCGCAGGCAGATGATAAATTCGTCGCCGCCGTAACGTCCCGCCATACCGTTGTCGCCGATTGCATTTTTAATAGTAGTAGCCGTAAAGCGCAGAACCTGGTCGCCCGTCGCATGGCTGTAATTGTCGTTGTAGAACTTGAAATCGTCGATATCAACGAACAGAATAGCAAACTGATTCTTTCTTGCCGCGATAAGCTCAATCTCATTATTGATTGCGCTTTCGATTGTTTCACGATTATAAACGCCCGTAAGCGAATCGAACGAAGCACGGGCCGTGAGCATATTTTCGCTCTTCTTAGCACGGTCGATATCAACAATTACACCTACGCACTTGATAGGATTGCCTTCCTTGTCAACAATTGTCGCAGTACGGATAAGAACCCAGATATAGTCGCCGTAAATATTCTTCCAGCGATACTCGTTGTGCTTGAAGTTCTCGCCTTTTGCAAGCTTTTCAAGGTCGGTGCGGTAACGTTCGGCGTCATCGGGGTGAACCTTGCACTTCAGCAGGAAGCTGTCCGCAAAGTGGTCTGACGGCGCACGATAGCTGAACTTCTTGTTAAAGTTGTTGGAGAAGCTGACCTCGTTGTTCACGAAGTTCCACTCAAAAATGATATTGTCCGACATTTCGATGATAGTTCTGTAACGAGTTTCACTTACGATAATATTATCCATAATATCGTTGAATACTCGTGCAATATCACCGTATTCATTCTTTGCGATAATATCAATACGCGCGTCATGGTCGCCGCGGTGAATTTTGAGAAGCGTTTCCTCAATCTTGCTCAGCGGCTTCATAATTGTTGTAATAAGTACAATTCCGACAACAAGGAACACGATTATAAGAAGCGCGCATACGCCGATAATCGTATTTCTTGCCGCATACGAATAATAGTACGCCGAAGCGGTCTGGTTTGAAGTAACGACCACCCAACCGTTATTGTTCTTTGTAATAAAAGAGATAGAGCCGTCAGCGTCCTGCTCTGCGGGAACGTTTGAAGCGCTCTTTATCGCGTCAACATAAGGCGCATAAAGCTGCGTAGGCTCGTCGATAAATCCCGCAAGGGTCGAACGAATAACAATCACGCCGTCAGGGTCAACAATAAAGCCCGTATCGCCCGACTGCTTGAGGATTGTGCGTATACCGGTATCCTCCTGGTCGAAAACGAGAGCGATATCGTAATTGTTAGCCTTTGCGCGAACCGAGATAGAGTAATGCGCCTTGTTATCGCGCGAATCCACCTCGTTAATTACAGGTATGTAATCAGCCGAATTGACCATACAAACGCCGTTTGCAAGGGTTTCGCCTTCCTTTACGCCCGAACCGACAACAATTTTACCCTCGCTGTCGTAAATTACGGCAGAGGAAACAGCTGCGGTTTCGGTAAGCGTGTTGAAAAGCTGCTGAACATCGTCCTTGCGCGCCGACTTACCCGACGTGAAATCCTGAATTTCAGGAAGTGCGGAAACGGTTTTAAGCCGCGAGGAAAGGCTGTTCAGGTAATTGTCAAGGCTTGCCGCCTGACCTGCCGAAAGGTCGGAAAGGTAGGTTTTGTACATATCGTCGGCGGAAGAGTTCAGCTGAATACCGATGAAAACGCTGAAAGCAACCGAAGTTACGATAAGAAGAATAGCCGTAACCATTATAAGTGAGTTTTTAACTTTCATATCTGATAACCACGCTCCATATTATTCTGAGGAACAGCGCCAAGCGCCGTAGCTCGCTTCTTATATCATATCACAAATTTTTCAAATTGTAAACGGCTAAGAAACGATTTGTAGCCTCGCCCTAAAAAATGTTTATTTTTTTGTGTATTTTTAACAAAAAGTGCGACCGAATCAACAATCTATTGATTCAGCCGCACCGCCGCTGACAAGTATGTCGGCTTAACCGCCAAAGTTTTTCTTCAAATCCTCGCCGAATTTTTTAAGCCTGTCGAAAAATCCGTTCTGCTTCTCGTAGTTCTTTTCGGTGAGCTGCGCGCTAAATTCAACAAGCGCGTCCTTCTGCTTTTTGGTAAGATTTTTCGGAACTTCAAGAATAACCTTTACCAGCTGATCGCCGCGCCCGTCGCGCTGTAACCGCTGTATACCCTTTCCCTTCAGTCTGAACACCGTATCGGGCTGGGTGCCTTCGGGAATATTGTACTTAACATTTCCGTCGATAGTCGGTACAGTCACCTCTGCGCCGAGAACCGCCTGTGCATAAGTAATCGGAATCTCCGTCCAGACGTCGAAGCCTCTGCGCTCGAACAGCGGGTCGTTTCTTACGGTAATACGAACGTTAAGGTCGCCTCTGCCGCCGCCGTTAGTGCCGATATGACCCTCGCCCGCAACGCGCAGAATCTGCCCGTCGTCGATACCCGCGGGAACATTTATCTGAATACTCTTTTTCTTCTGAACGCGTCCGTTGCCGTGACAGGTCGGGCAGGGAGTTTCGATAATCTTACCCTTTCCGCCGCACTTCGTACACGGTCTTGTCGAGGTCATAGAGCCGAGAATAGTGCGCTGCTGAAAGCGAACCGAGCCTGTGCCCTTGCAGTCGGGACAGGTTTTCGCTGTCGTACCGGACTTTGCGCCGCTTCCGTTACAGCTGTCGCAGACCTCCGCGCGGTTCAGCTCGACGGAATGCTTTATGCCCTTGCAGGCTTCCATAAACGATATATCGAGGTTGATGGAAATATCCGCGCCTCTTTTGGGTGCATTGGGGTTTGCGGAACGAGAGGTTCCCATACCGCCGCCGAAGAACGAATCAAAAATATCGCCGAGGTCAATGCCGTCGCCCGTTGAAAAGCCGCCGAAGCCGCCAAAGCCGCCGCCCTGACCCGCTCCGTAGGAGGGGTCTACGCCCGCGTGACCGAACTGGTCGTACCGCTGACGCTTCTGAGGGTCGGAAAGCACGTCGTTAGCTTCGTTTACCTCTTTAAACTTTTCCGCTGCGTCGGGGTCGTCGGGGTGAAGGTCGGGGTGATACTGCTTCGCCATTTTGCGGTACGCTTTTTTTATTTCATCGTCCGTAGCGTTTTTGGAAATGCCAAGCACCTCGTAGTAATCACGTTTTTCTGCCATAAAATTATTCCTCTTTTAAACAGGTATGTGCTACCGTCAGTTTCCCGCCGATAGCACCGCCCTTACTCATTTTAGTTAGCGTCAGTATAGTCTGCGTCAACAATGTTGTCGTCATTACCGCCCTGAGCCGCGTTGCTGCCCGCGCCCTGAACGTCCGCAGCCTGCGCCGCAGCGCCCTGTTCCTGATAAATTCTGCCGGCAATGTCGTAGAAAGCCTTCTGGAGTTCGTCCTTAGCGGACTTGATTTTCTCAACGTCGCTGCCCTTAAGAGCTTCCTTGAGCGCTTCAAGCTTCGGGTTTACAGCCGCCTTATCAGCGTCGGTAACCTTGTCGCCGAATTCGTTCATAGACTTTTCAATCTGGTAAACCATCTGGTCAGCCTCATTGCGGGCGTCAACCTCTTCCTTGCGCTTTGCGTCCTCGGCAGCATACGCTTCCGCTTCCTTGACAGCCTTGTCAATATCTTCCTTGCTCATATTTGTGGAAGCGGTGATAGAAATGTGCTGTTCCTTACCTGTACCGAGGTCCTTTGCGGATACGTTTACGATACCGTTTGCGTCAATATCGAAGGTAACCTCAATCTGGGGGATACCTCTGGGAGCGGGAGCAATGCCGTCAAGACGGAAAGTACCGATCGACTTGTTATCCTTTGCAAATTCACGCTCGCCCTGTAAAATGTTGATATCAACGCTGGGCTGATTATCGCTGTAGGTGGAGAAAATCTGCGACTTCTTGGTCGGGATAGTGGTGTTGCGCTCAATCATTCTTGTGCAAACGCCGCCTGCGGTTTCGATACCGAGAGAAAGCGGAGCAACGTCGAGAAGAAGAAGTCCGGTAACCTCCTTATTGAGTACGCCGCCCTGAATAGACGCGCCGATAGCAACACATTCGTCAGGGTTGATGCCCTTGAAGGGTTCTTTTCCGAGGTAATTCTTAACAGCCTCCTGAACGGCGGGAATACGTGTAGAACCGCCTACGAGGAGAATTTTATCGATTTCGCCGAGCGAAAGTCCGCTGTCGCTTACCGCCTGCTTAAGCGGCCCCATTGTAGCTTCGACAAGGTCTGCGGTAAGCTCGTTGAACTTAGCTCTTGTAAGGGTTGTGTTCATATGCTTCGGACCTGTTGCGTCAGCGGTAATATAAGGAATATTGATATTTACGGAGGTGGTGTTTGAAAGGGCAATCTTAGCCTTTTCAGCCTCGTCCTTCAATCTCTGCATAGCGAACTTGTCGTTAGAAAGGTCAGTACCGTCCGTTCTCTTGAATTCGCTTACAAGGAAGTTGATAATTCTCTGGTCGAAGTCATCGCCGCCGAGGTGGTTGTTACCTGCTGTTGCAAGAACCTCCTGAACGCCGTCGCCGATTTCGATAACTGAAACGTCGAATGTACCGCCCCCGAGGTCGTATACAACGATTTTCTGTTCGTTTTCCTTGTCAACACCGTAAGCAAGCGCAGCAGCCGTAGGCTCGTTGATAATTCTGTGAACCTTTAAGCCTGCAATCTGACCTGCGTCCTTTGTTGCCTGACGCTGAGAGTCGGTAAAGTAAGCGGGAACAGTGATAACCGCGTCTGTAACCTTTTCGCCGAGGTAGCTTTCCGCCTCGTTCTTAAGCTTTGTAAGAATCATTGCGGAAATTTCCTGAGGGGTGTAATGCTTGCCGTCAATATCAACCTTGTAGTCGCTGCCCATATGGCGCTTGATGGAGATGATGGTCTTATCGGGGTTTGTAACAGCCTGGTTTTTTGCAAGCTGACCGACAAGACGTTCGCCGTCCTTTGTAAACGCAACAACGGAAGGCGTTGTTCTGCTTCCCTCGCTGTTTGTGATTACGACAGGCTCGCCGCCCTCGATAACCGCAACGCAGGAGTTTGTTGTACCTAAGTCAATACCTATAATCTTTCCCATAATAATTGCCTCCTTAATATATAAAAGAAATTTTAAGCTGATTTGCAGTTTTTCAGCTTACAACGGTAACCATTGCAAACCGAAGTATTTTTGAACCAAGCCGATAGCCGTTCTGGAAAACGGAAGCAATTTTTCCGCTTTCAAGAGTATCGCTTTCGACCTGCTGAACCGCCTGATGAACACCGGGGTCGAAGTCCTCGGTAGGAACCTTTTCAACGCCGAGGCTTTCAAGTGCCGAAACGAAAGAATCGTAAATCATCTTAACGCCCGCCTTGTAATTTTCGTCCGAGCATTCTGTTTGAAGCGCTCTTTCGAGGTTGTCGATAACGGGAAGAAACTCCGTTACAACTCTTGCCGTAATATCGGGAGTAAGCTCCGTGCGTTCCTTAGCGGTTCGCTTTCGGTAGTTGTCGTACTCCGCCATATTTCGGAGGAGCTGATCCTTCAGCTTTGCGATTTCCTCGTCCTTCGGGTCAGCCTTAGGCTCCTCTTTTTTTTCGGCAGCCTCCTCGCCGACGGCTGCCTCCTGCTTGATTTCTTCCTGTTCAAGCTGTTCGTCATGTTCCTTGTGCTTATTTTTGCTCAAAATCCGTATCCTCCTTCTGCGTCACAACGTCAGCTTCGTCAGCCTGAGATAAAAGGCTTGAAACCTTGTCGGTAAAATATTCTATATAAGGTATAATTTTTTTATAATCAAGTCTGAGCGGACCAATAACGCCGATGCTGCCTGCGCGTTCGCCGTCCTTTGAGAAGGTTCCCGTAATCATACTTGAATTTGAAATAACAAATGTATCGTCTTCTTTTCCGAACATAACGTTTATACCGCTGAATGTCGAATCCAGAAAACGTGAGAATTCGTTACGCTGTCTTAAAACGGCAGCTATTTCCGTTCCCTTCAGCTCGGAGCAGGCGATTAAGTTTTCTTCGCCCTCGATTCTGACCTTTTCGTTCAGCATCTCCGCAGACATATCGGCAACGCCTTTCAACAAAGGCGACAGCGACATAACATATGTTCCGAGCGCAGCGGAAAGTCCCTTAAAGAAATCCTCGGAAACATTTTCGGGATTGATACCCGTGAGGTTTTCCTCTGCGAACTTCTGGAAAAAGTCCATCTGCTCATTAGTCAAGTCGAACGAAAGGCGACAGACGCGGTTGCGGATACTTCCTCCCGAAGTAATCATCAGCAGGACGTACATACGTCTGCCGGTCGGGATAACTTCAACTTTAGTGATAACAGAAAAGCGGTTTGCGTCGCTGGTGGAAACTATTGCGCATTTGGTGAAATCCGCAAGCGCGCGGGTAGCATTTTCGATTATCACCTGTTCGGTCTGGTGAGGCGAGCCTTCAAACATACTGTCGATAACGATTTTTTCCTCCTCGTCAAGCTCACGCCTGCCGGAAAGCCGTTCAATATAAAGCCTTAAACCTTTATAAGTTGGGACTCTGCCTGCGGAGGTATGCGGATGTTCAAGGTAGCCCTGCTGTTCAAGAAAAGCCATTTCATTACGAATAGTTGCGGACGAAACCTGAATATCAAGCAGCTCCTGAACCGCCTTTGAGCCAATAGGCTCGCCCGTACGGATATACTCGTCAACGACAAGCTCAAGAATTTTCAGCGCCCTGCTTTCCATTCAGACGACCTCCCTTTTCGGATTTAGCAGTCTTTTCTTCCGAGTGTTAGCACTCTTTATCTTTGAGTGCTAAACGTAGTGTAGCACTTTTTTTGAAAATTGTCAATACCTTTTTAAGAAAAATTTTAAATTTTTTCCGAACCATTATATAATTTAACCGAAAATGGCGGGATATATGCCTGCTCACAGCTTGCGTCGGCGCAAAGCTCTGCTTTTTTCACATTTAGCCAACCCCTCGCGCACTCCGCTCGCGGCTTCTGCGAAGCCGCTCGGGAGTGCACTCGTGGTTGGCGCGCGCCGCAGAATCGCGTGCTTCGCACGCGATTTCAGCCCGTCGAAAAAGTCGCCCGAAAGGGTGGCTTTTTTTCATGAAATATGGTAT
>CAZFMC010000061.1:0-7076 GCA_964520065.1 uncultured Ruminiclostridium sp.
CCCTCCTGCGGCGGCGAAGCCGCCGCAATGTGCGGGCGCATTCGCGCCCGCCTGCACTTTGCGCAAAAACATACCCCGAGGTTTTCCCTCGGGGTATGTTTTACAAATGTGGTGCTCACCATACTTGAATTATATCATAACGGAAATACATTTTGGTGTGCAAATTTGCATTATTATCATTCTGAAACCCTTTTAGCAATATTATACAAAACCGGCGTGTGCATTTCTACACACGCCGCGTCAGCTTACACAAAAAAATTATACAATATCGTCATCGTTGAACGGATCGCCGCACTCAGGGCAGAACTTCGGCGGATTAGCCGCGTCAGCAGGAGTCCAGCCGCACTTGTCGCACTTGTATTTCTTTGGCGCAGCGGGCTTTGCCTTTCCGCAATTCGCACAAAACTTCGTTGTGTTCGTTGAACCGCATTCGCACGTCCACGCAGCAGGAGCGTGAGCCGCAGGAGCAGCCTCGCCCTTTTTCGCGCCGCAGTTAGCGCAGAAATTCGTCGTGTTGCTTGCACCGCAGGAGCAGGTCCAAGCTTCGGGCTTCGGTTTTCCGCAGGCAGAACAGAATTTTCCGCCGTTTACAGCGCCGCACGCGCACTTCCAGCCATCGGCGGGAGCGCTCTGAGGAGCCTGCTGAGGAGCAGCCTGCTGGGGCGTACCGTAGCTGTTAAGAATATTTCCACCCATATTCATCATAGCGTTCATACCCATAACGCCCATCATTCCGCCGCCATTGCCCTCGTTCGAGCCCATAGCCTCAATTCCCGCAGCAAGGCTCTTGTTCATCATAGCGCGCTGAACGTTCGGGTCAAGCTGCGTGTCAGCCTCAAGACGCGCACCGAGAAGCTTCTTGGAATCCTCGGAAAGCGTAATCGGTCCGCCAAACGCAATGCTCGTAATTGAAAAGCCTCTTTCAAGCCATGTGCTCGCGGTAGCTTCACGCGCAAGCGTTGTAAGAGCGGCAAGAGAGCCTTGGATTCTGCTGTACATTACACCCTGCTCGGAAAGCCCGTTGAGAGCGGTCATGAGCGCCTGTTCAAGCTCGTTCTTGTACATCTGCGTGCCGAAAATCGACATAGCGCTCATATCTCCCGCGCCTGTTCCCTTAGCGCAAACCTCGGAGTAGAACTTAACAGCCGCTTCCGCGTCGGGAATCTGAATTTCAAAATTACCGAAGAAGCGAAGCTCAATAGATGTATTGTAATGCGGGTCGAAATACGGCATCGGATTAGCCGTTCCAAACGGGAGATTCGGGATTCGCATAAGGTTGATATAGACAACCTTCTGTTCAGTCGAGGGAGTACCGCCGTAGGTGAAGCGCTTGATAAGCTCCTTAGCGGAATCCTTTATATTGCCCGCGAAAATCGAAGGCGCGGAGGAGTTATCGAGAATATACTGTCCCGGCTCGGTAACAACGTTCGTGATTTTGCCGTTGTCGATCGTGAGCATACAGGTATTTTCCTCAACCATAATAGCCGAGCCGTTGCTGATGTAATTTTCGGTTCCCTTTGTGTTTGAGGTGCGCGAGGAGTCCTCATGCATCCTGGTTCCGACCTTCAAAAGCGTTTTGTTGTCGATTGCACCGCAATGAATGGCTTCCTTCCATGTATCCGCGAGAGTTCCGCCGAGTGCGCCGACCGCTGCCTTAATAAGTCCCATAATAATTCTTTCCTTTCCGTTTTTGTTTATGGTTTATGAACAGCGCTTAAAAGCCCTGTTCTATTTGATAAATTTGAAGCTGTCCGCAAGCCAGACCTTTGTGACGTCCTTTTCGGTAAAGCCCGAGCCACAGTACTTGCAGACGGTATTATTTCCAACGCCGTAAAGCGGCGCGCCGCAATTAGGACAATTATGCGCAAAAACCGCATTATCACTGTCCTCAAAGGTTTCACGGCTGTAAACAAGCGTTACGCTTGCCGCAAGCTGCGAAAGGGTATCGTTATTTTTGTCGGACGAATCCGAGAAAAAGTGCTGGCACTGAAACGAAATCTCAAAAACCGCCCTTGCCGAATCCGCCGTGCTTTTGTAATCGGCAATTGAAACGCGGTGGATTTTTATATCGTCAAAATGCTCGGTAACCTCTCTGCTTCTGTTGTCGGCGATAATATTTTCGATATGCCGGGTGAAGCCGCGTGTCGTATTTTCCAGCCTCTGCACATCCTCGCTCTCAATCGCCGTCAGCGCGGACAGAAACGAGCTTTTCGCCAACGTTTCAAACTGCTCGTAGGTCATCTGCGGAAAATCCCGCATAAGCTTCGGCTTATAAACCGCCGACATATTGGAAATTGACTTCGGGGTTGCGGCTTCCGCTTTAAGCCCGTCGCTTATAAGCCTTGCCGTTTCGTCAAGTCCCATTCCGAGGTACTGCCTTGAAATGCGGTTAAGCTTGTGCCTGATAGCAGCAATCGTCACAAAAACGCCGCCAACAATTATCGCAGCAATAATCAGCGCGGTAATTATTCCCTCCATCAGCCTTCTTCACCGCCGCCTTCAACGCGGATTCCATCGTCCTTTGTGTCGTCGCGGACTGTCGAGAAGTCGCTTAAAACCCAACTATACAAGCCCGACGTAACAACCGAGCCGCAGTAAGCGCACTGACCGCTGCTGGACATTTCAAGGGGCGCGCCGCAATTCGGGCAGTTGTGACCGTGGTCGGAGCTGTTAGCCTCGTTTGTTTTCACGCCGACTGTACGCATAAATTTCATCTTATAGCGGAAATCCCAGCGTGTATTCTTGTCGCCGCGGATAATCTCGCCCGTTTCCTCGCTCGTCTGGTAGTCGATAAAGCGCGCGTTGAGGTAAACGGTAAGGTACTCAAACTGCTTGTCGCGGACGTAGCTCGTAAGGTACGCGGTGTTAATCGCGATGCTTTCATAATGGTATATGACCTTCTGGTCGATTTTGGACTGAACCTGCTTCTGAGTCGTGTTGTACAGGTTATTGTGCATAACGGGGCGAACGGTCGAAAGGTCGCGTGCGCACCACGCTGTCTGAATGTCGATATACACTTCCTTTGCGAAGCTTGTGAAATCGTCCGCAGTAAAATTCGGGTCGTCCTTTTTGATTATCTGTTCAATTTCGCCGGTTCTGTCGGGAACTGTCACATTTCTTCCCTGACCGCCGTTTGCGGGACGAACACCGCCGCCGACAGGTGCGGCAGGCACGGAATTACCGGAATTTGGCGTATTGCCCTTGTTTTTATTAGCCATAATAACAACTATTATAATAACAACTATTACGACGCCCGCGGCGACGCCTACACCGCCGCCGCTGCTGCCGCTGCTTGAAGTGCCGCTGTAGTAGCTATGGTTATAATCGTCGTCATCATCGTCCCAGTCCCAGTCGTCATCGTCGTCCCAGTCCCAATCGGAACCGCTGTCCCAGTCGCTGTCGTATGAGTAGTCGTAATCGTTGGCGTCAAAAGCCGCTGCGGAAACGCTTAACGCAAAAGCTGCCAGAATTGCCGCAAGAAAAAGCGAAAAAATCTTTTTCATTGTATTCCCCTCCGTGTATGTAATAGACTATACGCCTATTATACAATTTTTTTGCTCATTTGTCAACAATTTACAGCAAAAAAAGAGAGGGCACGTCTGCCCTCCCTTGCTTTGGTCAATTATCAGCAGCAGCCGTTGTTGCAGCCGCAGTTGTTGTTGCCGCAGTCATTGCCCGAATTTCCGCAGCAGCAGGTGAATAAGAGAATAAGGACGATAATCCAGATACAGCTATTGTTTCCGCACATAATATGTTTCCTCCTGATTAAGTGTTAATGAAACGTTTCATAATACAATATATGTCAGAAGCGAAGAAGTGTTACAAAAAAGGTGGTTAATTATGATTGAATTCAAGGGGTTTACGGCAAGGGCAAGCTCCGCGCTCAACAAGGCGGTCGAAGCGGCTATGAATATGGGGCACACTTATGTCGGCAGCGAGCATATCCTGTACGGAATGGCGGCGGAGGAAAACGGTACGGCAAGTATTATTCTGACGCGGCGCGGGATTTCCGGCGCGGATATTCTCGGGAAAATGGAGCTGCTTATCGGGCGCGGAGTGCGGACAAGGCTTACCGTAAACGATTTTACGCCGCGAAGCAAGCGGATTCTCGAAGCGGCACTTGCTAAGGCGCGCGATGAAAAAGAGGGATTTGTCGGCACGGAGCATATTCTCTCGGCGCTTCTCAGCGACGAGGGGTGCTGCGGAGCGCTTCTGCTAAGAGAGCTTGGCGCAAACCCCGACCGTCTTACCGCCGAATGCGGCAGCGACGCGGGCATTAAAAAAAATCCGCCCAAAACGCAGAAAAATAACTCAGTTCTCGAAAAATTCGGCAGAAATCTTACCGCTATGGCTGCCGAGGGGAAAATAGACCCCGTGCTGTGCCGCGAGGGGGAAATTGCCGAGGCGGTTCAGATTCTGCTGAGAAGGCGCAAGAACAACCCGTGCTTCATCGGCGAGAGCGGCGTGGGAAAAACGGCGGTTGCGGAGGGGGTTGCGCTGAAAATCGCCGAACATAATGTGCCCGAGGAGCTGTACGAAAAGCAAATTTACAGCCTTGACCTTACAGCGGTTATTGCGGGAGCGAAATACCGCGGGGATTTTGAGGAGCGCGTTAGAAGCATTATAGAAGAGGTAAAAAGCAGTGGGAACATTGTACTTTTCATTGACGAGCTGCACACAATTGTCGGCGCGGGCGCGGCGGAGGGTGCAATTGACGCGGCGAATATACTAAAGCCCGCTCTTTCACGCGGAGAAATTCAGGTTATCGGTGCGACAACGGTTGAAGAATACAGGCGGTACATTGAAAAGGACAGCGCGCTTGAACGGCGGTTTCAGCCTATAACGATAAACGAGCCGACCGAGGAAGCCGCCGCAGAAATCCTGCGGGGACTGCGCGGCAGGTACGAGCTTCACCACAACGTCAAGATAAGCGACGACGCAATACAAGCCGCCGTAAGGCTTTCCGTT
Organism: uncultured Ruminiclostridium sp.; assembly: GCA_964520065.1. Lineage (GTDB taxonomy): Bacteria > Bacillota > Clostridia > Oscillospirales > Ruminococcaceae > Ruminiclostridium_E. The sequence goes on from CAZFMC010000061.1 coordinate 4,969, forward strand.
CGCTATATTGAGGGGCGGCGGCTTCCCGACAAGGCGATCGACCTTATGGACGAGGCCTGCGCAGGGGTAAGGCTGCGCGGAATTTCCGTGCCGCCCGAATGTGAACGTGCACGGGCGCGGCTTAAGGAGCTTTCGGCGGAAAAGGAGCAGGCGGTTCTTGCGCAGGATTTTGAACGGGCTGCAAGGCTTCGGCGCGAGGAAAAGGAGCTGGAGCTTCAATACGAGCTGCTGAAACGTGACGCGGAGAACGGCGCGGGAGTAAGCGCGGTGACGGTAAATGAAATTGCGGAGGCGGCAAGCGCTTTCAGCAAAATCCCGCTTTCGCATATAACCGAGGACGAAGCGCAGGCGCTGCTTCGGCTGGAGGAGCGGCTGAGTAAAAGAGTCACGGGACAGCGGCGCGCCGTCAAAGCGGTTGCGGCGGCTATACGGCGCGGGAGAGCGGGTATTTCACGTGAAAACAGACCTGTTGGGAGCTTTCTTTTTGCAGGTCCGACGGGCGTTGGAAAAACCGAGCTGTCAAAGGCTTTATCCGAAGCGATTTTCGGCGACGAGCGGGCTATAATACGCTTCGATATGTCGGAATATATGGAAAAGCACAGTGTTTCGGGGCTTATCGGCGCACCTGCGGGATATATCGGCTACGAGGACGGAGGACGGCTGGTGGAAGCGGTTCGCCGCCGACCGTACAGCGTTATACTTTTCGATGAAATTGAAAAAGCGCACCCCGACGTGCTTAATTTGCTGCTTCAGGTACTGGACGACGGAACGCTCACCTCGGCAGACGGGCGACGCGTGAGCATGAAAAACTGCGTCATCATTATGACCACCAACGTGGGCGCGGGACGGCTTCTTTCGGGCGGGTCGGTAGGCTTTGGCGAAACGAACGGACAAGGAGGAGAGGAGAGCGTCAAAAAAGAGCTTACGGAAGCGTTCCGCGCGGAATTTCTCAACAGGATAGATGAAATTGTGGTTTTCAGCAAGCTGACAGCGACGGAGGCGGAAGAAATCTGCAAGAAAATGCTCGAAGGGGTGAAGCGGCGGGTAAGCGCGGCGGGATTTACGCTTACTGTAACCGACGGCGCGGTAAAAAAGCTGACGGAGCTTGGATACAGTGAAAAATACGGGGCGCGGAGCCTTTATCGGACGATAATACGCAAGGTAGAAAACCCGATTTCCGAAAGGATACTTGAAAAAAGCGGCGAGCGTGAAATAATTTTCACGGAAAATGAAATTACGCTTGAAAAACCCGATGGAATATGTTAAACTTAATGTATCAATTACAATAGGAGCGGGTTTATGGGAAAACGAGTTGGGATTATAGACGAAACGCGCGGAGCTGCGGTTATATCTATGGTGATTTATCACCTTTACTTCGACCTTGTGTACTTTTACGGGCTTAATTTCGGCGGACTGGTTGACGCGGTTTTTGACCGGTGGCAGCCGCTTATTGCGGGGACGTTTATTTTTATTGCGGGAGCTTCCTCGATTTTTTCGTCCAACAATTTCAAGCGCGGTGCGCTTTGCTTTTTTATCGGAATGGCGTTTACCTTTGTGACAGCCTTTATCACGCCGAACGCGCCGATTTACTTTGGCGTGCTGCACTTTCTGGGAATTGCGATGATGATTTACGGCTTTATCGGACACGTTGTTGAATTTATTCCGGCGGTACTCGGAATAATACTTTTTGCCATACTTTTCATTTTCACATGGAATGTACCGAACGGATACCTCGGATTTTTCGGGCTGCTGCGGATAGACCTGCCGAATGAAATTTACTCTGCGCGGCTGCTTTTCCCGCTAGGGTTTCCGTCGAGAGATTTTTCAAGTCTTGACTACTTCCCTTTGTTGCCGCATTTGCTGCTGTTCCTTTCCGGTACGTGCGCGGGGCAGCTGTTCAAATCGGGACGTGCTGCCAAAGGCTTTTATATGACGCGCTTCAACGGGCTTGCATGGACAGGTCGGCACGCGCTTATCATTTACATTCTTCACCAGCCCGTACTCGTTGCGGTTTTAGAGCTTATTTTCAAGCTTCTTGGCAAAAAAACGATGTTTCTGTAAGCTCTACTCAGCTGCGCGGCGGCGAAGCCGCCGCAATGTGCGGGCGC
>CAZFMC010000062.1:0-6866 GCA_964520065.1 uncultured Ruminiclostridium sp.
AATGCTATAATGAGGGAAACGCAAAAGAATTACCGCTAATTGCGTAAAATTAAAGTTTTACGCAATTGAGAGGAGGGGTATAATGAAATTTGAAGATTGTCCTGATTATTTACAGGAATACCTTAATTACATTTCAACAATTAAAATGCGTTCCGAGCTTACCGTAAAAAACTACTACGTTGATCTCAGGTTGTTTCTGCGGTATCTTAAAAAAGAACGGCTGGATATCACAATTGAAATGGACGAAATTACCATCGCCGATGTTTCGCCTGAGCTTGTCAAATCTGTAACGCTTAACGACCTTTTAGCGTTTTTGTCGTACACAGCTTCGGAACGTGATAACAAGTCTAAGGCGCGTGCGCGCAAGGCTGTATCGCTTCGCCAGTTCTTTAAATATCTCACCGTAAAAAAAATGTGGTTTGAAGTCAGTCCTGCACAAAATCTTGAACTGCCTACGCCTAAAAAGGCTCTGCCAAAGCATCTCACAATTGAACAAGCAACCGAGCTGCTCAGAACCTGTTCCGGCTTTGCTTCGTGGGAGGATTATCGCGATTATTGTATGATTACTTTTTTTCTTAACTGCGGTATGCGTCTTTCTGAATTGGTACAAATGAATGTAAACGATTACATTGAAACAACGGTAGATGGTCGGAAGGTAGCTTTAATGAAAATTCTGGGCAAAGGAAGCAAGGAACGTATAATCTATTTCAACACCGCATGCATAACAGCATATAAAAACTACATAAAGGTTCGTCCGGAGGCAAAGGATAAAGCGTTATTTGTCAGCCGCAGACATACCCGTATTTCAAACCGCCGCGTCGAACAGATTATTGAAGAAAAACTTAAGCTTTCAGGTCTTAGCGGAATGGGTTTTTCGGTGCACAAGCTTCGTCACACTGCGGCAACGCTTATGTATCAGAACGGTGTCGACGTCCGTGTTCTTAAAGAGGTTCTGGGACACGAAAACCTTGGTACAACGCAAATTTATACTCATGTTGCAAATGAACAGGTTCGCAGCGCAATTGAAAACAATCCGCTTGCGGACATTGCCCCCGAAAATAAAAATGATGAAAACACTTGATTTTGTCGCATTTATGTACTATAATATATAAGTGACTTACTCTGAAAGGATTGAATTAAATGAATATTGCTGTTGTCGGACTCGGCTTAATCGGCGGTTCCTTTTGCAAAGCTTTGAAAAAGCACACATTTCACCATGTTATGGGAATCGATACGAACAAGGACACTATAAAAAAAGCTCTCGATGTTGGTGCAATCGACGAGGAAATAACTCCTCAACGTCTTGGCGAAGCCAATCTTACCATAATCTGTCTGTATCCGGAGGCGATAGTTGACTTTGTAAAAAACAATGCCGACTGCTTCAAAAAAGGCGGAATTGTTATTGATTCCTGCGGTGTTAAAGAATATATCGTAAACGAGTGTACAAGCGTTCTCGACAAGCGCGGAGTAATTTTTGTGGGAACACACCCTATGGCGGGACGTGAATTTTCAGGCTTTGATTATTCTACCGATAACCTTTACGACGGTGCCAGCTTTATAATTACGCCGTCAGACAGTACCCCTCAGATTGCAGTCGATTTACTGCAAACTCTTGCAAGCAGCGTCGGCTTTGGCAAAGCGGTTGTTTCAACCCCGAAAAAGCATGACGAGGTTATTGCTTATACCTCGCAGCTTGCTCACGTTGTTTCAAACGCGTATGTAAAAAGCCCTACAATGCTGAATTTCGACGGTTTTTCAGCCGGAAGCTTTCAGGACCTTACGCGCGTTGCAAAGCTCAATGAATATATGTGGTCGGAGCTTTTTTTGTGCAACAAGGACGCGCTTCTTAATGAAATAAACAATATTCTAGATTGCATAACGGAATACCGTGACGCAATACGCGATTCTGACCGCGAACGTCTTATTCAGATTCTCCGTGACGGGCGCGAATTAAAGGAAAAAAGTCTTCTGCTTTACAGCAAAAATTAAGCGGAGGAAGGTATGCAAAAAAAATCAAGTGTAACCTTTAACGTTGCCTTCTGCGGGATTATTTCAGCAATCAGCGTAATGGTGATGTTTGTTTCGCTGATTCCGTCATTCGCATATGCGATGCCTGCGGCTGCAGGAATTTGTATATGGATTATAAGCGAACAAATCGGAAAAAAATGGGCGGTTTTGTCGTACATTGCCGTAACGCTTCTCTCATTCATGCTGATTCCTGAAATTGAAGCTGATTTTTTCTTTTTGTCATTTTTCGGCTACTACCCTACCCTACGCTTCTGCCTTGACAAAATAAAAAGCAGCTTTGTTAGATTTCTAATAAAGCTGGGCGTGTTCAATATTGCAATTGTAATAACCTACAATGTTCTGTGCGCAATACTTTCAGCAGAGGAAATGTTGGAGGGGCTGGAGGATTTTGGGGTATATGCGGTTTATGTGCTATGGGGCATGGGGAATATCGCATTTTTGCTGTATGATTTTTTCCTTGGATATATGCGGGAAATTTACGTCAGATTTATCAAACCGAGAATTTCCAAGCTTTTAAAATGAATGTGAAGCTTTAATATACGAGATATAAACCCGACTTGAGATCAACAAGATCTTGAGTCGGGGATTTTGTTTTGATGATAGGCAGAAATGAAAGAAACAGCATAATTGCCTATTTTTATTTACCTTTCAATAAATATTTTCACGTATGCTTATGTAAAAATGCTCAAGCGGAAGCTCGGATTCTTTTATTTTCGTTGCGTAATACACTCCGACAAAACGATAATGCCACGGCTCGTAGGCATATCCCGTAATTTTTTCAGCTCCTTTCGGATAACGCAGGATAAAACCGTATTCGTGAGCGTGCTCGGAAAGCCACGCAAATTCCTCCGTACTGTCAAAATCGGCAGTTACATCGTCATGAGATTCCCACCAGTCCGTCGTCAAAATATCAAGCGCCAGCCCTGCGTTATGCTCGCTCGTTCCCGGCTCTGCAATTTCCAGAAGCGCAAGCTTTTCCGCTTCCTGTTCACTGTGCCCTTCCCTTTTCAGTCGCTCCGTGTAAGCGTCCAGATTTTCCTGCTGCTTGCGCACACTTCGATAAGCGGAAACAACGTTCAGCTCTATTCCTTCCCGCTGTGCCGCCGAAATCATCTCCCGCGCATATTCCGCACACCTGCTGTCCATACTGAAATCGCCCTGAACACGCTCCAACGTTGGCGAATAATTTTCGGGGAGCGGGTTTTCGCTGTTTATAATAAAGTACGCCCACGCATTGTCAACCAAACTATCACTGCTTCCGAAATATTCTGCCTGCTCGGCGCGCAGGCGGTCGGAGCTGTTCGGGAAATGCGAAATGTAAATTCTCACGCCAAAAAACAAAATTATCAGAAGAATATCAATAATAAATATCGAACTTATTTTCACCCGCGCACCTCCTTTTTTCTTTATTATATCAAAAATGCACAAAAAAATCAAGAGAAAATATATAATAATCCGTAATTAAAATTATATAATCCTATTGACAAGTTGTAGAATGAGTGGTATAATACATTTAAACCGAAGGGAGGGAATCCAATGAACAAAAGCGTGTACAGCCTTGTGCTTTCAGATGATGTCGTAGAGGCAATAGACAGGCTGGCATATTCTATGAATATGAGCCGTTCCGCGCTTATAAACAAGCTGCTTGCGCAGGCAGTTTCGTATACAACCCCCGAACAGCGTATGAGCGATATTTTCGGGGAAATTGCCCAGCTCATGGACAGCAGCTTTCAGATTCAAACGCAGCCGTCTGAGGCAATGCTTTCAATCCGCTCTGCGCTGAAGTACAAATACAAGCCGGTGATACGGTACAGCCTTGAACTTTACCGCAGCTTTGAAAAAACAATAGGACAGCTTCGCGTTTCGTTCCGTACACAGTCGGAGCAGTTAAAGGCAGACCTTACCGATTTTCTGAAGCTTTGGGCAGAGTTGGAAAACAAGTACATTGTGAGGTTTTTTCCGGAAGGGATTTCCTACACAATTGAGGACGGACGGTTTACACGGACGTTTCGCCTCCCTGCTGAACGCGAACAGCAAACTAACGAGGAAATCGCACGCGCAATTTCGGAATACATTAAAATGTTCGACGAAATCCTCAAAATTTACTTTGCAAATATAGGAAACAGGCAGTCCGCTCGCGAGCTTGCCGTAAAAAAATATTACGAGTACCTTACGGACGGAATTGTTGTTATATAGAAAGGAGATGTCCTTTATGAACACACAGAAATTAACGCAGAAATCAATCGAAGCTATCCAGAACGCGCAGAGTCTTGCGGTTTCACGCTCAAACCAGCAAATTGACCAGCTCCATTTGCTGCTTTCACTGCTGACGCAGCAGGACGGACTTATACCCCAGCTTATACAGAGTATGGGCGTTGACGAGCGCGCAATGACGGAGGAAACAGAGCGATGTGCGGACGGACTTCCGAAGGTTACGGGCAGCGGTCGCCGCGCTGACGAGGTTTACATTACAGCGGACGTTGACAAGGCGCTTACCGAAGCTGAGGAGCAGGCTAAGCATATGGGCGACGAATATGTTTCCGTCGAGCATATTTTCCTCGGACTTATTTCAAAGGCGCGTGAAAAAACCAAGGATATTCTAACCTCGTTCGGTGTTACGCGTGACAAATTCCTGGCTGAGCTGAAAAAGGTACGCGGCAATACGCGCGTTACGGGCGACAATCCCGAAAGCACCTATGATGTGCTGAAAAAATACGGACAGGATTTGACCGAGTTGGCGCGCGCTAACAAATTAGACCCCGTTATCGGGCGCGACAGCGAAATTCGCAACGCAATTCGTATTCTTTCAAGAAAAAGTAAAAACAACCCTGTGCTGATAGGCGAACCGGGAGTTGGCAAAACAGCGATTGCAGAAGGTTTGGCGCAGCGAATCGTGCGCGGAGATGTTCCTAACTCGCTCAAAGACAGGCAGCTTTTTTCGCTGGACATGGGTTCGCTTGTTGCGGGCGCAAAATACCGCGGCGAATTTGAAGAAAGGCTTAAAGCGGTTTTACAGGAAATCAAAAAGAGCGAGGGCAAGATCATACTGTTCATTGACGAGCTTCATCTGATTGTCGGCGCGGGAAAAACCGATGGCGCAATGGATGCGGGCAATATTTTGAAGCCTATGCTAGCACGCGGAGAGCTGCATTGCATCGGTGCGACAACTCTTGACGAATACCGCAAATATATCGAAAAGGACGCCGCTCTTGAACGTCGTTTTCAGCCCGTTATGGTCGGCGAACCGACCGTTGAGGACACCATTTCCATTCTGCGCGGACTTAAAGAGCGCTACGAGGTGTTCCACGGCGTTAAAATTCAGGATACAGCGCTTATCGCCGCCGCTACCCTTTCAAACCGCTATATTTCCGACCGTTTTCTGCCCGATAAGGCTATCGACCTTGTGGACGAAGCCTGTGCGCTGATAAAAACGGAAATGGAATCAATGCCGACCGAGCTTGACGAGCTTTCGCGCCGCATTATGCAGCATGAAATTGAGGAAGCGGCGCTTACCAAGGAAAGCGACAAGCTTTCCGCCGAGCATCTTGCGGAAATTCGCAAGGAGCTTTCCGATATGCGAGAGCAGTTCAAGGAAATGAAGGCGCGTTGGGAAAACGAAAAGAAGTCGATTACGGGCGTTCAGGAGCTTCGCAAAAAAATTGAGGAAATCAGCGGAGAAATTGAAAAGGCTAAGCGTGAATACAACCTTAACAGGGCGGCTGAGCTGCAATACGGAGAACTTCCGCGTCTGAAGGCGGAGCTGGAACAGGCGGAGCATAGTGCTGAACAGCGCAAAAACGATGGAACAACGCTCCTGCGCGACAAGGTTACCGACGAGGAAATTGCGCGGATAATCTGCCGCTGGACGGGTATTCCCGTTGCAAAGCTTATGGAGGGCGAGCGTGAGAAGCTGCTAAATATGGAGAACATTCTCCACCGCCGTGTTATCGGACAGAACGAGGCTGTTGAAAAGGTAAGCGAAGCTATTCTCCGTTCCCGCGCGGGTATTCAGGACCCAAACAGACCGCTTGGCTCGTTCCTTTTCTTAGGTCCGACGGGCGTTGGCAAAACCGAACTGGCGAAGGCTCTTGCCGAAGCGCTTTTCGATGATGAAAACAGCGTTGTGCGCATCGATATGAGCGAATATATGGAGAAATTCAGCGTTTCACGTCTTATCGGCGCACCTCCCGGATATGTCGGATACGACGAAGGCGGTCAGCTTACCGAGGCGGTTCGCCGCAAGCCATACGCTGTTGTGCTTTTTGACGAAATCGAAAAAGCCCACCCCGATGTGTTCAATATTCTTTTACAGGTTCTCGATGACGGCAGAATAACCGACAGTCAAGGCAGAACAGTTGATTTTAAGAACACTATTCTTATTCTCACGTCAAACCTCGGCTCACCGTATATTCTTGACGGTATAACCGCGGACGGTGAAATAAGCGACAATGCGAAATCGCAGGTTGACGCGCTTTTAAAACAGTCGTTCCGTCCCGAATTTCTCAACCGACTTGATGAAATCGTATATTACAAGCCGCTCGGAAAAACAGAAATTTCAGGTATTGTCGAACTGATGGTAAAGGCGCTGGGTAATCGTCTTGCAGAAAAGCAGCTTTCAATCGCCCTCACCCCCGAAGCAAAGAATTATATAATAGAAAACGGCTACGACCCAATTTACGGCGCAAGACCACTCAAGCGATTTATTCAGCGCAAGGTCGAAACGCTCATAGCGCGAGCAATTATCGGCGACGAGCTTTCGGCAGGTCAGACTGTAACGGTTGACGCAGACGAAAACGGTTTGTTCATTAAAAAATAACAAAAACAGGCAGTGCTCAATG
>CAZFMC010000063.1:0-6835 GCA_964520065.1 uncultured Ruminiclostridium sp.
CACTGCTTTGAAAATTCGCCAATGGCGAATGGAAAGGAAATCTTATGAAAAGAATAACCGCAATGCTTATGGCAATGGCTTTTGCCGCAGTTTCGCTGACAGGCTGCTCGAACAGCAGCACTTTCTCGGAGAATGTAAGCGGAATTTCTTCCGAGCAGGATAGCTTTGTTACAGCTTCCTCAACGACTGTTCCGGAGGAAACATCACAGGAGAAAGATAATTCAATTATTACTGCAGATACCAGAGAAGAACTTGCAAAGGGATTTCTTGAAGCGATTATTGCCGATGATAAAGATACAATACTCAGATATAACGTTTCAAAAAAAATCTATGTACAAATCAGCGAAGCGGTATCTCAAGCTAAAGAACGAGCAGGCTTGAATGAGAGTGATGAGCTTTCGCTTGATGATTTTGAAATTTATATTACAGGTTCAAACAAATCACCGATTTCGTCAGAATATGAAAAAGCACATTGCAATGTTTTTTCTAAAAAACTTCCATCGATACAGTTGGGCGGTTTTACAATTATTTACGATTACGATTTAGAAACATATTCTTTTGAAAAAACAAACGATATGCTTAGCTATGCTAAATCCGCAAGCAGCACGTCTGAGTATGCACAAAACGGTTATGACAGCTATTACGACTATATGATAGGAAGTTTTAAGAAAGTTGAGCCTATATCATAAGAAAGGAAATGAATTATGGAAGAAAATCTTACAATAAGCCTTATTCCTGTTTTTAATCAGCGATGAAGCTTAAGTAAATTTTTTTTAAAAAACTCTTGACAATTGACGAAAAAGGTGCTATAATGCAAATACAGCTTAATATTCAAACCGATGAGGCAGAGATAACACACATGAGGCGCTCACAGAGAGCGGGAGATGCTGAGAATCCCGCAGAAGGCAATGTGGCAAATGGACTGCCGAGGGCGAGGGGAAACCGTAAGGAAGTATCCGAGACGCAGCTCACGTTACGAGCAGGAAATGTGTTGGCATTTCTATGAGAGGACTGTTTTTACAGTCAATTAAGGTGGTACCGCAGGTTATACGACCTGTCCTTATTGTATAAGGACAGGTCTTTTTGTTTTTCGTTTTCTATTTTTTCAGGGCTTGTTGACGCTAAAATAATATGCGGATTTTTGAGATGGCTTTGACCCTTTTTAGGCAAAAATTCGTAGGTTGGTTCTGTGCCAATCAAGAATTTTTAACGACAAAAGGGGCAAAAGCAGCCAAAAAGACGTGTGTTAGGCTTAGTGTCAACACACCCTAGATAAGGTAAAAACGGCAGACGCGGTAGAATAAAAATCAACAATGAATGCTTCCAACAGGCACTCACAGATGAAAGGAAGACTATTATGAAAAAGACAAGAATTTTTGCAGCAGCAACAGCAGCAGCTATGACAATCGGCGCAATGAGCGCGTGCAGCTCCACCCAGAGCGGCGGTGATGAATACACGGTCGCAATCGTTCAGCCTATGTCGCACCCCTCGCTTGACCAGATTCGCGCTGCGATTGAATCAACAATTACAGCGGGCGACAGCAGCGTCAAGATCGTGTACAAAAACGCAGAGGGCGACGCAAGTATGCTTACAACTATAATGCAGGATCTTGTTTCAAGCGAGGTTGACGTTATAGTTCCTATCGCAACCAACACCGCTCAGGCGGCTATGGCGGCAACAAGCGATATTCCGATTGTTTTTTCAGCCGTAAGCACGCCCGTTGAAGCGGGTCTTGTACCATCCTTTGACGAAACAAACGGCAATATTACAGGCGTTTCGGACGCTATTTCGGTTGAGGATATTTTCGGACTTGCGGCTGAGCTTACTCCCGACGCAAAAACCTTCGGCTTCGTTTACTGCACAAGTGAAATCAATTCTGTAACCGGTATTGAACGCGCTAAGGAATACTGCGACGCGAACGGACTTTCCTATAAGGAAGCGACCGTAACGACCACTGCGGATATTCAGCAGGCTGTAACCTCCATTGCAGGCGAGGTTGACGCTTTCTTCACACTCGACGATAATACCGTAGCTTCCGCTATGCCGACCTACGCGCAGGTAGCTTCCGACGCAGGTAAGCCGATTTACGTCGGCGCAGATACAATGGTTAAGGACGGCGGTCTTGCAACAGTCGGAATCGACTACGACGTTCTTGGCAAGCAGACGGGAGAGCTTGTTCTCAGACTCCGCAACGGCGAAGCAATTTCGGATAATCACGTTGAGCGCGTTTCCGAATTTGCAAAAATGATTAACACGGATACCGCTTCCGCTCTCGGAATCACCATTCCCGAAAGCCTTGAAGGTAATTTTGAAATAATCACGAACAACTGACGCGAAAGGAAAAACAATGGCAACGCTGATACTGGGTGCAGTTCAACTCGGACTGCTTTATGGAATAATGGCACTCGGAATGTATGTTTCGTTCAGAATCCTGAATGTGCCCGACCTTACGACTGACGGCAGCATAATTCTTGGAATGTCCGTCTGCGCAGTGCTTTCCGCTGCGGGTCACCCCTATCTCGGACTGCTTGCTGCGGTTCTTTCGGGTGCGCTTGCCGGCGCGGCGAGCGGACTTTTACAGGCAAAAATCGGAATTCACCCTGTTCTTTCGGGTATCCTTGTAATGACGTCCCTGTACAGCGTCTGCCTTTTCGTTACGGGCGGTAAATCGAACGTTTCGCTGAATACCTCTCAGACCTTTTTCACTCAGCTGCGCGATTTATTTGAAAAGCTTCTCCCCGATATGGATTCCGTTCTTGTTAAAAATATCGCTTACACGGTCGGCTCGCTTCTTTTCGCGATAATTCTTGCCGCTGCGCTTGCTGTTTTCTTCAAAACAAGAAGCGGAATCACTATCCGCGCGACGGGCGATAACGAGGATATGGTTCGTTCCTCGTCAATCAACGCTGCGCTTACAAAGTGCGTGGGACTTGCGATTGCAAATGCCTGCGTTGCACTTTCGGGCGCGCTTATAAGCCAGTATCAGCTCTATTTTGACGCCGGCTTCGGTACGGGTATGAGCGTAATCGGGCTTGCCTCGGTAATTATCGGTGAAACTGTCTGCGGGCGTCGCTCCGTAACGGTTGGGCTTATCTCCGCCTTTGTAGGTTCGATAATTTATCGCATAATAGTCGCTGCCGCTCTGAAGGTAGAGCTTTTGCCTACATACGGGTTTAAGCTTGTTTCCGCGCTTATCGTTGTGGTTGCGCTTGCCGCTCCGAAAATCAAGGAGGCTGCGGGTATACGCAGGATTCGCAAAAATGCGCTTAAAGCCGCAAGCGAGGGAGGTAAACAATGAGTATTTTAACGCTTACCAATGTTTCAAAAACCTTTTTCCCGGGAACGCTTAACGAAAAAAAGGCGCTTAACGGCGTGAACCTTTCTTTGGAAAGGGGAGAGTTCGTTTGCGTAATCGGCTCAAACGGCGCGGGAAAGTCAACGCTTTTTAACGCAATCGGCGGCACGTTTTTTATAGACAGCGGCTCGATTGTTCTTGACGGGAAAAATATTACAGGGCTTCCCGACCACAAGCGCGCAAGAAACATCGGACGGATTTTTCAGGACCCGATGAAGGGAACTGCGCCGAATATGACGATTGAGGAAAACCTCTGCCTTGCGTACAGCAGAAAATCAGCGCGCACGTTTTTTGCGCTGAACCGCGCAAACCGCGAATATTTCCGTGAGATTCTTTCGGTTCTTGAGCTTGGGCTTGAGGATCGTATGAAAACCAAGGTCGGACACCTTTCGGGCGGTCAGCGGCAGGCTGTTTCGCTGCTTATGTCAACAATTTCCGACCCGCAGCTGCTCCTGCTCGACGAGCACACGGCTGCGCTCGATCCCGCGACTGCCAAAAAGGTTATGGATATAACCAAGCAGCTTGTGGCTGAAAAAAACATCACCACAATGATGATAACGCACGACATAAACGCGGCGCTGAAAACCGGTACGCGCACGATAATGCTTGACGACGGCAAAATTGTGCTTGATATCAGCGGAAAGGTGCGCGAGGAAATGACTGTTCCCAAGCTTCTTGAGCTGTACAGCGCGGAAAGCAAAAAGCAATTCGCAAACGACAGAATGTTATTCACGTAATAGCCAATTTATTTTTAAATTAAAAAGCTGCCCTCTGAGCCTTGCTCGGCTTTGGGGCAGCTTTTGTCTGTGTAATAAACGACTTAGCTATTTTGAAAACTTGCTTTTCATAAGTATAATGCAGACCACGATTGCCAGAATCGCCGCAACCGCCGTTGAAAACCACGTATACGGCATTGGAAGATCGACCGTGTTCATACCGTAGAAGCTGAAAACAATATTCGGCAGCTCCAGAACAATCGTCATAACGGTCAGAATTTTCATCGCCTGATTCAGGTTGTTGGAGATGATATTTGCGTAGGCGTCCATGGTATTGGATAGAATGTTTGAGTAAATATTACTCATTTCAATCGCTTGCTTTACCTCGACGAGAACGTCCTCAAGCAGCTCCTGATCGTCGTCGTAAAGCTTGATTATACGTCCGCGCAGCAGCTTTTCCAGTACGCTTTCGGTTGATTTGAGTGAGGTTGAAAAGTAGACGAGTGATTTTTCAAGTCCGAGAAGCTGTAAAAGAACCTTGTTCTTCATTGATTTGTGCAGCTGCTTTTGCGAATAGTTGAAGATTTTATCAATCTGCTTTAAGAATTGCAGGTATCTTGCCGCAATTCTCAGCAGCAGGCAGAAAATAAAACGCGTTTTAAACTGAGTTCTGACGTTTTTTACAACGCCCTTGGCGAAATCCTCGATAATTGAGTTTTCCTTAAGGCTTACGGTGATTACGTAGCTTTCCGTAAGGATAATGCCCATAGGCATGGTGTAGTAGGAAAAGGTCTGGTCGTCGTCCTCGGTTCTTTCTGCGACAGGGTAGTCAAGGACGATGAGCGTCTGCCCCTCGTCGCTTTCGATACGCGAGCTTTCCTCTTCGTCGAGCGCGGAGCGGATAAAGTCGCGGTCTATTCCGAGGTCGGCTTCAAGGCGGGTAATTTCCGCCTCGGTCGGCGCGGTTGCTGAAATCCAGCACCCCGCCTCGATATCTTCAAGCTCCTTGATTGTATTTTCAACGGTTTTGTAAAATCTGAGCATAGCTTTCTCCTTTTTGCGGAGCGCTACCTCACGACAGCGTTACTCCGCAGTGTAATGTTTTCGCCCGACGGGGTCGTTTGCTGTCATAAAATTCAACCATTCCTTTCTGTGTATTCAAATTGCACAAGCGAATTTCCAAGAATCCTGTTTGAGCAAAAGCGTGCAGTGCGCAGCATTTTGCATTTCGCAGCGGTTTTAAAGTTTACCATAAGATTTTACCACATTTTTGTGAAAAATGCAACATTTTTTCGGATTATTTTTCTTTTCCCAGCTCCGAAAGAATATCGTCGATATTATACGAATCTCCGTCGTTGTCGTCGCTTAAAAGCGCGTCAAGTCGTGGTATTGACGAGGTTGCATGAGCGGGCGGCGCCTGAACCTTGCGCGGTGTATAGCGGCGAACCTGTTCCTCCTGTTCAGCGGCGGGAGCAGCGTTCTGAGCGCGTTTAGACGGTGTGAACTGCGGAACGAAATCCGTTCGGGAGGGAACAGGCTGTTCTTTTGGCTGCGGAGCGGCAGCCTGCGCGTGTTCGCGTTCCTTTTCCGCTTCAATAGCCGCGCTTCTTGAACGTTGGATACTGCGGATTGTTTCTTCCATATCCGAGCGGTCTGAGCGAGCTGAGGAGGGTTCAGCTGCTCTTTGAGCAGACGGCGTGCGTGATTCGATTCCGTGTTCCGCCTTAGCGGCAGCGATAGCCGCGTTCAGCTTTTTCTGCGAGAGCGGCATTGTCGTTTCCTGCAAATGCTGCTTGGGAATAGCGACCTGTTTTCGCTTCGGACCGAGGAAAAGCGGTGTTTCCTGTGCGGGAATTTCGAGCATATCCGTTCGTTCAATATTGGGGTTACGGCGCACCTGTGCGTCGTAAAGTCCAATGCTGTCATCGAGCGAGCTGTTTTTTTCGTAAGCGCTTACGGCTGCCTTGCGGCGGCTGTCGGGAGCATAGGTAGGCACTTCGAGCTGTTTTTTTACAGTTTCTATTTCCGGTTCGGGAAGTGTTTTTCTGACAAACTTCGCAAGCTCCATAATAATGATGATTGTACACGGTACAACGGCGATAAGCAGTACGCCGAGCGGCGAGGCAGCAAAAGTTATGAGAGTGCCCCAGAGCTTCGAGTAGCTCATACCCTTAGCAACAATCTGGCTTTGTGAAAGGGAAATAAGGTCGCCGTTTTCGGTCAGCGCGCTGAAAACGTAAACGCCGTCGGAGGGCGCGCCCGATTGGATTTCCGCAATGGCGGGACGGTTGTTTTCAAGCGAGAAAATGACGAAATTTCCGGGTTGGATTTCGGAGTAGGGCACTTGCTTTGCGAGAAGGGCGGTGCCGTCCGTAAATTCGAAAGCGTCGGTCTTGACGATGTAGACGATTGTTCCAAACACGTTTGGAGTTCCGCCGCCGACGGTGTAAATAACGGCGATAACGCCGAAGAAAATTGCGGTAATGAGGAAGATTCCGCAGATTACAGAAAGCAGAAGCTTTTTAATTTTGTTTTTTAATTCCAAAATTTTTCTCTCCTCTCTTGACAAATCGAAAAAAATGTGTATAATAGTAATAGTAAGGTTAGTAACAAGTCGGTACACATTTTATTTTACCACAATCCGCCTTCATTTGCAAGAGTTTTTTTACATTTGCAAAAATAAAAATGCTAGTGTAGCACAGTTGGTAGTGCAGCGCATTCGTAATGCGCAGGTCGCAGGTTCGAGTCCCGTCACTAGCTCCA
>CAZFMC010000064.1:0-6417 GCA_964520065.1 uncultured Ruminiclostridium sp.
GGTGGTTCGCGCAAAGACAGGCCGATCTCGATTCAGAACAGGCTTCGCAGTGAAGAAGGGGCACTTGTCAGAGTAAATGCGACTAAAAACGTGCCGTTCTGTCGCATGGGTACACTTAGTTGTTCCGGATGTGCATTTACTTTTTCCAAAGATGGCTTTGAACTTGGTTCTGCAGGTCTTGGGTACCAAATAGAGAGACCGTTTTCGTGCATAGCCTCCCCCACACACAGCCAGGGTGCATCATGTTTTTTTCGGAATAGGTAGATGCGACAACCCAGGTCGCATTTGCTCTGACAAATGGCCTTGAAAAAAAAAACGCATTTTTGCTATCATACCTCCCATCAAAAGGACAATAGCGGAAGGATGCGGTGATGGCTATCAGAGCGAAGGTTGTCTGTTTGGCGGTTTGCGTTGGCTTTGCCATAGCGGCACGGGCATATGGCTTTGTCGAAAAGGAGGGTGACACATGGGTCGTGAATGTTCCGGTCGGTGCGTATGCCAGACCGACTGCGGCAGACTTCGCTTCGATGGCGGGCGAAGCCGTACATAAACGCGGCGCCGGGCGGTTGGCGTTGACGCGGACGGCTGCGAGAGACCTTGACCTTGTCTATGAGGCTGGGTCAATAGAGTTGGTGTGTGCGCAGGAGGTGCCGGAAGATTGGTATTATCGCGCCGAGACGGCGGTTCGAGCCGAAAATGTGACGCAGTCTGTACGAACGGAAATCGCAAATCCGTTTGAGCTTGGAGATGGTTCACTTGCCGTTGGCATAAACGCAAGCTGGGGTTCGGCAGTCACCTCCCGCAAAGTGCCGGTTCGGATAGACGGCAGACTGTCGATTTCGGGTCGCGTTAGGATGTCCGGTACAGGTGCCTGGGGATTGGCGGTTGTCCTGCACAATGACCCACGTGGCTACGAAGCGAAGGGTGCGCAGAGTGGCAATGAGGGACTCTGCTACGCGCAGTCGACAAACTCCATCGAGAAAAGCTTTGCGGTCGGTTTCGTCAATTTCCATCAGGCGGATTTCTTTGGTCGTTACAGAATAGGGCGTGATGGCAGTTGGACAGAGACGGCGACGACAGATCCGATGATCTTCTTCAACACGGCAGATACTACGGTGACGCCAGTGGTCTCACATGTTCGCACGTTTGACTTTGAGATTGAAAGCGACAAGGACGCGAAGACGGTGACATTGACGCTTACGCAAGAGCAGGGCGGCGGCAATGTCGTCTTCTCACGGACGCTGGCGAACACTGATCTCGTGGATATATGTGACGGCAATACGGCGTATCTCGCGTTTACGACGGACTCCGGGGGACGCACCACGTATGGCACGATTTCAAATCTCAGAATTGATGACGGACACGAGAATACGTTCATGAATTCACTTGAGGTCACCACGGCATCGCCCGATATTAGAATCACGTCGAGCGTTCCGCTCACGACCAATCGGCTCGCGAAATCTGTCACCTTTGCCGCGTCTCGGACTGATGTGTCACTTGTCAACCTTGACGGGCATGATCAGACTCTGGGGTTGGGTGTCTGCACCGCTGGCAAAGATATTTCCTTTTCAGGTCTTCCCGCTGCCGTCTTGGCGGAATCGGATGCCGTGAACGACCTTTGGCACTATGACTGCCTCAATTCCGACGGAGTTTCGGTTGCATCCAATTTGGAGTCTCCCTATCTGCAGCAGACGGATGGCAAGGTCGGCCTTCTGGTCGGGAGCGACAAAGGTAATTCCGTTTCCCTGACAGCGCGAAAGGTTCCCATCTCAATTGTTGGGCGGATGAAGGTCTATGGTCGTGCGACATTGTCCGGATCAGGTGCTTGGGGCTTTGCGCTTGTTCTTCACAACGATCCGCGTGGCTTCGCGGCCTGTGGCGAATGGAACGTGAGTTCCGACCTGGGCTACCATTCGGCAACAAATGCGTCTGCATCAATCACGAACAGCCTGGCCGTTGGCTTTCTGAACTATCATATGGCCGATCATCTGGGACAATACCGCTTCGGCAGAGACGGTCGGTGGGAGGATGCACTTAACAGAGCAAGCCCTGACAACCGCTACATTACCGATCCGATGATCTACTTCAATACATATACGGGAGAGAATGATTCGCAAGGCAAGGAAATCAGGGTGACGAGATCCTTTGACTTTGAGCTTGAAAGTGACACTGTCGCCAAGACGATTACGCTGACGCTTACGCAGGAACAAGACGGCAAAACCGAGCCAGTCGTCTTTACGCGCACGTGGGCAGATGCCGATCTCGTGAAAATCTGCGGAAGCGAGACGGCCTACCTTGCATTCACGTCAGCATCTGGCGGACGCACGACACAGGTTGTTGTCGATGACTTTGGGGTTGAGTATATATCCGATTATGGATTTCGCATCGTGACGGATGGCGTGTTGACGCATCCGGCCGGATCGTCATTGACGTTCGATGCCGTGGATTTCTGCGTAGACCGCAACGACAAGGTCGGGAACAGGACGTGTGCCGCACTTTCCCGGGGAGCGAAGCTGCAAGTTGAGCAGGATGTCAAGGCCATTCTTCGCGGTGTCTTGCTGCCTGATACGACAATTCGGAGAGGCGTATGGACGGCTTCTGATTGCGATTGGGTTGAAGGCGGCGGTTCCGTGGTTTTGGGTTCAGGTTTCCGTCTATCCATTCGCTGATTAATCAAGATAGGAATGGAAACAAAAGGAGCAAGTGAGATGAATCGACGCGAATTTCTTTTGGGTGCGACGGGTGCCGCCATTGTGCCATCTGCCGCGTTGTTGGAGCGGTCCCCGTTGCCCGCCTTGCCGACGAGTGCAAAGCCCAACCTGGTCGTGGGCGTTCTGTCAGACATCCATGTCACACGGTATGACACCGCCAACTTCTTTGAGAAGGCGTTGCGCTTCTATGACCGCCGCAAGGCCGATGCCGTGTTGATTGCCGGGGATCTCACCACAACGAGCCGCCGAAGCGAGTTTGAGGCCGTGGCCCGTGCCTGGCGAAATGTGTTTCCCGGCGACTGCCGTTCGGACGGCGTCCGCATCGAGAAACTGTTCGTGACCGGGAACCATGACGAGGATGCCTTTGCCGGCAGTTGGTTCAAAACGTTTGACGAGTCGAAGGCCGAGGCGTTCCACTGGCGGAAGCAGGAGGTGTGGCAGAGCTGTTTTGGCGAGGACTACAAGCCGATTTGCGCGAAGACCGTGAATGGCTATACGTTCATTCTGCGCAACTGGATGAGCATTCTTGGGGATGAGCAGGGACACAAGTACGCAAAAGGTTTCGAAAACGAGCGTACGCCGCTTCCGGAGTTTCTGCACACGCTTGACCTTCCGAAAGACAGGCCGTTCTTCTACGTCCAGCATGAATACGTGGAAGACACAACGTACGCCACATGGCTTCTGCGCGGGGAGAAGTGGATCCGGTCTTTTGACGGGGGGCTGACTCGAAAGACGTTGAATGGATATCCGAACTGCCTTGCGCTTACGGGGCACGAGCACCAGTCGCTCACGGATGAGAAGTCCATCTGGCAGGGAGAATTCACCTCAATAGGATGCTCTTGCGCACGTGGACACGAATTTACCGCCCCTGGACGCGAGAATGGATTCAACTGTGGCGACTTCAACCGTATGCCACCGTTGGAGATGCCGAAGGTGGATGTGCATAGTGTCCGGCAGGGAATGTTGATGTCGGTCTATGGAGATCGCATCGTCTTTGAGCGGCGCGAGTGGACGCATGACCAGTCGCTTGGACCTGACTGGGTTGTGCCGCTCTATGGTGGATGCACGGTTCCGCCGCAGGGTGTGGCGACTTTCGATTTTCGGAGTCGTGCCGAGGCCGGGCGCACGATGCCGCCGCAGTTCGCGTCAGGCGCAAAGGTATCGGCTGTACGCATAAAGGATGGGCATC
Source organism: uncultured Ruminiclostridium sp. (assembly GCA_964520065.1). Lineage (GTDB taxonomy): Bacteria > Bacillota > Clostridia > Oscillospirales > Ruminococcaceae > Ruminiclostridium_E. Next base: position 3,901 of record CAZFMC010000064.1, read on the forward strand.
GCCGGGCGAAGGACGGCTACCACGATGAACAGACGCCGAGAGAGCAGGTCGTGGTTTCGTTTCCGCCGGTTACGACGCTTACCGGCTCGCCTGTTCGCGCCTATGATTTCGGCATCCGCTGTGAAGTCCGTGACGCGGACACGGTTCGGACGATTGCCGAGAGCCGGGTCTTCCCGCCTGAGGGAATGCAAGCCGAATCTCGCGAAAAGGGGCCTTGCGCGTGTGCGTTTTGGGGGGATACGATACCGCGTAACCGAAGTGTGCGGTTTGTGGTCACGCCGGCGGACACATGGGGAAATGAAGGCCGTCCGGTGTCGTCGGCTTGGATGAAGTTGTCCTAAAGGACGGTAAGACCGGAAGGCGGGTGAGATGAATGAGGAACTTGATTGCATTTATGGCGTTGCTGTGTGCGTTTTCGGTCACATGGGGCGATGTGCGATATGAGAATGGACGGATAGCGGCTCGAGATGCTCATGGCAGGATATATCTCGAGTCGGGCGAACACGGCATGTGGCGCGTGAAATTCGCCGAGACGAATGGACTTTCTGCGGTGCAGATTGAGCGGGATGGCCGCATCGGAGGCAGATTCTCCGAGAAGCGGCATGGCGACACTGTCGTCTCTACATGGGTTTCGCCGACCATAGACGTTACGGTGACGACTGTACGCCATAGGGACGGATCGTTGACGATGCGCGCCCGCATGACGGCGAAGAAGGCGACCGTTGAGGATTTTCATTTCCCCGCTAACATGCGTTTCCGCCCGGAGAATGTTGCGAGGTTCGTCTTCCCAGGCCGTGGCAATGAGACAACCGGTATGGCTATCAATGAGCGGTTCTTCACGTCTAAATGCAGCTACTCAGTCCCGTATCCTCCATTGTTTGCTGACTGGGTGCGCCTTGAGACGAAATCCGGTGCATCCCTGCAGGTATATGGCGTACAGCGGCGTGGAGGTTTTGCGCCCTGGAAGAATCCGCGACCTTTCGTCCCAGGATCGGTGACTGTTGCCGGAGATGGTCGCGGTGGCTTCTGTACACACGCATCGGCATATTGGCTGAAGCCCGGCGAAACGGTCGAGACACCGCCGGTGCGTATCGTCGAGGGCGGAACGGTTGATTCATCTCTTTCGGGATATTTAAGGGAGAATGGCCTCGGACGTTCGCTTGCATCGAAACTGCCGGTGCGGAACGGGACGGCGTTTCTGCGCAAGCTTGCCGCTTCTCCGCTTCTGCTTGTCCTTTCATCCAATGCGCAGCAGGTCACCGCACTCGCGGCAGACCTGCCGATGCCGACGCTCGTCCATCTCCACGACTTCATGCCGCACGGCTTCGATAATGCGTATCCGGATTTCTTTCCGCCACGGAAGGCGTTCGGTAGTTCTGCCGACTTCAAGAACATGGTTGCGGCCATCCATGCTAAAGGCGGACTGTTCATGCCATATACGAATCCGTGCTGGTGGGGGGCTGAACCGGTGATGTCGGAGGCATTGAAGAAAGCCGGCATGGAACCGCTTGCAAAGAAAGCGGATGGCAGCCCAATCACCCTCATGTACCCACCGCACAAGGGCTACAACATCACATATTGGCATCCGGCGGTGCAGGCGGCGAATCGCACTACACGCCGGCAGGCGTGTGTGGAATACGGGTCTGACATTCTGTTCCAGGATCAATGCGGTTCATTGCCGTGGTTCCGTGACTTCAGCCGTCATTCGCCATCTGTCACTGCACATGAGGAGGGTATCATCTCCATCGTGGAGGAGGACTGCCGCCATGTGCCGCTTTTTACGGAAGATGGTTTTGACATGGTGGCTGACTCGGAACTCGGACTGACAGGATGTGCTTGGGGAACGATTCCCCTTGAAGATATGGTTGGACGGAAACTGCATAAAGAAGGGCGTTTTCCTGCGGATACATGGGTTCTTGAACCTGTGGCTCAGCGCCTTTTCCGCGACAAGCTCCTTTTCTACCATCATGATCTCGCGGGCTTCACGCGAAACGAGCGCGTCCTCGCATGGGTTCTCGCGCTCGGATACAATATCGTGGTTGCGTACAGGGCTGATGAATTGACGAAGAACGAGAGCATCCGACGCTGGTACGCCTGGCTGCATGCCATTCAGTCCCGTGTGTTGGCCCGGACGGTCGGCGGCCGCGTTACGGAGTTTGTGCACGACAGGTCTTCACTGTTCGCACGCGGCATAGATCCGGCAACGCCGTCCGACGACGGGACGGTTGCCGCGACATACGGCGGTGTACGCTTCCTTGTGAATCTCGGTGATGTGCCACGTACCATGGAGGGACATCGTCTGGCACCGTATGGCTGGTGGATCGAGGGTTCCGGCGTGACGGCCGGGATGCTGGAGGGCGATGTTCCGTTCATTGAAGCGGATGGGGAGCGGATCACGTATGAACGCTGAAAATCCATGGAGAGGCACCGTGTCGCTCGTCTGCCTTGCGATGTCGATGTTGGCAGTTGCGGGCGGTAGGGCATATGTGCTATAATGCCGCTCGTTTTCGTACAACA
>CAZFMC010000065.1:0-6010 GCA_964520065.1 uncultured Ruminiclostridium sp.
GCTCAGCTTGTTGAAAAGCTCATTTCAGAGAACCTTTAGCCGTTTGGCTAAGATTATCGATTTGATAAATCGGGACAATTTGCAGTAAAAATCGGGATTCCAAAGGGATTTAATCCCTTTGGCAAGGGTTTGGGGACGGCGTCCCCAATCTCTTTTTTCTCTCTTTTCATCTTTTTCGGCAGTCTGAGCTGCCGCAGTTAAACCGCAGCAGCCAGCTAAATTGTTACAGCCTTGTAGTAGTCAAGACTTCGGAATCCCCGTTCCAGCCTGTATAAAAGATACTTTTCGCACACCGAAGAAAGCTCCGCAAGAGAAATCACAGGAAGAGTAAAGCGGTAAATTTTTTCAAGCGGTGAATAGATTATAAACCGCATCGCGTACAGCACAGACGGCGTAAGCGTATCGTATTCGTCCGCTTCAGCCTGCGCACAGTCGCCGCAGATTATCGTGCTGTTCGCATAATCAAAATACATAACCTCATGCTCGTAGCAAGCACAGCTCCGACAGGCACGCAAATCGGGTTCAAAGCCGAGAATTGCCGCTAGCCGAAGCTCAAAAACCGCCTTCACCTGCGAAAGCGGCAGCCTGCGCTTTTCAATTTCATAGAGCGACATGGATAAAAAACGTACAAGCCCCGCAGACGCCTGCTCTGCTGCCGACGTGTCCTTTACAACATCAGCAAAATATGCCGCCAGCGACAACGCCTCAATGTCCGCGGAAAGTCCGTGAAAACTATACTTCGGCTCTGCACTGTTCAGCGTATATTTAACGCCGGTTTTAGCAAAACAAAAGCGCGAATATGAAAACAAACCGCACGCCCCCGCGTTCCTGCTGGTAAGCTTGCGTATCCCGTGCGCCGTCGCTTCTATAACCCCGTATTCATCGGTCAGGACGTCGATAAAGCAGTTGTTGTCCCCTATCGTCCGCCGCCCAATCACTATCCCGTCAACCGTAACAAGCATTATTCCGCACTCAGCCCGAAATCCGTTATGAGAACGTCGCTGTTGCGCCAGTCCTCCTTAACCTTTACCCAGATTTTCATGTTCACCTTCTGCTCAAAATATTCTTCAAGCTCCGCTCGCGCAATTTGCCCGATTTTCTTGAGCATAGCGCCCTGTTTGCCGATTATCATTCCCTTGTGCGACTGCTTTTCACAGATTATCACAACGCCGAGGTCAACTATATCCTCTCCCCTGTTGGTTTTGGAAAATTCCATACTCTCAATCTGAACAGCCGTTCCGTGCGGAATTTCTTCATACATATTATTCAATATCTTTTCGCGCACAATCTCCGCAAGCCAGATTTTCTCCGGCTGGTCGGTAGGCAGGTCATCGTCGAAAAAGTGCGGCGACTCAACCGCGTAGCGTTCGACAATCGGAAGAATCAACTCGGTATTCGTCTTATTCCGTACACTTATCGGGATTATTTCCGCAAAGTCATACATCGACGAATACTGCTCAATTATTTTCAGCAAATCAGGCTTGTTTTTTATCAGGTCAACCTTGTTTATAAGCAGTATTACGTCCTCATTCCTGCTTATGAAATCCTTTATCAGCTTTTCTTCAACCGCCGACGGCTTTTTCGTTGCGTCAACCATAAGTATCGACACCTCAACGTCCGCAATGCTGTTGTCTATGGTTTTTATCATCTGCTCCGAGAGCTTGGTACGCGGCTTGTGCATACCGGGCGTGTCTATAAAAACAAACTGCGTTTCGCCCTTTGTAAGCACGCCGTTGATACGTGTTCGGGTAGTCTGCGGCTTTTCACTTACAATCGCAACCTTCTCACCTACAAGAAGATTTGTAAGAGAGGATTTTCCCGCGTTCGGACGTCCCGTTATTGCTACAAAAACTGATTTTGTCATTGTTTCTTTCCTTTCTTTTCCGCATTGTTCCCGCCGCGCTTTTTCGTGCTGAATATGAACAGAACCGATAAAATAACCGAAGCAAGCAGCGCAAGCGGCGGCAGCCAGCCCGACGTAAAGAAACGGAATATTTCCGCAAAGACTGCTGCGTCCCAGAACAGTATCACTCCGACAACAGCAGCTCCGAGAGCTGCTGCAAAAACCGCGCCCGCCGCAATATCCTTGCCTATCATCGCAAAAACATTGAACCTCGGCGAAACCTTATCGATCACAACCTCAATCGAGGTGTTGAACAGCTCCGCAGCAATTACCGCCGCGCAGGTAAGCGCAAGCACCGCGTATTCAACGCGGCTGAAATTATAAAAAAACGAAAAAGCAAAAACATAAAACGTCGCCGTCAGGTGTATTCTTAGATTCCGCTCATGCCGCAGACAGAAAATAAAGCCGCGCGCCGCATAGTAAAAGCTCTTTCCAAGCTTCTTTATCCTGTTCATTTCCGTTTAACGTGTGAATCCGAGCGTTTCGAGGATAAATTCCTGCTTTTCAAACATTTCCTTTTCCTCCTCCTCGCTGTTCACGTGGTCGTAGCCGAGCAAATGAAGCATGGAATGAACGGTAAGAAACGCAATCTCACGCTCAAAGCTGTGTCCGTATTCAATCGCCTGTTCAATCGCCTTTTCCATCGAAATAACAATGTCGCCGAGCATACAGCTGTCCGAAACGGGGTCGATATCAAAGCCCTCGCCGTCCATCAGCGGAAACGACAGAACGTCCGTTTCACGGTCTATTCCGCGGTAAAAGCGGTTCAGCTCGCGTATACCGAGATTGTCCGTGTAGGTGACGGAAACCTCGAAATTGTCGTGGTAGCCTTCCGCGTAAAGAGTGCCGATACAGCAGCGCTTTACAATATCGCGTGTTCTTTTTGAAATTTTAACAAGCTTCTGCTTATTTGTTCCCAAAACTCGTATACTTAACATTTTAAATCTCACTTTCTCATTTCGTTGTATTTTTCGTATGCCTTTACGATATCCTGCACCAGCTTATGCCGCACAACGTCCTTTTCCGAAAAACGCACAATTCCTATATCCTCGACGTTTTTAAGAATCTTCACCGCCTCGACAAGTCCCGAACGCTTTGAATCGGGCAGGTCAATCTGCGTAACGTCGCCCGTAATAACCATGCGGCTGTTAAAGCCAAGGCGGGTCAGGAACATTTTCATCTGTTCGGGGGTCGTGTTCTGCGCCTCGTCAAGTATGATAAAGCTGTCGTCAAGCGTTCTTCCGCGCATATACGCAAGCGGCGCGACCTCGATTATCCCGCGTTCAAGATTGCGCTGATAGCTTTCCGCGCCCATCATATCAAAAAGCGCGTCATACAGCGGGCGCAGATACGGGTCTACCTTGTTCTGCAAATCTCCGGGGAGGAAGCCCAGCTTCTCTCCTGCTTCCACCGCTGGTCGGGTAAGAATAATGCGGTTGACCTCGTGACTCTTGAAGGCGCGGACAGCCTGCGCAACGGCAAGGTAGGTTTTACCTGTTCCCGCAGGACCTACGCCGAAAACAATCGTATTTTTTCGTATATTCTCGATATAACGCTTCTGACCGAGCGTTTTTGCCTTAATCGGTTTACCGGTAAACGTAACGCAGATGGTATCTCCGCCGATTTCGCCGACCTGATTTTCCGCGCCCTCGTTGACCAGATTTATCACGTAACGAACGCTTTGATCGGTTATTGCTTCGCCCTTATCAATAAGCTCAACGAGTCCCAGAATTGCTTTTTTTGCACATTCCGCGCGGTCGTCCTGTCCGGAAATTTTAACAATTCCGTCGCGGCTGAAAATCGAAACGCCGTATTCCTTTTGCAGGATAGTTATGTTAGAATCGAAATCACCGAAAATCGTGTGGAGTTTATCAAGGCTGTCAAGCTCAATTTCAAGCTCTGTCATTCACATTCCTCTTTTCCTTGTACATATAGATTTATTATAGCATATTTTTTCCATAAAATAAAGTGATTTTTCAAAATTCACTCAAAAAAGTTGTCCGGTTTTCAATGGCAGCCGACAACTGAACAGCGCCTGCGTGAAATCTTTCAAAAAACTATTGAAAATCAGCCCTATTTGTGATATAATGTAAGTCAGCTTAACGGGCGCTGCCCGCAATAAACGAAAGGACGAAGGAAAATGGCAGATTTGATGAAAGGGCTTTCGAGAACGCACTACTGCGGCGAGGTCGAAGGCGTAGGAAACGAAGTTACGGTCGGCGGATTTACGCAGAGAATCCGCGACAAGGGCGGACTTATTTTTATAGATTTACGTGACAGAACAGGTATTGTGCAGCTTGTTTTTGACGACACGACTGCTCCCGAGATATTTGAAAAGGCGAAAACGGTTCGCAGCGAATATGTTCTTATGGCTAAAGGGCTTCTGAGAAAACGTGAGAGTGTAAACAAGGACATTAAGACGGGTGACGTTGAAATTCTCGTAAACGACCTGAGAATCCTCTCAAAGGCAAACACTCCCCCCTTTGAAATCACTAACGACACAAAGGTAAACGAGGAGCTGCGCTTAAAGTACAGATATCTCGACCTGCGCAGAGCGAAGCTTCAGGAAAATCTCATTATGCGCCACAAAATTGCTAAGGCTGCACGCGACTACTTTTACGAAAACGGCTTTCTTGAAATTGAAACGCCGATGATGATGAAGTCCACTCCCGAAGGCGCGCGCGACTATCTTGTTCCGTCGCGTGTTCATGCGGGAAAATTCTATGCGCTTCCGCAGTCGCCCCAGATTTACAAGCAGCTGCTTATGATTTCGGGCTTTGACCGTTATATTCAGCTTGCGCGCTGCTTCCGCGACGAGGATCTGCGCGCGGACAGGCAGCCTGAATTTACGCAGATTGACCTTGAAATGTCGTTTGTTGACGTTGACGACATACTTAAAATCGGCGAAGGCTTTATTAAGCGCCTTATGAAGGAAACGCTGGGGATTGACGTTCCGACGCCGCTTCCCCGCCTTAAATACAACGACGCAATGAACCGCTACGGCTCGGACAAGCCCGATACGCGCTTTGGAATGGAAATAACCGACATTTCCGACGTTGTGAAGGACTGCGGCTTCTCCGTTTTTACTTCTGCTATTGAAAACGGCGGCTCGGTAAGAGGCATTGTTGCAAAGAACGCTGCCGGAACTCTCACCCGCAAGGAAATTGATAAATATACCGAAGCTGCGAAAGGCATTGGAGCTAAGGGGCTTGCGTACATTCGCTGGGTTGACGACGCGCCTAACTGTTCATTTGCGAAATTTATGACCGAGGACGAAATGACGGCTATTCTGGCGGCTCTCGGCTGTGAAAAAGGCGACGTTGCTCTTATTGTTGCCGACAAGAATAAGGTTGTGCTTCCTGTTTTGGGTGCGCTGCGTTTAAAAGCTGCAAAGCAGCTTGACATAATCCCCGAAGGCTTCAATTTCCTTTGGATCACGGAGTTTCCGTTCTTTGAATACAACGACGAGACCGACCATTGGGACGCGATGCATCACCCGTTCACGATGCCGCTTGACGAGTGTCTGCCGTATCTGGAAACTGCGCCCGAAAAGGTGTTTGCGAAGGCTTACGACCTTGTTCTCAACGGAACGGAGCTTTGCAGCGGCTCGATAAGAATTACCGACTACGAGCTTCAGGAGAAGATGTTCAAGGCTCTTGGGCTTACCCCTGAAGAAATCGAAGCGAAGTTCGGATTTCTTGTTGACGCGTACAAGTACGCTGCGCCTCCGCACGGGGGAATGGGAATTGGGCTTGACCGCTTGACAATGCTCATCTGCGGAGCGGAAAGTCTGCGTGACGTGACGGCTTTCCCGAAAATCAAGGACGCGAGCGAGCTTATGAGCGAATGTCCCGCCGAGGTTGATGAAAATCAGCTTGAAGAGCTGCACATTAAGACGGTAACGGAATAACCGAATATCAAAAAGGGCTGCTGCACCTACTGCAACAGTCCTTTTATTTTACGCTATTTGGGAGAAACCCTCCTGCGGCGGCGAAGCCGCCGCAATATGCGGGCGCATTCGCGCCCGCCTGCTTACTCTACGCTTTTGCTAAGCTCTCCTGCGGCGGCGAAGCCGCCGCAATATGCGGGCGCATTCGCGCCCGCCTG
>CAZFMC010000066.1:0-5763 GCA_964520065.1 uncultured Ruminiclostridium sp.
CGAAGCCGCCGCAATGTGCGGGCGCATTCGCGCCCGCCTGCTTACTTTTCGCTTTCGCAAAACTCTCCTGCGGCGGCGAAGCCGCCGCAATGTGCGGGCGCATGCGCGCCCGCCTGCTTGCTTTTCGCTTTTGCAAAGCAATAAAGAAAGCAGTTACACCGCCTGCGCAGTGTAAAGCTTGTAGTAGTCGCCCTTTTTCTGCATAAGCTCGTCGTGCGTACCTGCTTCCGTTACGCCCTTGTTGCTGATGTACATAATCTTGTCGCAGCTGCGAACCGTAGAAAGACGATGCGCAATAATAAACGAGGTTCGCCCCTTAAGCAGATGGTTTATTCCAACTTGCAGATTGCGCTCCGTCTTTGCGTCAATGGACGAGGTGGCTTCGTCCAGAACAAGTATCTTCGGGTCGGAAAGAATCGTTCTCGCAAGCGCGATAAGCTGCTTCTGACCCTGCGAAAGTCCCGCTCCGCGCTCGCTTACCTCGGTGTTGTAGCCGTTTTTCAGCGAGCAAATATACTCGTCAACCCCAACGATTTTACAAGCCTCCTTCGCTTCCTCGTCGGTCGCGTCAAGTCGCCCGTATTTTAAGTTCTCCATAATTGTTCCGCTGAAAATAAAGCTGTCCTGAAGCATTATTCCCATCTGGGAGCGCAGCGAATGCAGCGTTACGCCCGAAATGTCACTGTCGTCAATGAGAATTTTGCCGCCGTTAAGATTGTAAAAGCGCGAAATCAGACTGACTATCGTCGTTTTGCCCGCGCCCGTAGGTCCTACCAGCGCAACGCTCTCTCCCGCTTTTACGTCAAAGCTCACGTTTTCAAGAATGTTCACGCCCTGCTCGTATCCGAACGTAACGTTTTTAAAATGCACGTCGCCGTTTATTTTCGGCAGTTCCGCCGCACCGATTTTGTCCGTAACCGTAACAGGCTCGTCCAGCATCTCAAAAATTCTCTCCAGATACGCAACCGCGTTTATAAAGGTGTTCATAAGGTTGGAAAGATTCATAAGCGGCTGCCAGAATCGCGCTGAATAATCGCCCATCGCAAGTATCGTTCCGAGCGAAATGCCCGGCATCGCAAGCAGTCCGACCCCGTATATCGCCGCCCTCGTAATTACGCCGACAATGTCCGTCACAGGCCATACAAGGTTGCTGAATTTTACCGCGCGCATCCACTTTTTCCGGTATTGAACGGCAAGTCGGTCGTTGATTTCCTCATTTACCTCCTCGCGGGTGAAAACCTGCGAAATCTGAACGCCGACTATGCTCTCGTGCAGATAAGCGTTAAGATTCGAGCTTTTGTTGGAAACCGCCTGCCAGGCTCTTCTCTGTCCGTTCTTTATCGCCAGCATTACCGCCGCGTATATCGGAAGTCCGCACAGCACCACCAGCGCCAGCTGCCAGCAGACAAAAAACATAAATACTATTATAAATAACAGGTTGAAGATTTCCAGAACAAAATTCACTATTCCGTTCGTCATAAGGTCGGAAATCGAATTTATGTAGTTGACGATTCGTACAAGTATCTTACCGTGCGGTCGGCTGTCGTAGTATTCAAACGGCAGCTCCTGCATATGCTTGAACAAATCCTCGCGAATGTCGTAAACGATATCCTGTCCCACCTGCGTCATCATTACCGAACGTTTTTTCGTCAGAAATACGCTTATCACAATGCAGCCGAGAAAGCCCGCCGCGCACAGAACAAGCATGGGGATTTTGTCCGCCGCAGTCATAAAATTGTCCACCGCATAGCTTACAATAAGCGGCGAAAGAAGTCCGATTATCACCGCCGCCGCACTTAAAACCAGCGCCGCCGCGATTGTTTTCTTATATTTTCCCGCATAAACAAGCGCACGCTTTAAATGCCGTATATCAAACGGGGTTTCAAGGCTCTCGTCTACGTCAAATTTGTTTCTTGCCATTTTAACACTCCCTTCCGTTACTTCTGAAGCTCGTAAACCTCGCGGTAGTAGCCTTCCTGCGCGATAAGCTCCTCGTGAGTTCCCGACTGAACAACCGTTCCGTCCTTTAAAATAAGTATGCGGTCAGCGTCCCGCGCAGAGGAAATTCTCTGCGCAATTATTATTTTCGTACACGGAAAATCCAGATTTTTCAGCGAATCCTGAATGTGCTTTTCCGTTTCAAGGTCAACCGCCGACGTCGTATCGTCAAGTATTAGTATCGAAGGCTTTACCGCCAGCGCTCTCGCCAGCGAAATTCTCTGCTTCTGTCCGCCCGAAAGTCCCACGCCTCGCTCGCCGATTATCGTGTCATAGCCGTCCGAGGTTTTGATGATAAAATTATGCGCGTCGGCAGCCTTTGCGTATTTTACCGCCTCATCTTCGGGCAGGTCGATGTTTCCGAAGCAGATATTTCCTTCAATTGTATCCGAGTAAAGCAGAACGTCCTGCGTTGCAATGCCGATTGCGCCGCGGAGCTGTTTAAGCTTCATCATTCTTACGTTTACGCCGTCCACGAGAATTTCTCCCGTTTTAACGTCGTAAATACGCGGAATAAGGCTTATAAGCGAGGTCTTGCCCGTTCCCGTCGCGCCCATTATTGCGATGGTTTCGCCCGCGTTGATGGTGAAATTAAGGTCGTGGAGAATTTCGGTATTGCCGTAGCCGAACGAAACGTTTCTGAATTCTATTTTACCCTTTATGCGTTCGGGCATATCAACAGCGTCCGCGCGGTCAACAATTGAGCTTCTGCCGTAGTAAAGCTCGATTATCTTGTTTGCAGATGCTGTGAAGCGCTGATAGTCGTTTACGATATTTCCGAGCGTTCTCATAGGGTTGGAAATTGTCCAGACAAGTCCCGCAAACGCCGCATATTCACCGAAGGTGATACGTCCGCTTATAATGAACAGACCTCCGCAGAGAAGGCATATTACCGAAAGGCTCTGAGCGGTTATTTCAAGAGCGGGGAAGAATTTAAGCCACGTAAAGGCTGTGGTTTTGTTTGCGTCGTTATAAGCCTTGTTCTTTTCGCGGAATTTTTCGATTTCGTACTCCTCCCGCGCAAAGGCTTTTACAACGCGGTTGCCCGAAATATTTTCTTCCGCGCAGGTATTCAGAGCGGAAAGCCGTTCGCGAAGCTCAACGTAGTATGGTCCCACCACGTTCTTGAAGCTTTTGGTTATGATAAGAATAACGGGCGTAAGTATAAGCATACAGACTGCCATCAGCCAGTCGATGCTGAAAAAATATACCGCCGTAACCGAGAAAAGTATTACACATTCCAGCGTTGTTTTAATAATCCACGCAACCGAGTGCCGCACCATGTCGAGGTCGCCGGTAACGCGGGTCATAATGTCGCCCGTGCGGTATTTGTCGTAAAATGCCGCGTCCTGCTTTTCGATGTTATGGAAAAGCACCTTTCTTATCCGGTAGATAAGCCCCTGCGAGGAGCGCTCGTAGGAGAGATTTGCGGTATACTGGATAATTCCGCGCAGCGCTGTAAAGCCGACCATTGCAAGCAGCATCAGGATAAGCTTGTCCGCGCCGTTTTTGAGATTTTCCGCCGCCTGCTCCCCGACAAGGTAGGTATCGGTTATCTGCTGGGTTATATACGGTGTGATTATGTACATAGACTGTGCTATAACGGTAAGGCAGAGCGCGAGGATATACACAGCGCGGTCGCCCTTCATATTTTTCCACAGCCAGCGAAGAAGAAACATTTTATTTCCCCCTTTTCTTTTACGTTGTTGGTGTTGGTCGCTGCCGACGGATTTATCGGCGTTACGATTATTAGTCCGTGTTTTGCCGCAAAAAGTTTCACTCATTGTTGTAAACGTTTTCGGCGGTTTTTTGTTCACTTTTCCCTTAATTCTCTTTTTTATTTACAGTTTGGTTTCACTTTGCAGAAAAGTCGGGGCGGAAACGGCGTCAAACCCGATTTTCAGTTGTGAAAAATAACATAAAAAATACTTTTTTTTAGTTAGTTTTTTACAAAGCAAATTACATTATATTGACAAATTCGGTAAATTGTTATATACTATTTTTAAGAGTGATGTCCATTTACATATATTGATATAGGAGGATTAACAATGCTTGTTCCCCACTTAAACTGCAAGATCTGCGGCGGTGAAATTACGCCCGACGCAGAACATAACAACGGCGCTTGCCTTGGCTGCGGCGCAGAATGTATGTACCCGAAGGCGGACGTAAAAAAGCTTAACCGAATTACATACCTCAGAAATGAGCTTGACTTTATGCGCGCGGAGCTTTTCGCGTCCGAGGCTGCGGAGGATTTCCCGGAGGACAGCGAGGTTTATCTTAACAGGCTTCTCTGCCGCTACGGAATCCAGTATGTGAGAAACGGTGCGAAGCGTTTTCCTGTTTGCCGCGTGAATCCCTCCGCTCTTCCCGAAGCGGCTGAGGACGAGGATTACAAGCGTGCGCTTTATTATGCAACCGAGGATATGCAGCCGCACTATGCTAATATAGGCAGCGCGATTTCGGAGGCGGTGGCTGTTTCCCGCAGTGTTTTCAAGCAGGAAAAGAAATATGATGTTTTCGTTTTAAGCCGTGAAAACGCGGACGTTGACAGCGACCTTGACGGCGACAGGCTTTTCCTTCGCTTTACGGAAAATCTTGGCTTCAGCGTTTTCTATGCGCCCGAAACCTTAAAGGATATGGACGAAACGGAAAAGGCGGCGCAGATAGCGTACGCGCTTGAAAACAGCCGCATTATGCTTGCTAATTTCAAGGACATTTCCGACTGCCGCGACGGGTATATGAATTATGCTGTACGCGCCTTTGAGAAGGCTATGTCGGGCGATGAAGAGAAGCTGCTTTTCCCGATTTTCAATTCTGCGAGCATCAACTTCCAGCAGCTGCCTGAAGAGCTTGTGTGGCTTGACGAGGCGTTTGACAGTGCGGACGGCGAATTTATGCGTGAAATTTCCGAAAAGGTTGAAATGATACTTAAGCCTGAGGAAGCCGCGGTTGTTCCCGATTCGATTGTTACCGCAACGGCTGCAAATAAGGAAAATCTCATCAAGAGAGCGTATATGTTCCTTGAGGACGGCGAATTTGATACTGCCGACACATATTTTGACAAGATTCTTGACATTGACATTGAGGATTCGCGTGCGTACATTGGCAAGCTGCTTGCTGAATACAAGCTTTCCTCCGAGGATCAGATTCCGACAATTCCCATGCCTGTAACGGACGACAAGAACTTCATAAAGGCGCTCCGTTTTGCTACGCCTGAGCAGAAGGCGCGTTACGAGGCGCTTAACGGTGAGATTGTTGACAATATCGAGAGCGAAAAGAAGCGCATTTCCGAGGAGCGTCAGCGTCTTGCGGCTGAACGTGAGGAAAAGGAAGAAATTGAACGACAGCGCCGCGCTCGCCAGCTCAAGGAAGAGCGCAAGGCACAATTCCAGCGCCGCCGCGACCCTCTCAGAAACACGCTGCTTGAGGTTAGAGCGGAGCTGAACAAGACGTTCCTTACACCCAAGCGCAAGGCTGAGCTTAAGGAGCAGGAGGAGGTTCTTGTAAAGAACATCAAGGAGCTTGAAGCGCAGTTCCCCGACATCTGGGACTAATAAAATACCAAAACTGCCGCAATTTGCCAAACGTGCAAGCTGCGGCAGTTTTTTACTTTTCATCGTTCAAATTGGATAGCTTGCAGGCGGGCGCGAATGCGCCCGCACATTGCGGCGGCTACGCCGCCGCAGGAGAGCTTAGCCAAAGTGAAAAGTAAGCAGGCGGGCGCGAATGCGCCCGCATATTGCGGCGGCTACGCCGCCGCAGGAG
>CAZFMC010000067.1:0-5617 GCA_964520065.1 uncultured Ruminiclostridium sp.
CGAGGAACTTACATTTTGCTTCGCAAAATGTAAGCCGCGCGCCGCGCCGACTGTGCCGTGAGCAGAATATACAAAACCGGGCTGCTGCAGCATACGCTGCAGCAGCCCGATTGTGATTTATACTTTTACGCTTCGATTGAATTTACCGAGTCGAACTCGTCGATTATTTCCTGCGAAGGCTTCTTGTCAAGAAGCGAAACAATGATTATCGCCGCAAGAGCAACAATAAACGCGGGGAGAAGCTCGTATATATTGAGCATTCCGCCGAGAGGTCTGACAACGAACTTCCACACGAAAACCATTACGCCGCCCGCGAGGATTCCCGCAAAAGCGCCCCATTTTGTCGTGCGCTTCCAGAAAAGCGAGGTAAGTACAACGGGACCAAACGCTGCGCCGAAGCCCGCCCACGCAAACGATACAATCTGGAATACCGAGCTGTTGGGATCCCAGGCAATTACTATGCCGATAATCGCAATTATGATTACCGTAACACGCGCAATCCGCATTGCCGTTTTTTCGGACACGTTAAGCTTGAAAAACTGTCTGATGATGTTTTCCGAAACGCTTGACGAAGCCGCAAGAAGCTGCGAATCCGCAGTTGACATTGTTGAAGCGAGGATTCCCGCAATAATAAGTCCGCCTATGATTGCCGTCAGCGGTCCGAGCTTTGCAAGAAGGTCGGCAATTACAACAATGATGGTTTCGGGGTCTGTCTGCGTAAGGTCGCCGATTGCGCCGTTGGCGGTCATCGCAAGACCTACAATTCCTATCAGAACCGCAATCGCCAGAGAAATCACTACCCAGACAGTCGCAACGCGTCTTGATGTTTTAAGCTTCTTACTGTCGTTTATCGCCATAAAACGGAGAAGAATATGCGGCATTCCGAAATAGCCCAGTCCCCATGCAAGCGTGGAGAAAATGCTCAGCCCGCCGAATTCACCCGTTTCCTGCTTAAGCACGTCAAACGTCTGCGTAAGAGAGAGATAACCCTCCATAGATGTACTGTTGCTGATTACCGCGTCAAATCCGCCCGCAGTTGAAATTCCGAACACCATTACCACAATAAGCGCCGCCGACATAATAATGCTCTGGATAAAGTCGGTCATGCTGGCCGCAAGGAAGCCGCCTATCGTCGTATAAGCAATGATTACCGCCGCGCTTATTATCAGCGCAAGGTGATAATCCATTCCGAAAAGGCTTTCAAAAAGCTTTCCGCACGCCGAAAAGCCCGAGCCTGTGTACGGAATAAAGAATACAATTATAATAAGCGCCGAGATAAGCGTAAGAACCCCGCTTTTATCCCTGAATCTGTTGGAAAAGAAATCAGGTATCGTAATCGCGCCGCAAGCCTGAGAATATTTTCTAAGTCTTTTGGAAACGACAAGCCAGTTTATGTAAGTGCCTATCGCAAGACCTATTCCCGTCCACGCAGCCTCGGCAATTCCGCAGGCATACGCAAGTCCCGGAAGTCCCATAAGCAGCCAGCCGCTCATATCCGAAGCCTCCGCGCTCATCGCGGTAACGAACGGACCGAGCTTTCTTCCGCCGAGGTAAAAATCTCCTACATTGTCCGTTTTCTTTGCGCAGATTACACCAACCACTACCATTGCCGCAAGGTACACAAAAATAGCGGCCAGCATAATTATCTGTTCTGATGTCATTTGTTTTAAATTCCTCCTGTTTTTTTGTAAAACGCGCCGCGCGAAGCGCTGATTTCGGCTCAGCGCGGCGTATCCTTACTAATTATAGCATATTCCGCCGCTTTTGGCAAGTGCTTCAAAGCATAAAAACAGGCTGAAGCTGACGATATTCAAGAGCCTCGGAAATCGCTGCGGGAATAAGCGAAAAATCTCCCATCAGCGACGTTGGCTTTTTACGGAAATCGTCCTGTCCCATAGGCACAAAATAGTAATTCTTATAATTCATCAGCGCGAAAATATTTTTTGCCGACCCTGCAAGCGCGTCGTTTGTTGCAATATTCAAAAGAACAGGCTTCTGATTGCGTATGTGGCTTTTTACAGCCATCGTTACGGGCGTGTCGGTGATACTCACAGCAAGCTTTGCCAGTGTATTCCCCGTGCAGTTCGCCACAAGCATTATATCGGTCAGATTCTTCGGTCCTATCGGCTCGGCGTCCTCAATCGTGTGTATCACGGGACGGCGGCAAAGCTCCTCCAGCCGCGCCATATGCTCGGCGGCGTTTCCGAAACGGGTGTCAAGCGCGTAAGCGTTGAACGAGGCAATCGGAATCACCTCGCAGCCCATTTCAAGCAGCCCCTCCAAAGCTTCAAAGCAGCGCGAAAACGTGCAGAACGAGCCGCACATCGCAAACCCAATCCGCTTACCTTCCAGCTTCATTCAGCGCACTCCTTTCAGCAAGTATATTTTCCAGCGTATCGGCGATTATCCTGCCCGCCGTTACGGGAGCGGTCTTTCCCGGCAGGCTTCTCGCCCAGATAACCTTCACTCCAACGTCCTCCGCAAGCGTCAGATCCTCAACGCTTATTTTCGAGGCAAGGTCAATCATAACCGTATCGCGGTGGATAAGCATAAGCCGCTTCCTGTCAAAAATATCGGCGGGCGCGGTATTTATTATCAGGTCGGCGGCTTTAAGAGCCTGCTCAAACTCTCCCGCCGCCGTCAGATTCACAGGCTTGCAGCCGTAAACCCTCGTCCACGCTGCGTCGCTGTACTTTCTGCTGGCTGCGTAAACGTCCGCGCCAAGCGCGCCGAAATCCCGTGCAAGCACGCGTCCGATTCTCCCAAAGCCCGTGATAAGCACGTTTGAGCCGTGGATAGTGAACGGAAGCTCGCGCAGTGCAATTTCCAGCGCGCCCTCAGCCGTCGGAACAGCGTTCAGCACGGTAAGCTCCTCCCTTTCAAAATAATTGACAAGCGAAAAGCCCTCCTCGCGGCAAACTTTTTCCAGAGCGGGAAAGCTCTTGCTCGTAAAAACCGTCCCGCCCTTTTTTACCGTCCTTTTCAGAATGTCAAACCCAATCGGCATCAGCGTTTCGCTCCGATACGGGCAGTTTATGTTCTCTCCGTCAAGACTTGCGGGAAGCGGTAAAACCGCGTAGTCGCAGCTGACAGGCTCTCTGAGTATATGCACGTCGGCGGTCTGCTCAGGCAGGTCAAAACCGTAGGCGTAGCAGGCGTATCGTTTTCCAAGCTGCTGCGCCGCGTAAATGCTCCGCATATCTCCGCCGATAAAAATAAAGCTGTTCATATTATTTCCATTCCTTTCTGAACGAGTATGTAATATAATATGTAGCAGCTCAGCTTTTGGTGATTGAGCTTCCGCTGAATGGCAGCCGCGTTAAATGACGGGGCAAGTCCCTTAGTGAACACAAAATATCCCCGGCGCAGTCAGCGTCGGGGGCATTTTGGTATATGGAAGGATTACTCGAAGTTGTCTGATAAGAAATAATAGTCGCCTTTGTATTCAAGGCTGTCGTTTTCGGGATAGAAACGGATTTTATCGGTGAAATTCTCTCCGCCGTCGAGGTTTGTTCCCAAAAAGTACATATCTGTAAGCGTTATTTCACCCGTAGCCTCGTCGGTTACTGCGATGTCGCTCCATACGCGGAAGCGGTATTCGTATACAGCGCCGTTCATAGCGAACGTGCCGTCAGGGTTGATTTCAATTACGCCGCGCTGCGGGTTTCCGTTAAGGCAATACCTGCCGATTTTCAGTACGGGAACAGCGTCCTGCGTTTCCTCCTGCGCCTGTATATCGCCTGCGTTCGCGCCTGAAAGCATACTTATTCCGCACGTCATAACCGCAAGTCCGACAAGCATAATGATTATTCCCAGCATTTTAAGTTTCATCGGTAAACCTCCTTGTTCTCCGAAGCCTGTTCTCTATGCTTTTATTATATCGTATTTTCTGCCGAATTGCAATTACAAAGCGGTTAAAATTTTATTACAAATCGGTAACAAAGCTCTTTAAAAGGTTACAATTTGTAACTTTTTTCCTTTTTATGACTTCACCGCACAATTATTGTCGTCCCGGTGCGAGGTAAAATTTTTCATCATATTGCACGAAAAAACCGCAGGAATACTTGATATATTTCAAGGAATTTTCGTACAAGATGACGGAAAATACACCCGCAATAGGGCGGCAAAGACGCAAGCCGTTAATTGTGCGGCGACGCTTTAGGCTTTTTTCATAAAATCGGCATTGATTTTTCACAATTGGTATGTTATAATTTAATAAACGTAAATCTGAAAAATCTGCACAAATCTGAAAGGAATGGTTTTATGACGGAAAATTACACTACCGCCCTCCAAAGACAGAACGGATCGGGTGTTGAACGCTTTTTTTCAAATCCGAGCGGCGCCGAGCAGCTTCTTGAAACTGCGCAGCCCTTTATGGAGCTGCTTATGAGAAACGAGTGCGCGCTTAAGGAAATTGAAACAAAGCTGAACGTTCTTAACGACGAGTTTTCTCTCCAATACGACCATAACCCGATTGAGTCAATCAAAACCCGCGTCAAGGACCCGATGAGTATAGTTGAAAAGATGAAACGCAAGGGTGTTGCGCCTACCATTGAAAATATAGAAAACACGCTTAACGATATTGCAGGTATCCGCGTAATATGCTCCTTTCCTCAGGATATTTATACTCTCGCGGATATGCTGACCCGACAGGACGACGTTACGCTTATCGCAAAAAAGGACTATATCGCTAACCCGAAGCCTAACGGCTACCGAAGTCTGCACCTTATTCTGGGAATACCGATTTTTCTTTCTGGCGGAAAGCGCCATATGAAGGTGGAAGTCCAGTTCCGTACTATCGCTATGGATTTCTGGGCAAGCCTTGACCATAAGATGAAGTATAAGCAGGACGTGGAAAACGCAGAGGAGATTGCCGCTGAGCTGAAGCTTTGCGCGGACGCAATAAGCGCAATTGATATGCGTATGCAGGCAATCCGCAACCGTATTGAGCAGGACAGAGAGGGCTAAAACACGCTATCGCAGCAATAATGTAAGTATAAAGCACGGAGCTTGAACAGCTCCGTGTTTTTTTCGTGCGGAGCAATTCGCCGTAATTCACATAATGATGTTTCGGTTCAGAAAAAGTAAAAAAATTTTTAAATGCTCTTGACAAATGTATATACCGGTGTTATAATGTGCATATACGGTATATACATTATGCGAGGTTAAGTTCATGAACATTTTAATCAGCAATTCTTCGGGCGAGCCTATCTACGAACAGATTGTACGTCAGATAAAGGCAATGGTGATATCGGGAGAGCTTGCGGAGGGGGACGCCCTTCCGTCAATGCGGCTTCTGGCTCAGCAATTAAGGATCAGCGTTATTACAACCAAACGCGCATACGAGGAGCTTGAACGTGACGGCTTCATTGAATCCTATACGGGCAAGGGCAGCTTTGTGCGGCGGCAGAACCCCGAGCTTTTCCGCGAGGAAACTCTGCGGCAGCTTGAGGCGGGGCTTACCGAGGTGTGCATAAAGGCGAAAACGGCAAACGTAGGATTGGAGGAGCTTGTCGAAATACTGACAATGCTTTACAGCGAATAACGCTTTCGGAAAGGATTTAACTATGGCAAACGCAATTGAGCTTTCGGGGGTATCTCACCGCTTTGACGGCTT
>CAZFMC010000068.1:0-5257 GCA_964520065.1 uncultured Ruminiclostridium sp.
TTTCGCTTTTGCAAAACTCTCCTGCGGCGGCGAAGCCGCCGCAATATGCGGGCGCTTCGCGCCCGCCTGCTTACTTTTCACTTTTGCTGAACTTTCCTGCGGAGGCGAAGCCGCCGCAATGTGCGGGCGCCCGATTGCAGAAACGCTTGTTGTTACTGCACAAATCTGGTTAGCCATTTCTAACCAACGGTTGATAATTCACACAAAAATCAATAACATTCTATTTTTTGCTTGACTTTTTTTGTGCGATGGTGTATATTATATAAGGGTTAGCAAGTACTAACTCTAAAATTATCCATATTGGTTAGCTAAGTCTAACGAACATCAGGAGGGATATATGATGCCGCTTACACTCGCAGGCACGGGCGAACCGTGCGTGATAAAAAAGGTCGGCGGGAACGCCGAAACAAAAAAGTTTCTGGAAAGTCTGGGCTTTGTTCCGGGCGGAATCGTTACCGTGATGAATGAAATGGGCGGCAATGTTATTGTAAATGTAAAGGAATCAAGAATCGCCGTTTCAAAAGAAATGGCTTCAAAAATCGTTGTGTAAGGAGGATTTGTTATGACGCTAAAGGAAGCAAAGGTGGGTCAGACCGTAACCGTGACAAAGCTCAGCGGTGAGGGCGCGGTAAAGCGCCGCATAATGGATATGGGTATTACTAAGGGCACCGAAATCTATATCCGTAAGGTTGCACCGCTCGGCGACCCCATCGAAGTAACCGTTCGCGGCTATGAGCTTTCGCTCAGAAAAGCTGACGCGGAAATGGTCGAGGTGCGCTAATTTTTTTGAACCGAGGTTAGCTTTATCTAACTTTATGAAAGGACGAAATGTAAAATGGCAATCAGAATTGCACTTGCAGGCAACCCGAATACGGGCAAAACAACCCTGTTCAACGCGCTGACAGGCTCGAATCAGTTTGTCGGCAACTGGCCGGGTGTTACAGTTGAGAAAAAGGAAGGAAAGCTTAAGGGTCACAGCGACGTTACAATAACCGACCTTCCCGGTATTTATTCGCTTTCCCCCTATACGCTGGAGGAGGTCGTTGCGAGAAATTATCTCGTCGGCGAACGCCCCGACGCTGTTTTGAACATAATTGACGGTACAAACCTTGAGAGAAATCTCTATTTGACTACCCAGCTCGTGGAACTCGGAATCCCTGTGGTCTGCGCAGTTAATATGATGGATATTGTTAAGAAAAACGGCGATAAAATCGACACAATGCAGCTCGCTAAGGAGCTTGGCTGTGTTGTAACCGAAATATCCGCGCTTAAGGGAACGGGTATAACCGAGGCTGCCGAAAAGGCGGTGCGCGCCGCAGAGGCAGGCGAAAGTATTGTCCCGCGCCACAGCTTTTCGGGAAGCGTAGAACACGCAATTGCTCATATTGAGGAAGCCTTTCTTCATGATATCCCCGAATCTCAGCAGCGTTGGTATGCGATAAAGATTTTTGAACGTGATGAAAAGGTTCTTGAGGCTCTCAAAATCGATAAATCCACCATGGCTCATATTGAAAGCGATATTGCAGCCTGCGAAAAGGAAATGGACGATGACAGCGAAAGCATTATCACAAACGAACGCTATATTTACATAGGCGGAGTTATCAAAAACTGCCTCAAAAAGAAAAACAGAGGCGCGGCAACAACCTCCGACAAAATCGACCGTATCGTTACAAACCGTTTTCTCGGACTGCCTATTTTTGCGGTAATTATGTTCCTTGTATATTACATTTCAATGGTAACTGTCGGAACAGCCGCTACCGACTGGGCAAACGACGGACTTTTCGGCGACGGCTGGCATTTGTTCGGAATAGGTACAGCCGAGTACGAAGAAGCGGCAGAAGAATACGGCGATACAAACGTTATTTTTGAAACAGCTGCCGAGCAGTTCGGCACAGAGGACGCTGAGGAGCTTAAAGCGCTTATTCCCGCAGATGTTTCCATGGAATACGTTCTTGAAGATGAAGAAACGCTTGAACAGACAACCGAAACCGCTGATTTTGACGCGATTTCCTCTGCGATTGAGCTTTATGGAAACGAACCCGACCCCTCGGAATACGGCGTATGGGTACCCGGTATTCCCGTGCTTGTTGAAAGCGGACTTGACGCTCTTAGCTGCGCGGATTGGCTCAAGGGACTTATTCTTGACGGTATTGTAGCGGGCGTAGGCGCAGTTCTCGGATTTGTACCCCAGATGCTGGTTCTCTTCCTCCTGCTTGCATTCCTTGAAGCGTGCGGATATATGGCGCGTATCGCGTTTGTTCTCGACAGAATCTTCCGCAAATTCGGTCTTTCGGGAAAAT
Source organism: uncultured Ruminiclostridium sp. (assembly GCA_964520065.1). Taxonomy (GTDB): domain Bacteria; phylum Bacillota; class Clostridia; order Oscillospirales; family Ruminococcaceae; genus Ruminiclostridium_E. The sequence continues at coordinate 2,301 of CAZFMC010000068.1, forward strand.
CCTTCATTCCTATGCTTGTCGGCACCGGCTGCGGAATCCCCGGTATAATGGCTAGCAGAACCATTGAAAATGAGCGCGACCGCAGAATGACGATTATGACCACTACTTTCATTCCCTGCGGAGCAAAGGTTCCCTTTATTGCAATGGTTGCGGGAGCGATTTTCGGAGGCTCTCCGTGGGTTTCCACAAGCGCATATTTTATTGGTATGGCGGCGATTGTTGTTTCGGGTATTATGCTCAAAAAGACAAAAATGTTTGCAGGCGACCCTGCTCCGTTCGTTATGGAGCTTCCCGCATACCACCTGCCGACTGTTTCAAATGTTCTCCGTTCAATGTGGGAGCGCGGCTGGTCGTTTATCAAAAAGGCGGGTACAATTATTCTTCTTTCGACAGTTCTCGTTTGGTTCACAACATATTTCGGCTTCACAGCGGACGGCTTCAGAATGCTTTCCGAAGAAGAGCTTGATATGTCGATACTTGCTTCTATCGGCAATGCAATTGCGTGGATTTTCGCACCTCTCGGCTGGGGCACATGGGAAGCTGCCGTCGCTTCGATTACGGGACTTGTTGCCAAGGAAAACATTGTTGGTACAATGGGTATTCTCTACGGCGCGGAAGGAAACGTCTATGCAACTCTCGCAAGCGTATTCACATCTGTAAGCGGCTATTCGTTCCTCGTATTCAACCTCCTCTGCGCGCCCTGCTTTGCGGCAATCGGTGCGATCCGCCGTGAAATGAACAGCGCGAAGTGGACATGGTTTGCAATTGGTTATCAGTGCGGCTTTGCTTATGCAATTGCGCTTATGATCAATCAGTTTGGCGGACTTTTCACGGGCAGCGTAAACGTAATTGGACTTATCTTTGCGGTTCTTGTTCTTGCGGCGATGATTTATATGCTTGTAAGACCCTACAAGGAAGCAACAAAGCTTACCAAGGACGTTAAGGTTAAGTAAGGTAAGAATATGGGTACAGTAATTATTGGCGCAGTTGTTGCGGCTGTTCTCGCCGCTGCCGCTGCAAAGCTTGTAAAAGACAGAAAAAAAGGAAAATCAAGCTGCGGCTGCGGTTGTGCGAACTGCGCGATGGCGGGAAAGTGCCACAACAGAAAATGATTTTGCGTGTGCTTTTGACAAAGACGCGTTATGGGATTTCAAGGGCGCTAACACCCAAAATCTGACAAAATGGTCTTATGTACAGCTGCCGGTTCGGATTTCCTGACGGCGCTGAAAAGCTTAACAACCGGATTTCCCTCGATTTCCCATATTGCCGCACAGCTGCGTCGGAAAGGTCGGAATATTCGGTTGCTGCGCTTTTTAAGGAGTAAAATAATGTCAAAAAAAGAAACGGAATTTCAACATAAGTTTATGAGCCGAATGTATCGTGGAAAGGGGATATTCAATCCGCTTAATACGGGTTGGATTGACGAAAATGTTGCCTGTGTGCGCGAATGGGTTGCGAATATTTTCTTTTACCGCAAGGGCGACAGCACCATTATGATTGACGCGGGATACAATTATGACCGCCTTGAAGAAAAAATGGGCTGGCTTGGCATTGACCCTGAAGCAATTCGGCATATTCTCATCACTCATCAGGATACGGATCATATCGGTGCAGTGGAGGAGGACAGCCCCGGACTGTTCCGAAACGCAACGCTTTATATTGGCGAAGCTGAATATAAATACATCACGGGCGAGGTGCGGCGTAAGGTTGTTTGTCATATGTATAAGCTGCCGGTGGTAAAAATTCCGAATAAAATTGAGCTGCTGCAGGACGGACAGATTTTCTATATAGACGATATAAAAATCGAGTGTTTTCTTGTTGCGGGACATACCTGGGGACATCTGGTCTATCTGATTGACGACCGCTGCTTGTTTACGGGCGACACTATATGGTTTGGTGCAGACGGCGGATACAGCTTTCTCAGTCCCCTGGCTGAGGATAATAAGCTTGCCGTAAAATCGCTTGCTATGTTGGAAAACAAGCTAAAAAGCCGAGGCAGTCAGCCTATGATTATCACAGGGCATTCAGGTTGGACAAGCGATTTTGAATTTGCGTTTGCCCACAAGGATCTGATATGCAAGCCTATGAAGATGACGAACACACCGCCTGACGCTCCTTATGATGGTTATAATGAAACAGACGACACCGAAGAGGGCGCGAAGGCAGGCTTTTTGAAGGAAGCAAAACGTCAATGATGTTCAGAGCCGCTCTTAAACCTATGCTGTTTCCGACATTTTATTTGATTCAGCTGCCGATTCTCTTCGGCGGTAAACGTTGACACCGCGGAAAATGATTTTACACCCCTTGATTTTTCGCGGATAATGTGTTAAAATAGATTAAAACACAAGTCCGCGAAAACGGAGGGAAAAAAGATGTCAAAAATTTACGAATCCGGTGAAATGTATTTGGAAACGATTCTTGTGCTGAAAAATCGCACAGGCGAGGTGCGGTCTATTGACATTGCCAGGGAAATGAATATTTCAAAGCCAAGCGTGAGCAGGGCTGTGGGAATCCTAAAAAAGGAGCAGTTCATTGAAATTGACAAGGACGGCTATATCACGCTTACTGCAAGCGGCTCGGCGGTGGCTGAGAATATTTACGAACGCCATTGCGTGCTTACGAAATGCCTTATTATGCTGGGTGTTGACGAGCATACGGCGTCGGAGGACGCCTGCAAGATTGAGCATCACATAAGTGATGAAACGTTTAGCAAAATCAAGGAGCACATAAGCAAATTTGCATAACCGAACAGGGAAAGACCACCGCAGCACTGCTGCGGTGGTTTTTGCGTGCAATACGAGATCCCACAATCAAGAATTTTTCGGCTTCCTTTAGGACATCGCTGACAAGTTGACAAAACTGATTGAATGTGCTATAATAATTAACGGTAAACCGATAAATGCACTGCTTTGAAAATTCGCCAATGGCGAATGGAAAGGAAATCTTATGAAAAGAAT
>CAZFMC010000069.1:0-5047 GCA_964520065.1 uncultured Ruminiclostridium sp.
ATGAGTTTTAGCTGCTATGCTCTGAAACTTTTGACGGAGTTGCGGAATTGAGGATCTATATAAAACTATAGATTTCATCCCATTTTGTACTTTATATCTTCAAGCAAGGCATCCATGTCTTTGTAATTTGCCTTGTCTTGATATAATACTGAGGTGAAAGTTTTGGGAAGAGCTGCATAACCATTACATGCGGCCCACAGCATCATCGCATATTTCTTCTCTGTATATTTCTTGTTCATCATATACCGCTCAATCTGGTCAAACCCGAACGGCTTCAGGAAGAATGACATCACAGATTGTAGTACAGGCATGTTGTCAGGGATAGTAAATCCCATGCATTGGTTATGCTTATATCTCCAGTAGTTTCTTAGACACTCCGTTATAAGCTTACCCTTTTCTGACTCATAGGATGGATACGACTTATATGCAATAGCCGAGTTTTCAATCAAAGACAGAATGAACGGATCCGAAATTGTTTCAAGAGTATCCCTTCTTGTGATGGTCTTCATCAGCACATCGAAGTATTCCAATTCTGCATTTTCTTCTGATGACCCCTTTAGCTCTAGACCAGATTTCTGCGTATATGCAACACTTGAGAGATCGACAGCGTTTAGGGACTTACCTTGCTCAAACTTCTTTTGAAGGTCATTCGTAATGTCACTTATTCTGGTGAAAAGAGCACTTAGTGCAGCATCGTATTGAGACTTACCGCTATTAGCGTTTTGTATGGTTATGTTTATGTCATCAAACTTTCGGAGCAATACCTTATATCCTTCATTACTTTCCTCAAACTCCCTTAACTTAACCTTCAACTCTTGTTTGCGATTGTACTCGGGAGTGTCTTTCTTGAAATAAATTCTAGTTTTCCCACTTCTCTCGCCCAATCGTTTTTCTTCGTCCTTTATCTGCTTCAGTTCTGCTTTGATGATTGAAATATTGTTTGCATTTTCAATTTGACAGATTTCGTATTCTATGTCCTGCTTTTGCCTTTCAAGACTTTCTAGAAGCCTTTCCTTATCGCCCACCTTGTATCTACTCAGCTCCCTACAGCGCAGAGAGGCTAGATTCCTGACTTCATGGAAAAGTTGTGTAAGAATTTCAAAATAGTTCGTCTTTTCATGAATGACTTCGTTATACGATTTCTGACATTCTTTGAGTTTGATAATGTAAACTTCAGGATGTTCCACCTCTGAATCGTTGACCATGATTTGCGTGTTTAGGCCAGCAAAAGAGTTCTTAATGTCTTTAATCATGGACACCAATCTTAGGTTACTTGAGTCAGAGGTGGTCAAAGCACCGCGCACATACCCAACAACGGCACCTTTAACGATATTGAACAGGTTGTCACCTGCGATAAAATCCTGTTGTTCAAAGGAAAAGCTTTCTCCAAGTTTACGTAATGTTGCCGAAGCCTTCTTCTCTTTTACCTCCTTGATAAAGAAATCCTCCTTGTATTTATCGATGCATTTTACCTCAAAAAGAATCTGGGATTCAGCGATAAAGGCATCTAGTAAAGACTGACTTCCAAAACGGAAGCTAACGTACCCCTTCTTATAATATAAGGTTTTGTTGTACACTATTATGGTTTTTAAGCCCTTTACTGGTTTGATTGATGAGGTGTCTAAGATGGCATCATCGACAACAATCGTGTAGTCACCACCATTGTCAGCAGTAGAAAGGACAAGGTAATTTATCTTTTCATTTGAATTGCTGATAAAACGACTAAGATTATTACCAAAGTTTCGCTTGCTATAGAAAGCGAAAGGAGAGAGGCTTTCTGTTACGAAAGACTCGAGTAAATTCCATGAATTTATGTTTATGTAGTATTTCATCATTTTGCAGTGTAATCAAGTTCAGTAATAAATTCCTTGCTCACATCATTCAAGTAAGGCGTACGCTTACCAGAATACGAGATGACAAGGTTTCGGGAGGATCTCGTACATACAACATAGAACGAGTTTCGATCTTTAGGATTGGCTGCGTTTGCAAAAGGAACAAACACATTGTCAAACTCCGAACCTTTAGCTGCGTAATATGTCAGTATACAAGGAAGGTCATTGTTGGAAAAGTCAAGGGTGTTTATGGTACGAAAAGGTACAACATTGCCTGTCCTGTAGTGTACCTGTGTCTGCACACCGTTATCATTAAGAAACTTGTTCACCTCCATTACATCAGCCTCAGTAGGGACAAGGATGGCTACATCATCCAAATCCTCCATCTGAATTCTGTTAAGAATGCCTTGGAGTTCCTCATGACGGCTGACGAACTTAGCTATGACAGGTTTCGGATAGTTGGGATAGTCGCTATCACCGCCATCTTTTCGATTGTTGGTCATGAGATCAACATTTGATGACTGAATCTGTTGAGCCACCTTGGCTATTGATTTGGGAAGGCGATAGTTATAGTCGAGAGATAGTCTGTCATAGTCGAGAGCTATGGCGATATCCTCTATATTGCTGCCATTTCTGTTCATTTGCTGAGCAGAGTCACCGAAGAGCGACAGGCTCTTGCCTACCTTTGGCTTAATTTTGCTCTGATAGTCAGCGATATTGAAATCCTGGGCTTCGTCAACAATGAGGTAATCAATCTTATCCTCAGTCTGCTTAAAAATGGTTCCACTTGGAATCAACTCATAGTTTTCCGTATCGGTAACACTGAAATCAGAGTTCATAATTACTTCTTCAAACCAGCTCGTTCTTCTACCGAAAGCATAGTAGTACTTGCCGTCTACCCAGTCAGCGAAGTCAACACCATAAGAATCAGATGTCCTATTTGTGCGCACAAATTTACGAACATCCATATCATTCACGAGAAAGAGGACATCCCTCATTATAATGCCGTTTTGGGGGTTCTTCTGGCAATAGACATCACCGTTCAAATCAAAGCCACGATGTGTCCATGCCCATTCGTAAGCAATACGCTCTTTGTCAAGGCCAAGAGCATCCATACCGTATGCGATCATACGCTTTAGTGCAATGGTGAAAATAAGGATTGCGTACGATCCCTTGTTCTTTGCCTGCAATGCGCGGTGTATGGCAAGATTTGTCTTGCCACTACCAGCAGCACCACGGACTGCGATGCTCTTGTCGATGTTCTGAACGATGATGTTCCTCTGAGAATCATCAAGATTTGATATAAACCACTTTTCTAATCTCATACTATTCTGTTTTGTTGCTGCAAAGTTAAATCTTGGCAGCGAACTCTATGTTCGCATTAAGGAATAACTGTCAAACATAGACTTAATTCGATTATAAATCTCGTCTTGGATAGATGAAGGCGACAATACTACAAGCTCTTTTCCAAAGGAACAAAGTTCTCGGATTAACTCATAGTTCGGAATACAATTTATAGAGAAGAATGCTCCTTCATTAAGAGATGGGTATTGTTTACGGTAAATCCCCTCACGTTCACCTTTATACTGACATTGAGAACCGTGAATGGGTTTAGTCTCCACATAGTCCTTAGAACTATTGCTCACCCAAAACAAGATATGTTCAATACCACGGTCTTCATATAGGGTTACTCCAATAATATCTTCAAAGCGTTCTGCCAGGTCTTCGTTACATGGCTTGTATTTCATTTCAGGAAAGGCCGTCACAGCATCAATTCTATCGAGGGCAAAATTGAGGATTTTGCCATCTTCGTCTGCCGCACCAATCAAGTACCACCTATTATTATATTGCTTAAGCAGATACGGATGGAAGATGATTTCTTTAGTTTCCTTATCTGCAAAAGTATGATAACCCAACCGAACCACAACTTGATTTGATATGTTGTCAAACAATACACCTAATAAGTTGGAATTTTGTAGGTAGGGGTTATTGCTGAAGCTAATGATACGTGGACGTTTTTTTAGCCCAAGTCCAATCTTGAATCTGTCGAGCCATTCAAAATGAGCCAACCCATCAAACTGTCCTATGGTGTTCAGGACTTCCAATATCAAATTGCTTTCTTCCTCACTTAGTTCTTTTCTGAAAATAGTGAAGGAGGGATTCTCATATCTAATACAACGACGACCATATGCACGATACCGTTCTATTTCTGCATAAAAGGGTGCATACTCCAAGTAGTTAATATCCTTCTCTATGCAGCGTTGAGACACTTCGGGAAATCCTGCCTCAATCAATTTCTCATTACACTTATCCGTAAGGTCATGTATATCGTAGAAATGGTGTCTATCCGACAACATTTCATCAAGGTACATGTATCGTGTCAAAGCGTTCTTGTTATTCGGCATATCTTGATATTTTTTGCAAAGATAGATACGGATAGCGAACACATTGTTCGCATCGTTCAGATTTAGGTCTGTGATAGTAAAAAAGACTTGTATTCGCGCACAATCAGTTCCTTGATGTCAACTTCCAACAAGTCGGCTATCTTCAGCAGACTTGCCACATCTGGCTGTGACGAGTTCGTACACCATTTAGATACAGTGGAAGGCTTGACCCCCATTTACTCTGCAAGCCATTTGTTCGTGCGCTTCTTCTCTACCAATACGACTTTAATGCGATTTATATCTTCCATATTACAGGGTTTTATGGCATAAAGGTAGTGAAAATAAATCACTTTTGCGAAAGAAAACAATCTTAAAACACCTTGACACTCCTATTTTTATGCTTTTTTATAAGTTTTGCAGTGTTTTGAACCACATTTTCTATATGGTCACGAACCATACAACCATACAAGTTCACCATACAACCACGATGCATCCTTCAAAGGTAAAACATTGCCAAATCATCCCATGCAGTCAAACTACTTAACAAACAAGGGCTGGGAGGTCTTATGCACTCTATGATTGCAAAACCGACTTTGCAAAGCGTTAAAAAGTATTCAATGGATTTTTAGTGTCTTTCTGGGCAAATAGACCTAAATTCAACTAAATATAAAATACAAAAGTGTTGTTGGACGATTGGGGACATCGTGGTATCATTATACCTGATTTTGGGGCAAAGTACTCTAAAACACAGACATTTACAAATGCGAGTAAGACTCAGACGTGGGAATCTATACTTGCTTATCCTGCCTTCTGACCCTCGCATTGCCTTAC
>CAZFMC010000070.1:0-4750 GCA_964520065.1 uncultured Ruminiclostridium sp.
TGTTTTGTTCATCATATCACAAAACCTCCGAAATGTCAAGGTGCAGCGACGCAGCAAACGGCAGCATATTGAAAAAACGTTGATTTTGTGCATTTATGTGGAATAAGCCGAATACAAATACGACCAAAAAGCGCAAATGCTTTCGCAGTCGGTCGTAAGGAGCGTCTGCGGGGCAAATGCTTGAAATCAGCCTTGACAATACATATCAGATATGCTATAATTAAACCGTCGGATTACGACAAATATTATTTTTAGGAGATTGCTGTTTGAAGAAAAACAACACCTTGGAGATTGCAGGCTGACCGGGAGGTTTGCGTAAATACAATCTCACACAAGCCTCCCGATATTGCAGTCAACAATCATCAGGAGGAAAAAACAATGAACAAAAATGACTATATTATTCGTTTGGAAAGAAAAAATGAACACCGCGAGGTTGAAAGCCTTGTAAGAGAAGCGTTCTGGGACGTTTACCGCCCCGGCTGTCTGGAGCATTTTTTGCTTAATCAGCTGCGGAACGACCCCGATTTTGTCAGGGAGCTTGATTTCGTAATGGAAAAGGACGGCAGGCTTATCGGTCAGAATGTTTTCGTCAGAGCTGTTATCAAAGCCGATAACGGAACGGATATTCCGATTATGACAATGGGTCCTATCTGCGTCTGCAACGAGCTGAAGCGCAAGGGCTACGGTAAGGCTTTACTGGATTATTCTCTTCAAAAAGCAACCGAGTTCGGCTGCGGGGCTTTATGCTTTGAGGGCAATATTGACTTTTACGGGAAAAGCGGATTTACATACGCAAGCGAATATGGTATCCGCTATCACGGCTTACCGGAAGGCGCTGACGCTTCATTCTTTTTGTGTAAGGAGCTGATTCCGGGGTATCTTGACGGAGTTACGGGAGAATACGCGTCGCCGCAGGGATATATGGTTGACGAAGCCGCTGCGGAGGAATTTGACAGGGAATTTCCGCCAAAAGAAAAACACGTTCCCGCCACGCGGATTTTCTGACAAGTGAATAGCTGAAAAGGGCAGTACTGCAAGCCGCAGTACCGCCCTTCATTTTACTGTTTATCCGAAAATTACTTTTCGTTAAGGTCGCCGTAAATTACGCCGAGTCCCACCGTGCTCATATAAACTCTACCGTAAACGTTCATATCGCCGCTTACAAAGTAACCGTTTCCGGGACCGCCGAACTGATGAAGCGAATCGTTCACTCTCGTCCACGTTTCACCCTCGTCCTCCGACCAATAAATTCCGGTTTCCTCGCAATCCTTGGGTTTTCCCCAGATAAAAACAGTGCAGGGCGAATCGTCGGTTTTGCCCTTTCCGAGTCCGACCGCGCCGCAGTAGCCTACGGAATCAAGTCTTGTAAAGCTCTGACCGTTGTCGGTCGAAACCCGGAGTCCCATAGCGGCAATGTAAACCTTACCCTCAACGCCCCATTCGGTTACGGGCCGCGCTTCTGTGAAAAGGGTAAGCGACTGATTTGTCGTGAACGTTTTTCCGCCGTCGGTGCTGTAATAGAACGAGCCTGAGCTTGCCGCATACACATAATCGGGATTTACGGGGTCGGCTGCAAGCTGCTTTGCGCCTATACCGCCCTCGGAAGCCGTCCACGTCTGTCCCTTATCGGTGCTGTAATAAATGTAGCTGCCGTTTTCGGGCGCCCAATAAAACGTGTTTCCGTCCGCGCTTACCGCAACCGAGCCTTTATAGGCAACCTTTTTTCCGTCAAGGGGAGTTCTGCGAACGTTAGTCCACGTTTCACCCGAATCCTCAGAGTACCAGAAGCCGGAATTGCTGCTGTCGCCGCCGCATTTTACCCATACGTTCGTTGCCTGTCCCGCAACGGCAAGATCCGTCATTGAACCCGCCGTGCTGCTCATAACCATACCGTATTCCTCTGCGGTATCCTGAATAAATCCGTCGTAGTCGCCTATTACTGACGCGAGCTTTCCGTCGGGAATGCTTATGATTTCATAAGGAACGGTTTCTTCAACGCCCTGCGCGCTGAAATAAAATTCCGGAGCGTCGTCCCAGATATTGTCGCAGGCGAAAATGCCGTTGCCCGAAACCACCATAACCTTATCCGTGTTGTTCGGGTCAACGCACATTGAGCTGCACCAGTGCATTGACGTTGTTTTAAGCCATTCTACACCGCCATCGGTAAGCGACATTATTTCATTGAGATTTTCCCATGTTTTGCCGCCGTCGGTTGTGCGGTAGAAATTGTCGCCGTAAGCGCCGTTAGGCTGAAGCACGTAGAGATTTTCCGTGCAGGCAACCATTCTGTCGGGGTTTTTCGGGTCAACGACCACATCTCCGAAGCCGCATTTGGTCGGAGAAATGTCTGTGATTTCGTCCGAAGCGATATCCAGCGTGAAAACTCCGCCCGAGGTGCGGTTGTTGTTGTGCGGACCCTCTGCGTCCGCGTAGGTCATAACAAGCTTTCCCGCGCCGTTGTACTTCATACGCTGAACCATAATTCCCTGCGGCGCGTCCGCAACCTCCGTCCATGTAGCGCCGCCGTCTGTTGATTTGTACAGATTCGGCTCGCGCGTGCGGGAAATTGCCGCATAAATTGTTGTGCAGCCGTTTTCATCGCCCGATGTCGGGTCGATTACAATACTGCATATTCCGTTTCCGTTGTCCGTATCGGTTTTAGTGCGCATATCAAGCGCTGAAAACGTCCTGCCGCCGTCGGTTGATTTGATGAGTCCGCCCGAAAAACCGCCGACATATACTATATCGCTGTTTTTGGGATCGACTGCAATACGCTCGCCGTTTCCGCGCCCCATACCGTTTCCGTCCGCCTTAATCATTTCGGTGAGATTTACCCGCTCAAAGGTTGCGCCGTAATCCTCCGAAATAAGCAGGCAGGTCATACCGCCGCTGAAATAGCTTGTGCCTGCAAGAAGCCAGAGCTTGTTCGGTTCGTTTTCGGCGTATGCAAGCCCCGCAATGCCGAGAAGTCCTCTGTCCTCCTCGCTTATGTCGTAGGAAACAGACTGCCATTTTCCCGTTTCGCTGTTAAAGCGGTATGCGCCGCCAACGTCCGTTCTCGCATAATAAAGCCCGTTTTCCTTGGTTGCAAAAACGCCGCTTACGAAGCCGCCGCCGCCCATTGCAACCTGACTGAATGTCCAGCCGCTTTCTTCGGCGGGAGCAGCCGCGTCCTGTTCAAGAGCGGTTGTCTGCGCCTCGTCGGGATTTGTGACGTTTTCAGAATCGCCGCAGCCCGAAGCGCTTAAAAGCATTGACGCAGCAAGCATAACTGCCGCTATTTTTCTTTTTTTCATAAAAAATTCCTTTCTTTTTATCATTGTAAAGGATTACACGCATATTATACTACATTCACCGATTATTTGCAAGAGTTTTTTCCGAAATCCCGCAAACTGTAAGCTTATTTCCATCAACGCGGAAATCCACCTCGTAATCCGCAAAAGCCATCGTATAAATCCGTTCGGGTGAAGCCTGGTACGCGGGGCGCGGGTCCTGAGCTAGAATTTCCGTTAAGCCTGCGCGAAGCGCGGCGGGAATATTCATAAGCAGCTCCTCCGGAATTTCCACATTAAGGCTTCCCTTAATCTGCTGCAAGGCGAAGCCGCCCAAAGCGTCGGGGTGAGAATCGGTGTACGGAAGATACGGCTTTACATCGAAAATCGGTGTTCCGTCAAGCAAATCCGCGCCGCTGACAATCAGAACGGGAGAATCGTGCCGCTCAAAATCTATTTTTTCCAGCTTTACCGAAGACAAGCCAAACGGATTGGGACGAAACGGCGAACGTGTTGCAAAAACACCCATTCGCGTGTTGCCGCCAAGGCGCGGAGGTCGGACGGTCGGCGACCATTCCTCGCGTATTGCCTGCGAAAACAGCCATATCAGCCACAAATGCGAATATCCTTCAAGTCCGCGGAACGCTTCACGAACGCGATACTGCGGCTCGAAAACAATTTCCGATTTAAGCTCGGTAAGACCGCTCTGGCGCGGTATTCCGAATTTTTCGGGGAAAACGCTGCGTATATGTGCAATCGGCTTTATATTAAGCTCGTCCATTTTGCTCCCCCTGCCGTATGCTGAGCGGTTTTATGAGCAGATCCGCGTATATGCCCTCGTAATGCTTGTGTACCGCGAAGTAATCCTCGGCGGTAATCGCGCAGCCTGACGAAAGCACCTCCATTTCAATTCCCACAAGCCGTGAAAAAACTCCTGTTTCGGTCATTCCGCATCTTTTGTAAAAGCTTTTTCTGCGCTGCTTCTGAGTAAGGTCGCCCTGCCGCGACTCAACTCGCTCTATTTCAAGGAAAATTTTCTTGCCCGCGTAACGTTCGCGAAGCCTGTCAAGCAGCTGAGAGCCTATCCCGCCGCCGCGCTTTTCGGGCTGTACCGCAAAATAGTCCAGCAGGACAAAATCCCCGTCAACCGCCGCTATCATAAGCCCGCAGAACTCTCCTGCGTCGTTTTTTGCGGCAAGCAGCTCCGCCTTCCCTTGCTTTTTCAGCCGAAGAAGCAGGGGGAACGGCTTTCTTTCAAGAAGCGGAAAGGCTTCCCTGTACAATTTTTTGAGCGGCGCAAGGTCGCTTTTTTCGGCTTCGGTAAGAATTATCTGCATTTATTTTTCTCCTTTTATACATAAGCTTGATTGAGGCTGTGCCGCATTTCATTACATTGCAAGGCTTATTCTCTCCGGAGAGCTTGTCGTAATACAAGCCTCCGTGTACTTGTAACTGTTGTAAATACATAATAACATAAA
>CAZFMC010000071.1:0-4305 GCA_964520065.1 uncultured Ruminiclostridium sp.
CAGACAAATACTCACGAAGGATCTTCATTCTTTCGTCAATCGGTACGTTTCTTCTTCTGTTTCTCATTTCTTGACACTTAGTTTGTTCTTTAAGTGTCTACCTATTTCAGTATAAGACACCCATCTTCTGCATTGCTGCAAGGTCGCGCTGAATGGTTCGATGAACTACCGACAAAACTACTGACATTTCTTGTGCTGATACGAAAGGATTCTTTCTGATGAGGTTCAATATTTCTTCCTGTTTGTCAGTAAGTTGAACTTGCGACAAACTTACGACACGGCTTACGACATCACTGGTGACATCACTTACGACATTTGTCATCTGTACAAACTTAGTCCGTTCAACTGTCACCTGTACGCCGCCACAGAAATTCTCGACCTTGGGCATAGGCATACCTGCTTTCTCAAACCCTTCTTGGATTTTCTTGAAGCCACGTCCCCAGGTGTCGATGAAGCCAGCCTTGAACATGGCTCCGGCAATGTTTCTGTTTCGAGGCTTGGAGGAGTGCTTGCCATACAGCACCGTCTGATCATAACCGCCAGGCAGCTCACCTTCGTTCCAAACCTCAATATGGTCATTATAGACGTGCATCTGAATGTCTGGCCCCGTATAGTCCTTATGCGCAAGGGCGTTATAAAGTATCTCGCGCATAGCTTCCTTGGGAATCTCCAGCGTTTCATAGCGTTGCATTCCTTCAAAGCGTACTGGTGACACAAGATATTTGGCTTGCAGAGCCTCCATTACACGGTCTGCCATCTGAATAACATTGCCCTCGATGACATCCTGAAACATCAGGTCGGCCTCATCCTTGCCGAACCTGCCTATCTTGAACACCGCGCTTGGAAAGAACTTCTGTGGTCTTTTGCCAAACAAGAGGACGGCAGTATTCTTCAGGTTCCCGTCGTCGTCAAGCAACCCTAGACTTTCAAGCACATCTTTCGTGGAAGCGTCGCGCTCACCCTCTGGAATACGCTGAGTTTCGATGCCTTTCTTCAGGAAATAGTCTATGGCCTTGCGGTCAATGTCCTCCAATGTGGCTCGATCGTTTGTAATGTCGTCCCATGAGCGTCCCATCTTCTTCAAAAGGAACTGCTGCAAGGCTACACCATTCAACTCCTGCATGGTGCTGCCACTGCGGTAGTAGTACTTACCTTTGTAGCTGATGGCTACATTGCTTGGCTCGATGGCCAGTTCGATGTATTTCCTTACCATCCTGTTCATAGAGGTTCACGTCAACCACCAGCCCCATGTAATTGACTATCTTGTTGGGGATGTCCTCCAACAGTCGCCTACTGTTTTTCAGACCATATACCTCATGGTCGTCATCCACGCCGAAATACATGACGGCACCCTGTGCATTCGCGAAACCACAAATCCACTTCAGGTATTCGTCTTTCCAGATACGTTTGAACTCAACGTCCTGACATTCTTTTGGCTTTATCTTGCTCATATTTCATTACCTTTGTTGTTATTCAACGCATTGTCATTGTTTTTATTTCACCATTTTTCCATAAAACTGGAACTTATAGCTTTTGTGGTAGCATAGAAGAGAATTTATTATCTTTTCTTTGTTCTGCGAGCAAGTTCCTCAGGGTCTATAAACCCCACCTGCTTGATAGTTGGACCCTCTATTTTTTTGACAGAAATTGTTTTACAATAATCCACTATTGTTGGTACAAAGCCATAACCATTCTTGATAAATTCTACATACTGTGCCAAAACTCCAAGAAATTTGAAATAATATAGCGATTTCAACGGAATAATTCTATCATATGTTTCTTTTTCCCATTGATTCTGTGTATTTCCACGATGATTCATATTGCGACATTGATAGATATCATTGAGCAATGATGTGACTTCTATAAACGAATCATAATCGCTGCTTTTCATCATTGCTTTATAACCTAAAAAATAAACCACATTGCGTATCTTGTCAATTGCGTATTGACTTTGCAATGATTTTCTAGATTTCTCAAAAGCATGTGTGTTTCCTGATTGTTTGTTGTTACCAGGGAACAACAGGCTTGCAATAGTATATTCACCTCCTCTATCAGAAATAGACGGTTCTTTTCCTTTCTCAATTTTAATATAAGCTGGATGTCCCCACATTTTTTCTGCTACATCTGACACTTCTCTCTTCTCACAGAGTCTATTGGTCATACACTCTATCTGCTGATACATTGACAAGCAAAAATCCCCGAAACTATCCTTTCTCCTGAATGATTCCATTCTTACGAAATCCTCAACCAAAATGTCTTTTATGGATTGAAGAGGGAAATCAGCATAAAATTCTTTAGCTTGCTGACGTATTATTTTCTCAATGCAGTATTCATAAATTTGATTCATACGCTCATCGTCATACAAAACCGAATTTGCGGAAGCAACATTCAGTCGCTTTCGCAATTCCTTATCGAACTCTGCATTTTGCTGAGTCAATCTGATTATTCTGTCCAATACGGACATTACATTATCACCCATATCAAGTACTTAATAGTGCATCCAAGTCGTTATTTAATTCATCTACATCGACAGGCTTCCCCTTAAACGTTGTCGCCTTATCTAGCAAATGTATAAGCCAAAAGAGTTCTCCCTTGGGATTCCTACAATAAGAAATAGCCAATTTCTCTTTATATTGTTCATCTTCATGAGTCACAGCTTTATTTATTGAGGCAATCTGATGGACTTCCCCAAGCTCAAAGGTTGCATACCGTTTGTTGCCTTCCTTCTGACTGATGGTGATATTTGTATTCTTATCCTTCTCAAATTTCACAAGGGGCATTGTCTCAACGTAGGTAATTCCATAAGAATTTGTTTTATCTGAACCAGTATCTCTATTGACAAGTTCTTGGAATTTCGTATAGAGCCTAACATACACAGGGTCATTGTCACCTTTTACCATCTTCAAATACATGAGCTTCCCGTCGAGGACATTAGTCAAATCTGGATTACCCTTCTTGACATATCCCTTTTCTGCTTTGTATTTGGGGTAGAATCTTGACATGGCTGCTGAGTATCCATACTTATCCCATATATAAAGCAAACTTCTGATTTCTCGAACATATTTCTTTGTCACATTCAATTTTTCGCTGACAATAATACCTGTCACCTCCTGGCGACTGCCAAGTCTCTGTAATCTCGTTTTGGCTTCGTTTGTCACAAAGCCCTGAGTGCTTATTATACGAGCCAGTTCATTTCTAAACTCGCCCTTTTCAGAATAGACATAGTGCATAGAGCTGAACGTGATGTCATCAGCATATCGGGTATAACGAAGTCCAAAGCGTTTGGCCAATCCCGCCAGCCTGCGGTCTAACGTATCACAAATCATGTTGGTAATGATTGGCGATGTAGGTGCACCTTGTGGCAATACATACATGAATTGCTTGTCCAAATTATGTTGTTTGGTTTCTATAGGTTGTTCTCGTTTAACCCTCATGGAGCATAGGCCAGAGACCACCAACGCGATTTGGGGCGAAAAGTTGAATGGCGCCAAAGTCAGGCGTTTCATCACCCGACCCTGTTCTACACTTGGAAAGAAATCTTTCAAGTCTATATTGAATACATAGTTCTGACCTCTATGAACTGCGGCATTCGTCACGACAGAACGGTTCTCTGTAAATCCCATGGCGTACTCAGACGGAGTATAGATGGATTTCAGAATCTCATTCACCGACTGCAAGAGTATCATGAAACTCTGATTGCGAGGTGCTGTAATCTGGCGAAAGTCACCAGACTTCTTTTTTATCTTGAACTGGCGATAGCGATGAAAGGCATGATTAGGGTTGCAATAGTACAAAAGCTGCTTTATCGTAAACGGATAAAACTTGTCTGCATCAAAGCCCAACTCACGTATCTCATCTTGTTTGATAAGATTGAGCAAGGCCAACAAGTCTTCCCTTGTTGACATCTGTGATGCGATTTGTGCTATTTGCGTTCTATCCATTTTTTATCTTCTTAAATAAGAGGCGGTCTCTGAGGTCTGGGCTGAAACATCTTTTCTTTATGTAATATATAACATACAACATATAAAATAGCATAATAACAATATAGTAAAAGTACAACGTACTACAGTGCAACACGTTAACGTACTAACATTGCTTATCTCCAAGATTCCGAAGAACAAGGAGACATCCGGCAAATACGCCGGACGAATTTCAAAATGCCGTTTCAGTTTCCAAACTTGTCAAAGACCGCCTTGTTTTGTTTTCCGATGCAAAGGTACGAATCATCTACGAAGCCTATTTTCGTAATCTACCTTAATTCCGCAACCAAGTGCGATATTTGTTATTAATATTTTTTATAAGTCT
>CAZFMC010000072.1:0-4204 GCA_964520065.1 uncultured Ruminiclostridium sp.
CCGCCCGAGGAACCGTTTTGTGCGGCTTCGCCGCACAAAACGCGCGCGCCGCGCCGCTTCCGGTTGAAGTGAGCGGTCCGCTGATAGCCGTTGGAGTGCTGACAGCGCTGCGAAAGCGAAAGCTTTCCGTCGTCAGGGATTAAGCCCGAAGCTTACCGAGAGCGCATTGTCAACCTTGTGCATATCGGTGCTGTCAAGCTCTCCCATTCGCTCTTTAAGCCGCTTTTTATCAAGGGTGCGCACCTGCTCGAGCAGTACCACCGAGTCCTTTGCAAGCCCGCAGCTTATCGCGTCCAGCGAAATGTGAGTAGGCAGCTTTGTTTTTTCGCGCTGACTTGTAATTGCCGCTGCGATAACGGTTGGGCTGTGCCTGTTGCCGATGTCGTTCTGAACGATAAGTACCGGTCTGACGCCGCCCTGTTCCGAACCTACGACCGGACTGAGATCCGCGTAGTATATTTCTCCTCTTTTTACTGTCATATTCACGACCATTCCTTTCCTGTAACCTTTTCCGCCCAGCGGAATTTCTTTCTGTAATATTTTTAACGCCAAAGGGCAATTTATACAAAATCGTTAAACGTCCTCTATATTTTATTATTTTTTGTTGACATTTGTGCGGAATTTTGTTAAAATTTAAGGTGGAGTTATTCCGAATAATTTTTTGAGGTTTTTGCTATGAGTAAGTATAAAATAATTTCTACGCTTGTTGCGGCTGCATTGCTCCTTTCGGGCTGCGCAGCTCCTGCTAACGAACCTGTTCAGGAAGCTCAGGAGCAGCAGGATACCAATGTTTCTTCTCAGACCGAACCGCGGGAGAGCGAGCAGCCTGTGGAAAGCGAATCGGAACAGATTGAACAGACCGAACCGACCGAGGAAGCTGAACCTGATTACAGCGCGCTTTCCGAGGAGGAATACCGCGAGCTTCTGATTGAGCGTTCGCTTATAACTACGGGAGATACTTCGCGCGTTGAAGCGGCTTTGCGCAAGGCAAAGAATGGCGGGGAAATTACCGTTGCGTACATAGGCGGTTCGATTACCGAGGGACTGACCGCAGGCGCTGATAAGTGCTGGGCGAAGCTTTCCTACGACTGGCTTTGCGAGCAGCTTCCCGAAGGAAAAATAAACTACGTGAACGCGGGAATGAGCGGAACGCCCTCAACGCTGGGAATCGTCCGTGCGGAACGCGACGTTATCGCGCCTAACGGAAATCCAGATATTGTTTTTATTGAATTTGCGGTAAACGACGGCGGCTCTGCGATGGACAAGAACGCCTACGAGAGCCTTGTGCGGCGTATGCTTTCGCTTGACGAGGACGCGGCAGTTGTGCTGCTGTTTACGGTGCTGAAAAACGGCTATACCTGTGAAACCACGCATATGAAAGAAATCGGCGAACACTATAATCTTCCGATGATAAGCGTAAATACCGCGCTTACGCCCGAATTTAAGGCGGGCAGAATGGAGTGGGAGAAGTATTCCGACGACGAATCTCACCCTAACGAGTGGGGACACGTTCTTGTCAAGGATTTCGTAGCGAATTATTTTGAGCAGGTGCTTAACGGAATGGGTGATGAAAAGCCGATAAACGACATCTCCTCAATTGAACCGCTTTTCGGCGCGGATTACACTAATGTACATCTTCTCGACCGTCAGAATTTAACGGCGATTTCGCTCGGCGAATACACGGACGACAAGGAAACTCTTGCGCAGTTCCCGAACGGCTGGACAAGAAAGGGCGGCGACAACCTCGGAATTTCTTTCGAGATAACCTGCAAGGATTTGTTCGTGGTGTTCCATTGCTCAAAGAGTACGAAATTCGCGACCGCCGAGGTCTACGTTGACGGCGAATATGCCACCGACGTTATTTCAAGCAAGGAAAGCGGCTGGGGCAATCCGGAAGCTCAGCTTTTGTTTAACGGCGACGAGGTTAAGACGCACACCGTTGAATTTAAGATGGCGGAGGGCGACGAAGGTAAATATTTCGGAATACTCGGCTTCGGGTACACCGATTAACAGGAGGATACAAAAATGGCAGAAGAAAAGAAGTCAATTATTACGCAGTTTAAGGAGTTTATTTCGCGCGGAAACGTGCTTGACATGGCGGTCGGCGTTGTTGTCGGCGGCGCGTTTACGAAAATTGTCAACAGCCTTGTTTCCGACTTGATTATGCCCGCGCTCGGCGTGATAACGGGAAAAATCGATATGGGCGATTTAAAGGTTGTGCTTGAGCCGGCGGTGCTGGACGAGGCGGGAAATGTTGTTACCGAGGAGCTGGCTATAAGATATGGACTTTTCCTTGACGCGATAATCAATTTCCTGCTGATTGCTATTGCAATTTTCGCGGTTGTGAAGGTTGCCGGAGTAGTCCGTGACAAGGCGACCGCAAAGAAGCGCGCCGAGGAGGAGGCTGCTGCGAAAAAGGCTGAGGAGGAAGCTGCTGCAAAGGCTGCCGAGGAGGCTGCGAAGCCCGACCCACAGCTCGAACTGCTTACCGAAATCAGAGATCTCCTCAAAAAAGCATAATGCTCCGCAGAAGCTGCCGCGTTTGTCGCGGCGGCTTCTTTTCCGTAAGGGCGCGCGACAGCGCGCATGGGGGTGGGCGGGCGGGGAATCGCCGCGCGCAGCGGGGCGCAGCTGCGGCAGAATGTATGAAAAAACCGAACGTCGGCAAAAATCAAGTATATAGAAAAACTGCGCCGTACAGGGTCGCTTCAACCGGAATTGCCCTGCAAGACTGTGCGCCCGCCTCCTGAAGGGGCGCGCACGCCGTGATGGGAGGGTCCGTCGCTTGCCCCCTCGTCGGCGGGCGCGGCGGCTTTAACAATGCTCATCTATGTCAGGTGCAGGTGCGACGCCGCCCCTTTTTGCAGTATGCACAAAAATTGTCTTGACTAATGCTTATTTCGGTGTATAATAATAGTATAACTTAGGCAAAGCCCACCCTTGCCACGTTACACAGCTTTTGTGACATAACGGGGCAAGACCCTTATTGAAGCACAGGAATAAGCCCGGAAGAGAAAGGACGGATAAAAATGGGAAAATTAAGAGTCGGAATATTAACAAGCGGCGGGGATTGCCCCGGACTTAACGCGACAATTCGCGGCGCGGCAAAGGCGTGCTATGAGATGTTCGGCGAGGATAAGGTGGAAATAATCGGCATACAGGACGGTTATCACGGCTTGATTCATAACGAGTGCGTGAAAATGAAGCCGTCCGACTTTTCGGGCATACTCACACGCGGCGGAACAATCCTCGGTACAAAGCGCACTCCGTATAAAATGATGCAGGTCATCGAGGACGATAAGGTAGATAAGGTCGCGGAAATGAAGCAGACGTATAAGGAGCAGAAGCTCGACTGCCTGCTTACGCTCGGCGGAAACGGTACCCATAAAACCGCAAACCTCCTTTCCGAGGAGGGACTGAATGTAATCGGTCTGCCTAAAACAATCGACAACGACATCTGGGGAACAGACGTTACCTTCGGATTTCATACCGCAGTCGATATCGCCACCGACGTTATCGACCGTATCCACACCACCGCCAATTCACACAGCCGTATTATGGTAATTGAGATTATGGGCAATAAGGCAGGCTGGCTGACGCTCTATTCCGGTATCGCAGGCGGCGCCGATATAATCCTTATTCCCGAAATCCCGTATGATATTAAAAAGGTAATCAAGGCGGTCAACGAGCGTGCAGAGTCGGGGAAGGACTTCTCCATTGTCGCTGTTGCCGAGGGCGCAATGAGCGAGGCGGAGGCTGAGCTGAAGAAAAAGGAACGTATGAAGCGCCGCGCCGAGGAGGGCTGCACAACCGTTACGGCGCGCGTTGCAAGGGAAATCGAAGCGGCGACAGGCTTTGAATCACGAACCGTCGTCCCGGGACATATGCTCCGCGGCGGCAGCCCTTCCGCTTACGACCGCGTTCTTGCAACAAAGTTCGGCGTGAGAGCCGCACAGCTTATTCGTGAGGAAAAATTCGGATACACAGTTGCAAAAATCGGCAGCACAATAACCGAAAATAAGCTTTCCGACGTGGCTATGAAAACAAAATTCGTCCCGACAGACGACAAGCTTGTCGTAACAGGCAGATATATCGGAGTTTCCTTCGGGGATTAGCAGTTTTTCACACGGAAATCAATTTTCAAAAGATTGACAGGCATGGTATAATAAAATTATGAAAAACAACGGAATAACAGAATATTATG
>CAZFMC010000073.1:0-4006 GCA_964520065.1 uncultured Ruminiclostridium sp.
GCAGGAGAGCTTAGCAAAAGCGAAAAGTAAGCACGCGGGCGCGAATGCGCCCGCACATTGCGGCGGCTTCGCCGCCGCAGGAGAGTTTCGCAAAAGTGAAAAGCAGGTGTTGCAGCAAAAATGTAAACTTCTTTGATAAATTTCCGCGTTTTACTTGCAAAAAGCGATAAAGTGTGCTATAATGTTTCTTGTAACTTAGGCGGCGGGGGAAATTGCTGTTCAGCACGAGTTAAATTTCCCGCAATAGCAGGCTGGCGGCACCACTCCTGCCACGTTAAATTACGGGGCAAACCCCTTAGAATATCGAAGTGCGCACGATTCGTTCAATCGCACACTCCGATTAAAGAAAGGACGTATATAATTATGGTAGAACAAATCTCAGTTTTTGCTGAAAATAAAAAGGGTCAGCTCTCAAACGTTATCGAGCTTATTACCGAGAAGAAAATTGATATCCGCGGGCTTATGGTTTCCGACGGAACCGATTTCGGCGTAATCCGTATGGTGGTTTCCGATACAAAAAGCGCGCTCGACATTCTTGCCGAAAACGGCTATAAGGCATACTCTATGCCTGTCCTGTGCTTCTCCATTCGTGATAAAATCGGCTCTATGAACAAGGTTATGCAGCTTCTCGACCGCTCCGGCATAAATGTCGAGTACTGCTATTCTCTCCTCGGAAAGGACGCGAAAACAGCTGAAATTGTTGTAAAAACACGCGAGGTCGAGGAAGCGGAACAGATTCTTCTCAGAAACGACGTAATTCTCGTCAACACCGAAACACTCTGACAATATTCCACGGAGGCTATGTCATGCACAAGAAAAGTATCGCAAATCGTTGGTTTATAAACAGCTTCAGCGTCGTTGCAATACTTCTGGTAGTGCTTGACGTAGCCTTTTTCTTTATTATAAGAGCCTTTTACTACAACGCAGCGCGGCAGTATATTGAAACCGAGGCAAACATCGTTGCGGGCGTCCTCGAACGCTTCTACGACGATACCTCCACGGACTACTCCGAGGAAATCCGAACCGCCATAGAGGAGTTTGAAAAAAAGAACTACGCCGAGCTTATGGCAATCAACACTCAAGGCAAGGTGTTCCTCTCCAGCAGCGGATTTTCGCCCGCCGACAATCACGATATGCCCGACTATGACGAGGCAAAAAACAGCGCGTCGGGAACAGGCTACTATGTCGGATATCTCGAAAGTATGGAAAAGTATATGGCGGTTTCAGTTGTGTTAAAAAGCGGAGCTTCGGGAAACGCAATCAGAATTATCACCTCGCTTGACCAGATTGACGCGCAGATAATCGTTCTTACCCTCGTTATCGGCGCGGCAAGCGTTATTGTTATACTTCTGCTTTTTGCGCTTGGAATGTACTTTATAAAATCTATCGTCCGCCCAATCCAGAATATCGGCGAAAGCGCAAGACGGCTTGCTACGGGTGATTTTACGGTTCAGATTGAGGCTGAACGCAACGACGAAATCGGTGAGCTTTGCAGCGTTTTCAACTATATGGCGGACGAGCTGAAAAGCGCCGACAGCATTAAAAACGAGTTTATTTCCTCAATTTCCCACGAGCTTCGTACCCCGCTTACGGCAATTCGCGGCTGGACGGAAACAATTTCCGAAATCGACGACCCGATAATGAGAAAAAAAGGCTTGCAGATAATCGGACGTGAAACCGAGCGGCTGTCGTCAATGGTTGAAGAGCTCCTCGATTTCTCACGAATGCAGAACGGCAGATTCTCGCTCCAGAAAGCCAACACCGACATAATCGCCGAGTTATCCGACGCGGTTCTGATGTACAGTGAAAAAGCCAAGGACGACAGAATCTCAATCGAATATGAGGAAAACGAAGCGATCGCAATCGTAAACGGCGACAAAAACCGCCTCAGACAGGTGTTCATAAATATACTCGACAACGCGCTGAAATACACGGAGGCGGGCGGAACGGTCCGCATAGACGCGGCTATTTCCGAGGGTAAAATTTTTATAACAATAGCCGATAACGGCTGCGGAATTTCAAAAGCCGACCTGCCGAAAATCAAAAACCGCTTTTACAAGGCGAACAATACCGTGCGCGGTTCGGGAATCGGGCTTGCCGTTGCAGACGAAATTGTGAAAATGCACGGCGGGGAGCTGAACGTAAGCAGCGAGCTTGGAAAAGGTACGGCGGTTGAAATTTCGCTTCCGCTTATTACGAAGGAGGGCTGAAATCCGATTTACATGCGTGGGGAAACCTTCGGTTGCGGGGATTTCTCCACGCTTTTTTGTATAATTTCAATGCGCCCGCCGCAACCGTGCCTGTTTCTGCTATACTCTGGCTATGGAAAACGTTTGCCAATACACCATTCAAGGAATTGCATTAAGAAGGTTCAATATGAATATCGAGATTGCCAACAGACTTGTTACATTAAGAAAAGAAAAGGGTTTTTCACAGGAACAGCTCGCAGAAAAAATCGGAGTTTCGCGGCAGGCTGTATCGAAATGGTAACGAAGCGAGGCTTCGCCCGATACCGACAATCTGATAATGCTTGCGCGGCTTTACGAGGTTTCGCCGGACGAGCTTCTGCGTACCGAGGACGAAATTCCTCATGGATGAAACAACGCTCTTGCTTCTGGCGATTCCCGCTTATGAGGCAATTATGTGGATTATCCGCAAAATAAAAAACAGAAAATAGGTTATTTAGCGGGAAAAGATTCACACTTTTTCCGCTTTTTCTTCCAAAAGCCGCTTTTTATCGACATTTGCCTTTTTTCGCTTTGCTCTGCGCTTTTGCGGGGATTTCCGCTTAATTTTTGAAGCGTCGCGGGAAATAATCGGCGTTCGGACGGAATATTCTGCGGCAGAAAATATTGTCTTTTACCACAAGATATGCTAAAATAATATCGTAAAAGGAAAAAACAACACTACATATAGTGATTCCTGAACAGTAATTTTGTCGCAGCGTGCTATTCTTCCGTTTTCCCGACAGGAACTCCTGTCGAGCTGCAGCGGAGGGTGGGGGATAAGGCGCGGCGGCTTGACTTGGAGGTAAAAACAATGACAGAAAAAACTAAGGTACTTATTGGCGACGACACACCCGAGCTTGGCTTACGCTGGGCGGGAGCATTAAAGGACGAGGGCTTATTTGCGATTACACGGCGAAGCAACGGAAAGCTTCTGTACGACGCTGTTGTGAACGAAAAACCCGAATACCTTATAATTGACGCGAAGATGCCCGAAATGGACGCGGCGGAGCTGCTTGCGCAGCTTCATCACAGGCAGGAGCGCCCGCCGATAACGATAGTGGTTGCAAACCACAGCACACCGCAGCTTGAAAAGGAGGTTATGGACGCGGGCGCGAGCTATTTTATGGTAAAGCCGTTTGCGCCATCGGTTCTTGTAAAGAAAATCCGAGCGCTGATGAGTTTCCGCGCGGGAAATCTTGCCAAAAACCAAGACCGCGAGATAACGAACATAGAATATGTTGTGACCGACATAATTCACCAGATTGGGATTCCCGCGCACATCAAAGGGTATCACTACCTGAGAACCGCGATTATACTTTCGATTAACGACGACGACATGATGAACAGCGTAACGAAGCTGCTTTATCCGACTGTTGCGCAGAAATACGGGACGACCTCCTCGCGTGTAGAGCGGGCGATACGTCACGCGATTGAAATTGCGTGGGACAGGGGGGACGTAGACGTGCTGAACAGCATTTTCGGATACACGGTTCACAACACGCGCGGAAAGCCGACAAACTCTGAATTTATCGCGCTTATTGCCGACAAGCTGCGGCTTCAATACTTCCCCAGAGCTATGGTGTAACTCTCCTGCGGCGGCGAAGCCGCCGCAATATGCGGGCGCATTCGCGCCCGCGCTTGCTTTTCACTTTTGCCAAGCTCTCCTGCGGCGGCGAAGCCGCCGCAATATGCGGGCGCATTCGCGCCCGCGTGCTTGCTTTTCGCTTTTGCCAAGCTCTCCTGCGGCGGCGAAGCCGCCGCAATATGCGGGCGCATTC
>CAZFMC010000074.1:0-3970 GCA_964520065.1 uncultured Ruminiclostridium sp.
AAAACGATTTCACTACATACGATGAGATGATTTTCATGTCGTACATTATACCACATTCCAATTCCCTGCGCGTTTTCAGACGGGAAGCGGAGGTTGTAATATCCAATGGGGAAACAAAAAGGGATGGAAAAGCGGCTATGCCGCCAACTGGATGAGGCCGACGGCCACGCCAAGGATGTAGCCGAGAACCTGGATGGCGCTGAGATGCTGGGCCGCGAGGTCGTTCAGCATCCGATGGAAGTGCGCGATGTCCTGGGCGTTGATCTGTTCATCCAGTCGGAAATCTTCTCGCCCAGCAGCAGAAGCTTGTCGCGAAACATCTCCTGCGTCGCGGGCTTGTCCAGCCAGTCGGCGAACAGGCGGCGAATCGTCGGCTCGTCGACGAACCAGTCCATGACGAAGCCGACAATGCCGTCCGTCAGGCCAAGGTCGCCGACAAGTGGCGCGGCGGCCACCTTCCTGCGCAGATGGGCGGACAGCTGGTCGCGGATGCGCCGAACGAGTTCCGGGGCGTTGTCCTTGATCGCCCCCCACGACCTTCTCGGCCATGAACTGCCGCGTCTGCGGGTCTTTCAGACGCGGCGCCAGCGTTTCGTCCCAGAACGCGCGAATCCGCTCGGGCGTCATCAGGCGGTTCAGCAGACCGTCCGCGGCGGACTCGATCTGCGGCACGAGAAAGTCGACGATCTCCTTCTCGTGCCGTCCGAACATCTCCAGCGCCAACCCCTTGACCTTTCCAATCACGTCGGGCCGCGACAGATACGCCTGAACCTCCTGCGTGAATTCCGCCACGAGCGCGACGGGCGGCAGCAGTTCCGTGCAGACCTGTTCGCCCACCTGCCGCGCGATTTTGGCCTTGTTCTGCGGAATCAACCCCTGCCGCCAGCCCCAGTACCACGGCTTCCTCTCATACGGCTTGAAGAGCATGAGAATGGCGAGCCAGTTCGTCACGTAACTCAACGGCAGCAAGACCAGTTCCAGCCCCGCAAACCACCTCGCCGCCGTCTCCTTCTTCGGATCTACGACAATCCGCCACCGCAGTCCGAATTCGGACGCCGCCTTTTCCCTGTTCCTGTTCATGCTTCCACCATTCTATCAGATTTCGATTTCTATCTTCTTCACGCGAAGATCGCCTGGCTTGTCATTCACCCACGCATATCCCGGCAGCGGCTTCCATTCGTCAAGCGTTTCAGATGAAACCACGTTTGGACAATCAGGATGAGAGAGCCCTGCCGTCCACTTGACGCCTTTTTGCCAGCGCGTTTCATTTGTACGGCTGTCAATCCAGGTGCTATGGACATGGTACTTGACACGCCCGATGAAAACCCACGCAATTTGCGCGAACTCAAAGGCGCCGCCATTTCCATCCTGCTGCCAGCGCGATTCCCAGTCCACCGGATAGACAAGAAAGCTCCGCGCCTCCTCGATCGGCATCTTCCTTCTCTTCCGCAACTGGGCTAGCTCTGGGGCGTTCCTGAAACGCGAAATCAGCTTCGCCAGACACGCAACGTCCTCGCCGCCGACGCCGTCGGACGCGCTACCAATCGCCACGATTTCGTCCAGCATGGTATCGCTTCGCCACTCGAATTCGGCGTATTCATCCTTCTGATTCCGTGAAAGCGCACAAGCGGTGATCGTACAGGCGCTTCTCTTGGCGTTCACGCCACGCGGAGACAGGTCGCGTCCGTCCAGCATCGCGTTGAAAATCGTCGACTTCCTGTTTTGGTACTCTCCAATCAAAGCAATCTCAAGATGCCTCCCCGGAACGCGCGTTGCCGCGACCATTCCATCAAACAGGCCATCGAGAACCGTCTCAAGCCCCGATATCCTGTACAGTTCCATGGGTTTCTCCAAGAAATCCCGAATACGCATCTTGTTATCGAACGGATCCAGGTCAAGATACTGTGAAAGTGTCCGACCAACCGTCTTTTTCCACTCCCAAACCTCCTCTTGATCGCCCGGAATCGTTCTGGCGTTGAACACGAGCAAGGCGTTGAACACGCAAATGTCTTCTTCCCGCTCAATCGGAAAACCCGCCTCCTTGATCCTGGAGAAATCAACAAGGCGCAGGTTCTGTTCGACAGACAATTTGGACATTTTCGCATTGATGGCGAAGAAACACTTGTGGACCTGCTGTGTCTTGCGGATTCCGGAGAGGACACGCAGGTCGGCCTCGGTCATCTGCTTCTGTCCGCCGATGAGATAGAGGATTGCATCGGCTCGCATCATTTGTTGCGCGACCGTCGCGCGCCACGACCCTTCGAAAAGTCCAGGGAAGTCGGTGACGACGCAGCCGAGGCGTTCAAGGGTCGGTGAATGGACAGCCACGTCCTTGAGCCTCCAGTGGGCTTCTTCGCCCGACTTCTGCCATTTGACAGCCCAGTCACGCGGAAAGACCGCAAACGACTGCACGTCGTCAATTCCAATCCGTGTCCGTTCCCGCAGTTCGCCGAGCATGAGCGTTTCGTACTCCAGAATCAGCGTCGCGATCTGCAACCGGTCGAGTCTGCCAGTGTTATATGCATCATAGCCCGCGATGTTTCCGCGATACTTCTTCCATTCGGCGCGAATGGCCTTCTTCGCCAACGCGCGAACGCGCTCATCCGACAGCGGCGGCAGTTTTTCCGGCCTTGCATATGGGAAGATCGAACACCCACCCCTGTCGTCCACGAGGTTGTCGTTCACGATGTCGTACATCGTGAGCATCAGCTCGTCGTCCGTCTTCCAGGTCAGTTCCGCATACTCCTCCGCATCCGCCGGAATCGGATGCGCGGAAATCCGGCAGCCGGTCGTTTTCAGGCCGCCGCCACGCGGCGAAATCTCGCGTCCGTCGCAGATGGCGTTGAAGGTCGTGGACTTGCCACACTGAACCTCGCCTATCAAGAGCAGTTCGCGCATTTTCCGTCTGTCATGTCCGTTCATCGTCTCTCCTCCGGATTCCGCAACCGTTCTGCCATCGGCAGCAATCAGACTTCATTCCCCTTGAAGTATGGCAAGAGTTCCTCGTTGAACGACTCGGCCTTATGCTGCATGGGGGCGATGACCGTCTCGCGGACTTCTTTCGCGATCGCGGCGATTCGCCGACGTTTCTCCTCTGCGAGTTAATATGCCGCAAGAAGTCTTTTGGCATTCTCCTCAAACCTCTTCCTCTGATCCGCCAATGCGTTCTGGCAATTCTCAAGAATCCGATCGAGGATATGGCGCAGGACTTTCGCGTTAAGTTCAGGAAGAATCTGTTCCCTGTTGTTCCTGTCACAAAACGCATTCGCCAACGGTTGCCGCAGTTTAGGTGTAATGGAACTCTTCACTTTGGATTTGATGATCTCTCCAAGGCCGGAGCGAATACCGCCATCTGGCCCACTCAACCACTTCTTGACTGCCACAATTATGCCTATGACAGGTCCGAGCACGACGCATATAGCGACGCGATAAGGAGAGTCCAACAGGCGATGCCATGTACCATTTCCTTTATCTCGTACGATTCGATGTCGCCGCTCGACATGATTCTAGAACTCCCTTGAATCGCACCTATTTGTGTCACGTCCATGTTCAGTCCGTCAAGAACACCATGCAAAGCGTCAACGTCCGTGACCGTTGCCTTCCATCGTTCAGCAATATCCTTTTGCAGTCGTTTCAAAGCGCGTCCATAGGTTTGTGAGAACCTGTTGTTCAATCCCTGTGACACACACACCATCCATGCATTCCCTTTGTTGCAACCCGACACATTGCAGAACGAATAGGAGGCTCAAGAATGGATTTGAACTGCGTATCGTCTGGC
The DNA here is from genome assembly GCA_964520065.1 of uncultured Ruminiclostridium sp. Classification (GTDB taxonomy): domain Bacteria; phylum Bacillota; class Clostridia; order Oscillospirales; family Ruminococcaceae; genus Ruminiclostridium_E. Next base: position 3,779 of record CAZFMC010000074.1, read on the forward strand.
ACGAATGCCTTTTCGTTTGACCTGAAAAAGTTGCAAACACCGTTCCATCACTTTTTCACAGCATTGCCCGCTCCCTCCAAGCCTAGAAAGCCAATGTTCCTATTGCTTCGGCAAATAGTGAGTCTGCGGCATAGGCCACGTGCCTGTCCCCGAAGTAGGATTTCACGCGCTCCGGCGACGACTTCACCATGT
>CAZFMC010000075.1:0-3778 GCA_964520065.1 uncultured Ruminiclostridium sp.
GAGGCTGCGGAGTAAAGCTTGCTTCAAGCGGAGGGGGCGCGGCGCGCGCGTTTTGCGCGGCTTCGCCGCGCAAAACGGTTCCCCGTGCGGCTTTGCCGCACGGGGAACTTGCATTTTGCTTCGCAAAATGCAAGACGCGCGCCGCGCCGACTGTGTGGTTTGCAGAATATAGCAAAAGGGCTGTTGCAGCTTGCGCTGCAACAGCCCTTGATTGATAAGCGGATTACTTCATCATAGAAGCAACTTCGTCAGCGAAGTTTTCTTCCTTCTTCTGGATTCCTTCGCCCTTTTCAAGACGAGCAAATTCAACAACCTTGATGTTCTTGCCAACGGAAGCAATGTACTTGGCAACCGTGATGGAGGGATCCTTAACGTAAGGCTGGTCAAGCAGGCAGATTTCTTCTGCGAACTTTCTCATTCTGCCTTCAACAATCTTTTCAAGAACGTTCTGGGGCTTGGGCTTTGCCGCTTCAGCATTTTCCTGCTGAACGAGAGCAAGCTGAACTTCCTTTTCGGCGTCGATGACGGAAGCGGGAACGTCAGTCTGCTGTACAAACTGAGGAGCGCTTGCTGTAATCTGGAGAAGGAGGTCCTTAGCGCAAGCCTTAACCTCTTCGCTTGCGGGGTCGTCGGATTCAAGCTTGATGATAGAACCGATAATTGAGCCGCCGCCGTTGTGAACGTAGGTGTAAAGGTCGCCTGTCATTCTTACGAAGCGTCTGATCTGGATATTTTCACCGATAGTAGCGATTCTTTCGTTAAGGATATCGCCGATTTTCTCGGATTCGCCTGCGGGAACAACTTCCTTGAGCGCGTCAACATCTGCAACGTCGTTGTCGATAACAGCCTGAGCAACCATTTCAACAAATTCAACGAATCTGTCAGTCTTAGCAGCGAAGTCGGTTTCAACGTTGATTTCAACAACAACGCCGACCTTCTTAGCTTCGTCAATCTTAGCGTAAACAAGTCCTTCCGCAGCGATTCTGCCGGACTTCTTCGCAACCTTTGCAAGACCCTTTTCACGGAGATACTTGATAGCGGCGTCAACATCGCCGTTTGTTTCTTCAAGCGCTCTCTTGCAGTCCATCATACCGCAGTTGGTAAGTTCCTTTAACTGCTTTACGTCCTGTGCTGTAATAGCCATTGTAGCTCTTCCTTTCGTGATTTGATTTATAATTATTCAGCCGATTCTTCAGCAGCAGGCTCAGCTTCTTCGCCTGTAACCTCTGCTGTGCCCTGACGAGCAGCGATGATAGCGTCAGCCATAGCGCCTGCGATAAGCTTAACGGCGCGGATAGCGTCATCGTTTCCGGGGATAACGTAGTCGATTTCATCGGGGTCGCAGTTTGTGTCAACGATAGCGACAACGGGGATACCGAGCTTCTTAGCTTCGGCAACGGCAATCTTTTCCTTGCGGGGGTCAACAACGAATAAAGCGCCGGGGAGCTTCTTCATATTCTTGATACCGCCCATAAACTTTTCAAGCTTTTCGATTTCGAGGTTGAGCTGAGTAACTTCCTTCTTAGGGAGAAGGTCAAATGTGCCGTCGGCTTCCATAGCTCTGAGCTGTTCAAGGCGCTTGATTCTGTTCTGAATGGTCTTGAAGTTGGTCATCATACCGCCGAGCCATCTTGCGTTTACGTAGTGAGCGTTAGCGCGTTCAGCCTCTTCCTTAACGGAGTCGGCAGCCTGCTTCTTGGTTCCTACGAAAAGAACCTCGCCGCCCTCTGCTGCAACGTTGAAGATGAAGTTATAAGCTTCGTCGAGCTTCTTAACTGTCTTCTGAAGGTCGATAATGTAAATGCCGTTTCTTTCTGTGAAAATGTACGGAGCCATTTTCGGGTTCCAGCGTCTTGTCTGGTGACCAAAGTGTACACCTGCTTCAAGAAGCTGCTTCATTGATACTACTGCCATAGTAGCGTCCTCCTTGTTTTTGGTTAATTTCCTCCGACGCGCTCGGCTGTCCCAAGCCGTTTTACGGCACCGCAGGGGCATATACGCGCCGTGTGGATTGTCATACGCACATACGCTGACTAAGATATTATATCATATTTTCCTCTGATTTACAACATTTTTCTTTTCGTCTATTTGAACAAACTTTTAAGTTTTCCTCCGAAATTATTTGACGTATTTGGAAAATCGCAGCTGACCAGAATAGCGTCCTCGCCGATTATTTCGATATCGCTCCAGCAAATCGAAAGGTCGTCTGCGCGTCCGAACAGACCGAAGAAACGGCTTTTTCCGCAAATTACGAGCTTACAGATTTTAGCGGTGCAGGAATCAAATTCAATATCGTCGGCGTAGCCTATTCTCCGACCGCTTCGGATATTTATGATTTCCTTGCATTTAAGGTCCTCGTACCTGCAAATCATATCGACACCTCGCTTTTAATTGTAATTTTCCTTAATATATGCGTTTTTTTCTTTATAAATGTATAATGCGTCAAAAACGGACAAAGCTAAATGTACGGCTATGCCGAATAATTATACAAATGGAGAATGAAATGAAAGTTAAAATCAATAGCGGCTGTATTTCCTGCGAAACCTGTGTATCAATTTGTCCCGACGTATTTGAAATTGGCGACGGAGGGCTGGCGTGCGTCAAAACCGAAGCTGTTCCGAGCGAACACGAGGTAGCTGTTCTTGACGCGGTTGAAGCGTGTCCCGTAAGCGTTATTGAAGCGGATTGACGTGGGTTTGTACCGAAAAAGTTCTCGTTTTCTCGTAATTTGGCACGGTTTTTTATCGGATTAAAATGTTTTTTTTAACATTTTGCACTAACTTTCCGTAAATGGCTTGAAATCACGGCTTAATTGTGTTATAATACGTTCGTTGAAGATAATCACCTGCATTCATGCAGCGGAAAGGAAGGAACTCTATGACATACGAAAAGATTTTTGCAGATCTGAAAAAAACTATTATGAAGGCAGACGCATCCGCTTTAGAGGGCAGCTTTGCTTTCCAGTGCTGCATTGAAGGCGAAGGCGCGGGTACGTTTTATATTGCTTTTGCCGACGGAAAATTAAGCGTTGAACCTTATGATTATGCAGATAACACTGCTACCTTTAAGGCTTCTGCCGAAACCTACAAGAACATTCTCGGCGGCAAGCTGGAAGTTGCGGAAGCTCTTGCTTCGGGCGCGCTTGCAGTTGAAGGCAATGAAGCGGGGTGCGCTAACATTCTTGCGTTCTTTGCGGGAAAGAAGCCTGCCAGAAAGACTGCTGAAAAAGCGGTTAAGAAAACTGCTGAAAAGACAGAAAAGGCTAAGGCTGCAAAGGCTGAAGCGAAGACTCCCGCTAAGGTTGAAGCTCCCAAGACAGCTGCTAAGGCGGAAGCCCCCAAGACCGCTGCTAAGGCGGAGGCTTCCAAGGCTGCTGCGAAAAAGCGCGGAAGAAAGTAAGCTTTCTCAAATATTCGTGTTGAACTGCATAAATGTAAAGACCGTTGTGTGCTGCAACGGTCTTTTTTTGCTGCTGTGAGCTTGGCAAGAGTGCAGAGCAAGCGCGCGGGCGCGAATGCGCCCGCACATTGCGGCGGCTTCGCCGCCGCAGGAGAGCTTAGCAAAAGCGAAAAGCAAGCACGCGGGCGCGAATGCGCCCGCACAGTGCGGCGGCTTCGCCGCCGCAGGAGAGCTTAGCAAAAGCGAAAAGTAAGCACGCGGGCGCGAATGCGCCCGCATATTGCGGCGGCTTCGCCGCCGCAGGAGAGCTTGGCAAAAGCAAAAAGTAAGCACGCGGGCGCGAATGCGCCCGCATATTGCGGCGGCTTCGCCGCCGCAG
>CAZFMC010000076.1:0-3625 GCA_964520065.1 uncultured Ruminiclostridium sp.
AGCCGCCGCAATGTGCGGGCGCATTCGCGCCCGCCTGCTTGCTTTTCGCTTTGGCTGAACCACCGATGCGCTATGCAAGCGGAGCAGCCGCACTGTACATATTCTCTATAAATACTCCGTAGCCCATGGTCGAATCGTTTACAAGAACATGAGTTACCGCACCGATAAGCTTTCCGTTCTGGATAATCGGCGAGCCTGACATTCCCTGAACAATGCCGCCCGTTTTGCCGAGCAGCTCCTTGTCCGTAATGCGGATTGTCATGTTCCGTACGGCTGCATTGCTGCCCTTGTCAATTTTCACTATCTCAATTTCGTATTCCTGCGGCGTCATTCCCGCTATCGTTGTGTAAATTGAAGCCTTACCTTTTTGAATTTCTCCGCTGTCCGCTACTTCCAGCGGCTTTCCGAGAACAGGCGCGGCAGTCGAGTGTCCGAAAACGCCGTATTCACTGTTTATTTCAATTATGCCCGTTTCAGTTTCAGAAACAAACGCTCCGCAAAGCTCCCCGGGCTTTCCGCTGCTGCCCTTGAGAACATTCGTTATCGTAACTGCCGTTATTTCCCCCTCAAGAAGCGGAAGCCGCTGTCCTGTCGCCGCGTCGCTCACCGCGTGCCCCAGACCGCCGTAAATACCCGTTTCAGGGTCGTAAAACGTCATTGTTCCTATACCCGCACAGCTGTCGCGCGTCCATAAGCCGATTTTGTACGAGCCGTCCTCCGCAGAAACAACAGGAACGGCATTTATTTCCAATTCACGCCCCGAACGTACAAGCTCAATTGTGCATAGCTCGGGACAGTCCTGCACAGCGGCGGTAAGCTCCTCGCTTGTGTAAACACATTTCCCGTTCACCGCCGTTATAATATCTCCTATTTTAATTCCGGCAGCCTCCGCGGGAGAGGTCTGGCTGACCGAACCGTTTACATATCCGAAATCCGTTACGACAACTCCGTCTGTAAGCATTTTTATGCCAAACGGTGTGCCGCACGGAACAAGCCGTGCCTGCGAAACAGCCGACGATGCCGCAGGCGCGGAGTAATCCGCGCTTATCCCGCTTACCGTGCCCGCCGAGAATGCCGCAAGCGCAAGTGCCGAAATAAGAAACGCTTTCAACTTCATTTTCATTGAACTTCTTCCTCCTGAATGCTGAATGCCTTATTAATATTTGCCGCCCGTCATTTTTATATGAGAGGAAGTTTTTGATTCAGCATATTGCCTTTTGGACAAAAATGTGCTATTATAATATTGTAAAGGTAATGCGTCAATACCGCGCAACATCTTCGCATGGTATTGCCATACATTTTATTCGCGTTAAGGAGAAAATATGAAAATTTTAAAAATAATTCTTAAAATAATAATGATGCTTTTAACGGCAGTGTGGGGGCTTGGCTGCGGCGTACTTTTTCCCGCGTTTATCCTTGCCACGGGCGATGAAATAGTGACCGCCGAGCTTGCGGGCGACTGGGTAATGGTCGTTTGGCTTGTTACAGCCGTTGTCGGGTACGTTATTCCTGCCGCGCTTGTGACGTGTAAGCTGTACAAAACGGCGGCGGGACTTTCCGTTCTCGGTTTCGCGGGGATCCTTACCGTGTATGCGCGTTTCGCTGTGCTTTATGCGGCAACAGAGGGAAGCGTCGGTCCGACTGAACTTTATCTGCCGTGTGTGCTGATAACAATTATTGTTATTATCATTGCCGTTCTCGAAAATTTCGGTGCAATCAAAGCGCGGCTTGAAAATAAAGCCGCTGAAAAGGAAGCTGCCGCGCCTTCGATATTCGGCAGCACCGACGAAAACAACAAAAAAATTTGATGTAATAAAAGGAGGAATTACTATGGCACTTTTGCAGGACGATATTCAGTTTCATCTTCGCGTAACGCCTGAGCAGGTCGGTAAGTACGTCATTCTTCCGGGCGACCCCGGTCGTGTGGAGAAAATTGCCTCGCATTTTGATAATGCGCACTTTGTCGCTTCAAATCGTGAGTATACAACGTGGACGGGAACTCTCCTCGGCGAAAAGGTGAGCTGTGTTTCAACCGGCATTGGCGGTCCTTCAGCTGCAATTGCGGCAGAGGAGCTGATACGCTGCGGCGCGCACACTTTTATAAGAATAGGCACCAGCGGCGGCATTGACATAAAGGTAGTCGGCGGAGACCTTATAATTGCAAGCGGAGCGATACGCGGCGACGGAACGAGCAAGGAGTATATACCGCAGGATTACCCCGCAGTTCCCGATTTTGACGTTCTGAGCGCACTTGTTGAGGCGGCGCGCGGACTTTCCTCGGACGAGCTTGGAAATGGCTATCACGTTGGCGTAATTCAGAGCAAGGACAGCTTTTACGGCGAAATAGAGCCGGAAAAAATGCCTGTTGCAGATTATCTCTTGAATCGTTGGGAAGCGTATGTTCGCTGCGGCTGTCTTACCAGTGAAATGGAGGCGGCGACTCTCTTTTCGGTAGCGATTGCGAGAAAGGCGCGTGCGGGAGCGGTTTTGACGGCGCTTTGGAATGTAGAGCGCACCAAGGCGGGCTTGCCGGACCCTGTTTGCGAAAGCAGTGAAAGGGCGATTCAGTGTGCGGTTGACGCGATAAAAATACTTATTGAAAAGGACAAAAATGTATAAATACATCTTATTTGATTTAGACGGAACGCTTCTTGACACGTATGAAGGCGTGTCGAGGTCGGTGGAATATGCACTGGAGCATTTTGGCTTACCTGTTCCGCAGGAACGTGAAATGAGGCGCTATCTCGGACCGCCGCTTATAGAGTCGTTCTGCACACTTGCGGGAATGAACGAGGAGGACGCACAGGAGGCGGTTAAGGTTTTCAGAGAGCGGTACAGGCGGCTTGGAATCCACGAGTACGGCTTTTTTGAGGACATTAAGAGCATACTTGACGAGTTGAGGGAAAAGGGCTGTGTTCTTGCTGTTGCGACCGCAAAGCTTGAAACAATTGCTAAAATTATGCTTGAGCATGCAGGGCTGACGGAAGAATTTGCATTTATCGGAGGTTCGTCGGACGGCGCAGAAAGACGTCGGAAAGCGCAGGTTATCGGGTATGTTCTGGAAAATCTTGGAAATCCCGATAAATCGGAGGTATTGATGGTTGGAGATCGGGAAAACGACATACTTGGAGCAAAGGAAAACGGGATTGCATGCTGCGGGCTTCTTTGCGGGTACGGAAGCAGGGAGGAGCTGGAAGCAGCCGGAGCGGACTATATTGCTGCAACGGCAGATAATGTTAAAAAGCTTCTGAATAATTAAGCTTTTGGTGCAGATAATAACGTCATAAGGCGTTGCCTTAAAAAAATCTGAAAGGATCAATGATATTATGAGCACTGAAAGAGCAAATATGAGCATTGAATGTTCCATTGCGAACTGCGCGTACCACTGCTGCGACTGCGACTATTGCAGTCTTGATAAAATCAAGGTTGGCACACATGAATGTGACCCTACCAAGAAGCAGTGTACCGACTGTCTTTCTTTCAAAATGAAGTAAAGCATACCGAACGGGGGGCTGCTGCGGAGAACGCGGCAGCCTCTTTTGCTGTATCTGTTAATGTGCCCGCAGGAGGGTTCAGCCAAAGCGAAAAGCAAGCAGGCGGGCGCGAATGCGCCCGCATATTGCGG
>CAZFMC010000077.1:0-2970 GCA_964520065.1 uncultured Ruminiclostridium sp.
ACCGTTTTGTGCGGCGAAGCCGCACAAAACGCGCGCGCCGCGCCCCCTCCGCTTGCTGCGAACCGCCCATCGCCAGCCGCCGGAATGCAAACAACGGTGCGCAGAAGACGCTTAGCTTACGCTGAACAGCAGTTCTCCGTAGGTCGGAACAGGCCAGTAGTCAGCGCCAACCATTGTTTCAAGCGTATCGACAATTTCGCGAATCTCGTTCATTTTTCCGAAAACAATGTCGCGGTAGTAAACGGCGGTTTCAAGCACGTCGGAAAGCTCGGAAACCTTTCCGAGAGCCTCCGAAAGCTCGCGGTTCTTGACGGTCAGCGAAGCGGTGAGCGCGGAAATTCTGTTCGCAGCCTCGGTTTCGACCGCCGCGTCTATTCCTGCGCCGCGCTTTGAAACGATAACGTCGCAAAGGAACTTCTCGTATGCCGTAACAGCCGGCAAATAGTCGCGCGCAACCATCTCGTAAGCCGTGTGCGCTTCAATATTTATTGTTTTGTAATAATTTTCCAGCAGGATTTCCGTGCGCGCGTGAATTTCACGTTCGGAAAGCACCTTGTGACGTGTGAACAGCTCAACGCTCTTCTTATCTTCAAAGTGCGGGAGCGCGTCAACGCTGGTGCGGAGGTTCGGAAGTCCGCGCTTTTTCGCCTCCTCAACCCAAGCGTCGTCGTAGCCGTTGCCGTTGAAGATAACGCGGCTGTGTTCCTTGAAGGTTCTTACAAGAAGGTCGTGAAGAGCAGCTTCAAAGTTGTCCGCGGGCACCTTCTCAAGCTCGTCTGCAAACTGCATAAGAGAATCTGCAACAATCGTGTTAAGAATAATATTCGGGGTGCTTACGTTCTGTGAAGAGCCTACCGAACGGAATTCGAACTTGTTTCCCGTAAAGGCAAACGGACTGGTGCGGTTTCTGTCGGTGGTGTCCTTTTTGATTTTGGGCAGAGTCGATACGCCGATGTCGAAATAGCGGTTCTTGTCGGCAGTTACCGAATCCCCTCCGCTTATGAGAACGCGGAGAACCTCTTCAAGCTCTTCTCCGAGGAAAATCGACATTATCGCGGGGGGCGCTTCGTTAGCGCCGAGGCGGTGGTCATTGCCCGCGCCCGCAACGGAAAGCCGCAGAAGCTCCGCGTAATCGTCCACGCCCTTTACAATTGCGGCAAGGAAGGTGAGAAACTGTGCGTTTTCAAGGGGGGAACGTCCCGCCTTAAGCAGATTCTGACCGTCGTCGGTGGAAAGCGCCCAGTTGTCGTGCTTTGCCGAGCCGCTTACGCTGCTGAACGGCTTTTCGTGGAGCAGGCAAGCCATTCCGTGCTTTTTTGCAAGCTTTTTCATCAGCTCCATCATGAGCTGGTTCTGGTCGGCGGCAAGGTTTGCGGAAGCGAATATCGGCGCACATTCGTGCTGTCCCGGAGCAACCTCGTTATGCTTGGTTTTTGAAGGAACGCCGAGCCGCCAGAGGTGAGCGTCGAGATCCTTCATATAATCGGAAACGCGCTGCTTTATCGAGCCGAAATAATGGTCGTCCATTTCCTGCCCCTTGGGTGCGGGCGCGCCGAAAAGGGTGCGTCCCGTATAACGCAGATCCTTGCGCTTTTCATAAGCCTTATAGTCTATGAGGAAGTACTCCTGTTCCGCGCCGACGGTTACGTTTACGCGCTTTGCGGTGTTATTGCCGAAAAGACGGAGAATACGCAGCGCCTGCTCGGAAAGCGCGTCCATAGAGCGCAGGAGCGGAGTTTTCTTATCAAGCGCTTCGCCCGTGTAGGAACAGAAAGCGGTCGGGATATAGAGGGTATTGTCTTTTACAAAGGCAAACGAAGTGGGGTCCCAAGCTGTATAGCCGCGTGCCTCGAAGGTTGCGCGGATTCCGCCGGAAGGGAACGAGGAGGCGTCGGACTCGCCCTTAATAAGCTCCTTGCCCGAAAACTCCATTATAACGGTTCCGTCACCGTTTGGAGAAATGAAGCTGTCGTGTTTTTCTGCGGTTATGCCCGTCATAGGCTGGAACCAGTGGGTAAAATGGGTTGCACCCTTTTCGATTGCCCAGTCCTTCATGGCGGCGGCAACGCTCTCTGCGATAGTGCTGTCAAGCTCGCTGACGGAATTTGTCGTAGCCTTAAGCTTTTTGAAAACCTCCTTGGGCAGGCGGCTTCTCATAACGGATTCGTTGAACACGTCCTCACCGAAAATTTTCGGCACATCAATACGCTCTGACATAGAAAAATCTCCTTGTAAAAAAATAAGGGCGTTCTGACATAGCGAAGCTAATCAAAACGCCGTTGTTTTGCAAAAAAATATAACACTACCAGTATATTATTTTTTCATGAAAAAGTCAACCGTTAAAGTGAACAAACTTACTTATGCTTACGCTTGACAATTTCTATTATTATGATTATGGCAAGCGCGGTTACGGCTGCAAGAATCATCAATAGAAGCCATATTGGCATTATTCCGAAGGCAAGTCTATCCTCCTCGGTAAACTCCTCGGCAAAAGCGGTTATATTAAACAAAAAAAGCGAAAAGAGCGCGCAGAGCGCTCCGGAATTTTTTTTAAAAAGCTTCATAGGCTCAATCCTTTCCGAAAATGCATACACATTTATTGTAAAGAAATAGCCCGAACTTTTCAATAGTCATTTTTACCATAAATTGTGTTCAGATTTATGCAAAATAACATTTTCTGCCCAAATTCCGCTGAAAGTTCCGTCCGCGCTTGCTTTTTCCGGTAAAATAAGGCATAATAAAAGAAGGACGCTTCAGGCTTTGCCGCCCGCTTACTTTTCGCTTTTGCAAAACCCTCCTGCGGCGGCGAAGCCGCCGCAATATGCGGGCGCATTCGCGCCCGCCCGCTTACTTTTCGCTTTTGCAAAACCCTCCTGCGGCGGCGAAGCCGCCGCAATATGCGGGCGCATTCGCGCCCGCCCGCTTACTTTTCGCTTTTGCAAAACCCTCCTGCGGCGGCGAAGCCGCCGC
>CAZFMC010000078.1:0-2874 GCA_964520065.1 uncultured Ruminiclostridium sp.
CTCCTGCGGCGGCGAAGCCGCCGCAATATGCGGGCGCATTCGCGCCCGCGCGCTTACTTTTCGCTTTTGCCAAGCTCTCCTGCGGCGGCGAAGCCGCCGCACTGTGCGGGCGCATTCGCGCCCGCCTGCCGAATCCTGCCACTTTCGCCGAAACTCCGCAGAATTGCCTGCGGGGTTTCTTTGTAATTTGCAAGAAAATAAATTTTGACAATTGTTGACAATAAACAGGTTATATGGTATAATAAAATTGCATTAGGAAACACTTGTGACATAAAAAGGAAAGGAAATTACAAATATGGAACTGTTAAAGGAAAACGAACGGAGCGCTAATAAGGCGGCTGCCAAGGCAATGCTGATAACAATGGGCGCATTTGTGGTCGTGTTAATCCTTAATCTCCTCGGCGTCTTTGTTCTCGATATGGGTACTATGGTCGTGTCCTTCCTGTTAAGCTGCGTGGTGCTGTTCGTGCCGACGCTGATTGTAATTATACTCAAAAAAGACGGCGACTGGGTTAAATATGTTTCTGTAACCTGCGCGATTATCTTTACGCTTATCACAACAGTTACTCTGTCCTTCCACTCGGTTCTCCTATACATATATCCGATTGCAATTGCCAGTCTGTTCTTTTCAAGCAGACTTAATACGTTCACTATGATTACAACAACAATCTGCGTTTCCGCCGGACAGCTTATCGCCAATGGCATGGGGCTGAATATTGACAGAAACCTTTATGATATGAAACGGCTCGTCCTTTTCGGAATCCTTCCCCGCGCTATCATTCTTGTGTGCCTGTCTTTCATTTTCTCAATGCTTTGCAAGCGAACAACGAAAATGCTTGGGAATCTTATGGGTGCGGAGCAGCAGCGTGTAATGCGCGAAAAGTCGCTTGAAATGTCGCATAAGCTCCTTAAAACCGTTACGGAGCTTGACAAAATCTCAGCGGCTTCAACCGAATCCAATCGCAGTGTTTCCACAGAAACGGCAAACGTCATGCGCGACTCCGACGCCAATTTCAATCACATCAGAACCGTTGAGGGAAATATGGCGCAGATATCCGAAAGCCTTAAAACCCTTGCTGACATGAGCAGCCGTATTTCGGGTCTGATTGATAGCGCAAACAATATTACTTCCGAGAATGACAGAAAAATCACTGTCGCTTACTCGGAAATGGGCGAAATTTGCAAGGGAACAGACGAAAGTAAGGAAATCATCGGGCGACTTTCGGAGCAGTCGCGCAGAATTGTTGAAATAACAAAAATTATAACGGATATTGCAACCCAGACAAATATCCTTGCAATCAACGCTTCTATTGAGGCGTCCCACGCCGGCGAGGCGGGCGCAGGCTTCGCGGTGGTTGCTTCGGAAATCAAAGTGCTTGCTGAAAAAACAGCAACGTCAGCAACAGAAATCGACGAGATTATCGGACTTGTCGCGCAGAATATCCAAGGCGCGGTTGAAGCGATGGAGAAAAATTCCGCGCTTACTCGTCAGGGTATGGAGGGTATGGAACAAATCAAAATTTCCGCCGAACAGGTCAGCGCCTCCAACAGCGTCGTTTCCGACAATATCGGCAGCATGAACGAGGTTATCGGCGACGTTTTTACAAGCGGCGAGAGCGTTTCCGCACAGCTTGTGAATGTAAGCAATAATATAGAAAATAACTGCAATGCCGTTCAGCACGTTGCGGCAGCTATCAAGGAAAACAGCGATGGAATCGCAAATCTCGGCACAATGGTAAAAGATATAAAGCATATGGCGCAGGAGCTTGAAAAGCTGACTATGTAAATATGTGCCGCTTGTTGTATGCAATAGCAAAAAGGGAGAGAAAAAATGAAACCGATGGAAAAAGATTGGTACAAAAAAATCTGGACGCTTGACATTCAAAATCAGTCGTGGGTTGAGGATACAAAGCGGCAGGTTGATTTTCTTATTGAAAAAATGCAGCTTAAAGGCGGCGAGAGGATACTTGACTTAGCCTGTGGTTTTGGTCGTCACTCGCTTGAGCTGGCAAGGCGCGGTTTTGACGTTACGGGTGTTGACATAACGCGGGACTATGTTGATTTTGCGGCGCGGACGGCTGAAAAAGAGGGGCTTAACGCGAGATTTATCTGTTCGGATATTCGGGAGATACGTTTTGAAAACGAGTTTGACGTTGTGCTGAACATGGCGGACGGTGCTGTGGGGTATTTGGAAAATGAAGAAGAGAATCTGAAAATTTTCCTTGCAATTTCAAAGGCGCTGAAATCCGGCGGCAAGCATTTTATGGACATTATGAACGGCAGCTACGCTGTTACGCATTTTCCCTGCAAGCTCTGGGACGCGGGCGAAAAATGTCTTACCCTCTCAAGCTTTGAGTGGGATAACGAAACGAAAACGCTTATTTATGGTCAGCTCGACTATGCATACGGAGAGCCGCTTCCTAAACCCGTTATGGAGTATGGCAACACCATACGGCTGTACAATCTAGATGAAGTCGGCTGCATTTTGGGAAGACTGGGAATGACAGTGCTTGACAGCTATGCGGATTTCAGTGGAAAACCGTCATCTGACAATGACATTCAGCTTATGGTCTGCTCAATAAAAAGGTAAAAACGCAACAGCTTCGTTCAGACTATCGAAAAAGGTGAAAAGAGAAAAAAAGAGCTTGGGGACGCCGTCCCCAAACCCCTGCCCAAGGGATTAAATCCCTTTGGAATCCCGATTTTGATGCAAATTGTTCCGATTTATCAGGACGAAAATTTTAGCAAAACGGCTAAAATTCTCTAAAATGAGTTATTTAACAAGCTGAAAAACGCCTGCCGCGATACTGTGGCATGCGTTTTTGTTTTGCTGTTTTGCGCTCTCCTGCGGCGGCGAAGCCGCCGCAATATGCG
>CAZFMC010000079.1:0-2618 GCA_964520065.1 uncultured Ruminiclostridium sp.
CGGCTGTCGGAACAATCCTGAACTTCGTTACGTTGTCCTTGGTGCAGAGCTTATACCTTGTCACAGCATCGCCAACCTGTACGGTGTGTTCATCACCGTCATCGGGGTTTTTCGCCTTAAGCCAAGCGTAAATCTTCTTTTCATCGCCGTGCGATTTCGGGTAGGCTTTTCCGTTAATCGTAATAGTCTGACCGTTGGGGTTTTCAACCTCGAGGAGATAAAACGTATTCGCAAGCATATCGCCAGAATTTGCAAGCTTAACCGAAGCTCCGTTGATAATCATTGTGCCGACATAATCAAACTTACCGTTTACGGTTACAACAGTGCTGCTGATTGAAAGCGTTCCACCAGCGCCAATTGAAAGATCTCCACCTACCGTCAGGCTTCCATCACCACTTAATGTTACAGCGCCATCACAATAAAAGTTGCGTGTAATTGTATTCTTTCCGTCAAGAGTAACAGTTGCCGTGCTGTCTGCGGTTATGCCTCCGCATGTAACATTTTTCAGTGTAATGTTTGCATTGGCATTAAATAATAACTCATTGGTTGTTGTCGTCACATTTTCAGCCATCTTGACAGTTACAGCCTTAGCCGTCATAATCACAAGCTGACCGTTTTCATACTTGTAGTCTATACCGTACTTGAGATTCTCGCCCTCAATTACAAGGTCGGGGGTTTTGAATTTATTAGCGCTGTGGTCAAATACGTAAACCTGCTCCGTGCCGTTTTCGCCAAGCTTTACAACGTGAGTTTCGTTCGTTACGTAAGCGTAAAGATTCTTGTCATCAGCACTGTGATATTTTAAGGTCTGCTTTACGTTATCAATATAAACGTCCTCGCCGTTCGGGTTTTCGATTGTGAGGAGATAAACGTCCTTACCGACAGAGTTTTTCGGGGTTGCAGCGTCTTTATTTTGACCGCCGCCGATAGCGTTAGCGCGATCGCCCGCGATAGCCTTAACAGAACCGCCGCTTATAGTGATATTTGAGCCGGTCCTTTCATAACCGCCGCCGATACCTGCGCCAAAAGAAGCGCTGATTGCCGTAACAGTACCGCCGCTGATAGTAATATTCGAGCCTTTGCCGTAATAACCGCCGCCGATACCCGCGCCATAAGTGCCGCCGTTCGCGGTAACCGTTCCGCCGCTTATAGTGATATTCGAGCCTGCGCCATTATTACCGCCGCCGATACCTGCGCCTTGTCCGCCGCCTTTTGCTTCAAGAGAGCCTGTGCCCTTAATTGTAAGTTTACCTATTGTCGTTACAGGGTTGGTCGAATCGTCAATCACATACTCGCCGTTCTTCTGCAAGCCCGCGCAGTTGTTTCCGCTCTTTAGCACGTTTGTACCATTAAGTGTTATAGTTACATTGCCCGTGCTGTTATCGGCAATTTTGAATGCCGCTTCGCCAGAGAAATTGCTTAACCAATCGCCCGTACCCGAAAGGTCGATATTTACATTATCAAGCGTAATATCCGCGTTAATTCCACTAGCCACCTCGATATGGTCGGTTGTGGTGGTTTTTCCGCTTGCCATACCAATGGTCATTTTCTTATTCGTCAGAATCGTCAGCACGCCATCATAATAGGTGTAATCCGTGCCGTGAACAGGAGCGGACTCATCCGCTTCCGTTGCGGTTACCACAAGGTCAACGCCTTTCTGATAGAACGCTTTTTTAGCTTCGATGAAAACGTACGTCACAAGCTCGCCGTCCGCTCCGAGCTTTACGGTGTGTTCCCCGCCCGTAAGGTAAGCGTAAAGGTAATCGTAAAGAACACCGTCCTTGCGGTCTGCCGCCTTGTGATTCTTGGGAGTGTAAGGGTTGCCGTCAATATAAACGTCATAGTCGTTCGGGTTTTCGATTTTGAGGAGGTAGACTTCCTTCAGATCTGTTTCATCACCGTTTGTGGGGGTTACAGCGTCTTCTCCATCGCCGCCGCCGATAGCGTTAGCGCCCGAATACGCTACCGTCTTAACAGAACCGCCGCTGATAACAATATCCGAGCCTGCGGCACTCCAACCGCCGCCGATACCTGCGCCGTCTAAACAGCCTGTTGCGGTAACCGTTCCTCCTGTTATGGTGATATCCGAACCTGCGCCGTTGTTTCCGCCGCCGATACCTGCGCCATCTTCGCCGCCGTTCGCGATAACAGTACCACCGCTGATGGCGATATACGAGCCGGCTTTATCGTCACCGCCGCCGATACCTGCGGCGTATTTGCCGCCTGTTGCGGTAACAGTACCGCCGCTGATGGTGATATTTGAGCCGCTTGCTTCCGAACCGCCGCCGATACCTGCGCCATCTTCGCCGCCGGTTGCGGTAAGAGAGCCTGTGCCCTTAATTGTAAGTTTACCTATTGTTGTTACAGGGTTGGTCGAATCGTCAATCACATACTCGCCGTTCTTTTCTAAGCCCGCGCAGTCGTAACCGCTCTTTAGCACGTTTGTACCGTTAAGTGTTATAGTTACGTTGCCCGTGCTGTTATCAGCAATTTTGAACGCCGCTTCGCCAGACTTATTGGCAAACTTATTGCCCGTAGCCGAAAGGTCGATATTAACGTCATTAAGCGTAATATCCGCGCTAATGCCGTCAGCCACCTCGATACGGTCGGTTGTGGTT